>NZ_JQBX01000017.1 GCF_001437075.1 Pediococcus stilesii
GCTGGTTCGATCCCAGCTAGCCCAACTAAATGAAAGCTTCACATCAATCGATGTGAAGCTTTTTTGTTATTACAAATAGACGAAAAAATGATTATTCATATAAGCACATTTCAAATAAATAAGTTCCCATTTTTTACTTAAGGTTAGTTTTTACGATATTGTGAAAACTTCATCGAGGCCATCTTTGCCGTACTTTGTTAGAATTGAGGAAAATGTTGGAGTAGGTGATGATTTTGAATAAGAAAAAAGAAGAGCTATCTTTTACAAGTGTTCTGCTGCTCGGAATTAATGGAATCATTGGATCGGGCATTTTTTTACTACCAGGTAGCCTTTATCAGCAGGCAGGAATCTATAGCTTGGTTGCGATTCTATTTGCAGGAGTTTCGACACTATTAATCGCATTAAATTATGCCGTTATGAGTTCTAAAATTGATGAAGATGGTGGGGCATGGATTTATGCTAATACCGCTTTTGGACCAGATGTCGGATTTCAGGTTGGATGGTTTACCTGGTTTTTGGGAGTCATCACAATTAGTACGGAAATCGCGGCATTTTTAACGACGCTGAAGGGAATTTTTCCTGCCGTGGCACAACGAAGCTTGTATATAATAATTGCGACCGTAATTATTGGAATTTTGGCAATCATCAATCTTTTTGGCCCCGGAGCCACTAAATTTATTGATAATATTTCAAGTACTTTAAAAATCAGTATGTTACTTGTTTTTGTGATTGGTGGGTTAATATTATTTGTAAAACACCCCGTGGCACTACCAAATACGGTGAAAACTTCAACTGGTGGAACAGTGGACGCTTTTACAACTTCATTTTATATGTTTACGGGCTTTTCTTTTTTGCCAATTGCGGCAAAAGAAATGCGTAATGCGGAGAAAAACTTACCAAGAGCACTGATTACGGTAATTTTGGGTGTAACGGCAATTTACTTATTAACACAGTTTATAACAATGTTTCTTTTAGGCAGTGGCTTGGTAAATGAAAAGCTACCAGTAGCGATTGCTTTTGAGCACGTAGTCGGAGCGGTCGGAAAAATGATTGTGCTTGGTGGGATGCTGGTTTCAACGTTGGGCGTAGCAATTGCGGTATCTTTTGATTCACCCGTTGAATTAGCGTCATTATCAACTGAAAAAGATTTATTACCAGCCGCTTTTGGGAAAACCAATCGATTTCAGGCTCCCATTTTATCGGTGATCGTCACCGCAGGACTTGCCATTGCACTTGTGGCAAGCGGAAGCTACCTGTTTTTAGTTAATTTAATTGTTTTTAGTTCATTTATTCAGTATATTGCCACAATTCTGGCTTTACTAAAACTAAGAAAAGATCCGGATCTACCTAAGGGGATGCATTTAATTGGAGGAGATTTGGTTCCGTTGTTGGCACTCTTAATCATCGTTGTTTTATTTGTGAGATTTACTTTTGTAACTTATGTAATCGGAGTTGCTTTTGCTATTATTGGAGGATTAATATATTTAGTTCATAAAAGGGCAATGCCGTGATCCGGTTATTTTAAATAAGCAAATTGTTCGATATCAGCTAGTTACTAACCTATACTGTATTTATCACAGTTTATGGTGGAGGACAAAATGATTAAAGCTAAGAATGTATATATTGGTTTCGGAAAAGCGGCTAAGACACTTGCTTTTCGTCAAGCACAACGTGGTGAATCAGTCGTAGTAATCGAAAAATCTGATCAGATGTACGGTGGAACATGTATCAATATTGCGTGTATTCCATCTAAGTTGTTGTATGAATTATCTGACAAGCCACAGGTCGGTGGTTTAAAAGATAACTATAAAATGGCAATCACTAAAAAAAGAAGTGTCATTGGTAAATTAAGATATAGTAATTTTCATAAACTGGCGGATCAAAAGACAGTCAAAGTTTTGAACGGATCGGCTTCGTTTGTTGACCAACACACGTTAAACGTTAAATATTTAAATGGAACGACAGAAGAAGTAGTGGGTGAAAGAATTTTTATTAATACCGGTGCGACATCTACAATTCCAGATATTCCAGGATTAAAAGAAAGTTCAAGAACCGTTACTAGCACAGATTTATTAGATCAAGATCACTTTCCCCAATCTTTAGCCATTATTGGTGGTGGGTATATTGGGATGGAATTTGCAACGACGTATAGTCAATTTGGTTCCAAAGTGACGATGATTAATCGTAATGCAGAATTTATGCGTGGAATGGACCAAGATGTTTCCCAAGCGGTAAAACAGAACTTTGATAAAGCCGGAATTGAGGTGCTTCAATCAGCCGAAGTGGTTCAGGTTCAAGATCAGGATTCGCGTGCCGTATTGACTGTCACTTCTAATGGACGTGAATCACAAATAACGGTTGATACGATTCTCGTTGCCACTGGACGAAAACCCAATATTCAAGGTTTAAATTTAGATCAAGCAGGGGTTAACTATTCTGAAGCCGGAATTACCGTTGATGATCATCTAAAAACCAATGTTCAAAATATTTGGGCAATGGGTGATGTCCGAGGCGGAGCACAGTTTACCTTCCTTTCCTTAGATGATTATCGAATTGTTTATAATCAGTTGTATGCCGGTGGAACGAAGACGACTAAAGAGCAAGTAATCGTTCCAAAAACAATCTTTTTAATGCCACCATTATCTCAAATTGGCATGTCCGAAAAAGAAGCACTTGATAAAAAAATAGAATATCGTACGGGAAAAGTCGCCGTTGCTGGAATGCCTAAAGCACATATTTTAGGGCATCCGAACGGGTTTTACAAAGTGCTTGTGGATAAAGAGGACCATATCTTAGGAGCCACGATCTACGCTCCAGAAGCACATGAAATCATCAATATTATCAGTCTGGCGATGCATGCCAATTTGCCTTATCAAATGTTGAGAGATCAGATTTATTCCCATCCCACGATGGCGGAAGGATTAAATGATCTTTTCGAAACAATTGGTATGGATTAAAGCTGGTTGGATTATTATTTTTCATGTTTTGAACAAAAGTTAAAAAAATTAGTGGCTAAATGCAGAAAATGCTAGCCGCTAATTTTTTTTAATAGAAATAGGCAATGTGTGATAGGATAAAATAAACACTAACAAGGAGGCTTTAAAATGAAAATTGGTTTTATCGGAGTAGGTAACATGGCTGGTGCGATTATCAAAGGATTATTAAAACAGGGCATCGATGGACAAGATATTCTAGTACATAGTGCACACCAGAGCAACTACGAAACGTTTGCAAAGAAGTTTGGCGTACGAGCGGTCCCAAGCAATCTTGAAATTGTGCGAGACGCGGATACAATTGTTTTAGCCGTTAAGCCTTATGTGATTGGAACCGTAATTGATGAAGTTAAAGCAGTAATTAAAGACGATCAATTAGTCGTTTCAATTGCTTCAGTAGTGAGTGTGGGGGATATTGAACAGTTAATTGGCCGACACGTACCAATTTTAAGAACGATGCCAAATGTGAACGTTGAAATTGGTGAGGGAATGACTGCCGTTAATGGTAACGGACCACTAGATGAAAGCCCCTTCAAAAAAGGCGTTGCATTGTTTGAAACAATTGGGAAAACGATGGAAGTCGAAGAAAAAGATTTCCCTATTTTTTCGGCAATTGCGGGAAGTGCTCCGGCATATGCATATTTATTTATCGACGCTTTATCCAGAGCAGGCGTTAAGTACGGACTATCAAAAGCCGAGTCCACAGCAATTGCAGCTCAAATGGTTAAAGGTAGCGCCGAAATGGTTTTAAAATCAAGTGAAGTTCCTTACGCGCTGATTGATAAGGTTTCATCCCCAGGTGGAACAACGGTTGCCGGGTTATTAGCAATGGAAGAAGCTGGATTTTCAACAGCGGTGGTGAAGGGAATTGATGCCACGGTTGGAAAAGAAATTGGTAAGTAAAATCTTGTTTTTTGGTCTATACCGATATATAATAAACCTAGATTAAAATTTAGGAGGAAAATTCATGAGTATAGTTTTGCGTCATGCTACTATTTATACTGGTTTAGAAAAAATCGAAGACGGTTATATCCGTTTTGGTAAAACAATTGAAGCTGTTGGTCCAATGAGTGAATATAAAGCTCAAGGGGATGATCAAGTTCAATTTGCGGGCGAAAAGGTAATTGTTCCTGGCTTTATCGATGTACATACTCACGGTGGATATGGATTTGATGCGATGGACGGTGATCCAGAACAAATTAACGAAATGGTTAACCAAGCCGTGATTAATGAAGGTGTTACAAGCTTCTTCTGTACAACGATGACTCAGTCCAATGAAAACATCGAAAAAGCAATGCGCGGTGTTGCTAAAGCTGCAGAAGAAAATCCAGTGATCCAAGGTGTTCATTTGGAAGGTCCTTTTATTTCAACAAAATATAAAGGTGCGCAACCAGAGCAATACATCAAAGATCCAGACGCTGAATTACTTGGAAAATGGAATGAACTTTCAGGTGGCCGGGTTAAATTAATTACAATTGCTCCCGAACATGAAGGATCAGATGCATTTGAATCATACTGTTTAGATCATGGAATTGTGCCATCAGTTGGTCATTCCGACGCAACACGAGCACAACTTTTAAATAGTACCGTTACTCATGCTACTCACCTTTACAATGCCCAGCGTGAGTTCAAACATCGTGAACCTGGTGTTACTGGACATGTTATGCTGGAAGATAACATCTATGCTGAATTAATTTGTGATGGTTTTCATATTGTTCCCGATATGTTAAAACTTGCTTACGAAGTTTTGGGCTCAGAAAGAATTGATCTAGTTACGGATTCAATGCGTGCTAAGGGTATCGCTGAAGGCGAAAGCGAACTTGGTGGCCAAAAAGTATATGTTAAAGACAAGCAAGCACGTTTGGAAGACGGAACATTGGCAGGATCAGTTCTTGCATTTGACGACGCATTCAAGAACGCAATGAAGTTCTTTGGTTGTGGTATCGAAGAAGCTGTTCAAATGAGTTCAGTTAACCAAGCACGTGAATTTGGTCTAGATTCAAAGGGAACACTAGAAGTTGGTAAGGATGCTGATATCAACGTTTTTGATACAGATCTTAACAAGTTAGAAACATACAGTTATGGTAAGAAGTTTTCGAAGGAAAATAATTAGTTAATAATTTAATAGGGGTACAAACATGAATTCACCGGTGTATATTCAAATTCATAATGAAATCAAAAAAGCTATTGAGGCAGGAAAATGGAAGGTAGGAGAGCGTATTCCGGCTGAGCGTGAGCTTTCAACGCAGTTTAGTGTTAGTAGAATGACTCTTCGCCAAGCTATTTCAACTTTGGTTGATGAAGGAATTTTGGAACGTAAGGTGGGTTCGGGCACCTATGTTGCTAGTCAAAAGGTTCAAGAAAAGGTATCCGGAGTGACTAGCTTTACCGAGCTAATGGAAGCACAGGGTAAAAAACCCTCTAGCCGAACAATTTCATACCATACGAGTGAACCTTCGCTGAGCGAAATTGAGAAATTGCAGTTAAACGACGGCGATCTTGTTTTGCGAATGGAACGCATTCGTTTTGCAGATTCAGTACCAATTTGTTACGAAACAGCTACCATTCCTGAAAAGTTAGTTAGTGATTTCAGTAAATCTGAAGTTACTAAGTCACTTTATAAGACACTTGAGGAAAAAGCGGGCTTAGTCATTGGTCGAGCAGATCAAACCGTTTCGGCAATGCTAGCTTCAGAAAGAGTATCCGAGTACTTGGATATTAAGCGTGGTGATGCGATTTTACGTCTCCACCAGCTTTCATATGCCCAAGATGGTACACCGTTTGAGTATGTTCGGACACAGTATGTTGGCGAACGTTTTGAATTTTATTTAAATCGTTAATAAAACAATTAAAAAACAGTAAAACTGCGGCTAAAACTGCCGTTGTTTTACTGTTTTTTTAATTACATCGAAGCTTAGCAGAGAATCTATTGTTTTCTTTTTAAAAAAGATTCAAGCAAGAAGATTGGTAGTACGATTTGACGTTTGATTCGTTTGGGATCGGTAATTAAACGGTATAGCCATTCGATATTATGTTTTTGCCAAAAAAGCGGAGCGCGTTTAACATTTCCGGCATAGACATCAAAGCTTCCTCCGATTCCCATCCAAATGGCGGAAGCAACTGACTGGTGAGCGCTGATAAATTCTTCTTGTTTCGGAAAACCGGTTGCGACGAAGACAAAATTGGGTTTTGTTTTCTTTATTTCTTCAACGATGGGAGCCTCATTTTTAAAATAGCCATCGTGATAGCCAACAATGTTAATTTGGGGAAACTCGCTATGAATCTTTTGAACGACGGCTTTAATAACAGAATCTTTGCTGCCTAGAAGGTACACCTTTGATTGATGGGTATTGGCCCACTTCAAGAGGTCGTTGAAAAGATCGAAGCCCGTGATTCGTTCGGTTAATTTTGTGTTAGTAAATTGAGAAGCTTTAACAATTCCAATTCCATCGGCAACGAGGTAGTCGGCCGATTTAACGATTTTAGAATAGTTGGGATGCTTTCGGGCATACATTATAATTTCAGGGTTTGCGGTAATAATAAATCGTTTCTTTTGATGGAGTAAATCGGGCTGAAGTTGCTCCAGAAAATCATCTTTTGTGGTTTTTAAAAAGTTGAATCCTAAAATATTAACAGTTTTAAAGGGCATAAAAATTCTCCTAGTATTATAAATTGCGATTTGGCTCATAAATGATAGAATTAATACAACTGTAATGACAGTAATTTTTATAAAAATAGAGAGTAGGGGCATAATCATCATGGTAAAAGAATTTCCAGATGACACATTAACATTACATACAGACGCATATCAAATCAATATGATTGAGACATATTGGGATAAGGGGATCCATAATCAAAATGCAATTTTTGAAGTGTTTTTCCGCAATATGCCGTTTGACAATGGATATGCTGTTTTTGCTGGATTAGACCGAGTTATTGAGTACATTAATAATTTACATTTTTCTGATAGTGATATTGAATATCTACGTGACGTAATGGGCTATCCCGACGACTTTTTAGACTACTTGAAGGACTTCCGTTTTACGGGAACAATCCGTTCGGCAGTGGAAGGTGACTTAGTCTTCAACAATGAACCGATTTTACAGGTTGAAGGACCTTTAGCAGACTGTCAACTGATTGAAACGGCGCTTTTAAATATTGTTAACTATCAGACTTTAATTGCGACAAAGGCTGCCCGAATTAAATCAGTCGTTGGCTCAGACAAACTGCTAGAGTTTGGAACACGCCGGGCACAAGAGATGGATGCTGCAATTTGGGGCACCAGAGCGGCATACATTGGTGGTTTTGACGCAACAAGCAATGTTCGTGCGGGAAAACTATTTGGAATTCCTGTTAGTGGTACTCATGCCCACGCGTTGGTTCAATATTACATGAATGATTATGATGCTTTCAAGGCCTATGCTACAACTCATCACGATTGTGTTTTTCTAGTGGACACATTTGACACTTTAAAGAGCGGTGTTCCAAATGCAATTCGGGTCGCAAAGGAAATGGGCGATAAAATAAACTTTCTTGGTGTTCGAATTGATAGTGGTGATATGGCTTATTTATCAAAACGGGTTCGCGAACAACTTGACGAAGCTGGTTTTCCAAACGCCAAAATCTATGCATCAAATGATCTGGATGAAAAGACTATCCAAAATTTAAAAATGCAGGGTGCTAAAATTGAGGTCTGGGGAGTTGGAACAAAGCTAATCACGGCTTATGACCAACCAGCATTAGGCGCGGTTTATAAGATGGTTTCGATTGAGCATAATGGCAAAATGATCGATACGATTAAACTATCAAATAATGCTGAAAAAGTTTCAACGCCGGGTAAAAAACAGGTTTGGCGAATCTCAAGAAAATCAGATGGAAAATCTGAGGGTGACTACATTACGTTGTGGGATGAAGACCCTCGTGAAGAGCAATCGCTGTACATGTTCCATCCTAATTATACGTATATCAATAAGACGGTCACGGATTTTGAGGCACGGCCATTGTTGCAAACAATATTTGAGGATGGAAAATTAGTGTATGATCGCCCGTCACTTAATGAAATTAAGAAATTTGCCCGCCAAAGTTTAGACTCGCTTTGGGACGAATATAAACGAGACTTGAATCCACAGGACTATCCGGTAGATCTATCCCAAGACTGCTATGATAATAAGGTAGCTATCATTAAAAATGTCCGTGAATACGTCAGTAAATTAAAATTTTAATAAATTCTAGGTGAAAAAATTGCGTAAATTACAACAAGAAATTATTGATACTTTGAGAGTACAGCCAACGATCGATCCCGAACAAGAAATTCGCCGAAGCGTTGACTTTATGAAAAATTATCTAAAGCGGATTCCAGGATTACGATCTTTGGTGCTAGGGATTTCCGGTGGACAGGATTCAACGTTAGCTGGGGCACTCGCTGAAATGGCAGTGCGTGAGTTGCGTGAAGAGACTGGAGATCATACTTACAAATTCATTGCGGTTCGGTTACCCTATGGAATTCAAGTGGATGAATCCGATGCAATGCGAGCCATCGAATTTATGCAAGCCGATGAGGTTGTTCGGGTTGATATAAAACCAGCGGCCGATGCAATGGTCGACGCGCTTGAAGCAAATGGAATAAAAATCTCGGATTTTAATAAAGGCAACATTAAAGCGCGTCAAAGAATGATTGCACAGTACGGCATCGCTGGCAATAATGCTGGAATTGTCATTGGAACCGATCATGCCGCCGAGTCAGTTACTGGTTTTTATACCAAGTTTGGCGATGGAGGTGCCGATATTGTTCCTTTGTGGCGTCTGGATAAGCGCCAAGGCAAGGCGATGTTGAGATACCTGAATGCACCAGTCGAATTGTATGAAAAAATTCCGACGGCCGATTTAGAAGACAATCGTCCAGCGCTTCCTGATGAGGTGGCACTAGGAGTTACGTACGATGACATCGATGATTATCTTGAAGGACGTTCAGTTGATGACGATGTGGCGGAGAAGATTGAAGGATGGTATAAACGCACGGCGCATAAGCGAGCATTACCATATACCGTCTTTGATAATTAAATACTTAAAGAAAGTATAAATTACTTGTGTTTATGGTGGCGAGTCCTTTATAATACGAATATAAACATGAGGGAGTAACTTGCAGCTCGTCTGTGGTAATATCACCAGCAAGAATAAATCTGGTATTATCTTAAATTAGTGAGACTCATGTGTGTGGGAAAAGATCCTTGCGCACATGGGTCTTTTTTCATACATAAACTATTTTAGTTCGGAGGAATGAGAATCATGGATAAAAAAATATGGGAACTGACGGCTGACGAAGTTTTAAAAAAGGAAGAAAGTCAACGAACGGGCCTGTCAAATGCAGAAGTCGAAAAGCGAACAGAGAAATACGGTAAAAATGTTTTAGCCACCAAGGGAAAAACAACGTTACTGCAAAAATTCATTGAGCAATTTAAAGACTTAATGATTATCGTCCTTTTGGTTGCGGCATTGATCTCTGTTTTTGTTGGTGAAGGCGTTGACGCGATCATCATTTTATTAGTAGTCGTTTTAAATGCAATTTTCGGTGTTTTTCAAGAATCAAAAGCAGAAGAAGCTATCGATGCGTTAAAGGGACTAGCGGCCCCGCAAGCCCACGTTCGTCGAGATGGTCGGGTTCAGACGGTAAAAAGTGAAGAAATTGTTCCGGGTGATATTGTGATTCTAGAGGCGGGTGACATTGTCCCAGCGGATTTACGATTGATTGAGTCGGCTTCTATGAAAATGGAAGAAGCTGCTTTAACTGGAGAGTCCGTTCCGGTCAATAAAACCATTAATGTGATCGAAGAAGAAAACCCCGCATTGGGGGATCGAAAGAATATGGCCTTCATGAATAGTAACGTCACCTTTGGACGGGGAGAAGGTGTAGTTACCGGAACCGGGATGCAAACCGAAGTAGGCCGCATTGCCGACTTAATCAACAACGCAGAAGAAACGACCACGCCGCTCCAGCAAAATCTGGCTAAGTTAAGTAAAACTTTAACGTGGCTAATATTAGCAATCGCCGTAATCGTTTTTATCGTTGGTATGGTTCGAGGACAGGAAACAATTATTGACATGCTCCTAACTGCAATTTCGTTGGCTGTAGCCGCGATTCCAGAGGGATTGCCGGCAATTGTCACGATTACCTTGGCGCTAGGGACACAGCGAATGGCAAAACGGCATGCTATTATTCGAAAATTGCCTGCCGTTGAAACACTTGGAAGTACTGAA
Source organism: Pediococcus stilesii (assembly GCF_001437075.1). Classification (GTDB taxonomy): domain Bacteria; phylum Bacillota; class Bacilli; order Lactobacillales; family Lactobacillaceae; genus Pediococcus; species Pediococcus stilesii. The sequence continues at coordinate 10,248 of NZ_JQBX01000017.1, forward strand.
ATTATTGCGTCAGATAAGACGGGAACGCTGACTCAAAACAAGATGACGGTTGAAAAAGTCTTTATTGATAATCAGCTGCTGGATTCAAAAGATGTGACTCCAGATGCAAATCACAAATTATATGATTTGATGATCCTAAATAACGACACGAAAAAAATTGATAGCGAGTTGGTTGGTGATCCAACGGAAACGGCATTAATTGCATTTAATGACGAAAAAGATTACACAACGGATCATGTTATTAGCCAATATCCACGAGTTGCGGAAGTTCCATTTGATTCTGAACGTAAATTAATGTCAACGGTAAATAAACTAACAGATGGAAAGTATTTGTTAACCGTTAAGGGAGCGCCAGATGAACTGCTGAAACGAACCACGAGCTATGTTGTTAATGGCGAAATTTTACCAATGGATGAAGCCGAACTTCGTCAAATCCGGGATACAAACCATGAATTAGCAACACAGGCAATTCGAGTGCTCGGTTTTGCTTATCAGGTATCAGATGAAGTTCCAACCGTTTTGGAAAGTGATGTCGTTGAAAAAGATTTGATTTTTGCTGGTCTAATTGGAATGATTGATCCAGAACGTGTCGAAGTAGCCCAGGCGGTTCAAGAAGCCCATGAGGCTGGAATTCGGACATTGATGATTACGGGAGATCACCGCGATACGGCGGGCGCGATTGCAAAACGTCTAGGAATGATTACGGACGCTGAAATCGATACGGCCGTTATTACCGGTGCCGAACTGGATCAACAAACCGATGCCGAATTAGCTAAAAATGTTGAAGATTATGTCGTTTATGCACGTGTTGCACCAGAGCATAAGGTTCGAATTGTGAATGCATGGCAAAAGAAAGGCAAGATTGTTGCAATGACGGGGGATGGAGTTAATGATGCGCCATCACTCAAACAGGCCGATATTGGAATTGCGATGGGAATTACCGGAACCGAGGTCTCCAAGGGCGCCAGTGATATGGTGCTAGCGGATGATAATTTTGCGACCATCGTAGTTGCCGTAGAAGAAGGCCGAAAAGTTTTTGCGAATATTCAAAAGGCGATTCAGTATCTTTTATCTGCCAACCTGGGTGAAGTCTTAACACTATTTGTAATGACGATGATGGGATGGCAAATCCTGGCTCCAGTGCATATCTTGTGGATTAATTTAGTTACTGATACATTTCCAGCAATCGCCCTTGGGCTTGAACCAGCTGAAAAAAATATAATGAAACAAAAGCCACGTGGTAAAAAATCAAGCTTCTTATCGGGTGGAGTTTCGAGCAATATCATCTATCAAGGATTGCTGGAGGGAATCATTACATTGTTCGTTTACGCGATGGCATTACGTTTTCCAGATCATGCGGGCGAGGCCCAAATTCATGCTGATGCGTTAACAATGGCGTTTGCAACCCTTGGATTAATTCAGCTTTTCCATGCGTTTAACTCTAAATCAATCCATGGTTCAATTTTTAGTGCAACAACTTTAAAAAATAAGTTCTTTAATTGGTCAATTCTAGTTTCATTTATACTACTGGCAATGACCATCGTCGTTCCAGGATTAAATGATCTATTCCATGTCAGCAACTTAAATCTCCATCAATGGACCATCGTAATTCTTTCTTCAATATCGATGATTGTTATCGTCGAAGTGGTAAAATTAATACAACGGAGTTTAAAGAAATAACGGGGAGAGAAAATGAGAGCTAATATTCAAACGTACGCAGGATTGATATCCAGGGTAACGGATGTTTTGGAACAAACGGGTGAACAGGTTGACCCATATTTCCAGGAATTAAAAAAGTGTTTACAATTGGGTCAGGTAGAAGAATTAGATCAAAGTCGATTGGCTGAAATAAAAAGTCAATTTCAAAAAGCTACGGATCGTTACCAATCAATCGAAAAAGAGATTGTTAATGAAAAAGCGCCAGTCAAATTAATTGGCAAGCATCAATTATTAAAACGGGATTATGTGCGCTACGTGGCGGAATGCCAAAAAATGGTTGATGCTGTCGATTTGGAACACAAAAGAATTGATGTTCATGCGTTTAGCAATTCTGAAAAGAGCCAAGAAGATATAATGGCTCAGATTACGAAGACGCTAACGAGAATTATGAACCTACTAATTGGCTAATCTTTTATGATGGTTTAAATAGGCTGAGGTCGTCACTGAGTTTTTGACTTAGGATGACTCAGCCTATTATTGTTGAAAATTAAAGTGATGGAGAATTAAAGTTGGAAGAAAGAATATTAAATATTGTTGAAAAGAAGTTAAGTACTTTTCGAAGTAACCAAATTAAAGCGACTTTAGACTTACTAGAAGACGGAAATACGGTCCCATTTATTGCCAGATACCGTAAGGAACGCACGCATAGTCTAGACGAAGTGCAGATTCGTGAGATTCAGTCTGTCTATCATCAGACGGAGACTTTAGAGAAGCGAAAAGACGATGTTTTAAAAAATATTGAAGAGCAACAAAAGTTAACTCCCGAATTAGCGCAAAAAATTAAGGATGCTGAAGTACTGCAAACTGTCGAAGATTTATATTTACCGTTCAAACAAAAACGGCGGACCAAAGCGACAATCGCCAAAGAAGCAGGGTTGGAACCGCTAGCGGCGTGGGTTTTAAGTTTTCCACAGGGAGATTTAAAATTAAAGCTTGAATCTGGAATCAATGTGGATAAGGATGTTAACACGATTGATGACGTTTTAGCTGGTGTTCATGAAATCTTAGCGGAAGCTTTTTCCGATCAGGCGGATATTCGAGAGTGGATTCGTAGTTACACGAAAAAGAATGGTTTTTTGAAGACGGACATTAAAAGTAAGGGAAAAGAACTTGATGAAAACGAAGTCTACGCCATTTACTATGATTTTAATGAAAAAGTAACCAAAATAGCTTCTCATCAAATTTTAGCGATCAACCGTGGAGAAAAAGAAAAAATCTTAAGAGTTAAAGTTGATGTTGATGAAGCTGGCATTGAGCGTTACTTGCGTTTTCGATTGATTGGAAAACATACCGGAAACGCAGTTGAGATTGTTCAAAATGCTTATGATGATGCGTACAAACGATTTATTGGACCAGCTATCGAACGTGAAATCCGTTCCGAACTAACGGAAATGGGAGATGCACAAGCAATCAGCGTATTTGGCGAAAACCTATATCACCTATTGATGCAAGCACCTTTAAAAGGGAAAATCGTTTTAGGATTTGATCCAGCCTATCGGACAGGGTGTAAGCTGGCGGTGATTGACGCTAATGGGAAGTTTCTAGATAAGCTGGTAATTTATCCCCATAAACCAGCGCCCAAGGAAAAGCGCGCCCAAGCAAAACAACAATTAAAGGATTTTATCGAAAAGTACCAGGTAGAAATGATTGCAATCGGAAATGGAACGGCAAGTCGCGAGTCCGAAGAATTTGTGGCGGATTTATTGAAAGAAATTAAGCGACCCGTATACTATGTGATTGTTAATGAGGCCGGGGCATCCGTTTATTCTGCCAGTCCAGAGGCCCGTGCGGCTTTTCCTGAATTACATGTGGAAGAACGGAGCGCGATTAGTATCGGTCGACGATTACAAGATCCGCTGGCGGAACTAATAAAAATTGATCCACAGGCAGTTGGTGTTGGTCAGTACCAACATGATGTTGCCCAAAAGGATTTACGAGAACAGCTCGATAATGTGATTGAAACGGCAGTTAACCAGGTAGGGGTTAATTTGAATACTGCAAGTGCGGAACTGCTAACCCACATTTCAGGATTAACGAAAACAACCGCTAAAAATATTGTGAACTTCCGTGAAGAAAACGGAAGTTATGGTTCACGAAAAGAATTAAAAAAGGTACCACGTCTAGGGCCCAAAGCGTTTGAACAGTCGATTGGCTTTTTGAGAATTGTGGATGGCAATGATGTGTTAGATAACACTGGAATTCATCCCGAAAGTTATGGCATTGCTAAGATTTTATTAAAAGAACTTAAAATTGATTTAAGTACGATTGGTCAATCTGCAACCGATCAAATTCTAAAAAACGTTAATACCGAGCAGCTTTCACACAAGTTAGAAGTTGGTTTTGAGACATTGAAAGATATTGTCGAAGAGTTGCAAAAGCCTGGTCGTGATTTGCGGGATGAGATGCCCGCACCACTATTGCGTTCAGACGTATTGACGATGGAAGATTTAAAGCCGGGGATGAAATTACAGGGAACGGTTCGGAACGTAATTGATTTTGGAGCGTTTGTTGATATTGGTGTAAAACAAGACGGATTGGTGCATATTTCAAAATTAAAAAAAGGATTCGTGAAGAAACCAAGTGACGTTGTTTCAGTTGGAGACATCGTCACGGTATGGGTTGATAGTGTCGATTCCAACCGACATCGAATTCAATTAACGATGATTCCGCAGGATTAAAATGACAGATTTTGAATTAAAAAATTTAACTAAAGATATTGCAAGAAGCGCTTTTGGAGAAGATTTTCCATACGAAGTATTTTTTAATCGTCGATTGAAAACAACTGGGGGCCGTTATCATTTAAATGACCATCATATTGATATAAACCCTTTGATGTTAGAGGAATTCGATCAAACGGTATTGATTGGTGTAATTAAGCATGAATTGACACATTATTTTGTGCACAAGATGGGTGAACGACCCGACCATCGTAATCCTCATTTTAAAAAGTTACTTAACCAAGTTGGCGGACTGCGATATGCGCCTTTGACTAGCAAAACTAAGCGATCAAAGAAGCAATATTTGTATCAATGCCAAAATTGTGGTCAAAAGTATGCACGGTTTCGACGGGTGAATGTTCAAAAGTTCGTTTGCAGTCGTTGTCGCGGACGATTAAAGCTGATGGGCTAGAGTCTTTTTGCAATAAAATTAAAAAAAAGCTTGCTAGATGGAAACGTATTTGCTAATATTATCTAGTAAGCTATTGCGGCCATGGCGGAACTGGCAGACGCGCAGGATTAAGGATCCTGTCCGAATTTACTCGGGTGGAGGTTCGAACCCTCTTGGCCGCATCGTATAAAAGACTAGGTATTTAATACCTAGTCTTTTTTTTGTGTTTTAAACGAATTTGATACACACGTTTAATACAGTATTAGTGTGTTAACCAACTGTGTATTAATAATAACCCTTTTAATTCGGTCTTTAGGGCTAGTGTATTTTGGCACGATAGTTGCTTATATATAAGTGAACGTTAAATATCCTGTATTTTCAGTGTATTTGACACCACGAATCGGTTGGAGCTGGTTTAGTGGCGGATGATTTTATTAGAAGATACCATTCTTAAATTAAAATTTAAAAATTATGGAGTTTTCAATTAATGTGGGACTAATCATCCCATCTTTTCTATCAATAACTTGAAAGCGCTTTTGATGAAAAAGAATTTTAATTTGCTTGGCTCAACGAATGAAATCATTCGAATTTATTTTAAAGTTACAGGTTTTAGAAATTATTTTTTTATTATTGGACTGTAACAATACAAAATGGGAGGTACACAGACAGATGGTTGGAATTATCATTGCTAGTCATGGTGAATTCGCCAAAGGCATCTTGCAATCAGGCTCAATGATCTTCGGCGAACAAGAAGACGTTAAGGCCGTTACATTAATGCCAAGCGAAGGTCCCGATGATCTAAAAGCAAAACTTCAAGAAGCAGTTGCTTCTTTTAGTAACCAAGACGAAGTATTATTCTTAGTCGACCTATGGGGAGGAACTCCATTCAATCAAGTTAACGGCTTGTTTGAAGAACATAAGGACAAATGGGCAATTGTTGCTGGTTTGAACTTACCAATGCTCATTGAAGCATATGCTTCACGTCTTTCAATGGAATCAGCACAAGAAATTGCTGCTCATATCATTGAAACTGCAAAAGAAGGGGTTAAAGTTCGTCCAGAAGCTCTTCAACCAGAAGAAGCTCCTAAGGCAGACGCAAGGGCAGCAGCAGTTAATACTGGTAAGCCAGGTCACTTTGACTACGTCTTAGCACGAATTGATTCACGTTTGCTTCATGGACAAGTTGCAACTTCATGGACAAAGACAACCAATCCAGATCGGATTATCGTTGTTTCAGATAAAGTTGCTAAAGATGAGTTACGTTCATCAATGATTAAGCAAGCTGCTCCTGCTGGAGTTAAGGCACATATTGTACCAATTGATCAAATGATCAAACTTGCTAAAGATGATCAACACTTTGGTGGCACACGCGCAATGCTATTGTTCGAAACACCTCAAGATGCGTTAAGGGCAATCGAGGGTGGCGTACCACTTAAGACTCTAAATGTCGGCTCAATGTCTCATTCAGCCGGAAAGGTTCAACCAAATCAAGTTCTAGCTTTTGACCAAAATGATATTGACACATATCGTCAACTAGAAAAAGATGGAATCGAACTCGATGTTCGTAAAGTTCCATCTGATTCTAAAGATGATATGGACGCTATCATGAAAAAAGCTGAAAATGAATTGAACAAACAAAAATAATTTTAAATAAACGGAGGATTAATAATCATGGCATTGAATGCAATTCAAATGATTTTAGTCATTATCGTAGCGTTTTTAGCTGGTATGGAAGGTATCTTGGATCAATTCCATTTTCATCAACCAGTAATCGCATGTACTTTAATTGGCTTAGTAACTGGTAACTTAGTGCCCTGCCTTATCTTAGGTGGTTCACTTCAAATGATCGCCCTTGGCTGGTCAAACGTTGGTGCTGCTGTAGCTCCTGATGCTGCATTGGCTTCTGTGGCTTCTGCTATTATTTTAGTTTTAGGTGGACAAGGTAAAGCTGGTGTTTCATCAGCTATCGCCCTTGCTGTTCCTCTAGCTGTAGCTGGATTATTATTAACAATTATCGCTCGTACACTTGCAACAATCATTGTTCATTTTATGGATGCTGCTGCTAAAGAAGGTAGCTTCGCTAAGATCGACATGTGGCAATATATTGCTATTGCAATGCAAGGTCTTCGTATCGCCATTCCTGCTGCATTAATCTTAGCTGTTGGTGCTGGTCCCGTTCGTGGTATTTTGAACTCGATGCCAGCTTGGTTAACAGATGGTTTAGCTATCGGTGGTGGTATGGTTGTTGCCGTTGGTTATGCAATGGTTATCAACATGATGGCTACTAAAGAAGTTTGGCCATTCTTCGCTCTTGGTTTTGTTATCGCAACTGTCCAAGACTTGACTCTTATTGCTTTAGGTACAATCGGTATTTCATTAGCTCTTATCTACTTGGCACTTTCAAAAGTTGGTGGCTCAGGTAACGGCGGTTCAGGTACTGGTGACCCACTAGGCGATATCATCGATAAATACTAAAAGGGAGGATACAGAAATGGCTGATAACAAAATTACATTAAGTAAAAAAGACCGTATCCATGTTTGGTGGCGTTCACAATTCCTCCAAGGTTCATGGAACTACGAACGTATGCAAAATGGTGGTTGGGCTTATACATTAATCCCAGCTCTTAAAAAGTTATATAAGACAAAAGAAGACCGTGCCGCAGCTTTGACTCGTCACTTGGAATTCTTTAATACTCATCCTTACTTAGCTGCCCCAATCATTGGTGTAACTATGTCACTTGAAGAAGAACGTGCCAATGGTGCTCCCGTTGATGACGTTGCTATTCAAGGTGTTAAGGTTGGTATGATGGGACCTCTTGCCGGTGTTGGTGACCCAGTTTTCTGGTTCACGGTTAAGCCAATCTTGGGTGCCCTAGCTGCTTCACTTGCTTTGGGTGGAAGCATTCTCGGACCAATTCTTTACTTCGTAGTTTGGAATGCAATCCGAATGGGATTCCTCTGGTATACACAAGAATTCGGCTACAAAGCTGGTTCTAAGATTTCAGAAGATATGTCTGGTGGTTTACTACAAGATGTTACAAAAGGTGCTTCAATTCTTGGTATGTTTATCCTGGGTTCATTGATTAACCGTTGGGTTGTTGTTAAATTCACACCAATCGTTTCAACTGTTAAACAAAGTAAGGGTGCTTACATTGACTGGGCTAACCTTCCAAGTGGTGCCAAGGGAATTCAATCAGCATTACAACAACAAGCTGCTGGACTTTCTCTAACACAAGACAAAGTTACTACATTGCAAGATAACTTGGATCAATTGATTCCAGGTCTTGCTGGATTGTTAATTACTCTTCTATGTATGTGGTTACTTAAGAAGGGTGTTTCACCAATCGTCATTATCTTTGGTTTATTCATTGTTGGTGTTTTACTTCACGTACTCCACGTTATGTAATAAATTTAAAATGAGCTTGGGCCAACGCCCGAGCTTTTTTTATTAAATTACTTTTGATGAATTCAAGGTAACACATTATAATTAGGGTAAGAGTAAAAGAAGGATGAGGTAATTTAATGGCACAGTCGATTAATACAAGAGCAGACTTAGTTACGAATGCCACTTCATTTTTAGGAATGGGTGACTATGGAAAAATTATGATTGGTGATCGTGGATTTGAGTTCTTCGATAATCGGAATGTGGAAAATTACATCCAAATTCCTTGGGAAGAAATTGATATGGTCATCGCTTCGCTGATGTTTGGCGGTCGATGGATTCCACGCTTTGCAATTAAAACCAAAAGCAACGGAACTTTCAGTTTTGCTGCCAGAAAACCCCACAAAGTATTGCGAGAGGTTAGAAAGCACGTTGATCCAAATAAAATGGTTCGTTCGCTTGGAATCGTTCAAGTTGCCAAAAATGGATTAATGACGTTATTTAAAAGAAAAACAAAGTAATTAATTAGAGAAACTAAGAAGTAATTGCCAACTTAATTTTGGCTGTAATCCCTTTAAGTTTGTTAAACGAATATTATAATTCGTTTGATAATCATAGAGGGATTTTTATTTTTTAAAGCGACGGTTCACTGCAACCACTAAATTAGGTCGCAGTTATTAGAATTTTGTAACAGGACTTTGGAATCGGAGGGATTAAAGATTAGTGGTTTTAAAGCGTTTTACTTAGAGCGTCGTAATAATAGAAGTTTTTTCAAAAAAGTGTGTTAAACTGTATTGTATCAATTAGTGTATTAATACAGTATCGTGGTGAAAAATATGAAAAGACAAGATCGAATTTACGAATACGTCATTGAAAATACTAAGCAACTGTCAGATGATGAATTAAAAACGCAAGGAGCACTGACAACACTAGTGATTGCCGAAGCTCTAGATATTGCTCGAAGCAATGTTAGTAAGGAATTAAACGAACTAGTTCGAAAGCAAAAGTTAACCAAAATTGCCGGACGTCCAGTTCGTTATTGTCGTATTTTGACAGAAGAATCGGAACACATCGATGACACCAATGCTTCAAAAACAGGGCATGACCCATCTGCTTACCACATTGAAGATGGAATTAGTGGGATGGAGCTTGGGAAAAGAAAATTAGCGGGAACCTTAAGCGAACCAAAAGCAGACCGTGAGCAGTTCCTAAAGCATACAAATATTTTTGATCGAATGATTGGAAAAAATCAAAGTATGCGAAATCAAATCGAACAAGCAAAAGCGGCAATGCTATATCCGCCGAGGGGACTGAATACGCTGATCATCGGGCCAACCGGTTCGGGGAAGACTTATTTTGCCAATGCGATGTTTGAGTTCGCTCAAACTAAGAATTTACTTGATGCCAAACAACAGTTAGTAACGTTTAATTGTGCGGATTATGCTCATAATCCAGAACTGCTAATGTCACATTTATTCGGGTACGTTAAAGGGGCGTTCACGGGTGCTAACGATGAAAAAGATGGTTTAATTCAAGAAGCTGATGGAGGGATGCTGTTTTTAGATGAAGTTCATCGTCTTCCTCCTGAAGGACAGGAAATGATCTTTTATTTTATGGATCATGGTACCTATAGTCGCTTGGGTGAAACCTCTAAAACGCATCATGCAAACGTGCGCTTGGTGTGCGCAACAACTGAGGATCCAGAAAGTTCGCTTCTACAAACGTTTGTCCGTCGAATTCCCATTACAATTCAACTACCGTCGTTTAACAAACGAAGTCCGGAGGAGCGAATCGAACTGCTACGTTCATTAGTTACAATTGAAGCTAATCGAACCAACAAAGAAATTACGCTCACTGAAGATGTTGTTCAAGCACTACTAGGCAGCGTAACGTATGGAAACGTTGGGCAATTAAAATCAAATATTCAACTTGTCTGTGCTAAGGGATTTTTGAATAACATCGAAAATGAGGGCGAAATAATGATTACGTCTGATGATCTACCGCCAAACATTAAGGATGGTTTACTAAATCTGGCCTCTAATCGCCAAGAATTAGGAGCAATCTCAAAACTTTTGGAACCGTACATGGTGATTAAACCAGGATCAGTGGATGCAGCACCCGTCAGCCGTAAAGATAGTTATGAATTGCCATATAATCTCTATGAAATAATCGGCGATAAAGCGATGATGCTTCGAGAAGAAGGTCTGGATCAGGAAAATATTAATAATTTTATTACGACGGATATTAACTTGCATTTAAAGTCTTTCTATAAAGATGATCCAGATGCCGTGCATGCTGAAAATAAATTAGCCGAAATTGTCGATCAAGATATTATTGATTTTACAAAACAAATTCAACCCAAAGTTGAAAATCGATTGGATTATCACTTTAGAGACAACTTTACTTACGCGATGAGTTTGCATATTAGTTCGTTCATTAAGCGAATTCAGTCTGGCAAACCGATGCGATTAATGGGTAATGACCTTGTAGCGATGGTAAAAGACTACCCCGAAGAGCTAGACGTGGCGAAGTCGATTAAAGAGTTGTTGGAGCAGCGGTATGGGATGTTAATTCCAGAATCGGAGAGTTATTATTTAGCCGTTCTTTTGATTTCATTAAAAACAGTTCCATCAAGTAGCGGTCAGGTGGGGATCGTTGTGGCTGCTCATGGAACAAATACCGCTAGTTCAATGGCTCAGGTAGTTTCGCAGTTATTATCAGACAATTCAATTCAGTCGTTTGATATGCCACTGGACATGAGTCCGCAGTCCGCTTTCAAGGGAATTATTGATCGAGTTAGGGCGGCCAACCAAGGTGAAGGAGTCTTGCTATTAGTTGATATGGGCTCGTTGAGCACGTTTGGAGCAAAAATTACCGAAGAAACTCAAATTCCGGTGAAGGTGATTGATATGGTCACGACCGCCATGGTGCTCGAAGCGACTCGAAAAGCGTCTTTTATTGATAGTGATTTAAACGATATTTACTCGGAATTACGTGAGTTCCACGGATATTCAAGGGTCGCAGTTACCGATGAGAAAAAGACCGAACAGATCCAAGCAGTCGATGACTTAGCACTTATTTCTGGTAAACCAAAAGCTGTTATTGCGATTTGCTCGACGGGTGAAGGAACGGCGAAAAAAATTAAAGGTTTGTTAGATCAGTTATTAGTTCAAAATTTAATCGAGGACATTAAAGTTCTGCCGATTTCGATCGTTAATATGAAAAACCATATTGAACAGATTAAGAAAAGTTATAAGGTTCTTGCCGCAACGGGAGTTCTTGATCCCCAAATGGGGGTTCCGTTTATGCCATTACAAACATTGCTACAGGGTGGTGGCGAAAAGTTCATTCGTCAATTAGCCGAACGTAGTGAAGTGTCCTGGATTTCGGATGAACAAAATCCAAAGATAACTCGCAGCGTGTGTCGGCAATATTTATCACAATATTTTGTTTTCCTGAATGCAGACAAATTTACCGATATTTTGTGGGAATACGTGGACTATTTAGCAGATATGAATCATGTGGAATTCAGTGAATCGTTTAGAATTAACTTGATTATGCACATTGCCGGAGCGGTTGAACGGGCGTTAATGAATAATCCGATGCAAGCGACTAAAGAAGAGCTTGCTTCTGTTGTTGATGAGCACTGGCTTAAATTAGTTCAACAAGCCGATAATAAGTTTTTAAAGCGGGTGCAAATTGAATTAAACGCGGGTGAAGAGTTTTATATTTATAAATTGTTGGAAACATGGCAAGAGAAAAATGATACAATCCTAAGTGAGATAGAGCAGAACTAATTTTTGGAGGATATTGTAATATGACGATGGAAATATTACTAGCTCGTGTTGATAGTCGGTTGTTGCACGGGCAAGTTGCTACCGCTTGGGCAAAGCGGGTTAAGCCTAATCGTATTTTAGTAGTTTCAGATAGTGTTGCAGACGATACCTTACGGAAAACGTTAATAACTCAGGCGGCTCCTCCAGGAGTACTAGTTAACGTTATTACCGTTGATAAAATGATTCGAATTTATCAAGATGCACAGTTCGATTCTTTCCGAGTGCTACTGTTAACCGAGACGTTGCAGGATATGCTAAAGCTGGTTGAAGGTGGAATCGATATTTCTAAACTGGGAGTAGACGTTGGAAGTTTAGCTTATGCGGTTGATATGACCATGCTTACCGACGCAATTGCCGTTGGAAAAGACGAAATTGCGACGATTCGGGCGCTACATGATCATGGATTAAATGTATATGCGCAAAAAATTCCGAATGACAGTCGAAAAGATTTGATAAAAATGTTGGATAAAAACGGATTGTAGTGTCAGTGTACAAGGGGAATCAATGGTTGAAAATAAAAGGGGGACTACGACAAACAAAGCTGGTTTTGTCGTAGTCCCTCTTTATATCATATGTTGTTACGAAACCAATTTAGGATTAAGATTAAAGATCTTCAAGTACTTGGTTTTCTTTAATTTTTGGTTCCGGCTTCTTTTGGCGATTTTCAATTTCTTTTTTGATCCGGAAAAGAACCTCTTTTTGCGATACTGGAACGTCAAAATGAATTTGTCCGGTACTAGTTTCAAGAATTAAGGTTGCTTTAAAACCTGCAATTCCAAGGATGATTCCAATGATAATTGCTAGGATGCCAAGGCCGAGGCCATTATTTAAAGCACTTAAAACTCCTAATACAATTAAAACCAGTCCTAATAAAATTGGAAAAATTTGTGATTTTCCCTTTACGTTAGTACTCTTGATATCATCAAGGGCAACATCCTTTGCGACCATTCCGTAGGGAATAATCCAAACTAAAAGACGTGGGATTCGACTCCGAACGGACTGATTGTCAACCTCGATGCGACCCTTCATCCAAAAAAAGAGCCAGCTGATTGAAAAATTAAACATTAGTATTCCTCCAGTGTTCTGTTCTTATTAATTAAGCATAGTTATTAAAGGGATAAAAGGCAAGCCTTCAACGTTGAAATGTTGAAATTTCTTAAGAGAAAAATAAAATTTGTTTAGGTCCTGATACTGCCAGACTGAAAGCGATTTTACATTTTACCAAGAGAAAAGTGATTTTCACAATAAACGTTTTACTGGTAAAATAGAAAGATAAATAAAACGAGGAAGAATCATAAAATGAGTTTAAAAATATTATCTACGGCGCACTATGTTCCAAATCGGGTTGTTGATAACGACGAATTATCCCAGATTATGGATACAAATGATGAGTGGATTCAGGCCCATACGGGAATTAAAACGCGCCACTACGCAATGGGTGAGGAAAACACTTCAACTTTAGCGACTGAAGTGGGCGAGCGCCTGTTAAAAAAGGCCAATATGACCGCTAGTCAAATTGATTTAATTATTTTATCAACCATTACACCGGATGCACTAACACCGGCTACCGCGACCATTGTACAAGCCAAACTGGGTGCTAAAAATGCTATTGCGTTTGACATCTCTGCCGCATGTGCTGGCTTTGTTTTTGGATTAAGTACCGCAGAAAAATTTATGCGTTCAGGTCGTTACAAGAATGCATTAATAATTAGCGCAGAAACAAATTCTAAAATGATGGATTTTAAAGATCGAACATCAGCAGTATTCTTTGGAGACGGCGCTGGGGGAGTTCTTTTAACAAATACGGAAGCGGAAGAAGACGATTTTTTCGTTGACGAAGAGCTAGCAACCCTTGCCGAAAAAAATGAATATATTCATAGCGGTCGAATTCCAGCGCTAACCGATGTCAAGGAAAACAATTTTCCATCAATTGACGCTTTTTTCCAGAGCGGAAGGGATGTTTTCAGCTTTGCTACGGGTGTTGTTCCACCACAGATGATTGACATTTTGGACCGCAATCAATTGCGAAATCAAATTGATTACGTGGTTTGTCACCAAGCTAATTTAAGAATTATTGAAAAAATTTCAGAGACGATTAACATTCCAATTGAAAAATTTGTTACAAATGTTGAGGAATATGGCAATACGTCATCTGCTGGAATTCCGATGGCACTCGACCAACTTCAAGCCCGCGATGCAAGTCCTAAAACGGTTCTAATGACTGGATTCGGTGCTGGACTTGACTATGGAAGTATGATTATTAAACTATAATTAGTGATGTTTTGAGGGAGAGAGCAAAATGGCCAAATTGGTTTTAATTCGACACGGAGAAAGCACGGCTAACCGTGATAATATCTATACGGGATGGTCTGACGTTCCTTTAACCGAGGTGGGAATTAACCAGGCACACCATGCTGGAAAATTAATTGCTGAATTGGGAATTAATTTTAGTGCGGTGCATACTTCAATGTTAAAAAGAGCGATTGTTACGGCAAACATTGTAATGGATGAACTTGATCAAAATTGGCTACCAATCACCAAGACCTGGCGCCTAAACGAACGACACTATGGTGCGCTGCGGGGGCAAAACAAAGATGATACTCGCCAGATTTATGGTAAAGAGCAGGTTGCGCGGTGGCGACGAAGTTTTAATTCGGTTCCGCCACTACTTGATCATCCGGACGATGATCGTCGGTATGCGATCAATGGCATTTTAAATGAGCCTTTGGGTGAGAGTTTACGGATGGCCTACGATCGACTAATCCCGTATTGGTTAGATCATATTGCTCCTGATTTGATTGAAGGAAAAAATCAATTGGTAGTGGCGCATGGGAGTTCTCTGCGCGCGTTGATCAAGTACTTGGAGGGTATTTCAGATCGAGGAATCGACGGAGTTGAAGTTGAGAATGGCGAGCCAATCATTTATGAAATGAATGATCAACTAAGAATTCACAGCAAAGTGACTTTGAGTTAATTATAAGTTTTGAGCTTTTTTACTGAGAATACTAACAAAAAAAGATTCCGAAAAATCGGAATCTTTTTGATTTGTAATTAATCTGTATAAGCTAACGAACCCATTGGATCCCAAGGCTTTAATACGGTTGGTTCTTGTGATTGAGCGGACCGTTGAGCGTCAGTAAGGAATTTCTTTTGAACGACTACTTGATAGCAGTATTCGTCCATCCATTCATCAGACATTACCATATAGCCCTTTTCACCAACTTTTTTACCCCAACTATTTTCGACTTTCCACTTTTTAGGCTTTCCATCAACCAGGTCAACGCCAGTTAGAACCATTGCGTGGGTCATCAAACTTTCTTTATAATCAAGACGTTCAGCTTTTGACATTGAAATATCAATATCAAAGAGTTCATCTTCAGCAAAAACGCGTAGATCAAGTAATCCCTTTTCACGAGCTTCAGAGTGTTGGCCAACGTCACAGCCAAACCAAACTGATTCACCAGATTTTAATTGGTTAATTGCGGCTTGTTTGAAATCGTGCATGTTAAGGTTAAGATGCTTAACTTGACGACCGTTGACCACGTTTCCTAACATTTCCACCGTGTAAGTTTGGTCATAAGGTTTGTCAGCAGTTGGAGCATTAATAATTGAAATATATTCATCAAGGTCCCAACCAATGTACTTGTCGAAGAATTCTTTTGGTGTAATTCCTTCTTCGCGATGATATGCCTTACTGTCATCCCGATATTCCCAATCAAATTTAACCGGTGGTTGTCCAAAACTGTAGGAAGCCATTCGGTAAACTTCACTGAGCATTTTTTGTTTACGTTCTTGAATTTGTTCATCGCTAGCATCTGAATTAACTAGTTCACGTAATGTAATGGCATCTTTACGAAGTTTTTCATTAAGTAAAGTGTCAAATTCACGCGATTTTGAACTGTTATATGTTTCTGGAAATGCCGATTGGGGAACGACACCATATTTTTCAATAATGGCGCAGAGCATGTCCCATTGACCGCCATCGCCTTGTGGTTCATTAAGTAGAAATGCAACTTTACGATCATCTGTATCTAAGGCAGCGGTCTTAATAATATTTTCGTAGAACCAATTTGACTTCTCAAATTTATCCCAAAAGAATGTATAGCTTTGTGATAACTCAAAGCTGCCGGGAACTTTAAATTGATTTTTCATGTCATGGCGCATTGTATTTAGCGCAGCAAACATCCAACAACGTCCACTTTGCATTTGATTTGCGACATCGCCAGTATCTAAGTCAATTGAAAAGACGGGAGTACTTTCAACGTCGGCAGCTAAATCACGGCTAGAATTAAGAATACCGTTTTTAGTAACCGTCCGTTCGATCACCTTTGATTCTTTACGATCGGTATATTCTTTTTTAAAACGGTCAATTAAATTTTGTGAAATTTCAGTACCCAATGTATTCAACTCCATTCTTAGTATTTAAACAATGAGACAATTATACTATCATTAAAAAAATTAGTAAACGATTAAAATTATGGACGAGCTTGTAAAACTTCGGGACCGTTTTGGCGACCGACGATAACCGTATTAACCATATCAAGGAATAATCCCTGTTCAACAATCCCAACTTGTTTGATTAAGTAATCGGCTAGTTCGTGGGGATGATTAATTTCACCTAAATGGAGATCAATGACGTAATTTTTAGAGTCGGTTAAAACGTGCTTGCCATCCGCATCCATTCTGAATTTTGGATGTAGCCCTTCTTTTTCAAGTTTTTTGTACACTTGGGTGCTACCATAGGGGATTACTTCTAGCGGTAGGGGGAAGGCACCAAGTTGATCAACCATTTTAGACTCATCGACAATCCACATTACCTTAGTTGAATTAGTGGCAACAATTTTTTCGAAGAGGTGTGCGGCACCGCCCCCTTTGATGCCTTGGAAATCTGAACTAATCTCGTCGGCGCCATCAATCGTTAAGTCGATATGGTCGACCTCGTCAACGGACTTTACGGTAATCCCAAGTGAACGGGCTTGGTCGGCCGTCCGATCAGAAGTTGGAACGCCAATGATGCTAATTCCTTCATTTTTAACCCGGTCACCAAGTGCATCAACCATGAATTTAACGGTTGATCCAGTCCCTAAACCAACGACCATTCCATCTTTGATAAATTTAACTGCCTCTTTACCGACGAGTTCTTTTAGTTCATTTTGATCCATTTTAATCTTCCTTTCGAGTAACGATATTTTGCTTAATTTTTGTTTCAGTAATTTGATTATGCATATCTAAATCAGATAAGTCAGGGTGGTCTAACAAATATTGTCTGGCAAAGGGACAAAGTGGATAAATTTTTTGTCCATTTTCAACGGCAAATTCGATAAAATCTTTCATTAACTTTCCACCCCAGCCTTGACCGCGAAAGCTAGGATTAACAAAAACTTCTTCGCAAATCAAGGTATCGAGATCTGGAATTTTTGAGTAAAGTACCTGACCAATCTGGATTTCGTCAGAATTGGTCCAAAAAAGTCGCGTTTCTTCGACATTTCTTTTCATACAATAACGGCCTCCTTCCTATGTAATATTGTCGCCAAGAAAGCGCATAAAGTCAATTGGTTCAAGAGATTTACGTTTACAAAATTGTTTATTCAAAGGATAATAAAATAAACAAATAGTGGAGGCATATCAATGGGAAGAGGATTTGAAATTATTAGCAAATATCAGGGACAAAATTTAAACTTACCCCAACGGCAAACGAAGGCAGCTGCGGGATACGACTTTGAGGCGGCGGAAGATTTTTTGTTACCAAGTATTTGGAAAATTAATTTTGTTAAAGTATTGTGGGCTTTACGTCACCAAGAAAATGTTCAAGAAGACGTTTTAAAGGCAGCAAAAGCAGAATTGAAGCCGTATCTAGTACCAACCGGAATTAAAGCCTACATGGAAAGTGATGAGTATCTAATGTTGGCAAATCGTTCAAGTAATCCATTAAAGCGAGGACTGATTTTGCCAAACGGTGTTGGAATTATTGATTCTGATTACTACAATAATGCAGCCAACGAGGGTGCGATTTTCATCCAATTGGTTAATTACGGTATTACTGATATTAAAATTAAAAAGGGTGAAAGAATCGGACAAGGAATCTTTATGAAGTATTTGACGGCCGATAAGGAAGTGAATGCTAGCCAAGTTCGAACGGGTGGTTTTGGTTCAACCAAGATGTAATTTAAAAATCAATAAAGGTCAAACAAATTATTAAAAAATCAGGGTAATAAATGCTATTCTAGTCTATACGAATTATACTTAGGGGGTAGTGGATTGGCGAAGGTTAAAACACAATTTTTATGTACCAATTGTGGTTACGTTTCTCCAAAGTTTTTAGGGCGTTGTCCTAATTGTGGAAAATGGAATACGTTGGTTGAAGAACGGATTAGCGAACCTAAAAATGAACGCAAAAGTCGGGTTAGTTTTGAAGGGAAAAGCAGTAAGCCACAATTAATTTCAGAAGTGAAGATGCACGAAGAGCCGCGCGTTAAGACGGGGATGGAAGAATTTAATCGAGTTTTAGGTGGCGGAGTGGTTGACGGGTCACTAGTTTTAATTGGTGGTGATCCAGGAATCGGAAAATCAACGCTTCTATTACAACTTTCAGGACAATTAGCCGCAACGGATCGGGATGTTTTATACGTATCGGGGGAAGAAAGTGCTTCCCAGATCAAAATGCGGGCGGAACGTTTACAAGTGAATAGTGAACGTTTTTATCTTTATCCGGAAACTGATATGTCAAATATTCGTTCGGTAATTGAAGAATTGCATCCAGAATATGTCATCATCGATTCTGTACAAACGATGCAAGAACCGGATATTGATTCTGCGGTCGGAAGTGTTTCTCAAATTCGAGAAATTACGGCCGAATTGATGCAAATCGCGAAAACAAATAATATTACGATTTTTATCGTCGGACACGTTACCAAAGGTGGTGCGATTGCTGGTCCCAAAATTCTTGAACATATGGTAGACACCGTACTATATTTTGAAGGTGATCTTCACCATACGTATCGAATTTTAAGAGCGGTTAAAAATCGTTTTGGTTCAACCAATGAGCTTGGAATTTTTGAAATGCGTGAGGAAGGGCTTCGTGAAGTCGCTAATCCTTCGGAAATTTTTTTAGAGGAACGTTTAAAAGATGCCAACGGCTCGGCAATTGTTGTATCAATGGAGGGGACTCGACCGATATTAGTTGAAATTCAGGCGTTGATTACTCCAACCATTTTTGGGAATGCTCAGCGAACGGCAAGCGGATTGGATCGCAACCGTGTTTCGCTGATTATGGCGGTTCTTGAAAAAAGAGCCAACATGACTCTTCAAAACCAAGATGCCTACTTGAAGGCCGCTGGTGGCGTTAAGTTAGATGAGCCGGCAATTGATTTAGCGATTGCAATCAGCATTGTATCCAGCTTTAAAAATCGGGGAACGCGGCCAACGGATAGTTTTGTGGGTGAAATTGGGTTAACCGGCGAAATTCGGCGAGTTAATCGAATTGAACAACGGGTTGCGGAAGCGCAAAAACTTGGCTTTCAACGAATTTTAGTGCCCAAAAATAATTTAAAGGGTTGGACACCACCCAAAGGAATTGAAGTTGTGGGTGTGGAAACCATCGCGGATGCAATTCGAAAGGCATTTAACTAGAAAGGAGGTGAAATAAATGAAAAATTTAAAAAAGCGAATTGTTCAGGCTGTTTTTGGTCTGGCCGGTGGAGCTTTGGGTGTAACCTACCTACCAATCGTGTGGATGTTGTTTAAGGTCAATGCGATAGTGTTGTTAAATAATGGAATAACCAACTTTGTTATTGGTGCAATTATTTTCTGGATTCTGTCCATTTTTCTAGCTGATTATGTCCTGAGTTTAATGAACCGCGCTGAAAAAGCTCTTACTGAAGCATCACCATTGTATTTAATTACTGGTAGTGTGGGGACGGTACTGGGGCTTGTGATTGCAATTTTAATCTCAACTCTTTTTTATCGTTCTCAAATTTTCTTTTTGAACACGATTATCCCTTTGATTTTAATGTTAATACTAGGTTATCTAGGTTTTCGGATCGGGACAACGCGTTTTAACGAATGGAGAAAGCTTTTCCAAGTTCGCAAGCGTGACACTAACAGTCAAGTGCTTGATCGAAGGGCCGGAGAAAACTACCATCACTATAAGATTTTAGATACAAATATCTTAATTGACGGGCGAATTTATGATTTAGTTAAGACGGGACTACTTGAAGGAACCTTATTAGTTCCTAACTTTGTTCTTTATGAATTGCAGTACATTGCGGATTCTGCAGATAGCATCAAGCGGGTTCGTGGGCGACGTGGATTAGACTTTTTGAACAAACTTCAAAATGAAAAAATTATGCCAATTGAAATGTATGATGGAGATTATGAAGAAATTGAAGAAGTCGACAGTAAATTAATCCAATTAGCAAAGGATAAAGATGCGATTGTTGTTACGAACGACTATAACTTGAACAAGGTTAGTCAATTTCAAAACGTTCAAGTTTTAAATATTAATGAACTTGCAAACGCGTTAAAGCCACGGGTGATTCCGGGGGAAACGATGAAAGTTCATGTTGTTAAAAATGGAACCGAACGGCAACAAGGGGTCGCGTATTTAGATGATGGAACGATGGTCGTTGTCGAAGATGGAAAACTCTACATTAGCGAGACGATTGAAGTTGTTGTTACTAGTGCAATTCAAACTGATGCTGGACGAATGATTTTTGCAAAACCGGTTCATTCAACAAAGGAGATTACACATAATAAAGAGAAGTCATAAGAGGCTTTATTTATTACACATATAAATGTAAAATGAAATCATTGTGACATATTTTTTGGAGAGGTGTTAATTTTGGCAAAGCAAGAAATTCGAGTTCGTTATGCTCCAAGTCCAACTGGACATTTGCATATCGGAAATGCACGAACAGCCTTATTTAATTATTTGTTTGCTCGTCATTACAAAGGAAAGTTTATTCTTAGGATTGAAGATACCGATCAAAGTCGGAATATCGCTGACGGTGAAAAAAGTCAGATTGACAATCTTAAGTGGCTAGGAATGGATTGGGATGAAGGTCCGGATAATCCGGGTGAGTACGGTCCTTATCGTCAATCCGAACGAAAAGATATTTATCAACCACTAATTGAGCAATTGGTTGCTGAAGGTAAGGCATATGAGTCATACATGACGGAAGAAGAGTTGGCTGCGCAACGTGAAGAACAAAAAGCCAACGGTGAAATGCCGCATTATGTGGATGAGTATGCAGGTTTATCACCTGAACAAAAAGAACAAAAAATTGCGGATGCAAAGGCTGCTGGAATCGAACCAGTAATTCGGTTTAAGGTCCCTGTCAATACAACTTATGAGTGGGATGATATCGTTAAGGGACACATCTCCTTTGAATCAGAAACAATTGGTGGCGATTTTGTAATTCAAAAGCGTGATGGAATGCCAACTTACAACTTTGCGGTTGTTGTTGACGATCACATGATGAAGATTAGCCATGTTTTCCGTGGTGATGATCATGTTGCCAATACACCAAAACAATTAATGATTTATGATGCCTTTGGATGGGACGCACCACAGTTTGGGCATATGAGTTTAATTATTAACAGCGAGACTGGAAAGAAGCTAAGTAAGCGTGATGAATCAGTACTTCAATTTATTGAACAGTATCGCAGCCTAGGCTATTTACCAGAAGCAATGTTAAACTTCATAATTTTGCTTGGATGGTCACCAGTGGGTGAAAGCGAAATCTTTACGCTACGTGAATTCGTTAAGATGTACGATGAAAAACGGCTTAGCAAGTCGCCCGCGGCCTTTGATGCTAAAAAGTTAGAATGGATCAATAACCAATACGTTAAAGCAGCGGACGAAGACCGAATTATGCATTCTTCATTGTTACAATTGATGAAAGCAGGTAAGATCGAAGAAAATCCTGATCCAATGCGGGTTGAATGGGCACGTAAATTAATCAATCTCTTCAAACGTCAAATGAGTTATACAGCGCAGATTGTTGAATTTACAGATCTCTTTTTTAATGGTCCAGAAGACATTGATGAAGAATCAAAGGCAGAAATGGCAACGGATGATGCACTTCCAGTTTTGAAGGCCTTGGAAACTCAATTTGCGGATATGCCAATTTTTGATACCGTTAATATTTTGGCAGCCATTAAGGCCGTCCAAAAGGAAACGGGAATTAAGGGTCGCAAGTTATGGATGCCAATTCGAATTGCAATCACGCATGAAATGCATGGACCAGAACTTCCAGAAAGTCTGGAATTACTCGGTCATGATTTATCAATGAAACATTTACGTGCAATGATTGAAGAATTAAGCTAATTTAGTTCAAAAGATTAGGAGTTGTGACGAAATTTGATTTTGTCACAACTTCTTTTTTAATTTACAGATGCTTCGGTATCTAAAAATTTTAAAAGAAACCGTGGAAAAAATTGATTGGAACGAAGCCTTTGATTTGCTTTCGAATTTCAATTATCATTATGTAGTAAGTAAAAATCCCATGGGGAGCGAAAAAAATGATTAAATTATATAACACAATGACTAGAACTAAAGAAGACTTTAAACCATTGGTTGATAATCAGGTTTCAATGTACGTTTGTGGACCAACTGTGTACAACTACATTCATATTGGAAACGCTCGAAGCATAATCGCGTTTGATACTATTCGACGTTATTTTGAGTATCGGGGATATAATGTGAAGTTTGTTTCTAACTTTACCGATGTTGATGACAAAATGATTAATTCCGCACGTGATCAAGGAATTACGATGCCCGAACTGGCAGAACGCTATATCAATGCCTTTAAGGAAGATGTTCGCGCTGTTAACGTGGAACCAGCAACGCTAAATCCACGCGCAACTGAAAACATTCCCGAAATTATTGATTTTATAACAGTTCTAATCGAAAAAGGCTATGCCTACGAAGCGCAAGGTGATGTGTATTATCGTGCGCGGAAATTTAAAAAGTATGGTGCTTTATCTCACCAAAATATTAACGAATTGGAACAAGGAGCTAGTCAACACGTCGACGACGAAGAAACTGCTCGTAAGGAAGATCCGATTGATTTTGCACTGTGGAAAGCGACTAAGGGAAATGAAATCGCGTGGGATTCACCTTGGGGATCTGGACGCCCGGGATGGCATATTGAATGTTCAGTAATGTCGACAAAATATTTAGGAGACACATTTGATATCCATGGTGGTGGTGAAGATCTTCAGTTCCCTCATCACGAAAATGAAATTGCCCAAAGTGAAGCCAAAACTGGACAAACATTTGCACGATACTGGATGCATAATGGCTTTGTAACGGTGGGCGATGAAAATGAAAAGATGAGTAAGTCACTTGGAAACTTTGTGACGGTTCATGATCTGGTTAAGGAAATTAATCCCCAAGTGTTACGTTTCTTAATGTCGACAACGCAGTATCGTCGTCCAATTCAATATACGCAAAATAGTCTGCAAGACGCTAAAAATAACTTGGAGAAAGTGCAAAATGCTTTTATTAATCTGAATTACCGTCTAAAGGATGCCAAAGGAGAGCCTGATTATGACACGGCTCGGAAAGCAGACAACTTAGAAAAGGATTTTGTTCAGGCAATGGATGATGATTTTAATGCACAAAATGGAATAGCGGTTGTTTATGAGTTTGCCCGCTTAATCAATGTGTATAGTGAAAAAGATGCAGTCAATGCTGAACAAATAAAACGCTTGGCTAAAATGTATTCAAAAATGGCTTCAATTTTTGGAATTGATCTAAAACAAGAGGAAAATGATGATGTTGAAATTGATCAGTTAGTTAAGCGTCGCGATCAGGCTCGTGCGGATCGTGATTTCGAGACAAGCGATCAATTACGAGATCAATTAAACCAAATGGGAGTTATCCTAGAAGATACCCCTCAAGGAACACGTTGGAGAAAAAGTAATGAGTGAAGAAGTTAATTATCAGGCAATCAACGGGATCGCGCTTGCATACTTAGGCGATGCTGAATATGAAGTTTTTATCAGAAGACATTTAATTGAGCAGGGATTAACGAAGCCCAATCGTCTTCATCATGTGGCAACTAGATATGTTTCTGCGAAGGCGCAAGCAGCTTTAATTGCAGCAATGCAAGAAGCCAATTTTTTGACGAACGAAGAGTTAGATGCTTTTAAAAAAGGTCGAAATGCTAAAAGTCATACATCCGCAAAGAATACGTCCGTATTGACGTATCGAATTTCAACAGGATTTGAAGCGATCGTAGGCTATTTATCACTAACAAATCAAAAAGAACGGCTGGCAGAATTTGCTCAATGGTGTATTGAGCGAGTTGAGGAAGGAAATTTACGTATTGAATAATTCAAAAGAAAATCAACAACCAGACTTTGTGATTGGACGTCATCCAGCAATGGCAAGCTTAAAAAGTGGGCATTCGATCAATAAGGTATTCATTCAGGAGGGACTAAAATCTGAAGGGATTGGTCAAATCATTTCAAAGGCCCAGCAGCAAGGACTTGTAGTTCAACGAGTATCTAAGTCCAAGCTGGATGCGCTCGCTAACGGTCAAAATCATCAGGGGGTCGTTTTGGCGGTAGCGTCATTCGAATATGCCCAATTGGATGATATTTTTAAATTGGCCGAAGAGCGTGGGGAGCAACCGTTTGTTATTATTTTGGATGGAATCGAAGATCCACATAATTTAGGATCAATTTTGAGAACGGCCGATGCGGCTGGAGTCCATGGAGTGATAATTCCTAAAAGAAGGGCCGTGGGATTAACTAGTACGGTCGCTAAAACTTCCGCAGGTGCAATTGAGCGTGTGCCCGTGGTCCAGGTGGGCAACTTGGTTAACACGTTGAAAGAGCTTAAAGAACGTGGACTCTGGATTTTTGGCACCGACATGAAGGGTACCGATTACCGTCGTTGGGATGCCAGTGGGGCTGTGGGCTTGATCATTGGTAATGAAGGAAAAGGAATGGCGCGGCTGACGAAGGATAATGTGGACGAAATGTTAACAATTCCAATGGTTGGTGATATTCAAAGCCTAAATGCCAGTGTTGCAGCTGGACTGCTAATTTATCAGGGATATAATTCCAGACACCAACTTTAAAAATTAGAAACAGGTAATTAGAATTCTGGTTACCTGTTTTTTTAATCCGAAAAACAGCTTTAGAAATTCAATGAAAAGTTGATACTATCATTCCATCGGGTAAAAAGGAATGGTAGAAACTTGGATAATTCTGAAGAAACAAAGATTATTAAACAAATTAAAGCAAATGATTCCAGCAATTTTGAAATTCTATTTAAGAAGTATGAGCCAATTGTAAAAAACATGCGTGGTCGGTATACAATTCATCATTTTGACTGGGATGATTGGCTTCAGGAGGGACGAATTGTATTTTTTAATTCGATTATTAATTTTGATACAGACTTAGGGATGACGTTGGGTGTGTTTTTTCGAGCTAATTTTAGAAATCGAATTTATAGTTTGCTTCGTTTTGAAATGGCTTATAAACGGAAAGCGGGTCTCACCGCGCAGTCGATAGAGGAATTAGATGAAGACTTCGAAAATCGATGTGAGCGGGTTTCTAAGATCACGCCGCATCAGAACCTAACTATTAAGGAAAATTATGTTCAATACGAGGCACTGCTATCGAAATTTGAAAGAGAAGTCTCCGTACTACTATTTCAAGGAAATGAACCTAAGCAGATTGCTAGTATTTTAAAATGTGATGTTGCTAAAATTCAAAACGCATTAATTCGTTGCAAGCAAAAATTAAGCGAACAATTGTATAGCAGGGATTAATTGACAATTCGTTTTTGAGATGATATTGTTTAAGTTTGATAAGGAGGGATTCTTTATGTCCCAAAAGAAAGTCGCACTAGCTTGCACAGTTTGTGGTTCAAGAAATTACACGGTTACCGCAAATCCGCAAAGAACTAGTCGTTTAGAAGTAAAAAAGTATTGTAAGAGATGTAACAAACACACACTTCATAGTGAAACAAGATAGGAGGCGTATTAAATGTTTCGATTTTTTAAGAGCATTGGTCAAGAAATGAAAGAAGTTGACTGGCCCAATTTTAAACAGTTACGTAAAGACTCGACCACTGTTATTTCAACATCGGTATTTTTTATTGCTTTCCTAGCATTAGCCGACTGGATTATCCAAATGTTCCTTAAGCTATTTGTTTAATGGCGTCGCGCTGATATTTTTGTTATAATTTGATTGTTGATGGAAACTTCGTGGATACGGAGTTTTTTTATTTTGAAAAAGGAGCGTCTAACTTGGAAACTGAAGAAAAAAACTGGTATGTATTGCATACATATTCTGGATATGAAAATAAAGTTAAGAATAATTTGGACTCACGTGCTAAATCAATGGGAATGGAAGAATATATTTTTCGTGTAGTTGTTCCCGAAGAAGAAGAAATCGAAGCTAAAAATGGAAAAGAAAAAGTCGTTAAGAAAAATGAATTTCCAGGTTATGTTTTAGTTGAAATGATCATGACGGATGATTCATGGTATGTTGTTCGTAATACACCAGGAGTTACAGGTTTTATCGGTTCTCATGGATCTGGTAGTAAGCCAACGCCTTTATTACCAGACGAAGTTGATCGTGTCCTCAGTCGTTTAGGGATGTCGACTCGTCATGCTGATATTGACGTTGAAGTAGGCGAATTGGTGACAATTGTTGACGGTGCTTTTGAAGGATTAACCGGAAAAATCACTGAAGTCGATGATAGCAACATGAAGATTAAAGTTAATATTGACATGTTTGGTCGTGAAACCAGTACAGAATTAGATATCAACCAGATTGATAAAATTAATTAATTTGAATTTGAACAAATTTTTTTAATATGGTATTATGTCGTAGTATGCCTCGCATACTCAATGTGGGAGAAGAAATATAAATCTTCATCGTGACCACACACGGACTTATTTTAAGGAGGTATGTCTCGTGGCAAAGAAAGTATCAACTATTGTTAAATTGCAAATTCCTGCAGGAAAAGCAACTCCAGCACCACCGGTTGGACCAGCTCTTGGACAAGCAGGTATTAATATTATGGGATTCACAAAGGACTTTAACGCACGTACAGCTGACCAAGCTGGTTTGTTAATTCCTGTTGTAATCACAGTGTACGAAGATCGTTCATTCGACTTCGTTACCAAAACACCACCTGCTTCAGTTCTTTTGAAAAAAGCTGCTGGTGTAGAACACGGTTCAGGCGAACCTAACACAAAGAAGGTTGCTAAGGTAACTTCTGCTCAAGTTAAGGAAATCGCTGAATCAAAAATGCAAGATCTAAACGCTGCAGACGTTGAAGCTGCTATGCGCATGATCGAAGGTACAGCTCGTAGTATGGGATTCGAAGTCGAAGGCTAATACATGAACTGTCGGATACTCCACTAAAGTGGATGTATCAAAGTGGGAGGAAAATCCGCTATAACCACATTTGCTAGGAGGAAAACACACAGATGGCTAAAAAAGGTAAAAAGTTTCAAGACGCTGCAAAGCAAGTAGATGCTTTTAATGCATATGCTCCAAAGGACGCGCTTGAATTAGTTAAGAAAATTGATTTTGCAAAGTTTGACGCTACAATCGAAACAGTATACAAGTTAAACGTTGATACAAAACAAGCTGACCAACAACTTCGTGGTGCCGTTGTTTTACCAAACGGTACAGGTAAGGAACAAACAGTTGTTGTATTTGCAAAGGGTGCTAAAGCTGATGCAGCTAAGGCAGCCGGTGCAGATGTTGTTGGTGATGACGACTTGGTACAACGTATTCAAGATGGTTGGTTAGATTTTGATGTTGCAATTGCAACACCAGATATGATGGGTCAAGTAGGTCGTTTAGGACGGATCTTAGGACCTAAGAACTTAATGCCAAACCCTAAGACTGGTACTGTTACAATGGACGTTGAAAAAGCAGTTGCTGATTCTAAGTCTGGTAAGGTTACATACCGTACAGACCGTGATGGTAACGTTCATGTTCCAATTGGTAAGGTATCATTCTCTGCTGACCAATTACTTGGTAACTTACAAACAATCAATGACACAATTGTTCGTTTACGTCCTGCATCTGTTAAGGGTGCTTACGTTCAAAACGTATCAGTTGCATCAACATTTGGACCAGGAGTTAAGGTTGACTTTACTCAATTCTAAATTCTCTTGATTTGTTCCGAACGCTATGATATATTACTAAGAGTGAATTATAACTGAATAATTTACCTAAGACTCAGGTGGTCATGTTTGGCCTTAATATATTGCCTGCCGAGGAACGTGTAGAAACTATTCGTATCTCAGAGTCTTTCTGGGGTACGAATTTTTTTATGGTTCATCAAAATCATTCAGGAGGTGAGATACATTGAGTAAAGAAGCTATCGCAAAAAAAGCTGCAATCGTTGACGAAATTGCTGATCAATTAAAGGCTGCTACTTCTGCAATCGTTGTTGATTCACGTGGTTTAACTGTTGCTGAGGTAACAGACCTACGTAAACAACTTCGTGACGCTGGTATTAAGTTGAGCGTTATCAAGAATAAAGTGTTAACACGTGCTGCTGTTAAAGCTGGTTTTGAAGGAATGGACGACGTGTTCGTTGGTCCTTCAGCTGTTGCTTTCTCAGAAGATGATGCTGTTGCACCTGCTAAGATTTTGAAGACTTTTGCTGACAATAATGACAACCTTTCAATTAAGGGTGGTATTATTGAAGGTGAAGTTGCCGATATCGATAAAATCAATACATTTGCTACATTGCCTAGTCGTGAAGACTTGCTTGCAATGCTTGCTAATGAATTCATGTCACCTGTACGTGACGTTGCATATGCACTTAAGGCTGTTGCTGATAAGAAGTCTGAAGAAGACGCTGCATAAGCATATAACAACATTTAATTACAATTAATTTGGAGGAAACAAAAATGGCATTAGATAAAGACCAATTCATTGAAGACTTAAAAGGTGCTTCAATCTCAGATTTAAACGATCTTGTTAAAGCAATCGAAGACGAATTCGGCGTTTCAGCTGCTGCTCCAGTTGCTGCAGCTGGTGCTGCTGGCGGTGCTGCAGAAGCTAAGACATCATTCAACGTTGAACTTACATCAGCTGGTTCAGCTAAGATCAAAGTTATCAAGGCAGTTCGTGAAGCAACAGGTGCTGGTTTGAAGGATGCTAAGGACATGGTAGACAATGCTCCTACAGTTATCAAAGAAGACCTTTCAGAAGACGATGCTAACGAATTAAAAGCTAAGCTTGAAGAAGCTGGCGCATCAGTAGAAGTTAAGTAATTTTAACTACTATTTCAAAATCCCTTATTTCTGGTTATATCAGGAATAGGGGATTTTTTGGGCTGTCCGTCAATTGGTGTGATG
>NZ_JQBX01000018.1 GCF_001437075.1 Pediococcus stilesii
CCATCACACCAATTGACGGACAGCCGATAAAATACTAAACTAACTTCTGGAGCGCAGGTCAATTGCAACTTCTTTTTTATTTATTAAACATACAGCTGATTCAATTTTTTATTTTTAAAAATGCCTGTAATAATTACCAATTTCCTACTGCCAAAACTCATATACCTTAACGTATAATCTCATCTCGAGCTGGAATCGAAGGTTGAGCTCCCATTTTCTGAACGGCCAACGATGAAGCCTTATTTCCATATCTTATCGCATCAACCAAATTATCTAATGCTGGATGAATTTCAGAACTAAACGCTCCCAAAAAAGTATCTCCGGCAGCCGTGGTATCGACTGCATTTACTTTATAAGCGGGCACGATTCCGCTATCATTTTCGGTGTCAAAATAAACACCCCTCTCACCAAGCGTTATGATCACAATCTTAATTCCTAAATCATGGAGCTTTTGAGCTGCCCGTGCCATTGAATCATTATCAATTACAGGAATTCCGGTTAAAATTTCTGCTTCAGTTTCATTGGGAGTAATTATATCGGTCAGTTTCAACAATTCAACGGATAAATTTTTAATAGCAGGGGCAGGATTTAGTATCGTAAGTGCTCCAGCCTTTTTGGCCAATTCGAAAGCCTTTAAAGTTGTTTCAACCGGTGTTTCCAACTGTGCAACCAGAAAATCAGCTTCATTAATCTTAGACATGGCCTTTTCAATATCTTTTTCGTTTAGTTCGGCATTCGCCCCGCCATAAATCAAAATTCTATTTTCACCACTTTTTTCAAGCATTACAAAAGCTTGACCAGTGCCTGTATCCAACGCTTGACTTACAAAATCAGTTGAAACACCACTATCAACTAGCTGTTTAAGCATAAACTGTCCATTTTCATCTTGTCCGATTTTTCCAATAAAACTCGTTTCTGCCTTTGATCGAGCAGCAGCAATAGCTTGATTAGCTCCCTTTCCCCCGCCAGCAGTTTGCTTATTTTTTAGTGAAAGTGTTTCACCTGGACTTGGAAAATGATCCACTTGTAAAATTGTATCAACGTTTAAACTGCCCAGAACCACGATTTTATTACTCATCATGCCACCTCATTATATATTGTATAAGGAAATTTTATCATAATCGATTAGCAAATGAAATTTACTATAATTAAAAAGCTGATACTCAACAAACAACTTGTTAGGCATCAGCTTTATCTTAATGGTAATTATTCAGCATCTTCTGGTAACGTTGCTGCTTCATAAACTTCTGAAACATCATCGTTATCTTCCAATTCGTCAATCAAACCAGTGTATTGTTTAACCTTATCTTCCGGAACAACGGTTTCGCTTTCTGGAATCATAGTGAGTTCAGCATTTGCTAAAGAGTAACCCTTTGCTTCTAATGCATCACGAACTGTAGCAAATTCTTTAGGATCCGTATAAACTTCAAAAACTTCATCTGAAGTTTGTACATCATCAGCACCAGCTTCAATTGCGTCTTCCATCATTGCATCTTCGTCTTTGTCCAAATCCTCACGACTAATTACGATGTATCCACGACGATCAAACATGTATGAGACTGAACCAGAAGCGCCCAGTGATCCTCCATGATGAGTGAAGGCGGAACGAACTGCAGCAGCGGTTCGGTTCTTATTATCCGTTAGTGCAGAAACAATAATCGCTGTTCCAGCTGGTCCATATCCTTCATAAGTAATTTCTTCATAGTTTGCGCCGCCAGCGCCACTACCCTTATCAACGGCACGCTTAATATTATCTTTAGGCATGTTGGCTGCTCGGGCTTTATCAATCATTAAGCGTAACTGAGGGTTAGAAGAAGGGTCCGGACCCCCAGCTTTAACTGCAACATAAATCTCACGAGAGATTCGTTGGAAAATTTTACCACGCTTTGCGTCTTGGGCGTTTTTACGACCTTGAATATTATGCCACTTTGAATGTCCTGACATATCCGAACTCCTTCTTTCATTTCAATTTTTATCTGTTCATAGACGTTTAATATAATACGCATTCCATCGCCATTTGTCAATGTTTCTCCAGTTGCCATCCCACAAATATCTCCCATTTCATATCCTATGTTACTCAATTCCTCTGTTTAAAATAAAAGACGCTTCCATTTTAAATTGGAAACATCTTTTACTAACGAGGGGGCGACTATCTTTCTGAGGATAGAAGAATAATCATTAAGTTGAGGCAATGTAATATTATTGAATTTGCTAGCTTTTCTACTAGACTCACTGATTTGGGGGATCAATGAGCGTCTATACATATTCTAAAATCGCCGCTTAGTGCTCGTTATTAAAAATTATCATGCATACGCTTGTGTGATTATTTGCATATACCACAGGTTAATTTTAACATACCCGTAAAAGATATTTATCAACTTTTTATCGTTTATTATCAATTTTTACATATTTTTAATTTAGATTTGATATTCCGCCCCTTTAATACCGCTCTTTATCTTAAACATGACCACAAATAAAAAAGTTATAACCCTAATCCAATTTCAAGGGCTAAAATAATTATCAGCCTCCGAAATATTTTTAAGATTATAACCTTTTAATAATTTAACTTAAATAATATATAATGCTACATTTGATGGTCCATACTCATTAAATGGTATTCAATTGGATGCTTTGGATCAAATATTTCAATTTGAGCCATCATTCCTGTATCTTCGTGTTCCAAAATATGGCAATGGTACATGAAAATTCCTAGCTTTGTAAACCTAACTTTGATGGTCACTGTTTCGTTTGGATTAACTCCAATCGTATCTTTCCAACCATGTTCGTTTGGATTAACTTCTTTGCCATTTCTTTTAATTAGTTGGAACTGACAGCCATGGATATGGAACGGATGGATCATCCCACCGTCCATATCGTTAGTATTTGAAATTTCCCATATTTGAGTTTTATTAACTTCTTGACGGGTGTCAATGCGTTGCATGTCAAATAATTTTCCATCCAACCGTACTTGATCATCCATCCCCGACATAACTGTTTTAAATACTGGGGTTTCTGAATCAACTTTAATTTCTTCGATTTTTGCAAGTGGCGAAGGTAATTCAATCTTCTCAGCATCGAAGTCACCAATTTTGAATTTGATTAAATTAAAGTCATCCGTTTTAAGAATTACTTCCTGTCCAGGCGCATATTCTGAAAAATCAACTAAAATATCTGCTCTTTCAGCACAAGTTAGCATGATTCGATCCAACTCAACTGCTTCTGGAAGTAGCCCTCCATCACTACCAATTTGTGTAAATGGATGAAAATCTTCAAAATGAAGTCGCCATTCTCTTCGATTGGAACCGTTTAACAAACGTAGCCTCATAATAGGTTTTTTCACATCAACCACCGGATTAACGGTCCCATTGATCAATGCATAGCGCCCCAAGGTTCCATCGACGTCGTAATCTTCATTGTAATCTAATTGATTTTCATGATAAGTTCGATCTTGCAATACAATTGGAAAGTCATCAACGCCCCATTGACGTGGCAGATCTAAGCTTTCTTCGTGTTGGTCGGAGATTATCACAGGGGCAGCCAATCCGTTCCAAACTTGGCGCGCCGTTTGAGGACATGGATGCGGATGCAGCCATATATTTGCAGCAGGTTGGTCAACTGTGAATGTGATTTTCCTTTCACCATTCGGATAAACCGGTGCATGAGGACCCCCATCATCATACGGTCCAACAATATTTAAACCATGCCAATGAAAAGTTGTCACTTCGTCCAACTCGTTTTTTAACGTAACATGATACGTTTTTCCCATTTCGAATTTAATCAATGGTCCTAAAATACTGCCGTTATATCCCCATGTTCGCGTCTTAGCGCCTGGTAATATTGACGTTTCTCCAGCTTGCGCCGTAACCGTATAAAAAATATCGTTTCCTTCTACACGATCAGGAGCTAAAATTGGTGGAACATTCAATTGATGTTCGGCTCCTGGGGCCTGTTCTAATTGAACATACCCTCCATCATGATAATCATAAGCATTCTCATCGTATAAATACTTTGTAATCATTGCTTCTCCTCCTAAGATTTAAAACTTTCGATTAAACAAATAACTGACT
This sequence comes from Pediococcus stilesii, assembly GCF_001437075.1. Taxonomy (GTDB): domain Bacteria; phylum Bacillota; class Bacilli; order Lactobacillales; family Lactobacillaceae; genus Pediococcus; species Pediococcus stilesii. The sequence continues at coordinate 4,068 of NZ_JQBX01000018.1, forward strand.
CTGCTAACATGCCACCCGCCATTACATACATTGCCAACATCGACTGGTCAGTAGCAACTAGATAAAATAAGTATATGTAGACTAAAACAAATATAATCGAACCGACTTTTGACTTAATCATCCACGCCATCCCCTTGTATTTTACTTTAGAACAATTATAAACTACACCTAAATTGAGATAAAGTAAAGCCATTACACTAAAAAGTTCCTTAATAAAAGCGATGCGTTTGAACAGTTTAACCTCAATGTCTAAATTAGATTGTTTTATCAGTTTCATCCCTGTTGCTACCTGCATTATATTACAAAAAAAGATTGTGACGAAATTTAATTCATCACAATCTCAAATATACTTTAAAAAGAAATTACGCACGCTTTGTATACGTTCCCTTTTCAGTGTTGATTACCAAAGTTTCGCCTTCTTGAATAAAATCAGGCACATTAACGACTAGCCCTGTTTCCATTGTAGCTGGTTTCCCAGATCCTGTTACCGTAGCTCCTTTAATTGATGGAGCTGTTTCGACAACCTTAAGTTCAACCGTCGTAGGCAGAGTTACACCAATGACTTCACTACCATAGTAATTAATTTTCACATTCGTATTCTCTAAGAGATATTTCAGTTCGCTTTCAATACTTGAAACGGGCAACTCGTATTGTTCATAAGTTTCGGTATCCATAAAAATAGCCATATCATCTTGCCGATAAAGATATTGTGCTTCTTTAGTGTCTAAAATTGCTTGTTCCACTTTTTCAGTTGGCCGCATCGTTGTTTGAACCGTTGATCCCGCACGAACATCGTATAATTTCATCTGCATCACCGTGTTACCCTTACCCGGTTTATGATGATTGGTTTCAAGAACCTTAATCAACTTTCCGTCTTTAATAAATGTCATTCCTGCTTTTAAATTAATAGCTTCAATCATAACTGTTCTCCTCTAGTATTTTATTCTATAAATTTCAAGACTTCCTAAAATTAGGTGGAATTGAAAAGATACTACTGATCATCCTCAACGTATAGCTCATTTTTTTCTCCGTTTTTTTCTTATTAATCCATTCTATCATAAAAAAGCGCTCTTTTACCGCATACTAAAAGAGATCCCTTAACCTAAAATGTTTTTCTAAAGTTAGAACCGTCAAACGGACCAACTAAAACATGTTAAGATTTTGAGATCTCTTTTCTTTGGCAATGATTACTAATTATTTTATTTGAGCACCTAACGAATTTTTAAAATGATCTAAAGCCCATTCTTGACCGTGTTCAGTAAAGGTTTCAACTCCATCCGCATTTACGATGATATTATATCCAAGGTTGTACGCATCAACTGCTGTATGCAACACACAGATATCGGTGCAAACACCGGTCAATCTTAAAGTATCAATGTGGCGTTCCCTGAGTCGAATATCTAAATCGGTTCCAGCAAACGCGCTGTAACGAGTTTTGTCAAACATACGAACCTTCGAATTAGACTGATTAAGCTCATACCAATCCTTTAATTGTCCATAAAATTCCCGTCCCCACGTATTTCTTAAATTATGTGGTGGAAATAACTTGGTTTCTGGATGGTAAGGATCACCTTCTTCATGAACATCTGTGGGTAACATCACCCATCCACCCTGACGAAGCTCCTCATTAGCGGCCTTTATAATGTTAGTCTCAATACTTTGTCCAACTTTTCCGGTTGTCAATGCACCGCCATCGGCCACAAAATCATTTGTATAATCAATTATTAGTAGTGCCTCATTTTCACTGCTCATCAAAATTCCCCACTTTTAATAAACTAATCCACATCCAAACCACATCGTCTATAAATTTCATTAATATTTTTCAAATGGTACTGGTAATTAAAAATCGAGCGAACTTCTTCGTCACTTAGAGTCGTTTTAATTTTTTCATCTTTCAATAATAAATCCATAAAGTGTTCACCAGTATTCCAAACGGTCATTGCAATCGGCTGAACAGTATCATAAGCTTCTTCTCTCGTCCATCCCTTATCGATTAATTTTAACATAACTTGTTGAGAGAAGATCAGTCCATGCGTCATTTCAAGATCTTTTTTTACTTCATCTTCATTGATTACCAAATTGTTCAAAATTCGATTCATTCGATTTAAAATATAATCAACCAATGATGTTGAATCCGGTAAAATTACACGTTCAGCTGAAGAATGTGAAATATCACGTTCGTGCCACAAGTTGATATCTTCGAAAGCTGTAACCATTTCACCACGAACAACACGGCTTAACCCGGACACGTTTTCTGAACCAATCGGATTTCTTTTGTGTGGCATTGCAGAAGAACCCTTTTGTCCCTTGGCGAAGCCTTCGCGCATTTCGTTAACTTCCGTTCGTTGTAAATGTCTAATTTCAGTTGCGATTTCTTCAACTTCAGATGCGATCAATGCCAACACGCTCAAATATTCGGCATGTAAATCCCGTGGTAAAATTTGAGTAGAAATTTCTTGATGCCCAATTCCCAACATTTGACATACCCACTCTTCAATCTGAGGAGTTATGTTAGCAAACGTTCCTACAGCCCCACTAATTTTTCCAACTTCAATATTTTTTCGAGCATGGTTGAAACGATCAATGTTTCGGTTAATTTCGGAATACCAACGTAAAAACTTAAGTCCAATTGTAGTTGGTTCTGCATGAATCCCATGCGTCCGGCCAACCGCAATCAAATCTTTATATTTGAGTGCAAGTACTTTCAGCGTTTCTTTAAATTTTTCAAGATCTGCCGAAATAATTTCATTTGCTGCCTTGATTCTTAACGATTGGGCCGTGTCAACAACATCTGTACTAGTTAATCCATAATGGATCCATTTTCGTTCTTCTCCCAAAGATTCGGAAACGGATCTTGTGAAAGCAATTACATCATGATGCGTTTGACTTTCGAGTTCATCAATTCGATTCAAATCGAATTTAGCATTTTTTTCGATAAGCTCTAAATCTTGATCAGGAACTTTTCCTTCTTTATTCCATGCCTTAACAACAGCGACTTCAACTTCAAGCCAGCTTTGAAATTGTGACTGACGACTCCAAATTTCTTGCATTTCAGGTCTTGCATAACGATCAATCATATAATTACTCCTTTGAGTTTAAATTGTTTACACAGTTATTTTAACAAATTCTTCAAAATTAATAAATACGAACTATAAAAAGTAAGTGCTTTTATATAATTCGGTTTATTACTTTTATTTTTTAGGAAATATGTGTTATTATCTTTAGAGTTGTGTATTGATAAAAATGGAGGAAAATATATGTCAGCTACAGTTGTAATAGGAAGCCAATGGGGCGATGAAGGAAAAGGAAAGATTATCGATTTTCTTGGACAAGATGCCGACGTGACGGTTCGCTACTCTGGCGGAGATAATGCTGGTCATTCATTAGTAGTTAATGATCAAAAACTTGCTCTTCGTTTGATTCCATCAGGAATTCTTGCACCAAATTCAACCTGTGTCATCGGAAATGGTACGGTAATTAATCCGCAAACCCTTTTAGATGAAATCAAAGAATTAAACGATGTGGGCGTTAACACTGATCATTTAAAGATTTCTGATCGAGCACATATTGTCTTTCCTTACCATATTCTGCAAGACCAACAGCAAGAACGTGATCGTGCAAAAAATGGCGAAAAGATTGGAACAACGAATAAGGGAATTGGTCCTGCATATATGGATAAAATGCAACGAATTGGAATTCGGGCAATTGATTTATTAGATGCGGAAACTTTAAAAGATAAAATTGAATTTAACTTAGCACAGAAAAAAAGAGTTTTAGATCAGGACCTCTGGGATGAACTTCCTACTTTAGAAGAGTTGACCAAGCAATATCTTGAATATGGCGAGACTCTTAAGTCCTGCATTACAGATACAAGTTACATGATCCATAATAAATTAAATGAAAATAAACGGGTCCTCTTTGAAGGTGCTCAAGGTACCATGCTAGATATTGACCACGGAACATATCCTTTTGTCACATCGTCTAATCCAACAGCTGGTGGTGCTGCCACTGGTGCTGGAATTGGCGTAACGAAGATCAAGCACGTTGTTGGTGTATGTAAGACCTATGTTTCACGAGTTGGTGAAGGACCTTTCCCAACTGAACAAATTAATTCTATCGGCGATCGAATCCGTGAAACGGCACACGAATACGGTACTGTGACACATCGTCCTCGTCGAATTGGCTGGTTTGATGGCGTATTAATGAAGTATGTTTCGGAGATTAATGGACTAACAGATTTAGTCGTTAACTGCCTAGATGTTTTGGCCGGCTTTGATGAATTAAAAGTTTGTACCGGTTATCAAACCGATCATGGAGTAATTAACTACTACCCAGCTTCAGAAAAAGAACTTGAGAATTTAACACCTATTTACGAAACTCTTCCAGGCTGGTCTGAAGACTTGACCCAAATGAAGAGCTATGATGAACTTCCAGTTAATGCCAAAAACTATCTCAAAAAGATTGAAGATTTAACCGGTGTTCGTGTTAGTGCCTTCTCCATTGGTCCCGATCGTGAACAAACCGTTGTTTTAAATGACATGTGGAATTAAAAATTATAAAAAAGCCATTGGCAATAAAAATGATCTCAAGCTAAGTAATTTGCTCATGTTTTAAATCATTATTACGCCGCATGGCTTTTTTTGAACAATTTTTTGTCACTTTAGTCGTTTTTTTCTCTTTAGAAGCATTGTTGGGATCATTAGCCCCACCCCTACAACAAAAATCACACTCGCAATCACAAATTCACGAATTAATATGTCCTGCCCGGCTTGTTCAACGATACTTTTGACCACGGCATATTGAATTGGCAGGTTTCCTAAAATATTTGAAATATACGCAATCGCGCTGATTATTGCCACAAACGCACCGACAACCACCATCGAAGTGGCTACCAGAGAAACCCCTTGTCGTCGAATGAACGCCAGTAAAATTAGTATCGCTAACCCAATTCCGCTTACCCACATTACAATCTGATTGATTGCTTTTAGTTTATTAATTTGACCAGAATATTGATTTAACTTTTGCGTATCCAACTGACTATTAAAGACACCAGCAATTTGATTAACTACAACGGAGGTAATTCCTTGTTGGATAATTCCGGTTGCTCCAACACTATCATTAACGGCATCATTAATAATATTTTGATCTAATTGAACTTGCGAACCGTCGTAAAATTGTTGAATCATTGTTTCCAACTCTTTATTAATTAAATCATCTGAAATTAGATTAGTTTGTTGAATGCCAACTTGCTTTAATTGTCCACTCAACTGCTGATTAATTGTGCTAGCCGCTTGCGATTTTGAAACCTGCTGTTGAACATACTCAGAGTTAAAGATCGTCTGCCGTGCCGAAACTGTCGCCAAGCTGAGTAATCCTAAAATAATCATGAAGATCCGCGTAAAGAAAAGGGATGGCTTTCTGTTCGAAGAAGGAGCATCCTGCTCTTTTTCTTTTTTTGTACGTTGCATTCTGGTAGTTTCACTTTGTTCGATAAAAAACTCTCCTTTCATTGTCATGAATGATTGTTTTCAGTTTATCACGATTTAACTGATTTAATAGGTCTTTATTAAAAAAATCAGAATCTGTTAATAATGAAATACTAATTCATTTTCACAATTCATTGTAAATTTAAAGAAAACGCGTCTTAACACTCTTGCATATTATCTTTCAAATAAGATATACTCATAAACAGTGTGTTTTACCAAAATTTAATTTTTTAAGGAGTCATATAATGGATCATAGTTTTTTAGCCAAATTAGCGGCTGAATTTTTAGGTACAGCAATTTTAGTTCTTTTAGGTAACGGCTCAGTTGCTAACGTCGAACTTAAAGGTACAAAGGGTAATGGTAGTGACTGGCTTGTAATTGCAGTTGGTTATGGATGTGGTGTGATGGTTCCCGCTTTAATGTTTGGGACTGTCTCAGGCGCTCAAATTAACCCCGCAATGACAATTGGCTTGGCCGCTTCTGGAATGTTTGCTTGGTCTCAAGTAATTCCTTTCATTATCGCTCAAATGTTAGGTGCAATTTTTGGTCAACTGGTTGTTTATTGGTCTTACAAGCCCCACTACGACCAAACAACTAATTCTGAATCAATTTTAGGAACATTTAGTACCATTGATGCCAGTAATAGCCTTTGGAACGGTTTCGTCAACGAATTTGTTGGATCATTTGTTTTATTCTTTGGAGCTACTGCATTCACCAACGCACCTTACTTTAAAGAAAATATGAGTTCCGTTTTTATCGCCCTCGGTTTTCTTGTTGGTACTTTGGTCGCTTCACTTGGTGGTGCAACTGGTCCTGCTTTGAACCCAGCACGTGATTTGGGTCCTCGCTTAGTCCATGCCTTCTTACCCATCAAGCATAAGGGATCTTCGCAATGGAATTATGCTGCCATCCCGGTCGTTGCACCAATTTTAGCAGGTATTTGCGCTGTAGCTTTATACAAAGGTCTATTCCTTTAAAATAAAATTACATAAAAAATCACCTTCAACAATGAAGGCGATTTTTATTTATGCTTATTTAGTTGACTGTCTGAATACCATGTCATATGGGAGTGTAATATTTCGCTCCTCAACTTCTTCTTTGTTCATTAGCTTAGTTAATAAGCGCATTGCGACAGCACCCGTATCATACATTGGATGTCCAATTGAGCTGATTTGTGGGCGAACCATCTTTGCCAAGCTCGTGTTATTGCTAGAAATGATTTCAAATTCTTCTGGGACTTTAACATCTAAATCCTGTAACCCATTCAAAAGTCCGACAGCAAGACTGTCATTTGCAACAAAAGCGGCCGTAATATCACTGGACGCAATTTGTGAAGCCAGCTTAATTCCATCGTCATAGGTATTAGATGTTTCGAAAACTAGATTATCATTGAAGTCAATCTTAGCATCTGCCAAAGCGCGCTTGTAACCTTCAATTCTAAATTTACCATTAACTGGTTCAGAAAGTGGTCCTGAGATGAATGCAATCTTCTTGTTTTTGTTTTCAACCAGTTTACGCACTGATTCATAGACTGCTGCTTCGTTGTCAATGCTAACTGAAGGCATCGAATGTTTATCATCAACTGAACCAGCAAAAACAACCGGTGTCCTAGCAGATTTAAATGCTTCTCGAAGACGGTCGTCAATTGCATTACCCATATAGATTACACCATCGACTTGCTTAGCTAAAAGATTTTCTAAGACTTCAACTTTTTTATCAACATCTTCATCAGAATTTTCCAATATAATATTGTACTTGTACATTGAAGCAATGTCGTCAATTCCACGAGCTAATGACGCAAAAAACATCTCTGTAATATCAGGTAGAATAACTCCAATCGTCGTTGACTTCTTGCTTGCTAATCCGCGAGCCACCGCATTGGGATGATAATCTAAGCGTTCAATTACTTCATTAACTTTCTTTCTAGTATCAGGCTTAACATTTGGATTCCCGTTAACTACTCGTGAAACAGTTGCCATTGAAACTCCTGCTTCCCGAGCAACATCGTAAATCGTGATGGTTTGTTTTGCCATTGTTATCGACCTCTTTCATTGATATTATTTGTTTTCATTCTGTTTTCATTACCATGAATACGTTATCAAATTTTCACTTAACTTGCAACCTTTTTTGACATTCTAATCTAATTATCTTCGTGTGCTATAATCAAACTATCATAACAAGAAAGAAGCGATTAGATGTCACAACTAGATAAAGTTCAAAAATGGGTTTCTGAACAGAAACTAGACGTTGCCTATATCAGTAATTTCGAAAGTATCAAATACTTAACCGGTTTTGGGAGTGATCCCATCGAACGCGTCTTAGCCTTATTTGTATTTCCAGACCATGAGCCATTTTTATTTGCACCTGCATTGGAAGTCGAAGCCATCAAGGATACCGGCTGGGATCATCCCGTATACGGTTACTTAGACCATGAAAAACCATTTAAATTAATTGCTAACTATATCAGAGAACGGAATTCAAATCCAATCCATTGGGGAATTGAAAATGATAATTTAACCGTGGATCGCTACGAACAGCTTCGTTCAGAATTTCCAAACGCCAATTTTGAAAAAAATCTGACACCAGTTTTTGAAAATCTTCGAATGATTAAAACTGCCGATGAAATTGAAAAGCTAAACGCAGCTGGCGCAGAAGCTGATTTTGCTTTTGAAGTTGGTTTCAATGCCGTAGCAGCCGGTAAAACTGAAGCCGAAGTAGCCGCTGAACTCGAGTACGCTTTAAAGAAGCGCGGCGTAATGGAGATGAGCTTTGACACTCTAATTCAAGCTGGTGCCCATGCTGCTGAACCACATGGTGCTACTGCTATGAACAAAATTAAGGGTAATGAATTAATTCTCTTCGATTTAGGTACTGTCCATGATGGATACATCAGTGATGCTTCCAGAACAGTGGCCTTGGGGACTCTTAATGATAAGCAAAAAGATATCTACAAAGTTTGTCTGGAAGCCCAACTTGCTGCCCAAGACTACGCTAAGCCAGGAATCACGGCTGCAAGTTTAGACCGAGTTGCTCGCGATATCATCGATAAAGCCGGATACGGAGAATATTTCATTCACCGTCTAGGCCATGGTATGGGAATGGGCGAGCATGAATTTCCATCCATCATGGAAGGAAACGAACTTGTTCTTCAAGAAGGAATGTGCTTCTCCATCGAACCTGGTATTTATATTCCAGACGTTGCGGGTGTTCGTATTGAAGATTGTGTTCACATTACATCTGACGGATGCGAGCCATTCACACATACATCTAAAGAATTAAAGTACTTATAAAATAAAATTTTATATTGAAAAAACACTTCGGAATATATTACACGTGTAGTCTTAATGTACTACTCGAATATATAAACAACCGAAGTGTTTTTTATTTAAAAACCTATTCTGCAGAATATTCGGCTAAATATTCGTCAAATGGTTTTAATTGTTCAGCATCCCATTTCTTTAGGAATTCTGGTGTGTAGACTGAATCTTCTGAAGATAAGTCTAATTCAACAGGAATTCCACGTTTATCAGTAATGTTTGCATCAATTAAAACAGGACGTCCAGCATCAACTTCCTTCATTGCTTCATCAAAAGCACCTTCTAATTGATCAGGAGTATCAACTTTAATTCCCTTAACACCCATTCCTTCAGCAATTTTAGCGTAGTCAGCATCCGTTAAATCTACACCAAATTCGGCTTGTGGTACGTCATCTTGCTCTGACTTGATAAAGCTAAGATGACGGTTAGATGTAACAATATTAATAATCGGAAGATTGTAACGTTTTTCCGTAATCATATCTTGCATAACCATCGAGAATGCACCATCACCTGCAATATTGAAGACCTGACGATCTGGAAAACTCAATTTGCTAGCCATTGCACCTGGAATTCCACAGCCCATAGTTGCGAATAATGCCGAAGTTAAAATCTTCTGCTTAGGATTCATATCCAAGAATCGGAAACTATTGATGGTGTTATCACCAACATCCATCGAAAATACCGCATCCTCTTCTGCAACTCGGTTAATTTGTTTGTATACTTGTTCGTATTCTAAAGGCCCCTCTGTTCGATCCATTAAGCCCTTCAAGTACGTACGCCAATCCTTTTGAGCTGCTACAGCGGCTTTGTAAAAGGGACTTGGCGCTACGTCATCACTAATTTCACTTAGTTTTTCAATGAATAATTTTGCATCCGACCAAATTCCTAGATCGAGTGAATGATGGCGTCCAAAAATTGCTTGATCATTATCTACTTGGATATATTTAAATGGTCGATCGCCATAGACTGCCAAAGCAAATGGGAAGTTTGCACCAATCGAAATTAAAAGGTCTGTTTTCTTGATTAACTCATTAGCTACCTTTGAAGAAGCTCGATTGGAAGGTCCAACGTTTCCTTTATAATCATCAGGAACAACACCCTTTGCTAAACCTGTAATGATAATTGGAATTTGAAGCTTTTCGGATAATTGTTCAATCTCCTTAGTTGCTCCTCTTGCACCTTGTCCAAGATGGAATACTGGATACTTGGCGGCCTTAATCATATCCCATGCTTCGCGAACCATTTCTACATCTGGTTCTGGTTTAGGCTGCTCTTGATTCCGAGTTCTTTCAGTTGAATAGTGATTATCTGTAATTTGAACATAACCAAAGTCATTAGGAATGATAACAACGGCAACCCCATTTTCTTTGTATGCCATCCGAATTGCCTTATCAATAACGTATGGCAAACTTTCGGGGGTCATAACTACCCTGTTATAAACGGCAACATCATCAAACATTGGAGCTTCGTTGAACTCTTGGAAATAATCGTAATTCATTCGATCATGCGGAACTTGACCAACAATTGCCAATACAGGAACATGATCTTCTTTTGCATCATATAGTCCATTAAGTAAGTTTACAGCACCGGGTCCGGCTGAACCAAAAGCCACTCCGACTTTACCCGTTAGTTTTGCATCAGCTGCTGCCGCTAATGCCCCAACTTGTTCATGACGAACCTGAATGTATTTAATGTTTTCTTGTTCTTTTTGTAGAGAATCCATAGTTGAATTAATTGACCCCCCAGGATAACCATAAATATGATCTACTCCCCAAGATTCAATAACCTTCAGCATTGCAACTCCTGCTTGAATTTTTTCTACCATGAATAAGTACCTCCTCGTTTTTTGAAAACGTTTTCGTTTTTCAATAACGATTATTGTCCTTTTACAATTAAAAATCAATTTTAATGCTCATACTTATTAATTTATTCCATAGAGCGAAAAAAAGAGATGAAAACGCGCAACTACGTGTTTTCATCTCTTTTAATGCTTTATTTTTCTTCTTTGTGTGGCATAAAAACTTCGGTTGGTTTCTCATATGGCGTTTCAACCATATTATCAACTACAAAATCTTCATCTTCGTCACCCATGTCAGAATTAAATTTGCTGTTTGCTCGATTAGCTAAGTCTAACCCGCGTTGCTTTAAGTCGTCCACTGACGATGCTGCTCGGCTTTTTAAAGTATCTGCATCAAAATCGTTTGCTTCCATAAAATCATCAAATTTTTCAACCGCAGCTTCTTTTAATTGTTGAGGGGTCGTATCCATTAGTTTAATTGCTGCCGCCGTTGCCGCTGCTCCACCTAAAATTACACCTAATAAAAAACTACTTTTTGACATGTTTGATAGCCTCCTATTTTTTATTCTCTTTATGATTCTTGTACATGTTCATCGCACCTTTTCCAACACTCATCGCCGTTGCCACTTTCCCAGTTCCACTACTTTTAGCGGTATGGTTTACTTTACCGGCTAAACGACGCGTGGCATTGTTTAAATCTGAGGTACTTTCACTCAAATCAGCAATAGCTTGAAATAATGGATCAATCGTTGCTACTTTTCCATTAACATCTTCCAAAAGTTCATTAGCGTTTGCCATAATTCCTTCAGCTTCATGCGATATAAGATCAACGTCACGAGTAATTACAGCCATACTTCGGTTGATTTCTGATAACGTTTTAGAAGCATTAACCAAAACTAAACCAATAAATAAAACTAAAATAAGTAAAGCCACTGCAGCGATGATTGCAGCGATTCCGCCTCCTGTCATCTAACGATCCCTCCCGTTTGTTTATGACTCAAGAATAGCATTCCAGCGCATTAAGTGCAATGAAAACCCATACTTATAACCCAACTTTCTGCTAAAATAGTAGTAATTAACGGAGGGATTTTTACTATGAACTTTTCTTTATTCATGGGTGCGTCATTTGAACCACTCAAATCTGAACTATCCAAAATTAACTGGGAGCAGATTGGTCTCAATTTTCTTCAGCATTTTCTGCAAATCATTTTAATTACAATTTTCTTCTGGATTCTAAATCGCATTGGAAAAAGACTTATCAGAAACAGTTTCGAACGTCGTGACCTAATTGAAAATCAATCTGCACGATCACAGACTGTTTTTGCGGTAACTAACAATATTTTCAAATATTCAGTCATGTTTTTCTATATTTACTCGATCTTATCCAATTTAGGTGTCCCCGTTGGAACCCTCATTGCTGGAGCCGGAATCTTGAGTGTTGCCATTGGTCTTGGTACCCAAGGAATTGTTTCAGATATTATCAATGGACTAACTATTTTGATTGAAGGCCAGCTTCGCGTTGGCGACAGTGTCACCATCCAAGCCATTGATGGTACCGTAGTCTCAATTGGACTGCGCACAATCGAATTAAGAGCGGTCGATGGAACTTTGCATTATCTACCTAACCGCTCTGTTTCTACCGTTTCAAATCATTCCCGTGGTACCCAAAACGTTAGTATCTTTTTGCACATAAGTGATGCTTTTGAAATTGATCATGCTAAAGATTTACTTCGAGATCAACTTTCTAACTTAAAAAGTGCTTCCGACAAAATTAAATCAACTCCGGTAATTCAAGCACCAGTTATTGAAAAAAATCGAGGATACCTAGGAATTCAAATTTCATTTAAGGTCAAGCCCGGTTATCAAGCTGCGATGCAAACGATGGTTTTGGATCGTTGTCTAAAAATTCTTTCAAAAGAAAACTTAAAAATTGAAAATTAATCTTTAATGTAATTTAAAGCCTCCGAGATTTAATGTGATCTCAGAGGCTTTAATTTTTTAGTCGTTGATTTTCATTTAAAAATAAGCGTACACTTTACATCAAATCATTTCCAAAAAGCATCAAATTGATTTAGTAAATCTTGAATTGCAAGCGCACGATGACTAATTTCATTTTTTTCATCCGTGGTCATTTCAGCCAAAGTTTTGTTTCTACCATCTATAAAAAATAATGGATCATATCCAAAACCATTTTCGCCCCTTGGAACCGATAAAATTCTACCCTTTAGATCTCCATTAGCAATCAGCTCTGCTCCGTCGGGCTTTCGAACCACAATGGTTGTATGGAAGTTAGCCGTTCTTTTTTCATTGGGAATCCCACCCAATTCGGACAAGACCTTAGCGTTATTGGCAGCATCATTATGATCGCCCGCGTATCTAGCTGAAAAGATACCGGGACGTCCATTTAAAGCGTCAATTTGCAGCCCGGAGTCATCTGCTAAAACTGGAATACCTACATTTCTAGCATATCCTTCGGCCTTTAGGCGAGCGTTTTCTTCAAACGTTAAACCATTCTCTACAACATTAATTGCCGAACTAATATCCTTTAACGATTTAGCCTTGATTCCCTTTTTTTCAAAAATATTCTTAAACTCTTTTAACTTACCCTCATTTTTAGTTGCTATTAAAATTTCCTCGTTCATTCGTGGCACCCCTAATTAATTTTTACCTGTTGTACTACAATTTCTTTTTCTAAAAAGTTTCGAGCCACATTTTCAAATTCAACTAAATTACCTGTAGAATAATAACGATCATTGATCTCAAGCTTTTCATCACGAAGCATATCTTGATCTTCAAGCAAGTTTTTTAATTGTTTGGAAGTTTCAACTCCTGGATCAATTAAAGTAACTTCGTCGCCCACCGCCCTTTGAATGTTTTTGGAAAGCAATGGAAAATGAGTGCATCCCAAAATCAATGTATCAATTTGATCTTGCTTAAACTCTTTCAATTTGTTTTCAACGACGACCCTCGTTTCAGGTGTGTCTAACTCATTTTTTTCAGCAATCTCTACAAACTCTTGGCAAGCCAAGGGGTAGGATTCAATGCTGTATTGAATCGTTTTTAAAGTTTTAGGATAAATATTTGATTTAATCGTTCCAAGCGTCGCAATCACGCCCACTTTATTATTTTTAGTTTGTTCTGCGGCCGCCATGGCACCCGGTAATATAACACCAATGACTGGGATTGAAAGCTCTTTTTGCAGAATTTCATAAGCCGCGCTGGTCGCTGTATTACAGGCGATCACTAATGCCTTAACATTTTTTGAGATTAAAAAAGCGGCCATCTGCTTTGAAAATTCAACAACCTCTTCTGTGGGACGAGGCCCGTATGGCATTCTCGCCTCATCACCAATAAATACAATCTCTTCGTTTGGAAGAAGTTTCTGAGCCATTTTTACCACAGTTAAGCCACCGACTCCCGAATCCATAAATCCAACTGGACGATTATCCATATTAATACCCCCACTCAACAAATTTAATAACATAACTATAATACTAGATTTCAATAAAAAAAACAGGACTCAGGCAATTGCCTTATCCTGTTTATAATTAAGCTCTATAGGTACTGGTTTAAAACTTTGGTTAATTGTTCTTTAGAATGATACCCCACAATGGCATCTACTACGGCGCCATCCTTTTTTACTAATAACGTTGGGATACTCATAATTCCAAAGTTTTGAGCTGTTTGGGGATTTTGATCAACATCCATCTTCGAGAACGTCACCTTATCTCCCATTTCGTCGGCTAATTGTTCAACAACTGGTGACTGCATCCGACAAGGGCCACACCAAGTTGCCCAAAAGTCTGTGAGGGTAACACCCTTACTTGTTTTTTCTTCAAAGTTAGCATCTGTAATTGCTTCAACCATCTGAAAACCCTTCTTTCTCTTTTTATTATAATAACTATACCAGTATTTTAATCTGACTCAAAGCTTTTCGACTTACATTTTATAAGAAACTATCTAAAATGGACAATCGTTGCTCCATTTCCTCCAGCATTTGCCGGAGCATACTCAAAGCTTTTGACCCGCCGATTACTCTTTAGATACTTTGTAATTCCGCTTCGTAAAGCTCCGGTACCCTTCCCATGAACAATTGTAACTTCATCATATCCGGCTAGCAAGGCTGCATCAATATAACGATCAGTCTCGGTTAGTGCTTCTTCGTACCTCTTACCACGCAAGTCTAACTGTGTTTTCACTCCCGCAGAGGACGTTCTCTTTACAGAATTATGAACACGTCGCTTAACCGTTCGATCCGGCTTTACTTTTTCAAGCTCATCCACAGCCACCTTCATTTTCATAATTCCCATTTGAACTTCCCAATGTTTCTGATCAATTTGGCGTAACAACTCTCCCCTTTGACCATAAGTTAGCACAACTACTTCATCATTTTCATGAAATTTTTGAGCTTCTTTTGCTTTTCGTAAAACCTTATTTCGTTTAAGATTTGTATCTTGGTGAAGAGCGTTAATCTTACTTTTGGCGTCAATCAAATCATTTTCTTTAAAATTACCCGCTGATTGTTCCAATCGTCGAAGGCGTTTAATAATTCGATCCGCCTCCTCTTGACTGCTATTTACGATTTGATTAGCATCCTCCTTCGCCCGTTCAAGCAGGTTATTTCTTTGGGCATTAAGGTTATTCACGCCTTGTTCCAAGGTTCGATTGTATTCTTCGGTTTGTTCGAGAAGTTCTTTAACCGCTTGATTTAACTTTTGTGTTCGTTTTTGTCGAGTTGTTAAGTCTTTAATCATATTATTTAAATCTTGGCTATCTTGATCGACTAAACTACGAGCTTGGGCAATAATCGAATCCGACAAGCCCAACCTTTTAGAAATTTCAAAGGCATTACTTTGACCCGGAATACCTAATAACAGTTTATACGTTGGTTGTAATGTATCAACATCAAACTCCATACTGGCATTAATTGTTCGTGCCCGCTCGTAACCATATGTTTTTAATTCTGGATAATGCGTAGTGGTCATTGAAACCGCCCCAGAATGACGAACCTGATCCAAAATAGCAATGGCGAGTGCCGCCCCCTCCTTCGGATCAGTACCAGCACCCAACTCATCGAATAATGCCAGTGATCGATGATTTAATCGCGCTAGAATACTAATCGTGTTATCCATGTGAGAAGAAAACGTACTCAAGTTTTGTTCAATGGACTGTTCATCACCAATATCAGCAAAAATTTCTTCGAAAATACGAACCGTGCTATTCTCATTGGCAGAAATAAAAATTCCCGATTGCGCCATCAGTTGTAATAGACCGACCGTTTTTAACGTAATTGTCTTCCCACCAGTGTTTGGCCCAGTAATAACTAATGTTTCGTATTCTCCCCCCAGTTTAATATCATTTGAAACAACCTTTTTTTGATCAATTAATGGATGGCGAGCTTGACGTAATTCAATCGCATCAGAAGTAGATATTTGCGGCTCCGTTGCTTTTAATTGATGTGCATATTGCGCTTTAGCATTTAATAAGTCGAGGTGACCGAGAATCCCGCTATTATTTTTAAGCGTATCAACATGCGGAGCCACTAATTCACTTAATTCTTGTAATATTCGTTGTTCTTCATGAACTTCGGCCACCTGATTTTGGCGTAATTCGTTATTTAGATCAACGACCGATTCTGGTTCAACGTATAGCGTTTGACCCGAAGAGCTTTGATCGTGAACAACTCCACCAAATTTTGAACGATACTCAACTCGGACCGGAATTACATACCTTTCATTACGAATTGTAACAATCGGCTCGCTTAGATACTTAGCGTTACTACCTCGCGTATATTTTTCCATTCGCTGGCGCACATCGGATTCAATTCGCGTAATCGAAGTTCTAATTTTTCTTAAAGTACTGGACGCCGAGTTTAATAGGTGTCCATTTCCTTCAATCGATTCATTTAGTCTCGACTCAACTTCTGGAATCGTGACTAGTTGATCGATGACGCCCTTTAACTCGACAATTTCAACTTCTTCATCATTTAAATCTGTAAAAAAGTTAATGACTGTTCTTGTTGCTCGTAATACTCGACCAATTTGAGCTAGTTCTTGTCCATTCAATGACGCATCAATTTTTAGCCGTTGCAGTGACTCAGTAATATCTTCTAGACGTGGAATTGGAATCCCATTTTTTAAACGATAAATGTTCACTGCATCTAGCGTTTGCTTTAGCGATTTACGAACCGTACTTTCATCACTACTTGGAGTTAAATTCTTTAACTCTTTTGCACCATTTTCGGTTGCGATAAATTGTCGAATGGCAATTTTTATTTTTTCATATTCTAAAACATCTAAGATTTTCTTATTCATTTTTATCTCATTTCACTTTTAAATCAAAAACGGCCCGTTCGCCGACAGAAATTCATCTTATCGTCAAACAAGGACCGTTATTCAGAAATTAGTCTTAGTCTTGATCGCCAAGGAACGTATTCAAGACTTCTTCAACCATATCCCATTCTTCATCAGATTCAATCGGAATTAATTCTCCTTCGCCTAAATCGTGATTTTCGTCAGGCATGAAGGCATAGGCTTGAATGTCAACCTCTTCATCCGTCTCAGCTTCAGAAGGATATAGCAGCACGTATGAACGTCCATAATCTTCTGAATCAAACGTAAACAGTACGTTGTAAAGCTCTTCATTTCCGTGTTCGTCAACAAGTGTAATCTTTTGTTCTTCATTATCCATTTGTTTGTCCTCACTTTAACTTATCGATTAGCTTGCCGTGTCCGTTAAGATAGTTTTCTAAAATCAAACTGGCCGCAAGTTTATCGATGACTTTTTTTCGCTTAGAGCGAGACGTATCGGCTTGTTCAATGAGCATTCGTTCAGCTTCAACAGTTGTTAAGCGCTCATCTTGAAAATCAATCGGTAAGCCAAAGGTTTCCTCTAAGAGCTTACCATAATTTCGAGCAGCCTCAACTCGTGGGCCCTCAGTATTATTCATATTTTTGGGTAATCCTAATACAAAGCCCACCACATCATACTGCTGAACCAATTCTTTAACGCGCTCAATACCAAATACCTGTTCATCCTCGTCAATCGGAATAATTTCAACTCCTTGAGCAGTCCAGCCTAACTGGTCACTCACAGAAATTCCAACAGTCTTCGAACCAACATCCATTCCCATTAATCTCATTAATTATCATCCTTTTTGCTACCAGCTACTTGGTCAGAAAGGTAGTCTCGGACAAGTTCCTCAATAATTTCATCACGCTGATGTTTACGGATTAAATTACGAGCGTCATTTAAACGCGGAATGTACGCCGGATCGCCAGAAATTAGATAACCAACGATTTGATCGATTGGATTATAGCCCTTCTCCTCAAGTGCATCATAGACAGTTTTTAAAGTTTCTTTGACGTCATTTTGCTTATTATCTCCAAAGTCAAAAAACATCGTTTCATCAAGTTTTCCCACTGTTAGCACCCCTCTTCACATACTAGTACTAATTTTACTTGATTAATAAGCAAATCACAATGAATGAATCTTCTCGTAATTGATTCGTAATATAACGTACGCTTTTAAACTAATTGAAATGGTCCATACGCTTTATTCTCCCTTCTACGTTTCACCTAAATCGTTTGTATCAAATTCAATGTTTTTGTATATTAAAAGTTATATTAATTATTACTTTAAATAATAAAAAATAAGATAATAGTTTATTTTATAAACATTAAAATTAATCCACGTTCATTAATATTTCATAAACGGCGTTGTTTCACCCAATATTTAAAATAATAATAATGATAAGTTATATTTTAACTTAAATCAATATATGAAAGAAGTGTCATTGCAATGCATATTATCAAATTTGGTAAGTCTTTTATTTTATTAATCGTTACGGTGCTAATTATCGTCTTTGGTTTTTTTATTTTTCGATACTACGACGTGTTTAATTCATTTCATGAGAGCAATGTTATAAATAAGCATGCACCAATTTCTTCAAATGAAGTTAGTACGTTTCTCCTACTAGGACTAGACAACAGCAGCAAACATCAGCTATCAACGAGTCGTACTGACGGCATGATGGTCGTCGTCATCAATAAGCGCACCAAAGTTATCACCCTTTGCAATCTATTACGTGACTCATTTACGAAAATATATTCAAAACAATACACTGGTAATCAAAGAATTGAAGCAGCTTATACATATGGTGGCAATGCTGCATCTGTAGCAACTGTCGAACATTTTCTTAATCTTCCTATTGATTATTTTATTACATTCAATTGGGATGGCTTCACGCAAGTAATTGATGATGTTGGTCCCTTAAAAGTTAATATAAACAAAGGATTTGTTGGTCAAAACTTCCAAGGAAAACCTATCCACTTTAAAAAGGGAATTAACTATCTAGATGGACGAAGTGCCCTTTCTTTTGCCCGTGAACGACATGTCGATAACGATCAATATCGTGGGTTCAGACAACAAAAAATCCTCGAAGCACTAATTCATAATGCACACGGAACAAAGATTTTAAAAAATAGCGCAAAGATTGCAGACGACCTAACTGGAAAGCTTCAAACAAATTTAACTAGTAACGATATTCTAAGTGAAATTCAACAACTTTCTAAACTAAAAAAATATAAAATCAATCGGCTGACCTTCCAATGGCGAACCTTTGATACGGCTGGGCGCTCCATGGTAGAAGTATATCCTGACAGCCAAAAGCATGTTTCAGAGCAGTTAAGATTTGCAGCAGGTCTAACTTCAACGGAACCTTCTAAAATTTTCCAAACTAATGGTAAGTATCGCTACAAGAGTGACGAATCCGTCCAATCGATCTCAGATGAAAAATTGGAAGATACGGCATATGGTCTCCCACACCACTATATCGGTACCCCCAATAATATTAAAACAGGGCAACTGCCAGAACAGGTTCCTTTAAAAAATGGATTTAGAGCCTCCGATCGCACAAACACCACGTATCATTAAAACAACTAAACAACTAATTTGATCAATAAAAAAGAGCCCGTACCAGCGGATCTTTGGATTCATTTTAAAAAACGAATCCAAAGTCTACTGCGTTACGTAGCTCTTTTAAATTAAAGTTTCAGGCCATATTTTACAAAGTTTAAATCAAATTACGCATTGCCCTTTAACCAGCTTGCCGCTTCAGAGAGAGCCGCTGGAATATTTTCAGGATTAGATCCTCCAGCCTGAGCTAAATTAGGACGACCACCACCGCCACCATTTACCTTCGGCGCAATCGCTTTAATCAAATCTCCAGCCTTAATCCCTTTTTTAATTAGATCATCTTTAACTGCTACAATTAAATTAGCTTTTTCACCAATTTTGGCAGCCAATACTAGCACGTCCGATTGATCTTTATTTTTCCAATCGTCTGCCATTTGACGTAATTGATCCATCCCAGAAACTTGAACATTAGCAGCAATTAATCGAATACCATTAATTTCTACTAATTGATCACCAATATTAGCCGCCTGCGACTTAGCAATTTTATCCTCTAATTGATTAATTCGACGGGTTAAATCCTTAGATCCTGCCTGCATTTGTTCAACTTTGTTAGGAACATCTTTTAGCTGAGCCGATTTTAGAAGTGACGCCGTCTTCTTGAGCAGATTTTCTTCAGAGTTTAAAAATTCTAACGCTGCCTGGGAAGTTACGGCTTCAATTCTTCTCACTCCTGCCCCCACACCGGATTCAGAAACAATTTTAAACAAACCGATTTCGTTGGTGTTTTTAACATGCGTTCCACCACAAAATTCCCTAGAGTAGTCGCCAATGCTTACAACGCGAACATTCTTACCATATTTATCATTGAACAGCGCAATTGCACCCATCTTTTTACCTGTTTCAATATCAGTTTCAATTGTTGTCACAGGAATTTCGTCATAAATTTTTTCATTAATAATTTCTTCAACCCGTTTTAAATCTTGATCCGTAACTGATCCAAAATGGGTGAAATCAAAACGTAAATATCCTGGTTCGACTAATGAACCCGCTTGTTGAGTATGATCACCCAATATGTCGCGAAGTGCTTGGTCTAACAAATGTGTCGCCGTATGATTCTTTTCTACCTTTAAGTGAAATGCTCGATTTACCTCAAGAGTATAGTTTTCACCACTTTGCATTGGTTTTAATGCATTAATTGTGTGCAAGTTTTGTCCATTCGGAGCATGTTGTACATCAACCACTTCGGCAACAACTTCACCATCTTGATTTCTAATTTCACCCTGATCAGCAACTTGTCCTCCCATTTCAGCATAGAATGGTGTCACGCTAAAGAGAACTTGTGCCTCGCCAACCTTCACTTCATCGCTAAGTTTTCCGTCCTGGATGACATCTTCAAGAACAGCATCATCAACCTTTAAAGTATTGTATCCAACGTATTGGCTCTTTGTCTTTAAATCGGTTAACAAATCGGATTGAACACCCATGGATTTTTCAGTCGATCTGGCAGAACGTGCGCGTTCTTTTTGCTTTTGCATTTCCGCCTTGAAGCCTTCTTCATCAATATCCAATCCCTTATCGCTAGCATATTCCTTTGCAAGTTCTAATGGAAAACCATAGGTATCAAAGAGCCGGAAAGCATCCACACCAGAAATCGTCTTCTCTTTTTTTGTTTGAGTTTCTTCAATAATAGAATTTAAGAGTTCAATTCCATCAGTTAAAGTCTCACTAAATCGATCTTCTTCTGACTTTACAACCTTAGAAATATAATCCTTATCTTTCAAAACTTCCGGATAATAATCTTTCATAATTTGACCAACCACCGGAACCATTTTGTACAAGAAAGCGTCGTTAATGCCTAACTTCTTCCCATGCATCACTGCTCGACGTAATAAACGTCGAATTACGTAACCACGGCCTTCATTCGAAGGAATCGCTCCATCACCAATTGCAAAGGTGATTGCTCGAGCATGATCAGCAATTACTTTAAATGAAATATCGTTTTCCTGATTAACACCGTACTTTTTCCCACTTAAATCTTCTACTTCATGGATAATTGGTAAAAAAAGATCCGTTTCAAAATTAGTTGGCGCATCTTGGAAAACAGAGACTACTCGTTCCAATCCCATCCCCGTATCAATGTTTTTATGTGGAAGTGGTTCATAGCTACCATCTGGTTGATGATTAAATTGTGAAAATACAATATTCCAAATCTCTAACCAGCGCTCATTTTCTCCGCCCGGGTAGTTTTCGGGATCATCATCGGAAAGATTGTTAAATGATTCTCCGCGATCATAGAAAATTTCAGAATCTGGACCACTTGGCCCTTCACCGATATCCCAAAAATTATCTTCAACTTCGACAATATGAGTGGGATCAATACCAGTCTCCAGCCAAATCTTTTTAGCATCTTGGTCTTTAGGATAGACGGTAACAAAAAGTTTATCCGGATCCATACTAAACCATTCTTTGGACGTTAATAATTCCCATGCCCAATGGATGGCCTCCTCTTTAAAATAATCACCAACGGAAAAATTTCCTAGCATTTCAAACAATGTGTGATGTCGAGCGGTGTGACCAACGTTCTCAATATCATTGGTTCGGATACTTTTTTGCGAACTAGTCAAACGTGGCACATCTGGAACAACGCTCCCATCAAAATACTTCTTCATCGTTGCTACACCAGAATTAATCCATAACAAAGTTGGATCATCCTGTGGAACTAATGATGCACTAGGTTCAACTACATGCCCTTTGCTTTTAAAGAAATCTAGGTACATCCGCCGAATTTCACTACTTGATTTTCTCTCCATTTTTTCCTCCTAAAATAAAAACACCATTGCATGTAAAATAAAGACGCCTAAACGCGGTACCACTTTACTTGCAACGATGTTTGATCGTATACCTCTTAAGTTCCATTAACGCTGGAAAAACGATTCACCATAACCGGGTAGCCCACTGTAGCTCATTTGAATTCCTTTCACCAACCAGAATCTCTCTAAGCCAAATGATTGCCAAATGGATGTCCCTTGTGAATAATGATTTACGCCAATTATAGAAAAATCAGCATAACTTGTCAAAATTTATCTTCGCTTTGAACGTGATTGCTTTATCTTAGCCTTTTTAGCTTCTCGTACCGCCTGATGTTGTTCCATCCGACGATCTCGCAGTTCCTTTTCTGAAATTGCTTTACGAATTCGCCGCTTGTATCCTGGCTTAACCTTCTTTTTCTTCTTTTTAACCATTCCAATTAAGGTAGGATCAAGTTTCTTTTGACTCAGTTTTCGGTTTTTTCTTCGATCCCGGTCGTAAGTATCAACCAATTCACCATTTCGAATTTGTTGAGGTAAAAACTCTACCCCCATTTTTTCTACCGCAGCAACTTCATCTTCTTCATTAGGCGTATACAGTGTGATTGCCGTTCCGGACATTCCATTCCGCCCAGTCCTTCCAACTCGATGGATAAAGAACTCTAAGTCGGTTGGAATATCATCATTAATTACTAATGAAACTCCATCAATATCAATTCCTCGAGCAGCTAAATCGGTTGCAATAACGTATTGGTAACGTAATCGATGAATATCTTTCATAATTCGTTTACGTTCACGGGGTTGAATTCCACCATGAATTTTAGCTACATCCAAACCTTGTCCCTTAAGGTAATCCGTTAACTCATCTGCTCGTTCCTTAGTATTCGTGAAAACCAAGGCTAGATAGGGTTCACCCATCGTTAACAACTGATAAATTAAATGATTTTTACCCTGACTTTTAGTCGAGATCAAGATATTTTTAATGGTTGGACTAATCGTCGTTTCGGTTGGAATTGATTCAATTACAGGACTGTCCATGTACTTTTTCAAAAATACATTTAATTTCTGAGGAATTGTTGCTGAAAAAACTAATATCTGTAGTTTTTCCGGCATACTTGCTGCGATTTGATCCACCGCATTTAAAAAGCCCATATCGAGCGTCATGTCAGCTTCATCAATTACCATGTACTTAACCTGTCGAAAGTTTAGTGCTCGCTCTTTCAACAGATTCAAAACACGCCCTGGAGTACCAATTATAATTGCCGGTTGATGATGATTAAGTTTTTCAATCTGGCGCTTCTTGTCGGTTCCCCCAACATAATTACCAATTTCAATTTTAATTTCTGAAGTTGATGCTAGTTGCTTGGCATCCTCATAAATCTGATAAGCAAGTTCTCGACTTGGCGTTGTAATAACTGCTTGAATTGCATTTAATTCAGGATCTATGTCGTCAAAAATTGGCAAAAGAAACGCATGTGTTTTTCCGCTCCCAGTTTGAGATTGTCCAACAACACTCTTTTTTGCAGCAATCAAAGGAATAACCTTTTCCTGCACTGGTGTTGGTTTTTTAAATCCAATTTGATCTAATGCTTGCATCAAAAAGGGCTTTAAATTAAACTTCTGAAATTCGTTCATTAATTACTCCTTGTCTAAGCCAATTGATCTAATTCGCTGATAATTTGGTTAACTTCTTCTAGATTTTTTGCTTTAGCTCCGCTAGCTAATGGATGTCCGCCACCATCATGTTTTTTGGCCAACTCATTAATTACCGGACCCTTTGATCGTAATCGAATCCGATAGGAGTGATCATCTTGTTCAACAAATATCGCCCACCATTTAACGGTCAGAATTCGACCGGGGATTGATACAATCCCAGCAGTTCCAGCGTCCTTTAAATTGAATTTTTCAAGAACTTCTTTACTCAAAACAATATATGCCGCTCCGTTAGAGTTAATTTTTAAATTGTCATATACATAAGCGGATAAATGAGCAACTGATTCTGGAATACCGTCGAGAGTTTGGTTAACTTCCACCATATCAAATCCAGTTTCCATCAGTCCGGCAACTACATTATGCGTATGCGCGCTGGTGGAAGGATACATAAATCTACCTGTATCGCCGACAATTCCAGCGTATAAATCACGAGCAGCTTCTTTAGTCAGTGTTAATTGATCCTTAAAACGTGCAAAGAAATCAAAAACTAATTCCGAACTACTCGAAGCCTCCTCTTTAACCCACATTAAATCACCAAATTGATCGTCATTTGGATGATGATCAATTTTTATCAAAAATGCTCCATTTTCAAATCGACGATCATCAATCCGTGGTGAATTTGCGGTATCAATGACAATTACCAAAGCGTCATCAAAGAACTCACCTTCGACATCATCCATGTTTCCCAGCCAACTCAAGCCATCAATTTGTTTTCCGACCACTTTGATTTGTTTGTGAGGAAATGAAGCTTGCAATATTTTTGCCAATCCAACCTGAGAACCAATTGCATCGGGGTCTGGGCGTTGATGACGATGAATAATAATCCGATTGTATTTTTTAATTTGCTCTAAAATCTCTTCAAGTATGTCCATTATAATTTCGTTTATCCCACTCTTTTAAATTTATCAATTAAGCTTATATTTTATTCAGTATCTCTTAGCATATCATAAATATTCTAGAAATGTTTAAACAGCGGCAAAGAAACTTCCTGAAAGTTTTGATCAGTAAGATTTGTTAATGTGATCCCGAGTAACCTAATTTGCCGATCAATATCTGCAATGTCGTCAAAAATTTGTTTGGAGTAAAAATAATACGTTTCGACATCATTTTGAATGAATTCATCAAGTGTGACCCTTTTTGTCACTGTTTCAAAATCACTATATCTTAGTTTTAATACGATCGTTTTACCATGTTTTTGGCGTTTTAAGACTGCGTCAAGTAGCTTTTCGGAAATCACTCTTAACCGGCTTTCAACCTCAGAATCACTCGTCAGTGGTTTACCATAAGTTTCCTCTTTTCCAATTGACTTTCGTTCGCGTTGATATTCTACCGGACGATCATCCTGACCGCGAACCCATCGATAAAGAACATAGCCGAACTTGCCAAAGTAATGAATCAAATCATTTTCACTAACTTTAATTAAATCCGCACCCTTAAAAATTCCTAGTTCATGCATCTTAGGAACTGTTTTCTTACCAACTCCCCGAAAACGTTCAATTGGAATATTTTTCAGAAACTCGGTAACATCATCACGTTCAATGATTGCGACACCCACCGGTTTGGAATATTCGGATGCCATTTTAGCAAGAAATTTATTATAAGAGACCCCCGTTGAACAGGTTAGGTTTGTCTCATCAAAAATAACTTTTTGAATTTCATGCGCAATTAACACGGCATCCCCGATGCCTTTTTTATCATCCGTAACATCTAAATACGCTTCATCAAACGCAATCGGCTCAATTTTGTCCGTAAACATATGGAAAATGCGGTGAATCTGATCTGACACGAACCGATATTTGGGGAAATCTGGATCCTTAAAGGTTGCTTGTGGACATAATTCCAGAGCTTTCATTGCCGACATTGCTGAATGCACACCAAATTTTCGGGCAACATAGTTTGCGGTCGTTACAACCCCATGTCCCCCTGTTTTACGTGGATCATGTGCAACAATTAGCGGTACTTTTTTAAAAGCTGGATTGTCTCTCATTTCGATTGAAGCATAAAATGCATCCATATCAACATGAATAATTTTTCGTTTATCATCAATATTAATCGGCGTTAATTCTTTTGTATCACTCATCTGCATCACTATTTACGTGGATTAAACACCCATTCTCGACCATCCCTCGTCAATAGGTCATCGGCTGCTTGCGGTCCCATGCTACCACTAACATAATTAGGAAAATCCGGAGTTTCAGCATCCCATGTATTCCTAACGACATCCATGATCTTCCAAGCTTGCGCTACCTCGTGCCAGTGAGCAAAATTGGTTTTATCCCCCGCTAATGCATCTCGAATTAGTCCTTCATAGGCATCCGGAATGCGCGCTTTTTCAGCAGCGGTCTTACGATATCTTAAATGGACAGGTGATAGTTTATAGCCTTGATTACCCGTTTTTGTGTTAAATTCAAGTGTAAATCCTTGGTCCGGTTCAATATGCATTGTTAAAACATTGGTCTCCAGTTTTTCATCGGGATTATCTGAAAAAATGTTCTTATCATTGTTCTTAAAAACAATGTTTACTTGTGTCGACTTTTTAGTAAGTCGTTTACCGGTCCGAATGTATATTGGAACACCATCCAGAGATGGGTTATGAGTAATTAGCTTTCCAGCCACGAAGGTTTCAATTTGTGAATTGTCATCCGTACCTTCTTCATCTCGATATGCTAGCTGCGTTTTGAACTCGTCTTCACCATACTGTCCCCTAACGAAATTTTGATCAACTTCTTCTTTGGAATACATTTGAATATTTTCAACTGCTTCGATTTTTTTCTCTCGTAAGTGACTAGGATCAAAAACGTCTGGTCTTTCCATTGTCAGGAGCGACACGATTTGCATAATGTGGTTTTGAACCATATCACGCATTGCCCCTGCTGTTTCATAATATCCGGCTCGTTCTTCAACACCTAACGATTCAGCAAGCGTAATCTGAATGTTATCAATATGCTCTTTACTCCATAACGAATTAAAGAGCGCATTTCCAAATCGTAGCCCAGCAATTGACTGAATTGGTTCTTTCCCCAAATAGTGATCGATTCTAAAAATTTGTTCTTCTTTAAACGAACCAGAAATTGAGTCATTAAGTTCTTTTGCACTTGGATAGTCACGACCAAAAGGCTTTTCAATGATCAATCGATTGAATCCATCTCCATCAGTTAATAACTGCTGATCTTTCAAATGGCCTGCAATTGTTCCAAAGAAACGCGGAGCCATTGCTAAATAGAAAATGCGATTACCCTCTAGTTGATACTTTTCATCCAACTCATCCGCCAATTTTCTAAGAGCAACGTAGTGATCAACATCATCAACGTTATGCGACTGATAGTAAAAGTGATTGGCAAACTTACGAGGTAAATCATCATTTGTTCGTCCAGAATCACGGCCAGCATCTTCAATAGCACTCATCACAACTTCGTGGTAATGGTCATTAGACCAGGGACGTCTGGCAGTCCCAATCACAGCAAAGTCTTCTTTCAAGTAGCCTTTCTCATACAAGTTAAATAATGCTGGATATAGTTTACGATAAGCCAAATCCCCAGTACCACCAAAAATAATAAATAGTGCCTTTTGATTCATTCTTATATCCTCACTTTCGATTTTCAATACCTCAATTATGAATCATTATAAAACTTCTAACAAGAAAAAAAGACCGCGAATTATGATTCGCAGTCTAGCTAAACAAATGGCTGTACAATATTTGGTGTG
>NZ_JQBX01000019.1 GCF_001437075.1 Pediococcus stilesii
TTAACTTTTTGGGTATACCTCAAAGTGCGACAGGTTCATTCCTCTTTTTTTGAGTTAATAATTGCATATGTTTCGTTGTTAGCTTCATCGTAAACGCTGATTGGACGATAGTCGTTGGCCTTAATGATTAAGTGATATCCAAAACGATCAATGAAGGTAATCCGATAGTCGTCGAGGCGTTCAACGACTGTTTTAAGTAGTTTTCCATCTAAATAGACGTCATAGTTCGGTAAAATCTCTAACTCATGCTCACGATTAGTATTTGGATCATGGTACTGCCATGTCCCGGCAAAGAAAAATGGGCTAACGTTTTTAGGCGTTTTTGTAGTCTTCTTTGTGTCAAAGCGCATGAATGAGAAGAGGTCCCCGAGCGAAGGTTTTTGCCAGTTCATAGCTCGTACTCCTTATCATTATATTTACCTTAAATATAACATTAAAAAGATGGGTAAAGTAGCAAAAAGCACTAGTTTTTAAGAGTTGTTAATAAAATTAATTAATGTGAAATCATTCCGTAATATTCCAGTTTTGTTGTAGAATGTAATAAGACAAGACAAGGGGGTACAAACATGATTAATTTTGGAATTATAGGTACCAATTGGATTACGCAACAATATATTGATGCGGCACATGCTACCGGAGAATGGAAGCTAACGGCGGTCTATTCGAGGAATTTAGAAAAAGCATATTCATTTGGTGAAAAGAATGGTGCAACCAAGTTTTATGATCAGATTGAAGATTTAATTAATGATAAAAATGTTGATGCGGTGTATATTGCTTCTCCAAATAGCCTTCACTTTGCGCAAGCTAAGCAAGTGATTGAAGCGGATAAGGTCGCCGTTGTCGAGAAACCAATGGTCGCTAATCCAACCGAATGGGAACAACTCGATGAAGCGCTAGAAAAGCATCCCCAAGCTTTACTTTTTGAAGCAGCACGGCATATTCATGAGGATAATTTTAGAGCGATCCGGAATCAAGTTGGACAAATGAAGTTGATTCAAGGCGCAACGTTGACATACGCGAAATATTCGAGTCGCTATGACAGTTACTTAGAGGGCCATGAACCTAACATTTTTTCACTTAATTTTGCCGGTGGGGCACTCCAAGATTTGGGAGTTTATCTGGCATATGATGCCGTATGCTGGTTTGGCATGCCGGAAGAAGTGGCCTACTTTGCTCAAAAAATTCGGACCGGAGTGGACGGAAAAGGTATTGCAATTTTAAGGTATCCGGAATTTGACGTCACGCTAAATATCGGAAAAAATATTAATTCAGAATTAAGCTCTGAAATCTACGGAGTTAAAGACAGCATCGTTATGGATAATGCCGCCGAGTTGAATCGGGTTGAGTATATTGATGAAGAAGGAAATCGACGCTTAATTAGCGATGACCCTGAATCCAATCCAATGATTGCCGAAGCCCGTGATTTTGCTCGCGTAATTCAGGATCCAGATAATCATATCAACCGCAAAGATTATCAAAACTGGTTGGATCTTAGTCGAAATGTAAATAAACTACTATATAATCTCCGCCAAAATGGTAAGATATATTTTACCAATGAAAAAGAAGAGGATTAAACTTTAATGAATGATTTATTTCAAAACCATTTTAATGAAAAAGGCTTTCAAAAGCGGACGTTAATTCAGCAGCGGGTTGCGGAACCCTTACGGAATGGAGAGTCTGTTTTAGGACTGTCACCAACTGGATCTGGTAAAACGCTCGCCTTCGCTTTACCACTCATGGAAAAAGTAATACCAGGGGATGGCACGCAACTACTAGTGCTGTCGCCATCACAAGAATTAGCGATCCAAACCACGGATGTTTTCCGAGAATGGGCGGCACTAATCGGGCTTAAAGTTACATCGGTTACCGGCGGAGCCAATGTTCAGCGTCAAATTGAACGATTAAAAAAGAAGCCCGAAATCATCGTTGGAACACCGGGACGCGTGCTAACATTGATCAATGAACATCGATTAAAAGTTAGTGAGCTTCAAAGCTTGGTGGTTGATGAGGCAGACGAACTACTAACGGGAGAAACACTCGAAGACACCCGTCAAATTGAAGACCAGCTCCTGGCAGATGTCCAACTCAGTTTCTTTTCCGCCACGGACGATTTGGCCTTGGATGATTTAGAAACATGGTTTGGCGTAAAACCACTTGTAGTTGATGTTCGAGATGAGGATCAAACACGTGGAAATGTGCAACATGGTTGGATTGAAACGTCCGAAAAGACTAAAGCTCGGATTTTGAAAAAACTTAGTCGAGTTAAGAATTTTCAAGGGTTAGTCTTTTTTAACCACGTTTCAACTATGGAAAAAACGGCAGCTCTCTTAAAACATGAGGGAGTTAGCGTGGGTAAAATTGCTGGTCACCAAGTTCAAATTGATCGTGCGTCTGCCATGCGCCGATTTAAGAATAAAGATTTAGCATTATTGATGGTGACAGACGTTGCCGCTCGTGGTTTGGATATTCAAAAACTACCGGCAGTGATTAACTTTGATATTCCGCGGAATGCGACGACCTACACGCATCGAGTGGGTCGGACTGGCCGAATGGGGCAATCAGGATACGTCATCAGTTTGGGAAATGACCATGACATTCGAAATCTTAAAAAAATGACCAAAGAAATTGGTTTGAGTCTTGAAAAGTTAGCGATTCAAGACCGCCAACTAATGCTTGCCAGTGAAGCTGCCAAAATGGCAAAAGCTGCACCAGCTGTCACCGCTCCTCAGGCTAAAAATGAGGTGAAGCATTCTAAGAAAAACGAACAGCCTCAATCTGGCAAAGTTGTGACGAACGGAAAGAAGAAACCGGTGGTTGCAACTCCGAAGAAAAAGGGCAAAAAGAAACACTCGAAACGTAAAGGGATGCGCCGATCAAAGAAGAACGATTAAATTTGTTTGAAATTTGATTAATTATGCTATTTTTAACAAAAGTTAGATAAAATTAGTGTAATATAGTCACTGTTGAAAGGTAGGTATATTTTATGCGTAGAGAACGTGAAAAGAAATCGCATACTGTTCGGAACACAATCCTAATTATTTTGGCGGTTGTGTTACTTGGAGGAATTGTTTACGGAGTTCGTAAATACCAGAATATCAAAAATGCGGTGGATAGCACTTACAGTAGTGCTGGAATCAAAAAAGAGCGAAATACCAGTAGTCAATTGAGTGGGAAAAAGCCAATTTCAATTCTACTGATGGGAACTGACACGGGAGCTTTAGGTCGATCTTATAAAGGGCGGACCGATAGCATGATGGTGGTTACGTTAAATCCCAAAACTAATCGAACCACAATTACAAGTATTCCACGAGATCTAGGAATCACGATTCCAGGATTTGAATCTGAATCGCCTTCGAAGATCAATGCTGCATATTCCTTTGGGCGAGCGGGAACTGCAATTCGAGCCGTTCAATCAACATTTAATATTCCGATTGATTTTTACGTCTTGGTTAACATGGGTGGGATGCAAAAAGTCGTCGACGAAGCGGGTGGGGTTGATATCACACCTACTTTAAGTTTCACCTATGATGGTTACACTTTCGAAAAGGGTGTTAAGACTCATATGAATGGTAAAAAGGCCTTGGCTTACTCTAGAATGCGCTACGATGACCCACAAAACGATTACGGGCGTCAAACTAGACAACGACAGGTTCTAACTGCTATTATCAACAAGAGCAGTTCAATTTCAGCGTTATTGAACAAGAATTTCATTGATTCAATTTCTAGCGAGACGCAAACTGATTTTACGTTTGATAATTTAGTTGCATTGGCTAAAAATTACCGTTCGGCAACGAAGAGCATCGATGAAACTCATGCGCAAGGAACCGGCCAGACGGTTAACGGACAGTCGATGGAAATCGTTTCAAAGACCGAATTACAACGAGTTACAAACTTTGTTAGAAGCGCCCTCAGCTTGAGTCGTGCTGATACCGGAACTGCTGCATTATCAGCAAGTAGCGCTTCAAATGCAAACAATAGCAACGTAGAAGAAGCAAATATTAACGCAGGAAACTAAGGGAGAATAGAATAATGGCGGAAAAAGAAATTAAGGAAGAAAAGAAACCATTTGATGTTGGAGACGAAGTCGTTGTTAAAAAGACCGACTTACTACCTACGGGATTTGAAGGAACAGTTGGGAAAGTTTACGAAAATTCAATTTTAGTAGAAATTGATTCAGCTAGTGTTGCTGATTCTCGATCAGAAGAGTTACACGACTTACATGGTCGGGTAGTTGTTCGCATGAGTGAAGCAAAAAAGAAATAATTTTTTCTCAGGAAATGCTCGTATTTAAAGCGTATTACAGTGGATTTTAGATTTTTTGGTCTAATTGCTTACATTAATGAAACATATAAGTGTGTTTTATGATAAAATACAATATGTTGGGTTATGTACAATATCAAGGCGATGCCTTATATCATTAGAAGTACTATCAATCATTATGTTTAAGATTATTTAAACTTGAGCTTAAAATTAATTATATACAGAATTTTTTGATACTATAATGTGTAAGGCATGGTGGAAAATATTGGTACAATTGTAATATTATTGAAATAGAGAAAAGAGGAATGACAATGTCAAAGAAGTTAAAAGTTAACCTTAACACTGACGAACTAATTGGCAGTCGTGAAGCCAGCTTGATGTGGGGCAAGCAAAAGGATTATGTACGTACAATTTACAATAAGTATCCAAGACGCTTCCCAGAAGGTACCATTCGTAAGTTCGGTAAACAATTGATTGTGACCCGTGAAGGAATGGAAGCAGTAACTGGAGTTAAAGTTGCTGATCTCAAGCAATCCGATTTGGATAAAGTTCAGAAATTAAATTAACTTAATTTGACTGTCGAGTCTGGTTTGATCAGGGCAAGACCCGGGGTTGTATAAGTAGGAAGTCGTTGGCAAATGTCAGCGACTTTTTAAATTATGGAATTGATTTGTATTAAAAATAAAACTTTTGTCGAAAATAAAAACATCACTCATTTTGGAGTGATGTTTTTTAGTTATGATGATATCTTGATGTCCCCGGTGAGAATCGAACTCACAACCTATCGCTTAGGAGGCGATTGCTCTATCCAGTTGAGCCACGGAGACTTAACTTATTTATTTTCGCACGAAAAAGGGATGCTGTAAAGATGAATTGATTTTGTTATCCGTTGGATTTAATGATATATTTCGATAAAACGACTCGTTTTTGAGTGAATCAATGGCATTTAAGTTTAATTTATTTAAAAATACGAACTTTAAAGACTTGTTTTTTATTTAAAGTTAGTGTATATTATTTCGTGGCGGCAAAAACGCCGTTAAATTATTCACTTCGAGGGGACAATTAATGAAAGTATTTGATTACGAAGACATCCAATTAATTCCGGCAAAATGCATCGTTCGCAGTCGAACAGAATGTGATCCATCGGTGACGCTAGGTCAACATCGGTTTAAGTTACCGGTTGTTCCAGCTAATATGCAGACAATTATCAATGAAGAAATTGCTGAAAACTTAGCTAAAGACGGATACTTCTACATTATGCATCGTTTTGAACCTGAAAGAAGATTAGATTTTGTCAAAAAAATGCAGTCTAAAAACTTAATTAGTTCAATTAGTGTTGGTGTTAAAGACGATGAATACAAGCTGATTGATAAATTGGCTGCTGAAAATATTACACCAGATTATATTACAATTGATGTTGCACATGGTCATTCACAAAGTGTGATTGACATGATTCAATATATTAAAGAAAAGCTTCCAAAAGCGTTTGTAATCGCTGGAAACGTTGGAACTCCAGAAGGGGTTCGTGAATTAGAGAACGCGGGAGCAGACGCCACCAAGGTCGGAATTGGACCTGGTAAGGTTTGTATTACAAAAATTAAAACTGGCTTTGGTACTGGCGGGTGGCAACTGGCAGCATTACGTTGGTGTGCCAAAGCAGCTCGGAAACCGCTGATTGCGGATGGCGGAATTCGGACGCATGGTGATATCGCTAAGTCAGTTCGTTTCGGTGCCACGATGGTAATGATTGGCTCATTATTTGCGGGTCATATCGAATCACCAGGTGAAACTAAAGTTGAAGATGGTGTGAAGTATAAAGAATACTTTGGTAGTGCTTCTCAGTATCAGAAGGGCGAATCTAAAAATGTTGAAGGTAAAAAGATTTGGATTCACCAACGTGGACATTTGAGAGATACGTTAAATGAAATGCGTGAGGACCTCCAATCTTCGATTTCGTACGCCGGTGGAAAAGATCTCGAATCAATCCGCAAGGTTGATTACGTAATTGTTAAAAACTCAATCTTTAATGGTGACACAATTTAAGTGTGACTAAGTTATAAATCCAATTGAAAAATAATTTATTATCTAAAACAACGTCCAATGGTTAATTAAAAAGCGATTTACAGGATTAAATTGAGAAACTATCTCAAAATCTGTAAATCGCTTTTTTAATGTAAAAATTTTTTATTGATCGAATCTATTTTGCCCAATTTCCGTCTCGGAAAATTGGAAGTTTTGAGCCATCAGCTTTAATTCCATCGATGTTCATTGAGTTTGAGCCAATCATGAAATCAACATGGGTTTGACTAACATTCATCCCGTTCTTTAATAATTCCGAAGCAGACATTGAAGTACCATTTTCAATGGTGAAGGGGTAAGCTTCGCCGAATGCCATATGATCGGACGCGTTTTCATCAAAAAGGGTATTGAAGAAAGTAATGTTGGATTGTGAAATTGGTGAGTCGTCTGGAACCAGTGAAATTTCACCTAACGATTTTGCGCCATCATCAGTTTGAAGAAGATGCTCGAGAACCTCTTGCCCACGGGTTGCTGTAGCTTCAACAACCTTTCCATTTTGGAAAGTGATGTGCATTCCTTCGATAATTGTGCCGGCATAGCTTAACGGCTTTGTTGAGGCGACCGTCCCGTCGATGTGACGCCGGTCGGGAGCAGTGAACACCTCCTCAGTGGGGATGTTAGCTACGAATGTATTCCCAGAGGCGTCCTCTGAATCTGCTGCGACCCAAATATGCCCATCTGGTAATCCAACGGTTAAATTAGTCCCAGGTGCCCGATACTCGAGAGCCGAAAAGCGCTGTTGATTTAACCAGTCTGCGTGGGCGGATAGATCGGCAATTTTTTTAGTCCATGCCCCGATTGGATCGGGCTGGTCAACCAATGCCGTATTAAAAATTGCTTCCCAAAGGCGATCAACGGCTTGTTGGCCTTTAAGTTCGGGGAATACCAACTCAGCCCACTCCGTGTCAGCCGCCGCAACCACTAGCCAGCTAATATCATTATTGGTAGTAACTTGCATAATTGGTCGTTTAGCAGCTCCTTGTGCGGCTTGATATTTAGCGATCCGCTCGTTAGGGACATCATTTAAAGCATTGGGGTCGTCACTAACAATGCTAATTCTTGAAACACGACGGTCGGCTAAAAACTGCCATTTTTGTTTTTCATAATCGAATACAGAGGCTAGACGATCCTCATTGGCATTGAGTAAAAATTCCCGAGTTGTAAAAATATCGTTCCATTCCAAAATCACTTCGGCTGCGCCTAACTGGTATGCCGCATCCGTAATTAAATTAGCTAATTTCTTTTGGGTAACTGAGGCGTAGAGCACAACGGTTTGTCCTTGTTGAACGTTAACACCAACTTGAGTAATGAGGTCGGCATACTTTTTAAGGTTTTGATTTAATACTGATTCATCCATGGTAAAGTCCTCCCAATGTTTTTTAATATCCTATCATATTTTCAAGGTGATTGCTGATATAATGGTAATTAGAAGCCGGAGGATGACGAAATGGACAAAATAAAAGTTATGAGTATTTTTGGTACAAGACCGGAAGCGATTAAAATGGCACCGGTTGTTAAGGCAATGCATCAGGACGAACGATTTGATCCCGTTACGGTTGTTACGGGTCAGCATCGTGAAATGTTGGATCAGGTTTTGCAAATTTTTCATATTGTTCCAGATTATGATCTGAATATTATGCAAAAGGAACAGACGCTAAGTAGCATAACTAGTAAGGTATTACTTGGCATGGACCAGATTTTGAATGCTAATCGGCCGGACCTGATACTTGTTCATGGCGATACGACTACCACGTTTTCCGCTGGATTAAGCGCTTTTTACCATCAGATTCCAGTGGGCCACGTAGAAGCGGGATTACGGACTTGGAACAAATACTCGCCGTTTCCAGAAGAAATGAATCGCCAAATGACGGATGTTCTAACGGACTTATATTTTGCACCAACGACCACGAGTGAGGCCAATCTTTTAAAGGAACGCCATCCCCAAAAGCAAATTTTTGTGACGGGAAATACTGCGATTGATGCCTTAAAAGATACTGTTCAGGATGATTACCAAAATCCGGTGTTAGATCAAATTGGATCAGATAAACGAATTATCTTAGTTACAATGCACCGCCGTGAAAATCAAGGTGCACCAATGCGCCGTGTTTTCAAAGCGATTAGGCAGGTTGTTGATCAAACCCCAGACGTTGAAGTGATTTTTCCGGTCCATTTAAATCCTAAAGTGCAACAAATGGCTGAAGAGGAGCTAGGAAATGACGCTCGAATCAAGTTAATTGCACCACTGGATGTGCTTGATTTTCATAACATTGCTGCGCGCAGTTATTTAATCATGACGGATTCTGGCGGTGTCCAAGAGGAAGCACCGTCACTCGGGAAACCAGTTTTAGTACTGCGGGATACGACCGAACGACCAGAGGGAGTCGATGCAGGCACCTTAAAACTAGTGGGGACCGATCCAGATGAGGTTAAAAAACAAATGATTAGTTTACTAAACGATTCAAAGGAGTATGCTAAAATGGCGAACGCTAAGAATCCATACGGCGACGGAACCGCCTCATCCCAAATTCTAAATGCAATTGCCCAATGGCATAAATAATCAAAGAAAATGCTGAAATTTTAATGTTTCAGCTTTTTCTTTTACAAGAATAAATATTATTTAAATTGTTTGTTTATTATGCGAGGCTTAATATTGGCCTATAAGTTTAATACAGGCTATTATAAATGTGGTTAATGATATTTTTAAATAGACCTTCGCTTATTGCCATAATTAAAAATAGATTGTATTGGAGTGATATAAATGAAGCAGTTAAAAGATACCGGAAAATGGTATCGTTTGGCGATTCCGATTGGGCTGATCGTTATTATTTTGGGAGTGTTTTTAGGATACTACGGGTACGGTTATCCAACTCAAAGCTCATTTGTTAAGGAAGCCAAGCCAACGACCTCTAAAACAACGGTTCAGCCAATTTTATCGCAGAATGAATTAGATGATGCGATTGATCAGTATGAGCCATTGCAAAAATCTTTGGCAATGGATTCGAAAAATTTACCTGTGATTCCGGGAATTCAGAATACACAGACGATTAATACCCATTCTAAAAAGGTTGAAATTTGTACCTCAATGACGCCACAAGGAGTTGCTACGTACGGAGATTACTTATTTACGTCGTCTTATGATCATGATTTAATTCATAACTCGGTTATTTATGTTCAATCACTAAAGACGGGTAAATTAATTAATACGATTGTATTACAAGGTCAACCACATGTTGGTGGAATTGCTTTTGATCCAAAGAATGAGCAGCTATGGGTTTGTGGCACCAAGGATAGTGGACCAGAACTTTTTAGCATTAAATTAAACCGTCTATTGAACTATAAGATTTCTGATGGGCCAATTTCATATAATCAAAGAACAGCACTCGGAACGGTTCACCGCGCATCATTTGTCAATTATACAGATAACAGTTTGTTCGTTGGATTCTTCAATCCTGGTGGTGAAGGACAGGTTTCAAGATTAGATTTAAATAATGCGGGTGAAATTGTTGGTGGTAATACAAATCTTTTAGGTGCTGATAATTCAGTCGACTTATTTGCCCGTGTTTTGCAACAGCAACAAACGATTCAAAAAGCCCAAGGTTTAACCTTTAGTGGTGATTATGCTTTACTATCACAGTCATACGGTGCGAATACTTCGTTCTTGTACATTTTCAAAAAGAATTTGAATCAAAAGGTGTTTAGACAACAGGACGCCCTTAAAATTATTCCAATGCCATCGCATTTAGAACAAATTTCATCTGATGGTAACAAGATTTATATGACGTTTGAATCTTCCAATCGGACGTATCGTAAAACCAGTAAACAGGTTGTAGACCGGGTTGTGATTACCACACTTGATCAATTATTAAAAAATGCGCCAAGGAGGATATAGCTGATGAAAAATGAAAAAATTACCCCTCAGTTTCCTGAACTTTCACTTGCGCGTTGGCTGTACGTCCTAGCGTTGGTTCTATTTGATTACTTTTTATTTAACACGTCTAATCCAATCTCACAGGCTTTGTTTGTTTCAATTGATATCTTTATGGATGCACCCACTAAAATTGG
Source organism: Pediococcus stilesii (assembly GCF_001437075.1). Classification (GTDB taxonomy): domain Bacteria; phylum Bacillota; class Bacilli; order Lactobacillales; family Lactobacillaceae; genus Pediococcus; species Pediococcus stilesii. The sequence continues at coordinate 10,402 of NZ_JQBX01000019.1, forward strand.
GCGGACCATGTTGATTCAACAAGAAGTACTACAGCTAATTATTTTAGTTGTCGGACTGTTAATAATTATGGGCTGGAAAAATATTCGACAATATTTTCACTGGCTGAAATGGTGGCAATGGTTCATGATAATCCCAGTCGCCGTTCTTGGTATGTTAATGATGATGGGCGGAAGAGAACTTTCAAACATTTTCAGCCATTGGAATATTTTTTCTGTTCCACCAACCTTTAACATCGATCAAGTACAGCTAATTTCTAAACCATTGTTTAATGTAATGAATTGGATGGTCTTATATTCAACGATCAGTGCACAAATTGTTGCCATATTAGTTTTAAATGTCGTTTTTCAATTTAGTGGAATTAAAGATTATTCTTTTAAAAATTATCGTGTTTGGCTATTTGCTCTACTTGCGGCATTAATTGGTGGATTCTTTATGATTAATCCGGCTAACCCCAATATTTTTTATAGTATTTTAGGTTTTGGCGGATCTCAATTTATCTTTAATTTGGCTTATATTAAGATGAGGAATCCTTTAATTCCAATGGTTTCAGCATATGGAGTAGATCGGTTATTTTATTATTGGATTATGGTCATCATCTTTGGAAAGTAGGAAAGAAACATGAAAAAATGGATTTGGGGTCTATTAGGACTAGTAATTGTAGTTGGTGGGTGGTTAGTTTATTCTAATTCAACTTCCTCAAAAACTAAAAACGAGAATGTAACTACCTCTCAGAGTCAAAAAAGTAGTTCATCTAAAAAGAAAGCAACCACGAGTTCTAAAAAAGAGGCCAGTTCTTCATCTCGCAAAATTGCTACAATGGCGTCTTCTAAGAAAATTGATAAATCGACTGACACAACGCTTAATGGCACACTTGAAGCAGGCTTAAAGCCGATTGATTTTTCAGAAACGGCTGTATTAATTGATAACGATAAGATTGTCGATAGCTACACGGCGGGCGATGCTAATAATGACAAGAAGGTCAAAAATACGTTGACAACGACGTATGAAATTGACTCATTACAAAAGGCGCTAACGGCCGGCTTAGTAATGAATCAGATTAATGCTGGTAAATTGCAGTTTACGGATAAGTTAAGCAAGTATATTAAAGACTTCCCTGGAGGAGATCAAATTACGATCCGTCAACTTTTAGATATGACATCGGGATTATCAATGGGGGATGTTACCTATAAGGAAGCTAATCTTTCCAATAGTCAATTATTAAAGGTTGTTCGTAAAAATGTTAAATTTGATGCCAACAAGATTGGGACTTGGAATTATCAACCAGTTAACTTTGTCATTCTTTCCGAAGTTATTGAGAGGGTGAGTGGTCGAAGCTATGAACAGTTATTTAACAACACCTACGTGCAAAATTGGGTCTGAAAGAAACCGAATTTGCGTACGATAAGCAAGCGACTGATCGGGCCACCGGTTATATGATTTCGGCGGATGGTACAACCAGCAAGCAGGATCCAAATGAAGCAACGGTTCAGTCAGAATTAGGAACTGGTCAAGTGTACATGTCGGTTATGGATTATTATCGGATAATATCTGAACTATTGACAGGTAACATTTTGGGTGGACAGGAGAAAGCGAACCAGCTCTTTTACTCAACGGCTCCGAACTCAGCTAAATACTACGGCGGACTGTATGTTGGAAATGTTAACGACCGAACTGCTAATGGTTATGGATACGGATTCCAAGATCATATCAGAATTAGTAACGATGGTAAAAAGGCATTGGTTATTTTTAGCAACGAGCGCCATTCCGGAACTAAAACGCTTCTAAATGAAGTTGCCAACTTGGAAGCACAATTGCTAAACTAATTTCAAATTATGTATAATGAGTGTAAATAAAAAGAAGCTAAGAAAAACAATCTGTTTTTTTAGCTTCTTTTGCGTTAATAAGTTAGATAATTTACTTTGAATTAAAGCTGTTTACCAAATCACTGGCAAAATTATCTAAATTATCCAAGTCTTCTTGAGACTCAGGTGCTAGATTGATTTTTAAGTCTTCAGCACCTTTTGTGGCGTTCGTACCAGCCATGGCAGCGCTAAATTTATCAACCGCTAGACAGTAGTACTCTTCGTAAAATGTATCCCCGGAACCAGCAACGCCAAAGATTTTACCTGATAGATCAAGGTCGGCAAGGTCATCAAAAAAGTCCATGCCTTCTTCTGGTAGGGCACCTTCATCATAAGTGTATGGGACAATTACGTTAATATCATAATCTTTAAGTTCGGAAGCGTCCGTTTGTGAAATTTCGGTTTCATCAACTTCAACGCCGAGATCTTCAAGCGCTTCGGTAATAATATCGGCACAATCTTCATTGTTACCAGTAATGGTTGCAAAAACAACTTTAGCAGTTGGCATATTTGAATATCCTTCTTTCAAATTAATTCTTAACAAAGTATAGCAAAAAAGGAGTGGTTTAACATTAATTCTGATGAAACTAAAAAAATAACGCTAATTAGTGCACAGAAATGTGCTGGACGTTATAACGTCTTTTTGGACGGTGAGTATGCTTTTCCAATCAGTGAAGATACTTTCATCCACTTTCGGTTAAACAAAGGGATGGAAATTGATGGTCCGCTACTACAAGCAATTGGTGAATATGAAACGGGTGCTGAGGCGTATAACAAGGCCCTAAACTTTTTGACGGGCCAGCTTCGAACACAGGATGAGGTTGCCCAAAAACTTTTAAAATTAGAATTTGACGAAGAAGTTGTGGCACAGGTCCTGGCCAAGTTAGCGAAATTGAACTTACTAAATGACGCGGAGTATGCCAAAAGCTATGTTCGAACAATGATGCATACTGGTGATAAAGGTCCCCGATATATCATCAATCATTTACGTCAAAAGGGTGTTTACGAAAATGACATTCAAACTGGGCTGGATTTATTCACCGAAGAAGAACAGATTAGCTTGGCGACCACAGTTGGCCAGAAAATTCAAAAGCGTCTTAGTAATGTTTCAATTAAGCAGCAGCAAATGAAGATTCGGCAAAATTTAATGAATAAAGGCTTTAATGGTCAATCAATTGATGTGGCTCTTCAAGAGATTGATTTTGAGGTCGACGAAGAGGCCGAATATGAAAAATTGCTCAAACTAGGAGAAAGATTAATTCGAAAATATGGTAGTTTGCCAGATTATAGTAAAAAGGCCAAGATAAAGCAGGCACTTTTTACTAAGGGATTTGAAATGAACCTAATTGAAAAATTTATTAGTGAAAACGAAATCTAAATTTATCCGACGAATCACTCCTTGATGGTGCAAAAGTAAAACTTAGTCTGATATAATTGAAGAGAAATTGAAAAGCTTTCAGCTGTAGGAAGTGGGCTTATGCTATGTCTCAATACTCTGTTGGACCAAAAGAGGGCGAGTATATTGCGATAAAAAGCTATAAGCATGATGGTAGTTTGCATCGAACTTGGCGCGAAACGATGGTTCTGAAAAATAACGAAGATGAATTTATTGGCTGCAATGACCATACGGTGGTGATTGAAGATGACGGACGTCGTTGGGTGACACGTGAGCCAGCGCTGGTCTACTTTAATAAACATACTTGGTTTAACGTGGTGGCAATGATTCGAGACAACGGTGTTTCGTATTATTGTAATATCGCCTCGCCATATATTTTGGATCGGGAAGCCTTAAAGTATATCGACTATGATTTAGACGTAAAAGTTTTTCCAAATGGGGAACGACGCCTGCTTGATACGGATGAGTTCGAACAATTCAGTAAAAAATGGCGCTATCCACAGGATACGATTAATGTATTACTAGAAAGTGTTAAAGAACTGACAAATTGGATTGATGAAAAACGCGGACCATTTTCGGTCGAGTTTATTAATATTTGGTACAAACGTTATCTAAATATAGCGGAGCGAAATACTCGATAAAAAAGGAGGTGTGCATAACACTTCCTTTTTGTTTAAAAAGCACTAAACTAAAGTCTGAAATAAGAGTGAGGAGTACATATATGTTTGAAAAATTTAGAAAGACGCCGTTAATGTATTGGTCGCTAGAACTTCTGATCGTCGCCACCTTGATTTGGGTCTGTACTAAAATTAACTTTTTATTTACACCGATTGGCACGTTTATCAGTACGATTTTTATGCCGTTAATTATCGCAACTTTTCTATACTACATGTTAAATCCACTGGTTAAGCTGTTGACACGCGTTCGCTATAAGAAATTTAAAATTTCACGAACGTGGGCGGTGGTAATCGTTTTTGTTCTATTCTTGTCATTAATTATTTGGGGAATTAGCTCGTTTTTCCCAAGTCTAATCGAACAGGTTTCACAAATGATCGGTAATTTACCAGATATTGCCAAACGATTGCAGACGGCCATTCCTAAAATGCTGGATCATTCTTGGCTAAAGCGGATTGATTTTACACCGTATGTTAAAAATATTAATGGTCAGATTGGCAAGTATGCGGAACAATTCTTGGCCGGGATGACGGTTAGCATTGGGAACGTCATCGCCGCGGTAACCAATATCACGGTCATGGTTATTACTGTTCCAATTATTTTGTTCTACATGTTAAAAGACGGCTATAAATTAATTCCAACCGTGTCTAAAATTGTTCCAAAAAGAAATCGTGAAAATGTTGTTACACTCTTTGATTCAATGAGCGATACGTTATCCTCATATATATCTGGTCAGGTAATTGAATGTCTGTTTGTTGGAACCTTCACCGTGATTGGCTACATGATCATTGGTCAACCTTACGCCTTGCTGTTAGGGGTGATTGCCGGTATTTGTAATATAATTCCATACGTTGGACCATATTTTGGAATCTTTCCATCGCTACTAGTTGCAATTGCGCAGTCACCAGCAAAAGTGATTTCGGTTATCATTGTAGTTTTAATCGTTCAGCAGGTTGACGGCAATTTCATTTATCCTAATGTCATTGGTAAGTCACTTCAAATTCATCCGTTAACGATCATCATTTTACTATTGGTTGCTGGAAAAATTGTGGGAATTCTAGGGATGATTCTGGCAGTTCCCACGTACGCAATTGTTAAGGTTCTGATTAACTTCCTGCATCATATTTGGCGTTTGGATCAGGAATCAATCGAAGAGAAAATTAAACCTGAAAATTAAGATATAATTTGGTGGATTAATGGTAGTATGGTAATATTTAACGGGGCTAGATATTTTAATTCAAGGAGAATAAAATTGACAAGAGTAATTACGTATGGAACTTTTGATCTCTTACACAAAGGGCACGTTCGTCTTCTTAAACGGGCAAAAGCATTAGGAGACCACTTAACAGTTTGTGTATCAACAGATGAATTTAACGCCATTAAAGGCAAAAAAGCTTACACGTCTTTTGAAGATCGTAAGTACATTTTAGAGGCAATTAAGTATGTTGACGAAGTGATTCCCGAAGAAAATTGGGATCAAAAAATCAACGATGTTAAGGAACATAATATTGATATTTTTGTAATGGGTGATGATTGGAAAGGTCAATTTGACTTTCTATCAGACTACTGTAAAGTCGTTTACCTTCCACGAACGGAAGGAATTTCAACGACCAAGATCAAAAGAGACCTCGGTTTAGCAGAATACAAAAAAGACTAAAAGATTATCTTAAGATTGGGATGCCTATTCCAATCTTATTTTTTAGAGGGAAAGGGATTTATTATGAATCAAGCAGAATTAACAAGTGCGGTTGATCGCCGTCGAACATTTGCAATCATTTCACATCCGGATGCTGGTAAAACCACAATTACGGAACAACTCCTATTATTCGGTGGCGTCGTTCGTGAGGCCGGAACCGTTAAGGCCCGTAAGACAGGGAATTACGCTAAGTCAGACTGGATGGAAATTGAAAAGAAGCGTGGAATTTCCGTTACAAGTTCGGTCATGCAGTTCGACTATGCTGGGAAACGCATTAACATTCTAGATACCCCAGGACATGAGGATTTTTCCGAAGATACGTATCGGACGTTGATGGCCGTTGATTCAGCCGTTATGGTCATTGATTCTGCAAAGGGAATTGAACCACAAACTAAAAAACTATTTCAAATTTGTAAAATGCGGGGAATTCCTATTTTTACATTCATGAATAAGCTGGACCGGGATGGCCGGGAGCCGTTGGATTTGGTTAACGAGCTAGAAGAGGTGCTAGGGGTTGACGCCTATCCAATGAATTGGCCAATCGGGATGGGTAAACAATTGGCAGGACTCTACGATATTTACAACAATCGAATTGAGCTCCACACTGACGAACCAGAATTTTTAGAATTAGATGCTGACGGTGAATTAAAAGAAAGCAACCCGATCGAAGAAGAAAGTGTCTTTCAAGATGCAATGATGGAAGTTTCTTTGATGAAAGAAGCTGGAAACCAATTCGATGAAGCTAAAATTGCGACGGGGGACTTAACACCAGTTTTCTTTGGCTCTGCGCTAACAAACTTTGGGGTTAAAACTTTCTTAGACGCTTATTTAAATTACGCACCGGCGCCCTCTGCACATAAAGACGAAGAAGGCGACGTTGTTGAACCTAAAGAAGAACAATTCACCGGATTTGTTTTTAAAATTCAAGCTAACATGAATCCTAATCACCGGGATCGAATTGCCTTCTTACGAATTTGTTCGGGAGAATTTGACCGCGGGATGGATGTAACCCTGAAGCGAACGGGTAAAACGATTCGCCTTTCAAATTCGACACAATTCATGGCCGACACACGTGAAAATGTTGAGACCGCCGTTGCGGGTGACATAATCGGGTTATACGATACTGGTAATTTCCAGATTGGGGATACGATTTACGCTGGCAAGCGGGCCGTTCAATTTGAAAAGTTACCACAATTTACGCCTGAACTTTTCATGCAAGTTTCCGCAAAAAATGTGATGAAACAAAAATCCTTCCACAAGGGTATCAAACAATTGGTTCAAGAAGGAGCCGTGCAGTTGTACACAAATTACACGACGGGCGATTATATTTTAGGAGCAGTTGGACAACTTCAATTTGAAGTATTCCAATTTCGGATGCAAAACGAATACAATTCTGAAGTAGTCATGCAACCAATGGGTAAGAAAACTGCTCGCTGGATTGATCCAGAACAATTAGATGAAAAGATGTCATCTTCTAGAAACTTGTTAGTTAAAGATCGGTTTGATCAACCACTGTTCTTATTTGAAAATCAATTTGCCGAGCGTTGGTTTGCTGGCAAGTACCCAGATGTTAAGCTAACCGCGAAATTATAATTATAAGAGTTTATTAACTAAACAGTATAATAGGCGGACATTTTGAAGTTTTAATATATAATAGTGGAGTTATACTAGAAATATCATGTGGAGGAACGATAGCATGAATCGTTTATGGGGTAAGATTCGTCGGGGACTGAACACAAAATTCGGTTTCTTCATGCTAATTACGGGTTTGTTTTGGATCAAGTCGTACATAGCATATCAGACAAAATTTACGCTGGGCGTTCAGGGTGGAATGCAAGAATTAATCCTGGCGATAAGCCCACTGGGTTTTGCAATACTTTTATTTGGAATTGGTTTATACATTCGAGGAAAATGGTCATATTGGTATATGATCATTATGGATGCTATTTTATCGGTTTGGTTGTTTGCTAATATTTTATATTACAGGGAATTTTCCGACTTTATCACCTTTAATTTAATCAAGGGCTCAGGAGCAGCATCTGATAACTTAGGTAAGAGTTTGATGGGAATTCTACGACCAACCGACTTTTTGGTCTTTGTTGACGTCCTTTTTGTAGTTGCAATTTTAGTTTTTGGCTTTGTCAAAATTGATAAAAGTAAATTTAAACTAGTTAACTCTTTTGCGGTTACCATTCTTTCAATTGGTGTATTAGCGGCAAATCTAGCACTGGCATATTCAAACCGTTCGGGATTGTTGACACGGACTTTTGATAACAACTACATTGTTAAGTATTTGGGCTTACAAAGCTTCACACTTTATGATGGAGTTAAGACCGTTCAAAATAGTAATAAAAAGAAGGAAGCCAAGGGTTCGCAACTAAATCCAATTAAAAAATTCATTAAAGATAATGATATTCCCGCAAACATCGAGTACAAGGGTGTTGCCAAGGGCAAGAATGTCATCATCATTCACCTAGAAAGTTTGCAACAATTTGTCATTAATAAAAAATGGAAGGGTAAGGAAATCACGCCCAACATTAATAAATTCTATAATGACAAAAACACGTTGGCTTACGATAACTTCTTCAATCAGGTTGGACAAGGAAAGACGGCCGATGCCGAAATGATGCTTGAAAATTCACTATTTGGTCTTCCTGAAGGATCAGCGATGGTTACCGATGGAACGACAAATACTTTCCAAGCAATGCCCGCGATTATGGACCAACAGGGTTACTCAACGGCGGCGTTCCATGGTGATGTATCTAGTTTTTGGAACCGCGATAATGCCTATAAATCATTTGGCTATCAATACTTCTTCAGTAAACAGTACTACACTCTTAAAAAAGGGTACGTTAGTGGATACGGAATGAAGGATAAATTGTTCTTGCAGCAGTCGGCGGAATATTTAGAACAGTTACCACAGCCATTCTATGCGAAGCTGATTACCGTTTCTAATCACTATCCATATGGTATTGAAAAGAAAAATGTTTCAATCGATCCATGGGATACAGGCGATTCAACGGTTGATCCATATGTTCAAACTGCTCATTATCTAGACCAATCAATTGGTGAATTGCTCAGTTATTTGAAGAAAACAGGGCTTTACGATAAGAGTATGATCATGATGTATGGTGATCACTACGGAATTTCAAATAATCATAAGCCAGCTATTGCTAAGATTCTAGGTCTTAAGGGCGTAACTAACTATGATTTAGCAATGTTCCAAAAGGTACCATTTATGATTCATGCTCCGGGTCTCAAAGGTGGCGTTAACCACAATTACAGTGGTGAGATTGATGTAATGCCAACGCTATTAGGCTTACTTGGAATTGATACGCCGGGTGCTTACCATTTTGGTCATGATATTAATTCAAAGCAGTTTAACCAGATTGTGGCCTTTAGGAATGGAGATTTTGTCTCCGAGAAGTACACAAAATATGGTGGAGATCTTTATTACACCGCAACCGGAGAACAAATCACCGATGAAACGGCCGCTCAAAAAGCGGAAATTAAGAAAATCCAAACATACGTTAATACAGAGTTAGGATATTCCGATAAAATTATCAACGGTGACCTTTTACGATTTGCTGACCTTGATTGGTTTAAAAAGGTGAATAAATCAGACTATAGTTACAATAAAAAATCAGCTTTGAAACAATTGGAAGAAGCTGAAAAGAAGTCGAAGACTAGCTTAATTGATCAAAATGATGGCAAATCAACTTTGGACGACTACAAAACGGACGCTCCAGAATTGGAAAGCAATCAAAATAAGTCATCAAGTAGTTCTAGCTCGTCGGATGACCAATCATCAAGTGATTCTTCTAGCAGTTCAAGCGCCAGTTCATCGGCGGATAAATAACACTTAAAACTGGAATAGAGCCTAAGGGTTTCTTTCCAGTTTTTAATTTAAAAGGGGGAGGAAGTAGAATAATGGCGAGTAATTTATTAATTTTATTGTTAGTAGGATTGATGGCAGGAATCTTTGGCGCAATTTTGGGAATTGGTGGTGGAATGATCGTCACGCCAGTTTTAACGATTGCAATGGGTCTAGATATTAAATACGCCATTGGGGCAAGTATTATCTCAGTGATTGCAACAAGCTCCGGCGCGACAATTGCCTATTTAAAGGATGAGATGCTTAACTTAAGAGTCGCGATGTTTTTAGAAATTGCAACGACGGTTGGTGCAATTGTTGGCGCAATTATGACTGGAATGTTCAATTCAACCATTTTATTTATTTTATTTGGTTCATTTTTAGTATTTTCGTCATGGAATATGTTTCGCAAGTTACGAATGGGCGGAAGTGAAGAGGGAAGTACTAAAAATGACCGTTTAGCCAATCGATTAAATTTAAATGGTAGTTACTACGACAAGGCATTGAAAAAAGAAGTGAATTACCAAGTTGAAAATGTTCCAGGAGGATCAGCAGTAATGTTTGGCGCCGGTTTTGCAAGTGGGTTACTTGGAATCGGAAGTGGTGCATTTAAGGTAATGGCGATGGACAATATCATGAAGATGCCACTTAAGCCATCCAGTGCAACTAGCAATCTAATGATGGGGGTCACCGCCGCTGCCAGTGCGATGGTATATTTCTTTAATGGATCAATTCACGCGGACATTGCTGGACCATTAGCAATTGGTATATTATTTGGAGCGCAACTAGGTAGTCGAATTATGCAACATCTAAAACCCCGTTTAATTCGAATGATTTTTATACCAGTTCTGCTTTATATGGGAGTTCAGATGGTTCTTAAAGGATTCGGGGTGAACATCTAATGAACGATAAAAAACAAGAAATGAACCACGTTGAGTTAATGATTGGCCGAGTTCTTCAAATTGGAGTATATATTTCAGCAGCTGTTATTATTTTGGGGATTCTACTGTGGATCGTAAAGAACGGATCTGGCTATGGACAAGAGCTACCAACGCATTTATTGGCGATTTTTAGTGGTATTGCGGCTGGAAGGCCTTATGCAGTCTTGATGTTTGGAATCTTCCTCTTAATTTTGACGCCAGTTTTACGAGTGATCGTTTCTATTTACGCCTTTGCAAAAGAGGGCGACCGGCTTTACGTGATCATTACAACGGTTGTTTTAGTCATTTTAATTGTTGGAATGACGATTGGCTATGCCGGATAATTAAAAAAATATGTAAAAAAGAATTAACAGAGATGAGCCAAAGTGTTGGTTTATCCCGTTAATTCTTTTTTATTTAGAGCATATATTTAATTCATTTTCAGATTTAAAATCAGGTTAAGCTTTTTTAGAATCAGCAACGATTTCAATTTGATCGTCTTTAATTTTAGCGGTTAGTTGTTTTTCCGTTGGATGGTCAAGGTAGAAGTCGGCAATGCGATCTTCAATTTGTTCTTGAATGACCCGACGAAGAGGACGAGCACCCATCTTTGGATCATAACCAAGGTCAACGAGGCGTTCTTCAACTGGCTTCGTTACACTAACATGAAGATCCTGAACTTTTAGCATGCTATTAACATCGTCAATCATTAAATCTACAATTTGCATGAGATTTTCTTTTGAAAGAGCCTTGAATTCAACGATATCATCAAAACGATTTAAGAACTCAGGCTTGAAGTAGTTGCCCAATTTATCAAGCACAGAATGCGTTTTGCCTTGAACAGCAGCACCGAAACCAACATCGGCTTCAACGTCACCAGAACCAGCATTGGAAGTCATAATGATGATTGTATCCTTGAAACTAACAGTCCGACCTTGTGAATCCGTTAGACGACCATCGTCTAAGATTTGAAGGAACATGTGCATTACGTCAGGATGGGCTTTTTCAACTTCGTCCAACAAAATGAGGCTGTATGGATGACGACGAACCTGTTCAGTTAGTTGACCAGCTTCCTCGTAACCAACGTACCCTGGAGGCGAACCGATCAATTTAGAAATTGAGTGTGGTTCCATATACTCACTCATGTCAAAACGAATCATCGAATCCTTTGAACCAAAGAGTTGAGCAGCAAGCTGCTTTGCAAGTTCAGTTTTTCCGACACCAGTTGGTCCGACAAATAGGAATGAACCAATAGGACGACCAGTACCATTTAAACCGATTCGATTACGACGAATTGCACGAGAAATCTTATCCACAGCTTCATTTTGACCGATAACATGTTTTTTCAGGTTGTCGGATAAATTTTGTAGCTGTTCTTGTTCTTGCTTTTGAAGATCACCAACTGGAATATCAGTCTTTGTTTCGATGATATTTTCCATATCCTTTTCGGTTACCGTTGGTTCTTCACCGTTGCTAGCAGCACCATCTTTGTTCTTTTCTAACTTCGATACTTGATCACGATAGTAGGCTGCTTTTTCATAGTCTTCAGATTGTAGAGCTTTTTTCTTCTCATTTTCGGCTTCGTCAATCTTCTTTTGGATCGTTTCAGGATCGGCAATGTTAATGGTCAAGTTCTTTTTTGAACCCGCTTCATCAAGTAAATCAATTGCCTTGTCCGGAAGGAAGCGATCTTGAATATAGCGTTTTGAAAGTTTAACTGCAGCTGTGATTGCATCATCAGTGTAATGCACATGATGGTAATCTTCGTATTTCTTTTGAATTCCCTTCAAAATCTTGATAGCTTCTTCTTCGCTAGGTTCATCAACCTGAACTGGTTGCAAACGACGAGCTAAAGCAGCATCTTTTTCAATATCACGGAATTCCTTTAGGGTAGTTGCACCAACTAATTGGAAATCACCACGAGCCAAAGCTGGCTTCAAAACGTTTCCAGCATCCATCCCGCCTTCAGCATTTCCAGCACCAACAATTTCATGAATTTCATCGATAAAGACAATCATATCTTTATTTTCTTGAACTTCCTTCATCAATTGTTGCATTCGTTGCTCAAACTGTCCTCGAATTCCGGTTCCTTGAACCAGCGAAACAACGTCTAAACGAACGATTTGTTTATTGGCCAGTTTTTGTGGAACGGAACCCTCAACAATTCGTTGAGCCAATCCTTCAACAACGGCAGTTTTACCAACACCTGCTTCACCAATTAAAACAGGGTTATTTTTAGTACGACGATTTAAAATTTCAATTACACGTTCGATTTCGGAATCACGACCGATAACTGGATCAATTTTTCCTTTTTTGGCAAGATCAGTAAGGTTTAAACCGTACTGACCAAGGAGCGAGTTACCGTTGCCACCATTAGCGTTACCACCGTTTCCGTTTCCACGAGTAGGTTGTGTAGGTGGAACCTGTTGTCCATAAACGTCTTCAGGTTGACCAACGTTACCGCTTTGCATTGCACGAAAAATATCATCCAAGTTTCCAAATCCAAATGGGTCTTGTGCCATACGAGCGCCTCCATTTCCATTATTGTTATTATTTTGTTGATTTTTTAAAAGTTGATAGCAATTTTGACAAAGGTTAACTTCTGTCCGTTGACCATTCACGTTTGTATATAAGTGGATGGTTGCTTCATTCTTATGACAGTTTTGACAAAGCATTTGCTGTCTCCCTTCTTAATAGATAAGATAGTCTAGAAATTAGTCAAAAGCTGTTTGACCAATATTGACCATACCTAAATTATACACACTCTTTTTAATAGTGCAAGCAGTTTGATTTAGATCTGAAAAAAAGGATTTTAACAACGTCCTATTGATTAAAAATGGGTTAAAGGTATAAAATAGATAGGCTGGAATGAGGTGATAGCGTGAAAGATTATTTAAAGCTTTTGAATGAACTCAAGCAAGGCACAATTGATAACCTAGAGATTGAAGCTTCCGAATTTCAAAGTTTTCAGGCTGTCTTTATGGATTTCCCAGAACGTAAGCAAGTAATTGGAATTGCCGACCGGGAAGGAAAGATCACTTACCATTTTGAAAAGAATGAAAGCGATCAATAATATTATTTAAGTTTTATGTAAGGGCTTGCTTTAAGGCTCATAAATTGATATTATCTTGTCAAAGGCTTATAAATTAATGGCGTCTCATCGCATTTATTTAGGTCAAAATTTATGTGTATCGAAAAGGAGATAGATTTATTATGGAAAAACGCGACTTTCATGTAATTGCAGAAACAGGTATCCACGCACGTCCCGCAACATTGTTGGTTCAATCAGCAAGCAAATTTAACTCAGATATTCAATTAACTTACAAAGACAAATCAGTTAACTTGAAATCAATCATGGGTGTTATGTCACTTGGTGTTGGCCAAGGTGCTGATGTAACAATCTCAGCTGACGGTGACGACGAAGCAGACGCAATCGCAGCACTTGAAGATACAATGAAAAAGGAAGGACTTTCCGACTAATGGCTGGTACATTAAAGGGAATTGCGGCTAGTGATGGGATTGCCATTGCTAAGGCTTATTTAATGGTCGACCCAGATCTTTCTTTCGAAAAGAAGACTATCACAGACGCAGACGCAGAAGTAGCTCGTCTTCATGATGCTTTAGACAAATCTAAGGCAGAACTTTCACTAATTAAGGAAAAGGCTGCTGAAAATCTCGGTGCTGAAGAAGCTGAAGTTTTTGAAGCACATTTAACGATTCTTTCAGATCCTGAACTAATTGGTAACATTGAAGATAAGATTAAAAATGACGCAATTAATGCAGAAGAAGCAACTAAAGAAGTTACGGATAACTTTATTGAAATGTTTGAAGCAATGACTGACAATGCTTATATGCAAGAACGTGCCGCAGATATTCGCGACGTTACAAAACGCTTGATGAGTCACTTGCTTGGAGTTGAATTACCTAACCCAGCATTGATTGATTCAGAGGTAATCATTGTTGCGCACGATTTAACACCTAGTGACACGGCTCAATTAGATCGTCACTATGTTAAGGGCTTTATTACAGATATTGGTGGTCGTACATCACATTCTGCAATCATGTCTAGAACACTTGAAATTCCTGCCGTTGTTGGCTCTGAAAAAGCTACAACAAGTGTTAAGCAGGGTGAAATGATGATTGTTGATGGACTTACAGGGGATGCAATTATTGATCCATCTGAAGATCAAATCAAGGATTACCAAAAGAAGAGTGATGAATTCAAGGCTCAAAAAGCTGAATGGGAAAAACTAAAAAATGAACGGACCCTTTCAAAAGATGGAGTTCATTTTGACCTAGCTGCTAACATTGGAACACCAGATGATTTACAAGGTGTACTTGATAACGGTGGCGAAGCAATCGGTTTATTCCGTTCCGAATTCTTATACATGAATGCTTCTGAACTACCATCAGAAGATGATCAGTTTGAAGCATATAAAAAAGTTGTAGAAGGTATGAATGGTAAACAAGTTGTCGTTCGGACGATGGATATTGGTGGAGACAAGGAACTTCCTTACTTGCCACTTCCAGAAGAAATGAACCCCTTCTTGGGTTACCGTGCAATCCGGATCAGTTTAGATCGAACAGATCTTTTCCGCACACAATTACGTGCTTTGCTTCGTGCTTCAGCATTTGGTAATCTTGCAATTATGTTCCCAATGATTGCAACGGTTGCTGAATTCAAGAAGGCCCGCGCAATTTACGACGATGAGCGTCAAAAGATGATCGATGCTGGTAGTAAAGTTGGCGATATCCAAGTCGGTATGATGATGGAAATCCCTGCTGCAGCAATGATTGCTGATAAGTTAGCTAAGTATGTAGACTTCTTTAGTATTGGAACAAACGATTTGATTCAATACTCATTTGCCGCTGACCGTGGAAATGAAAAAGTTGCATACTTGTATCAACCATATAATCCTTCATTGTTACGCTTAATCAAGCAAACAATCGATGCTTCACATGCTGAAGGCAAGTGGACTGGAATGTGTGGAGAGATGGCTGGCGATCAAATTGCCGTTCCTATCTTGATGGGACTTGGTTTAGATGAATTCTCAATGAGCGCAACTTCAATTTTGAAGACTCGTGCATTGATGAAGAGATTGACAACTGATGATATGAAGAAGCTAGCTGAAAAAGCCGTTACAGAAGCTGAAACTAATGAAGATGTGATTAAATTAGTTAAAGAGACTGTAAACAACGACTAATTTCTAAAGCAAATTAATCAAACTAGAACCGCTGACAGCAGTGTCACGGTTCTTTTTTTGTTTTTCGGGGGTAAACGAATGGAATTTAAGTTAAAAACGGGCGAAAAAATATATTTTGAGGATCAGGGAGAAGGGGTTCCGATCTTATTTTTGACAGGTTTTGGTGGGAATACTGAAATTTGGTCGGGACAGGTCAATTATTTTGTTCAGCGTGGATATCGTGTTATTCGGCTTGATTATTTAAATCATGGACGATCAGATCGTGTTGAATATGATTTAAAAATCGAAGACCTTGCTGATGAAGTGCTGCAATTGGTCGACTATTTAAAATTAAAACAACCGATTGGAATTGGAAACTCAATGGGAACCGCTGTATTGTTGAATATTTTGAGCATTCGTGGATGGGACTTTGTTACAAAAGCGATTTTTGTTGATCAATCACCCAAAATGATTAACGACGGCGACTGGCATTTTGGATTTAAAAATCTATCAATGACAAACTTTGACGAAGTGATGAGTGAACCAATTGTCCGCCCGGCATATAAAAAGATCGATGAATTTGTTTTCAAGAATTCAAAATCAATTGATCAAGCATATCCGTTTTCTCAGCCAAAAAATCGGTCGTTGGTAAAAGGGCATGCTCTAAAAGACTGGCGTTTTGTACTCGAGGCCGCCGATCGCCCCGTTTTGTTTATTTTAGGAGAAAAGAGTCCGTTCTTTAATTTCAAAGAAGGAAAAGCTTTAAAAAAATTAAATTCAAATGTTGAAGTGGACGTGATGAGAGATGTTGGGCACATTCCAATGGCTGAAAACCCGGCCGAGTTTAATAAGTTAGTCTTACGTTTTTTGTAGGAATAATTGAATGGTTTGCATATCTTTTTTTAAACCAATATAATTAGACCAAATAGTTTTTTAGTATAAAGGGGAGATTCGCCGTGAATATTGGACTGTTTACTGACACCTATTTTCCGCAAGTGAGCGGGGTGGCGACATCAATTAAAACGCTTCGAGACCAACTAGAAAAGCAAGGACATCAGGTATATATTTTTACCACAACGGATCCTAAAGTAGATACGAATGTGTACGAACGTAATATCTTTAGATTTACAAGCATTCCATTCGTATCTTTTACTGACCGTCGAATTGCTGTTAGTGGTTTTATTCGTGCAGCACAAATTGCAAAGGAACTGAACTTAGACATTGTACATACTCAAACAGAGTTTTCCTTAGGTTGGATGGGAAAATTTGTTGCTAAGTCACTTAAAATTCCTATTATTCATACGTACCATACAATGTATGAAGATTACCTGCACTATGTTGCAAATGGTAAATTACTAAAGCCTTATCATGTCAAGCAGATGATGCGTGCTTTTTGTTATCATATTGACGGAGTTATTGCTCCTAGCGAACGTGTGAAAAACTCTATTCGTGGATATGGCATTGAAGTCCCCATCCGAATAATTCCAACGGGCGTTAACTTAGAACAATATCAACGCGAAAATCACCGTGACGAATGGCGTGATAGTCTGGGATATGACAAGTTTACGCCAATTTTGCTTTCGCTTAGCCGCTTGGCGTATGAAAAAAATATTCAAGAGGTCATTAAAAGTTTACCAGCAATTTTAAAAGAAGTGCCCAACGCACAGCTATTAATTGTTGGGGATGGACCCGCGCGTACTAGCCTTGAAAATCAAGTGCATGATTTGGGCTTAGATAACAACGTTCAATTTACGGGAGAGATTAATAACGACGAAGTATATCGTTTTTATCAATCTGCGGACTTGTTTGTTTCTGCCTCAGATTCGGAGTCTCAAGGTTTGACGTATATTGAAGCATTAGCATCACACTTAAAAGTGGTTGCTAAGTCTGGAGTTTATACGGATGCACTTTTAAATGATAAATCGCTGGGGCAAACGTTTGAAACGGAAGCACAATTAGTTCAAGCAATTAAGGATTATATTGAACATCCAAACGCATACGATGATCCAAAGCCACGTGAAAAGAAATTGTACGAAATTTCTGCTGATTATTTTGGAAAACAAGTAGTTGATTACTACAATGTTGCAATCAGCAGCCATACCGATTTGGAAGTTGAAGAAATTGAATCCGAATCGGAATCAGAATAAATTTGTTAGGGGTTTGTTATGCCAATTAAGGTCAACATGTTTTCATCAGCCAGTAAAGTTAAAGGTCAAGGTGTCGGAAGTGCCTACGAAGAGTTAATTCGATTGTTAAAACGGCATTTTCCAAAACAAATTGATGTTTCCATTAATAAATTTACAAGGGCTGACATTAGTCATTACCACACAATTGATCCAAAATTCTACTTGTCGACTTTCTCAAAGAAACGAGGAGTTAAGGTCGGTTATGTACATTTTTTGCCAGAAACCATTGAGGGAAGTCTGAGTATCCCACAACCATTTCGGGCAATTTTTTATAAATATATTATTTCCTTCTATAAAAGAATGGATCACATTGTTGTGGTGAATCCTACCTTTATTGATCAGTTAACAGCATATGGAATAAAAAAAGAAATTATTACTTACATACCTAACTTTGTTCGTAAGGATGAATTTTATCGTTTTGACGATAAAAAACGCTCCCAAATTCGCAATGAGCTTGGAGTGAACAATCGGTTTACGGTTTTAGGAATTGGACAGGTGCAAGAGCGTAAGGGAGTCAAGGATTTCATTAAGTTAGCTGAAAATAATCCTGATAAATTCTTTATTTGGGCCGGCGGATTTTCATTTGGCCGGTTGACCGATGGCTATGCTGATTTGAAGAAGGTTGTAGATAATCCACCTCGTAATTTGAAGTTTACTGGGATTGTCGATCGATCTAAGTTAGTGGACTATTATAATGCTTCTGATTTATTTTTATTGCCATCATATAACGAGTTATTTCCGATGTCCGTATTGGAGGCTTTCAGTTGTGGCGTTCCAGTGATGCTGCGTGATCTCGATTTGTATCATTCGATTATAAAGGGATACTATATTCCTACCAACGATTACAGTGATATGAATGAGCAGCTTAGATTATTGACAGAAAACGAAGATAAGTTGAATGAGTTTAAGAAGTTGTCAGATAAGGCCTCAGAGGAATATTCTGAAGACCACCTGGCAAAAATATGGCTAGACTTTTATTCTTCTTTGGCTAAATAGGGGGAACTTCTATGTCGAGGAAGAATAAAGTAGTTTTAGTTATTATGATTATGGTCGGGATACTAATTTTCGGCTTTTCTCTGCGGAACGTTAATTTAAATCAAGTGGCTCGCGATATTGTCCATTTGAATGTTGGTTGGATGTTTGCTGCATTGATCTGCATTATTTTATATCTAGGATTTGAATCGGTTGCAACAAAGGTGCTAGTGGAAAGCAATGGCGATAAGCTGACTTGGAAAGATGCGATTCGAATTCCCCTTATTGAACAGTTATTCAACGGATTAACGCCATTTTCTTCTGGCGGACAGCCCGCTCAGTTAGTCGCTTTAATGCAGAGCGGAATTGAAGGTGGGCGTGCCAGCTCGGTCCTATTAATGAAATTTGTGGTATTTCAATCAATGGTAGTTATTAATTTTATTTTTAGTCTGTTGATTGGATTTCAATATTTGGAAGAAAAAATCAGGTTTTTATCTTGGTTTGTTCTGTTCGGATTTATGATTCATTTGGCAGTTATCATTGGATTGCTAATGATTATGTATTGGCATAACTTTACCAAACGTTTAATTTCGCTTATTTTTATCCCGATAAAAAAGTTTACAAGCGAAGAACGCTACAACGGCTGGAGAGTTTCAATTGATCAAAAAGTTGACTCCTTTTACCACGAAAGTGTTCGAATGAAAACACAATGGCGTCTCTTGGTAAAAGTGTCGGTCATCACCTTTTTCCAATTGCTGTTTTACTATTTGATTCCATACTTTATACTATTAGCGTTAGGACGTACAGATGTCAATATTGTCATGGTTACATGTCTACATGTGTTAATTTTCATGGTTATTTCTTTATTTCCAATTCCTGGTGGAGCCGGTGGTGCGGAATATGGATTTAGCGTGATTTTTTCACAGTTTGTAGGTAACAGTAGCAAATTAGTTTTAGCGATGATGTTGTGGCGACTTTTAACGTATTATTTTGGAATGTTTGCAGGGATGTTTGCACTAGTTATTAAGCCAAATAAAATTAATCGAGTAAAAAAAATCAAAACGAGCGAATAAGCTCGTTTTTTTTATTAAAAAAGCTTGACCGATGTATTTAATATTGGTAATATATTTAAGTGCTCTTCTGAAGGGCACAGGCTTATCGGAATCTTATGTTTAAATTTAGTACTTGACAACATATTTAAACATTTGATATGATGGTTTAGCGGATTTGTTGATTCGTCATTGTCAAAAGGCATTGAATTGCTGATTTGACAATGAAAGTAGACCTTTGAAAACTGAAC
>NZ_JQBX01000002.1 GCF_001437075.1 Pediococcus stilesii
CTTTAACTTCTGGGGTACAGGTCAGAATTTAACCCCTTTTTCTTAATTTTTTATCTGTTACTCTTTAGCAATTAAATAATAACCTTATCGAAATATAATTGCAACATTTTCGTAACAAAAATGACATAAATAAATCAATAATACCCTATATATATTGAACGGTATGCATTTTATCACTAATTCAGGAAAACGAATACCAAAAGACATTTATTTTCTATCAGTTAAAGTAAAATAACGCATATATATTAACGTTCACTTATACTAAAGCGACCAGATCCCCCTTATATTAGGAAAACCTGGCCGCTTTTTGAAATTAATTATAATCAGAATGACGAAAAATTGGGAATTTTTGTAAATCTGCAAATCGTTTTAAATATTGCCCGCGAGCTATTTGTAACCACGCATTAACCGGTAACCAACTTATCGCAATGCCAACTACAGAAACGTGCCCCAATTGAACATGCGCAATCCCAACTAAAATCATTATTAAAATTAAAACAATTTTAGCAATATTTTGATTTTGCTTGCTTCGAATCAAAGGGACAACCATCGTTAGCATGCAATACCCGACTAATAAGATCGAGAAAAAGCTCCCACTAATGTACTCGCGTCGATTTAAATCACGCATAATAATCAAGATAAGTTCCCCGCTTATAAAAGTCGAAAGCACCCAAGTTGCTGGGATTTTATGCTTAAATCCCCACAGGAAAAACCAAATTAAAAGCGCATAGAGTACACACACCATTGGATAACTAAAAAAAGATAAAGTCCGATTAAAAAAAGATATATTAGGCATCACGTTCACAACGAACCCTTGCAAAAGAGCGTCAATTCCGTTCAATATTTTCGAATTAAAACGGACCAACGTCAGCAAAACTATTAACGTTAAAAATGACAATAAGAAACTATACTGTCGTTCTTTATCATGCGCTACGTACATAAATTTTTCTCCTTACCAACTAGCTATGACTACCATAAGCAATCGTTTGAATCTTTTTCGTGATTTTAGCAATTCTTGGAAATCCATTTAAATTTGATTGATTATGTCCATGCGTCATAACTACTAGAATATAGCGTTGCCCATTGGGTAATGTTACAATTCCGGCATCATTATTAGTATCGTCCAAAAATCCCACTTTATCTTGAACTTTAACTCCATTCATGGCTGCCTTAGCCCCCGCCGGGATTCCTGTTCGATAAGTTTGTTTTGCCATTAAATCTAATAAATATTTACGATCTGCCTTGTTTTGAAAAACACCTGTCCCATTTTCTAAGTCCTTTAGAAGCAGTAATAAGCTATGGCTGTTAGTTGAGGCAACTTTCGTTTTTGAAAAAACAGGAGAGTACCACCCCTGCGTTGCTAAAACGCTGTTCATCCTACTCATTCCGTATTTCTGAATAACCTGATCACCAAAAGTATTCTCACTATTGACGATCATTCGGTTGAAGGCATCCTTATTTTCCGTTGTCCACTTAAATCGACCGTCGGCTTTTTGACTGAATAAAAATGCTGCAATAAATAATTTATACGTACTTGCAGCCGTTCCCACCTTGTTACCATTTGAACTCACTTCCAAGGCTCCGTTTTGATAAACCGCTGAATTTACATTCTGAGCGGCTTGGCTACCCTGGACTGGAGCTAAATTATAAAAACTCACGCTTGCCGTGCCATCCTTAGTTACCGTGGATAAATAATTATTCAATTCTTTTTTTATTTTCGCTTGCTTTTGTTTAATCTGGTCACCTGTTAGTCGAGTTTCACTTTCCCCTGCTTGTTCGCTTTGTACGTTTGGGGGCGCAGCAGTCTTTGAATTAGACTTGCTGGTTGTCTCCGGTGGGTTCTTTTGCGTTACTGGTGTTGGTGCAGTATTAGATCCAGCAAAAAAGAAATAAATTAAAATCAAAGCCTCGAATACTAACATAAGTAGAATTAGATTTTTTTAAGTTCTATTCGTCTGTCTTTTGTAATCATAAATCAATTATACACTGAAAACCAATGTCTGATACCCGAACAATAAATTTGACGTCAAAGTTATTTTTAAGATTAAAAACACAAAAAAAGAAAGATCACGACATAATCTTCTTGTCTAGACCCTTCTTATCATGCAATTTTTACGCATTTTCTAAAATCTTTTTCAGTTTACGTTCGAACTCACGGCGCTTAAGCATCACAATGTGACCGCACCCCAAGCACTTTAATTTAATATCCATTCCCATCCGAATAATTTCCCATCGGTTGGTGCCACATGGATGAGGTTTTTTCATCTGTACAACGTCATGTAATCCATATTCCATATTCGGTCCCCCTAATCTAAAGAAATGTTCAACACTTCCAATATCCGATCGAGTTCTTTCATCGAATCATAACTAATCTCAATTTTACCTTTTTGTTTACTTTTTGTAATGACTGCCGCTTTAGTACCCAATCTTTCACCCAGTTGGTTTTCAATCTCGCGAACAAATGGTGATTTATTCTGATGATGATTTTTACGATTAGCACGTTTTTCTTCGTCAAGATTGGCTTGGTTGACAATACTCTCAAGTTGTCGCACCGTTAGTCCCTCTCTGATGGTCCGATGAGCTAGTTTTTCAAGTTGATCTTGCTGTTTTAACGCTAGCAGTGTCCGTGCTTGTCCCATCGAAATTTGGCCACCTTGAAGCATCTCTTTAACTCGCGTCGGAAGTCCTAATAAACGGAGGTAATTCGCAATATATGGACGACTTTTTCCAAGACGTTCTGAAACTTGGGCTTGCGTCAAATTTAATTCCTTCATTAACGACTGGTACGCCTCCGCTTCTTCCAAAGGGCTTAAGTCCTCCCGTTGCAAATTCTCGATAATAGCCGCTTCCATCGTCGCTTCATCAGTAAAATCACGAATAATGGCTGGCACTTTTTCCAAACCAGCTAGAACACTTGCCCGATACCGCCGTTCACCGGCAATAATTTCAAATCGCTCAATTGCTTTGATTGGCTGTCTTAAGACTAACGGCTGATAAATTCCTGATTTTTTGATTGATTCTGAAAGTTCTACCAAACGTTCTTCATCAAAAATGTGACGAGGTTGAAACGGATTGGGCTTAATCTTTTCCACATCAATCATTTTATAAACTGTACTCTTTACAATATTCGTTTGCTTTTTTAATTCGTTTTCGTTCATGATGACCTTCTACTTTTTACCAATCGGGTCCCTAGCCGGTGTACCTGGTTTACGCGGATACCGATTAGGAGTTTGCTTTTTCTTTTCAACCACAACGATATGACGTTCATCACCATTAACTGGTAAATGAAAGTCTTTATCAATCAGTAACTTACCACCCAAAGTTGCAATCGCAAATTTTCCATCGGCAAGTTCTTGCTCGGTGTTAGCGGCCTTCAGTGCCACAAAATACCCATTTGGCTTAACTAAAGGCAAACAAAGCTCACTTAAAACACTTAATCTTGCCACTGCCCGAGCTGTTACAACATCAAATTTCTCTCTATAATTAGACTTTTTGGCCCCGAAGGTTTCGGCTCGGTCATGAATTAAAGTAACGTCTTCGAGACCCAGTTGTTCCACGAGGTTGTTTAAGAAGGTAATGCGCTTATTTAAAGAATCGACAATGGTGACTTTTAAGGATGGAAACAGAATTTTCATCGGTAAAGACGGAAATCCCGCTCCGGCACCAACATCGCACAATTCGGCTCCTTCTTTAAAAAAGCTTGTCACTTCTAACAATGGTGTTACAGAATCGTAAAAATGCTTTAAATATACTTCATTTTGCTCCGTAATCGCCGTTAAATTAACATGTTCATTAGTTTCAACTAGTAACTGATAGTATTTGGCAAATTGCATCATTTGCTGATCGGTCAGTTGCCATCCCTTCTCTTTTAAGGCTTGTCGAAATTCTTCTGGATTCATATCTACTCTCCTTGTGAAACATTAATTGTTTCATATGCTAATTCCACTTTAACCAATTAGTAAAGATTTGGCAATATTGATAATATATTTATATTTTAAAGTGTGGTTAATACAAGATGGAGGAACATAATTTGTCACTAAAATTCAATCCAATCACAAAATACACCCCTAAACATTACGAGTTGCTACTCGAGGCTGATCCCTCTTTGGAAAGTATCGCTTCTTATCTTTCCCGCTGCGAATCTTTCGAACTCACAAGTAATCACCAAAGCGTTGGAATCATTGCAATAATGGCAACCGAATCGCAAACAATCGAGATTATGAACATTGCAGTCCATCCGAAGTTTCAAGGGCAGGGGCTTGGAACAAGGCTCATTCAATCGGCAATTAAGTTTTACTCCACGAATCCGTCATTTGAAAAAATTACAATCATGACCGGAACAACCAGCTTCGGTGCGCTCTACTTATATCAAAAGCTGGGTTTTAGGTGTAAACAAATCCTTTCGAATCATTTTATAAATCCAACGCTCTATCCCCATCCACTTCATGAAAATGGACTAACGTTGAAAGATGCCATTATGCTGGAAAGAACATTGTAATTTAAGAATACCAAAAAACGAAGTCCCGACTATCTGGTCTGTCAGGGCTTCGTTTTTAATAACAATATTATTAAGTGAGTTTTATTTTTAGGCTTTCATCTTTTTAACTTCATCAATAAACCATTCATTAAAAGCATCCGCATCGATATTAACGCATACTTCAGCATTAGTTTTCTCATTATGGTAAGCTCCCCGAATATCGGCAACGGTTTCTCCGATGGCTGGGCCTTCCGTAACAACGTCAATCCAGTATGGTGTAGTTTGATACATCTCTGGTTTCAAAAGATATGCGAGCGTATTAACATCATGCATTGGAATACCGCCCTCATGTCCTTCATAGTAATGACTAAAAATTGCACCAAGCATTTCACCCGGTTTACCTAATGTTTTAATTGTGTCCAACGTTTTTTGTGTTAAAAGAGCTTTCATTGTTACATCTAAGCCCACCATCACAATTGGAACGCCACTCTTGTACAAAATTTCGGCAGCATGCGGATCCGTAAATACATTGAATTCAGCCGCACTGGTCATATTTCCCATTCCAATGGAGCCACCCATTGCAACAACTTTTTCAATCTTACTTTTTACATCTGGATGTTCTTTTAAAAGTAATGCAACGTTTGTATACGATCCAGTTGGTACAAGCACAATTGGTTCTTCATTTGCCATAATAGTTTTATACAAAGTATCAACCGCGTTATTTACTGGAATATCAGTCGGTTCTGGACCAAAGTCATATCCTGGCATCCCCGATTCACCATGCACGCGTGCTGCGTCTTCAAACGGCTTGATCAACGGTTGCTCCGCACCACCAGCTACTGGAACATTGGCGTTAAAAAATTTAACCAATTTCATCGCATTTTTAGTGGTTTTGTCTACCGTAACATTCCCAGCAACGGTCGAAATTAATTCAAGTTCAATTTCGGGGTTGTTGATTGCAACGGCAATTGCCGCTGCGTCATCAATTCCAGGATCCGTATCCATTATAATTTTAGTTGTCATTTTATCCCCTCCAGCATTTTATGAAAGCGTCCTCATTACCATTCTAAAAAAAGATGCACCTGACGTCCATCTTTTTTCGTAATTATTTATATTAATTATTGAATTCTACCAAACGAATACGCCAACGAATCCAGCAGATAGTAATGAAACTAAAATACCAGATAACAACATGTAGCCAACGCTTTTAGAAATCACGTCGTTCTTTTCACGGTTAACAAGTCCCTTGAAAGCACCGATGATCATTCCGGTAGTTGAGAAATTAGCAAATGAAGTTAAGAACACTGTTAAAGTAGCAGTGAAATGCGGTGTAAAGTCTTTCAATAATGGCATTACTTTACCCATAACAACAAATTCGTTTGTGACAAGCTTAGTACCCATATATTGAGCCATTTCAAAGGCGTGACTTACGTCAAAACCAAGTAACCAAGCAAATGGGAACATGATGACACCCAAGATGTTTTCCAATGAAAGAGCAGGATTAATTTTACCTAAAAGTGCATCAATTAACGCGGCTAAAGCAACGAAAGCAATAACATTAGCTGCAATAATTAAAATTAATCGACCGGCACCCAAAATTGAGTCTCCAAGAAATGAGAAGAATGGTTCGCGAGCAACAGGTTGTGTTGTAGCTTCTTCAGCAAGTGTTTCAGAGCCAGATTCTACAGTGTCATTATTTTCACTTGAGGCAGCACTACCACCGATTTTGGCGATTGTGTCTTCTTCAGGTGTTACAGTAACAGGATTCAAAACAGCTGTAACAATAATTGCGTTAACAATATTAATTGGTACAGCAGCAATAATATATTGACCAGGCATCATTAATAGGTATGCGCCTAAAATTGATGCGGTAACACAGCTCATTGACATCATCGCAATCGTAACTAGACGATCCGCCTTCATCTGACGAAGCTGTAAACCAGAAACAGCAAGTGCTTCCGTATTACCTAAAAACATCATTTCAACCGCAAAGAATGATTCAAATTTTGGTTGACGAGTGATAATTGAAAGTCCCTTACCAACCCACTTGATAATCCATGGGAGAACTCCAATATAGGTTAAAATATCGAACAATGGAACAATCATCAAAATTGGTAGCAATGCGCTCGTCACAAAGTTCATTGACTTCACGTTCACCCAATCTGCAAGTGCGAAGGAAATTCCCTTATAAGAAATATCCACTAACCATTTAAAACCGTCGGCAGCAGCTTTAACTCCGTTAATACCTACTGAGGAGTTAACTAAGAACCATGCCAACACGATATTAATAGCAACCATAATTCCAACTGAGGTCCAGTTGATGTGCTTACGGTCTTTAGAAAATAGGACGGCGACGCCCAAAAATACAATAATACCAATAATATTTATTGCTAAATACATGCCGAAATCTCCCTTTTACGAACCAATTTTTATAACAGTGCTGTAATAATAATAACGACTAAATTAAGGTCTGTAAATACAAAATATAAAGATTTTTAAAAGATTTCGTCATTTTAAACACAATATGTTGTGGTACGGACCATTACGCATTAAAACGATTTAATTACCGTCCCCAAAACGATTTAACCGCTTTCTGTAGCGCAGTGACGGAGTATATTTTGCGGTAATTTGACCAATGCCGAGGAAATAAATTTGTATACCGAGATGTTACAAAACGCTGATCCATTAACACAATGTTACCGCGGTCCTTATTTGTTCGGATTAAACGTCCCGCCGCTTGAAGAACGTGATTCATTCCCGGTAATTGATACGCATACTCAAAACCATGCCCATTCTTTTCATCAAAATAATTTTGCAAAAGCTTCCGTTCAATGCTTAAGCCTGGTAATCCGACGCTTACAATCCCTACACCAATGAGTTGTTCTTCCGTCAAATCGATTCCTTCTGAAAAAATCCCGCCTAGAACTGCAAAACCAACTAACGTGCCATTTTTTTCTTCACGAAACGCATCTAAATAAGCTTTTCGATCTTCAGCCGTCATTTGATTGGTCTGAACAGCAACCTTAACGTCCGGTGCCAGTTCCTTAAACGCATCGGCAATCTGAGTTAAGTATCCATAGGATGGACAAAAAATCAGGTAATTGCCCTCCTTTGCATCGACTAAAGCCGCTACCGAGGCTACAATTTGGGGCAAACTATTTTGTCGTGCCGCAAATCGAGTATCAATATAACTTGTAAGTAACAAATTTTGCTGATTTTGGTCAAATGGAGAAGCCATCCGAAGTGATAATCCAGTACTACTACCAAGCGTTTCTTGATAATAATCAACTGGGGAAAGCGTTGCAGAGAAAAATACGGCTCCCCGTCCCTTTTTTAATGAAGCATCTAAATAAGGGCTCGGGTCCAAAATCTGTTCCTGAATATTAATTCCGGCTTCAGTGTTCTTAATTAAAACGCGATAGCTTTCATCAAAATATTCGCTAATTTTGACGTACTTGTTATTGATAAAAAAAAGATCCAAAATTCCACTGGTCAGGTCGTTATCCGGCTGTTTTGGAAGCCATTCGCGCCCAGCTTCATTGAAGTTCAGCATTGCTTTTTCCAGTGCATCGAGTGGATTGTTTTCGACCATGTATTCCTCTGACTGCTCACTAAAGGCCTGGTGGATTAATTCTAACTCGTTGTCAAGCTGCGTTAGGCGGCGTTTAATTTGTTTTGAATCGACGTCACCCTTGGCTTTTTTAAATAACTCCTGAACCTTAATCACCGCGTCTTGATTAATTTCCGCCGAATACATTGCTCGTGATCTTGAAACAAGGTTATGTGCCTCATCAATTAAAAAGAAGTTATTTTGATCTTCTGTTGAAAAGAAGCGTTGAAGATAAACCATCGGATCAAACAAATAATTGTAATCACCAATGATTAAATCACAGAATAATGAAAGGTCTAATGAAAACTCAAACGGATCAAGCATATGTTTCTTGGCATACATTTGAATCTTATCTTTTACCAATTGATTTTCATTTAATAAAACGTCCTTAATACCATCTTTAATTCGATCATAATATCCAATCATGTATGGATTGTCTTCTGGTTTAACATCAACTTCCTCCGGAAAAATCATTCGATCCTTGGCAGTTAACGTTATACTTTTTAACTTCAATCCGTGTTCAGACATCAGTTTAATTGCTTCTTCAGCCACATGTTGAGTACTTTGTTTTGCAGTTAAATAGAAGAATCGGTCAATTTTTTCTTCACCCAGTGCCTTAATTGTCGGAAACATCGTTGAAATTGTTTTTCCAGTTCCGGTGGGGGCTTCCACAAACATCCGTTGACTTGTCAAAATCGTTTTGTATACCGCAACGGCTAAATCACGTTGCCCATTACGGTATTCTGGAAATGGAAACTCAAGTTTTCGAGCCGCTTGATTACGTTCCTTTCGCCAATCACTTCGTAATTTTAACCACTGTTCATATTCTTCAATCAATTCATCAAAAAATTTTTTTAATTCCGATCGCGAAAATTCTTGTTGTTTTTCAACAATCGCATCGGTTGGCCGCTGGTAGTAGGTTAATTGAATTGTAACCCGGTCGAAGTCTAGATCCTGCGTTAAAATTGCTCCATAAACCTTCGCCTGACTCCAATAAAGGGTCTTAGTATTTTCACTTAACTCATCAAAAGTTGGGTCAGACGTTTTAATTTCTTCAATAAAAAGTTCATCGCCAATCACTACGCCATCAGCCCGTCCTTCAATCGTAAATTGTTCATCGTCCATATCAACCGTTCTTTTAATGTAATATTCTTTTTCGTAGTCTTCACCACGTTGCTTTTGTAATTTACGATGAATCCGAGCACCTTCCAATGCCGTGTTTTGACTATTAACAGCCGCATTCAAGTCTCCCGTACGTAAAATAAATTCAACTAATTGGCGAATTCCAATTTTAGTTGCTGCCATCGACCTCACCACCTTTTTATGACTTAACCATTATCCCACAAAATAAAATTGACTCCTAATTCGTAATTTTAATCTGAAATCAATTTTAAGAATAGGGGCACTAATTTATGCGCATAAAATCGATCATCGTCAGTCTAGTTATTTTTTTCGGCTTTCTTTTTGCAAGCCATTCAGCATCAGCAAATGTTTTTTCAATCAATTTAAAGCCGATCATTAAAATCGATCAGACAGAATTCCGACCTTCATCTGAAGTTCAACCTCCCGTCAAGGATGCTCGAAAGACCGCCTCCTCCAGTTCCTTTGATAAAATTCAAAATATTTTAAATCAGCATATGGGCCAACCCTACGTTTGGGGTGGAAATGGTCCAAATAGTTTTGATTGCTCGGGACTTACCAAATTTGTCTTTGAGCAAGCATTAAACATCCATCTCCAAAGAACTGCTGAGCAACAATTCAATCAATTTGAACATATTCCTCATCGAAATGTTGGTCCGGGAGATCTAATCTTTTTTTCTTACAATCACGGTAAAACCATCGATCATGTTGGTATTGTTGTTAAAGGCAATAATATGATGGTTGATGCTCAAAATAGAGGCGTCGTTCGTGAAAATTACATGGCTCCCTGGTGGACCGATTCAATTGTTGGATACGCACGCGTTTTTAATTAAGGGATAAACAAAAGGGAACCAACGATCAACATGATCATTGGTTCCCTTTTCGGAATATATGACAGGCTTTTAGCCAAAATGGCGCTTCCACCAACCTTGTTTAGGTTGATCAAGAATTTTTTGATTCTTTTCTGCCAATTCGTCAATTTTTTGTTCTAACTTGACGTTTTCCTCATGGTAGCTTTGGTTTTGTTCGACTACTTTTGTCAACAGTTCCTTTAAATCTGCCATGTCCTGACTTTGTGAAGCGATAAAACGTTTCATCGATTCATCAATAATTGCTGGAGCATTTTCAGTTTCGGTTAGTTCACCTTCGTCGGAGGTTGATTCGCCGTCCTCTTCTTTCGCATCATTCATCCCTAAAGTAACTTGGACTGCCTGCTTTAAGGTGTGACGATCTCCCAAGAGTTCATTCATTTCTGTAAGAATTTTCATGTCTTCTTCAGAATAAATTCGACGACCGCGGCCATCATGTTGGAATTTATGACCGTTCCGTTCCATTTCCTTAGCCCAATTACCAAGGGTGGCGAGACTACCAATTCGTTCAATCTTTTCAACAACGTCCGAACCTGTTATGTATTCGTCAGCTATGATATCTTTTGCCATTTCTTCACCTACTTTAACTTAATTTTACTACATTATTTGTAACAATTGAAGTACGATTTCAGTTAAGAAAACGCCTACTTGTCAACATTACGACCAAACTTTGATTTAGAAGCGGTCATTTGAAACAAAATTAATCCCAGTAATTCAAAACCAAAAATTAACCAGGCCAACGGTGCATAACTTTGAGTTCCCATTACCCCGGCCAATGGTGACGCCAGGGCCCCAATGATATTCATCAACAGCCCTAGGACGGCGGATGCGGCACCGGCATTTTGGCGACCTTCAATACTCATCGCCATTGATGTCGCGACGGTATTCACAATTCCCACACAAAAAACCGTTATAAATAGCGGAATTATCACTAGAATTGCCATTGGTTGAACAAACAGACTACCAACTAAAAGAACTCCCGCAAATAATCCACCAACTAGTCCACCAGTCATCACGTCTCGATCATTGATTCGATCTGGCAAGTATCCTGGCAGATTGTTTCCCAGAATAATCCCTAGTCCATTGATCGCGTAGAGCAAACTAAACTGCCCAACCGTCATATGAAAATAGGTTTGAAATACAAATGATGAAGCTGATATGTAGCTAAACAACGACCCAAACACGAGTCCTTGCGTAAGTGCAATTAAAATAAAACGCCGCTTACTAAACATTCCGCCAAGTGCTTTAAACGTTTGAATCAGTGTTACCTGATCTTGTTCATCACTAACAAATGTTTCTGGAAGGGTGAATATAACGCCTAGAACCACCAAAATCCCAATAATAAAAAGTAGCCCAAAAATCCCCTGCCATTGGACAATTGGCAATAGCATTCCGCCGATAATCGGAGAGATAATCGGAAAAGCACCGTTTACAGCCATTAGCATCGCATAAAATTTGGTTAGTTCGTGACCACTAAACATATCACGAGCAACCGCCCTAGATAAAACTTGACCCGTTGAGCCAGCCAAGCCTTGAATTAACCGAATTAAAATAAATAGGTAAATATTATTTGTAAAAATTAGCATAAGCGAAGTAATCGCATATAGCGTAAATCCTACAATTAATGGGATTCGTCGTCCAATTCGATCACTAATTGGTCCCACGATTAACTGACCGACCGCCAATCCAATTAGACAAAAGGTAATGCTTAATTGTAGAGTCGACGCCGAAGAATGAAAATATTTTTGCATCTCAGGTAGTCCTGGTAAATACATATCCAATGATAACGGCCCGGTTGCGCTAATCACTCCCATAAAAATTATGAGCCACCATTTTCTAGTGGCCGATACCTTTTCATTCATAAACTCGATCCCTTCGTGTGATTAAAATAACAATTAGTATTTATCCATTCTACTATTGGTTTTGCGAACAGTTAACCTTTCGTGAAAAAGATTTCTATTCATCCTAAATTTTTCAAAAACAAAAGGACTATGTTAATTATTTTCAACATAATCCATCCGTTTCTTTTCATATTTAATTATTCAAATTCTTCGTATTCGTTTGGATCCTGACCATCAATGCGGCCGTTTTCTCGATTAAGGGCATTAATTGCCTGAATTTCATCGTTTGTCAAACTAAAATCAAAGATATTCAAGTTGGCCCGTTGATGTTCTAGATTCGTTGACTTGGGTAATGGAATAACTCCACGATCTAAGTGCCACCTCAAAATAATTTGTCCGACGTTCTTGTCATATTTTTCAGCAAGCTTTTGGATAATCGGTTCCTTCAAAGCGTCACTTCCACGACCAAGGGGACTCCATGCTTCTGTTAAAATTCCACGCTTTAAGTTTTCTTGAATTCGGTTATCATTAATCCAGTATGGATGGATTTCGATCTGGTTGACGGCGGGAGTAACACCGGTTTCTGTAATAATCTTATCCAAATGTTCCGGCTCAAAATTTGAAACACCAATTGATTTAATTAATCCAAGTTTTTGGGCAGTGATCAGTGCTTTCCACGCTTCAACGTAAAGTCCCCGCTTTGGTAATGGCCAGTGAATTAAAAATAAATCAAAATATTCCAGTCCCATTCGTGCTAGGGATTCTTTAATCGCACTTAATGCGTCATCATAGCGATGGTATTTACCAGGTAATTTTGATGAAATAAAAAATTGGGAACGTGGAATTCCAGAATCACGAATTGCCTTTCCCACAATTCCTTCATTGTCATAATTTGTCGCGCTATCAATTGATCGATAACCGTCACTAATTGCAGCGAGAATTTGATGATAGCCTTCACCACCACGAATTTGATAAGTTCCTAGGCCAACCGCGGGAATTTTATAACCATCGTTCAATAAAATATCAGAAACTTTCATGTTACTTCCTCCTTTTACTTATGATTACGGTTAGTATAACTCATTTTAAAATTGAACGTAAGATTTTGGTTTTAAGCCTTCATCCGTCTTTCCAAAAATGCTGACTTGTTTTTTGTACAACTATATGTGGTAGAATAACTAGTTAGCAAAAACAATCGAGGTAATCATGAATAATAAAGAAAAATCAAACTATAAGAGTAAAAATCGGTATGGTAAAAAACCGACCGATCGCCAGAAACAAGATCGGCGAAAAAACTTCTATCACAACCCTAGCAAATCTTCAGATATTAAAATCGGTGATGAAATCCCTTTGAAAATTAAACGAATGGGCATTAACGGGGAAGGAATTGGTTACTATCAACGAACGATCTGCTTTATCAAGGGTGCCCTTTCTGGCGAGAAAGTTGTCGCTGAAATTACCGATGTACAGCCTCGCTTCATTACCGGTAAGGTTCGAAAAATTAAAAAAATTAGTCCGGATCGCGTAAAACCAATCGACTCGTATGCCGGTGAAGTTGGTGGATTCGAGTTGGAACATCTGGCATACCCAGCTCAGCTCGAATTTAAGCGTGACGTCATTCGTCAATCGTTAACCAAATTCCGTCCAGAAGGGTATAAACGCTACGAATTACGCCCAACAATCGGAATGGAAAATCCTACCGAATATCGAAATAAAGCTCAATTTCAAGTTCGTCGCTTCGAGGACGGTAAGATTGGCGCCGGATTATATAAGGAAGGCACTCACGAACTCGTTGATTTAGTAACATGTAGCGTACAACATCCCTTAACGATGGAAATCATTCGAATTGCCGTCGAGTTATTTGATAAGTACGACGTTAGTATCTACGATGAACATAAAAACATTGGTAGCCTAAAAACCATCGTAGTGCGTGTTGCTGAAGCTACCAAAGAAACGCAGGTAGTCTTTATCACTAATACGCCAACGCTTGAACATGTTGACGAAATTATTGACGAGCTTTCAGAACAATTCCCAGAAATCGTTTCATTCATGCAAAACTTTAATCCGGGACGTGAATCATTAGTTTGGGGAGATAAAACTACTAATCTTCGCGGTAAAGACGTTATCAGCGAAAAACTTGATGGCCTTTCATTCAACCTTTCGGCAAGAGCGTTCTTCCAATTGAATCCTAAGCAAACTTCTATACTGTACGCAGAAGCACGCAAGGCTCTTGAGCTTTCACCAAACGACAACCTCGTCGACGCCTATTCTGGAGTAGGAACCATCGGCCTTTCCTTAGCTGATCAAGCTAAGGAGGTGCGCGGAATGGACACGATCGAATCTGCCATTGATGATGCCAATGAGAACGCTAAAATTAACGGCATTGAAAATGCCCACTACGAATTTGGCTCCGCTGAAAAGCTTCTTCCCAAGTGGCTTCATGCTGGTTTCAAGCCAGATTCAATTGTCGTTGACCCACCACGGGTTGGTTTAGATAATAAATTAATTACTGCGATTTTAGAATCTGCTCCAAAGCATTTTACCTATGTCTCATGTAATCCATCGACCCTGGCGCGCGATCTCACCCGGCTTGTTGAAAAATACGATGTTGAATACATTCAATCCATCGACATGTTTCCACAGACCGCTCGCGTCGAAGCAGTAGTTAAATTGAAGAAAAAATAATTTAAAAAACGGCTATGGCAAATTCAAAATTTTGCCATAGCCGTTTTGTATTTTTTACAGTTTAATTATTGATCTCATTACTACTGTACGTGGTGCTACACTAACTAAT
This sequence comes from Pediococcus stilesii, assembly GCF_001437075.1. Classification (GTDB taxonomy): domain Bacteria; phylum Bacillota; class Bacilli; order Lactobacillales; family Lactobacillaceae; genus Pediococcus; species Pediococcus stilesii. The sequence goes on from NZ_JQBX01000002.1 coordinate 14,729, forward strand.
CCACTTATTTTTCTTGGCTAATTCCACGGCTTCAAATCGGTTATGGACGCCTAATTTGCTAAAAATTGCAGAAAAATAATTTCGAACCGTTCCTTCCAATAAAAACAATTGTTGGCTAATTTCTTTAGTTGAAATTCCATCTGATGCCACTTGCAGTACTTCGTTTTCACGCTCTGTCAATGGATTTTCGCTCGTTGAAACGACGTTAACAACCAGTTCTGGGTCATAGATTGTTTTTCCCTCCATCACAGAGTTGATCGCCTGGATTAATTCGTCGCTGGGACTATCCTTTAAGAGATAACCTTCAACCTGATTTCTAACTGCTTGCTCAAAATATGCCTTTTGCGCAAAGGTTGTTAAAATAATTAGCTTGACTTGAAGATGTTGGTTTCGAATCGCTTCGGCCACTTTTAAACCAGTTAATTTGGGCATCTCGATGTCTAAAATCGCAACGTCCGGCTTTAACCGTTGAATTTCTTCTAACGCTTTTTCGCCGTCTTCTGCCGTTCCGACAACTTCCAAATTATCTTCTAAATTGAGTAGCCGGCTTAAAGCCGTATTCAACATACTTTGATCCTCTGCAAGATATAAACTTATCATCTCTTTTACTCCTTTGGTAGTTCAAAACGAACGAGGGTTCCAACTTCATTTTTTAATATTTCAAACTTTCCGTTTCTACTTTCAATTCGATTTTTCATCCCTGATATGCCATTTGAACTTTTGCGAACAAATGAAGTCGGATGTCCATCATCTTGGACGTTAACTTGATACATTGATTTTTTTTGCATAAACTCAATTTTTACTTGTCGCGCCCTTGAATGTCGGATAACATTCGTTATTGCCTCCACCAATAGCGCAGCAAATTCATTTTGAATTTCCGTTGGCCATTCAGAAGCGTCATTTTCATTTTCGGTCATCATAAAAATATTCGCTTCCGCCAAATTTTGACCTTGTTCGAATAATATTTCACCAATCGATTTTTTGTGTAAATCGTTAACGATTCCTCGAACTAACTGTAAGTTTTGACGACTAGTCTTCTCAATGTCATCCAATTCTCCTGCTACCTGTTCTGGATATTTATTCAGTAATTTTTTAGCTAATTCGGTTTTGATGGTTATCATTGAAAAACTTTGACCCAATGTATCGTGTAAATCGCGGGCAATCCGTTCTCGTTCGCCACGGCGAACCAACGTTTCAAGGCGTCGATTTTCTTGTCGCATTTGTCGTCGAAGTCGAACTGATCTTGAAAACACGTATGCAACTACTGGTGAAAATATCGGAAAAATAATTCCCATCATATCACTAAAGTTAAAATTGGTACTGGATGTAACGTATGCATTATACGCCGCAATCACAAATGAACCGTAATAAACCGTAGCAAAAACGTAAAAATAGCTTATCGGATACCACGCAAGAATAAAAGAAACCTGCCAAGCCGTAAAGATAATCATGTATGGATTCAAATCAAAAATTAAAAAACTACACGTAATCACGACTTCATTTGGAATCGAAACCATTCTCCACCTTGGAATTTCGGTAACAACAATATATGTCAGCAAAAATGCGGCGCTCATTACCAGCCAAAAAATATCTGATTTAGACTGAATTGGTAAATGAAGCGACACACTGTAAGGCAAATAGAAAAGCCAAATATAGCTTTCCCATTGAATGCTTAAAAAATTAATTTTACGCTTGAACACCCGCAAAAATCCCCCTGCGCTGCGATATTTTTATAATCAGTAAAGTTACAGCCAATAGGATTATGGTCCAAATCCCAATCCCCACAAAATCGACCAATTTAAGTTTAGCATGATTTGTAATACTACTAATAACGTCATTCAAAAAATAAGTTGGTAATTTTTCACCAATTACCTGAAGCCATTTAGGCAATAGACCTATTGGCCACCACAGACCGCTCACAATCGCCGCTGGAAAGGTGATCAAATTACACACCACGCCCAACGTTTCCTGACGTTTAATAAATGACAAGGCCATTCCCAAAAGCAACAATGGCAACTGTCCAATTAGAACCATTAACCCCAGTGCACCCCACTGTGTTAGCCCTAATGAGACTCCGTTAACCAATACAGCTACCCCACCTAAAATCACTACCGAGATCATGCTCATGGTCACGCTCCATAATCCCATCGAAATGTAGTAATCGAACAGACCACGATCACTCATTTTCAAAAACATTAAAAAGCCTTGTTCTCGGTCACGCATTAGAAACGTCGCAATGTTCATTAAAGAGGTGATTAATATACTATAAACAATCATACTCCCCATATAATTTAAACTAAATATTTTCATTTCCGCAGAATTATTAGTGACAACCATCACTTTCGTAAATAAAATGTAGAACATCACCGGCATTAGTAGTGAAAAAAATATAAAAGAAGTATTTCTTAGAACCAGTCTTCGACCATCAAATCGAAGCTGTGTGGTTAACTTTTTCATCGGTTAGTTCCTCCTCACTCATGCTAATAAAAATTTTCTCTAATGATTCCCGTGTAATACTGATTTGATGTAATTCGTTTAGCAATGGTAATAACGCTTGGAGTGTTCGGTCACCATCGCGACTTTTGATATAAATTATTCCGTTTTTCTTTCGAATATTTTTCAAACTATCAATATTAGTGAAGTTGTCCATTCCCAATTCAGTCTTAAAGCTAATAGTCGTCATTAAATATTTTGATTGTAATTCATTAAACGAACCATCAAACGCAATTTTTCCGTCTTTTAAAATTAATATTTGATCGGCAATTTTTTCTAATTCATTTAGATAGTGGCTCGTAATCAGGATCGTTTTTCCCTCTTTTTTTAAATCATCAATTTTTTGCCACAGCCTTTGCCTAGAATTAACATCCATTCCCACCGTTGGTTCGTCAAGAAAGACCAGCCTCGTATTTGGAATTAAGGCCATCGCAAAAGACACCCGTCTTAACTGACCTCCCGATAAACTTGTTAACCGTTGATGAATAAGATCCATCATGTCTAATTCTTTTAAAACTCTTTCGATATCTAAACTACTAGTACTTTGCGCAGCGGTTTCTTCCAAAATATCTTGGACCGTTACACCCGGCAACTTTAAGTCTCCCTGCATCATACTGCTGACGTCATAGTTTAATCGAGGAGTCGAATTCAAAATTTTTGCTCGCCCATGATCGGGAAGAAAACCCAACAAAACTTTTAATAGAGTCGTTTTTCCCGCACCATTTTCACCAATTAATCCAACAACTTTGCCCACTCCTACCTTAAAGCTGACATCTTTAAGAACACCGCGTTTTCGATAGTTAAACTTTAAATGATTCACTTCAATTACATCTCTCATATTAGTTTTTCCTCCATAAACCAATCTTATTAGATTTTTTGAAGTTCTCGTAGTACCGCCTGTCATCAATCAACAATGACAATTGTCATATCTTTAGTTTCCATTAAATTCCCCCGCCTTAAGCCATTTTTAGTAGACATTAACGTTTATTCTCGGAATAATGGAAGAAAATCGAGGCTATAATTTATGGAGGGCCCCCAATGGAACACTACATCATTAATTTCGTAAACGACTTTGGTTATTTAGGAATTGTCCTGTTAATTGCACTGGAAAATGTTTTACCCCCCATCCCATCAGAAGTGATTTTAACTTTCGCGGGATTTATGACTTTGTCATCAAATTTAACGATTTGGGGAAGCGTGATTGCTGCCACAATCGGCGCCGTACTGGGCGCGATCATTCTATATGTAATTGGAAGCTATTTAACGACCGAGCGGCTTTCTAAAATTGTCGATAGCCGGCTGGGCAAAATTCTTCGTTTAAAACATAGCGATATTACCAAAACGCACGACTTTTTTGTTAAACATGGTGCAAAAACGATCTTTTTCGGTCGCTTTGTCCCCGTGATTCGAAGCTTAATTTCGCTTCCTGCGGGGATGACCAAGATGTCTTGGAAATCTTTTGCATTATTGACCACCCTTGGAACTTTGATCTGGAACTTAGTCCTAATTCTTCTCGGCCGCGCGGCGGGTGAGGCGTGGACCGAGGTCTCCGCAACTATCGATTCGTATTCGAGTTTCGTTTTAATCGGGATAATTGGACTAATCATACTTGGTGGAACTTTGTACTATTTCAAACGAATTAAGGTTAAATCCTAATTTAGCAATCGCTTTCATGATAGAATGTACCTAACAAATACCGTTAGGAGGTTTTATTATGCATAAACATCGTCAAATTACGAAACGTCAAAAACAGCGGCTTGCTCCTATTATTGCCTTTGAAATTGTTGGAACTTTTATTGCTTTAAAAGATATTATTAAAGCCAAAAAGTTTAAACACGGCTTCAAAGGACTATGGTTGGCGCTGGTTTTCATCCAACCCATCGGTCCATGGCTTTACTTTGCTTTAGGTCAAGCCAAGGATCACGAATAAAAAATAGCATCGGGAAAGAAGATGAATCTTTTGACCATTTCAGACGCCAAAAGACGCTTCTTTTGGCTCGTGATTTCAATCATTTTAAATTCGGCAGCTAATGCCCTAACAATTGCCACCAGAATGGGTAGCGCTGTGTGGACAGCTTCTGCGGTTAACCTATCCCATTGGATTACCCACTCGGCGAGTCCGACTAAGGCGAATGCTGTATTAGGTACCGTACTCGTTTTATACGGCATTGGTGTTGCATTTTTAACCATGTTACTAACTAAAAGGCTCGATTGGGGTCGTTTTATTAAAAACATTCTATTTGTGGTTCCGTTCAGTTATTTGGTTCAATGGATTACGCCATTTTGGACCGTCACTCTAAGACTGGGCCAGCTGGAACCCAATTTTAGTCATCCTTGGCAGCTCGCATTGGCGATTTTGCTTGATATTGTCGGATTATTCGGAATTGCCGTTGCGATTTCACTTTACCAACGTGCGAATTTAATTATGCATCCCAACGACGATTTATCTTATATTATCAGGTTCAAGTACCTTCACGGATTGGCCTCCGCTTCACAATGGATCAGCTACCTTCCACCATTACTTTTGACCATTTTAAGTTTTATCGCTAACAAGTATCAAATTTGGTCATTTGGCTTTGGTACCGTATGGGCATTCCTGACTCAGGGTTACGTCCAAGGATGGGCCGATACGCATATTATTCCGCGGTTCAAACATCATTTTTCATATCAGACGAACAGCGCAACTAAATCTAACAATCCTTAACAATAATAAAAAGGCAATCCATCAAGCTCAGCATAACTTGATGGATTGCCCTTTTTAAACTTCATCATCTTTTATATCGATAACACATAGAAATATCACTAAGGCTGCTAATATATATTTAGCTCCCTGAAAAGGATTGTTCTCCAAAAAACCGTACGTTCCAATCAGAAAGAGGATCAGTCCCATTGCCACAAAAACATAGTAATACCGCTCTTTAAGATACAAATAATATTTTTTCATAACCATGCCTCATCCTACTTTTTCTTAACCGCTTTAATCCATTCACTGACTAAAATACCGCCTACGAATCCAATCAGTAAAACGAGCATCGATGAAATATCAAAACGCCTATTCAAATATTCCTCTACCACAAATCCGACCAGCAGACCAATGAGAACCGGTGCGTACGTCTTAAATATTTTCATGGTTACACCTCGATTTTTATCTTTTTCACATTGTTAGAGTAAATTTATACGGCATTACCAAAGCAACTGCTTGTTTCAAAAATGATATATATTCTTTAACACGTATCTTATACTCTCTTAGAAATATAATCAACAATATAGAACTTATATCCGGTATATTAATATCCAAAATACGGTTTAATTCCCTTTTTACCAAAAAATACCTCATAGTCATTAGACTTTTCATCTAACAACTACGAGGTACTTTATATCATTAATGGAATTTTTAGATTACTACCTTAATTCCAAATTTTCTATTTTTGTTTATCCAACGTTTTTACAATTTGCTTAACTGCGATCGATGCATATTGAATCGAACCATCCGGATTAGGATGAACATGATCAGTATAGAACCATCCCGGTTGATTCTTAGATGGTGTGTACCAGTCAATTACAGTAAAGTTTTTATATTTCTTGGCAGCTTCGGCCAAAGTTTTATTAACTGAAGATTCCCATGTTTGAGTTGGAACATGCACGTTTACCCAGAAAATATGACGCTTCGAGCCGACCGCTTTTTCGATTCCTTTGACGTGATCCATCGTAACAGGGCCGTTAGCACCAAGATTAATTAATACGTTATCACTTAAGTTACCTTGTGACTTCAGTGATGTAATGACACCTTGGGCTTCACCAACCTGACGACCAACTTTCGCCGACATATAAGCCGTTTGGAAAACTTCTTGCAAGTCGGTTGCTGTATCTTCAAGAACTGAATCACCGACTCCTGTAATTGGCACGGTTGATGCAAACTTAAACTCTTGCGGTGTTAAATTGTATTTTTTAGCAATTGCTTCTTCTTTTTTGTTCAATTTAACATTTTTAGAGCTAGAAGATTCGCTAGCAGCTTTTTTAGCAGCCTTTTGCTTCTTCAACGCTTCGGCATTCTTTTTATCAGTTGCTTTACTATTTTTAGCTAATTTAGTCTGCAGACCATCCGTTTTTTGAGCAACCTTTTCTGGTGCCGTTGCAGCACCATAAATCGCAACAGCGGTAACCAAAATAACCGGAATTGCTAGGTAGCGGCGCCATCCTAGCCCAGACTTAGGATTAAAAATAGCCCCAATTGCACGGAATGTATTGCGATAATCAAATTTCGCTAAAGGAACTTCGATAAATCTAAACGAGAGTTCACTAATTAGTAAAATAATAATCAGCGGTGCAATGGTATTAATAACAGGATGTGCAGCAATATTAGTTACCTTTTGCTCATAAAAGATCATCACTGGAAGTTGATACATATAAATTCCGTATGATCGGCTCCCCAACCATTTAAAAACTGGATTAGTGAGCGCACGATCCCAAATAAACGAAGGATGGGCGATGATTGCTACCATTAAAACCGAAATCAGTGAGAAAATAAATATTCCACCATAGTATGGTGTGGCTGTGGTTCCCGGCATATTAAAGAACGAGATTCCCATCGCTACTAAAATCAGTAGACCCAGCGTATTTGCAATTATATTAGTTTTTAATTTTAGATTTCTAGTTAGTCTTGTTGATGGCCATACAAACGCTAAGGCAGCGCCAATTAAGAATGGTGCAACACGGGTATCCGTACCATAATAAACCCGGTTAACGTTGTCAGGACTGTAAAGAATCGCCATCAACATAGTCGAAATAATACTCAATGAGAACAACACCCCAGCAACTTGGGTGCGGTGGTCATTGTACACTTTTAGCAAAACAATTAGGATGATTGGCCAAATAAAGTAATATTGTGCCAAAACTGACAAATACCACAAATGTGTAAATGGCGATTCACCATTATAACGGTCAAAATATGACTGACCGTTACCAACTAACCACCAGTTGTAAACAAAAGTTAAGTTAGTCCAAATAATATTTCTAATATGTGACAGTAGATTTTGCGCAAAGACGGTCATGTATGCCGTACTTGTAATTAAAACTACTATTAGAGTTGGATAAAGTCGTCGCAATCGTCTTAAATAAAACGAACCTAATTTTATTTTTCCATTACGATCCCACTCTTGGATAAAGATATCGGTAATCAGATACCCTGACACCGCAAAGAAGATTGGAACCCCTAAATATCCACCAGGAACGGTATATGGCATTAAATGATAAAAAATAACGCCTAATAGCGCCATAACCCTCAAGCCATCAAAACCTGTGATATACCTGCGTTTTCCGACGTTTTTTCTTTCGCCGGAATTATTATGAAAATCAGATCGTTTCATCGTACGTACCTCTAATAATAAACAAATTCATATCCCCCACAACTTATGTACTTAATACATACTAAATCACTGTAATTCTACGTGTATTCAATGGTTTATATCATACAATATTGGAACAAAATATCCAACTAATTTATGAAATAAAAGTTTAATATTTTGTTCATCTCAAGTTCACACTAAAATTACCTAACCATTATGACACAAATTAGTCTTAATTACTTGTTTTAACCAACTTAGTGACTGATATTTATTACGTTAAAAAATTTCACTTATAAGATAACTCAATCTATTTTGCGCATACTTTATTTGGTGGTAAGATTGCCTTATCTTTAGTCGAGGAGTGATTTTTTTGAAAAAAATAGCTGTATACTGCGGAGCCGCAAAAGGAAATGATCCAATTTACGTTGAAAGCGCTAAACGTCTTGGAATCTGGCTTGTTGAAAACAATATTGGTCTCGTTTATGGTGGCGGAAAATTTGGATTAATGGGCGTAATTGCCAGCACCGTGATGAATAATGGTGGACATGTGGATGGAATTATTCCCCAAGAACTAGCCGACCGTGGTGCTAGTGATCATTCCATTTCTAACCTGCAAGTCGTGGAAAATATGACCGTTCGTAAAAAAGTTATGATGGAGTTGGCTGATGGTTTTATCGCACTTCCAGGAGGCCCAGGGACGCTTGAAGAAATTTCCGAAGTCTATTCATGGTCAATTATTGGCGATAATAATAAACCCTGCATCCTTTTCAACGTTAATCATTACTATGATAATCTGCAGAAAATGTATGATCAAATGGTCGAAGAGGGCTTTCTTGTTCATGAAGCACGGCAAAAACTGTTATTTACCGATTCACTTGAGTCAATCTCACAATTTATTGAATCTTATACGCCGCCTGAAATTCGCGAATATTAAACCAAAAGTAGTACAACAAAAATAATGGTGACGATTGTGCGAATTACAAATCTGGACCAATTAATGTTGTAGAAAATAAACTGTCCATTGATTAATGTCACAGGCAGTGCCAATACAATTCCGATGATTCCAAGCCATGGTTGAATAAATGTCAATAACATTAAGACACCAACAATAATGTTAAGTACCATGATCCATGTCTCAACCTGAACTTCAATTCGTCGAGCACTATAAATAAGAATTCCACCGTATAACATAGTTAAAATAACTCCAATTACATGAATCATATCAGTCACCCCTGTTCTTATATGAAAGAAAACGCTATTTTATACATACATTGTACCAATATTAATTTAAATTAGGGTAGAAAATTTAATCAATGATTAAGTTTGGGTTGACATCTAACCTTTTTATTTATATAGTTAGTCACACAAGTAATTAAGTAATTTTGGAGGCGACATTTATGAACAATCAAGCAATTGTTAGTGTTTCGGACTTGCATAAAACTTATGGGGGTAAGAATGAAAAGCAATATGAAGCATTAAAGGGTATTAATTTTGACGTTCAACCAGGGGAATTTGTTGGTATTATGGGTGCATCAGGTTCTGGTAAAACCACTTTACTAAACATGCTAGCAACATTGGACCGACCAACTAGTGGAAGTGTCAAAATTAATGATCAAGACGTTACTAAACTAAAGGGAAATAAGATCGCTGATTTTCGGGCTAACGAAATTGGTTTTATTTTTCAAGATTTTAACCTGCTAGAAACATTAACGGCCGAAGAAAACATTGCTTTGCCATTATCGTTACAAGGTGTACGTCGTAGCGCAATTAATCAGGCCGTCAACGCGGTTGCAACTACTTTATCGATTGAGGATCTTTTGAAGAAGTATCCAACCGAACTTTCTGGAGGACAAAAGCAACGGGTGGCGGCTGCTCGAGCAATTGTTCATAAACCCGCCCTTCTATTGGGTGACGAACCCACTGGAGCACTTGATTCAAACAGTGCGCGTGAGTTATTGGAATTATTGACTGATATCAACCAAAAACAAGGCGTTTCCGTTCTTCTTGTTACGCATGATCCGTTTTCTGCAAGTTTTTGTGACCGAATTCTCTTCATTAAAGATGGGGTAATTGGTCAAGAACTGAAGCGCAATGGAGATTCACGGACTGAGTTTTATCAAAACATTCTTGAAAAACTCGGAACTTTTGAACAGTAGGGGGTCCAGATATGTTATTTAGACTCGCTCTTTCAAACATTAAAAATCGCATTCGGGACTATATTGTTCTTCTAACTGGGTTGGTAATGTCATCCGCTATTTTCTATATGTTTGCTAACCTAGCAACTAACGAAGACTTTATTAAAACGAATGCTAGTTTTAAATTTGCCGTTCCCGTCTTCTATTTTGGAGAAGTTTTACTAGCAATCATCACCTTTATCTACGTCATGTACGCCAATTCGTTCTTGTTAAACATGCGCTTGCATGACTACGGATTGTTTATGATGTTGGGTGCCAAAAAACGGCGCGTTGGTAGTCTCATGGTTCTTGAAACACTTACAGTTGGGGTTATCGCTACCGCACTTGGTTTGGTTCTTGGTGTGGCACTTACCGGCGGAATTTCAGGATTATTGTTTGACCATCTTGGAATTGTTCTTCATCATTTCAACCCGTTTTATTTAAAGGCACTGCTAACTACGGTACTGTTATATTTAATTTTATTCGTAATTGCAGCTATTTTTAACTTGCAATCTCTAATTCGGACACCGGTATTAAAACTACTTAATCAAACTGATTCCGTTGATAAAATTAAAGTTCGTGGCTTCGGCCTGTTCTTCTCGGGAATCCTTGGTGTTGTACTAGTCGGAATTGGTTACTATGTCTTACATGAAATTGTCGTTTTCCAATTAATGGCCATTCCAATTGCGTTAGTAACGATTGTGCTCGGAAGCTATCTGATCTTCCGCTCCAGCATGACGCTAATTATTCACTGGCTTAAGGGCACCGGCTGGGCTCGTCATAAATTAAATAACTTTACACTGTCACAGATCATGTTTAGAATCCGTGATTATACTAAAATTTTGACAATCACATCTCTTCTTTTCGCACTAGCACTTGGTGCCATTACGGTTGGTTCAGGTTTCAATCGTCAAATCGATTGGATGGCTAAGATGTCGAGTTCGTACACGCTTGCCGTTAACAATCCAACGACGCAAGAACAGAAATTAATGACCCAATTAACTGGTACTAAAATTGTTAGTTATGATCAAAAATTTGTTGGTAAAAATGTAATTTATAACGAAGATCAATTTGTTCAAAATCCATTTATGGTAGTTAAATATGAAAAAGCAAAAGATGGGACAGTTAAAGCACCTAAAACCGTTCCGATCTCTGTCCAAAAGCTGAAATCTGATGTAAATGACCAACTTGATTTTCTAGGTCTCGCAGGTCGGACAGGTGTTGAGCCATCCTTCCAAAAGACCAATCAGTTTAATCAAATCAACGCCAACAACAATAGCGTTAGCGTTATTACGGTTAAAAACATCGGCGTAAATCGTGACGTATTAACTAAGTTAAACAACTTACAAAATAAAGCCCACCCACAAGAATCAATCAGTGGGATCGGTGTCGGCAGTTTCCAAGCATACTTAGTCATTAGTAGCATGTATGGTGGCCTTGAATTTATCGGTTACTTCCTTGGAATTGCCTTTCTAGCAATGCTCGCTAGTTGCCTGATGTTCAAAATCCTTTCGGGAACTCGGCAGGACGCCATTCGCTATAATTTACTATCAAAGGTCGGTACACGTCGTTCATTACTACGTCAAAGCATCAATCGCGAAATTTTTGTTTTGTTCGCCGTACCTGGTATCTTAGGAATCGTCGACGTACTCTTTGGACTACAGATGTTTAAACCAATCTTGGATAAACCCTACTATAATATTCAATATCCAATTCTAATTTTCATCGGACTGTATTTAATTTATTACTTCCTAACGACTTGGCTGTATAAATTAATTGTTCTACCGAAAAAGAAAAAATAATAATATAGAAGAAAAATGGCTACGACAGAGTACTAAACTCCCCGTCGTAGCCATTTTATTTATCCGTGCCAAACTAATGTGGGTCTAAAAATTATTTTAATCTCACACTACTGCCATATTTGATCAACATGACGACTGTTCCATATACATCTAACAATCGTTCCTAGTGCGAGAACTGCAAAGAAAATCGATATCGCTGCTAAAAAGTGATAAAGCATTCCCCATCCTAGTCCGATCAGTGTAAATCCGTTTCTTTGAATATTTGAATACATATTTTTAAACTCCTAATTTATTCTGTGACATGATTCCAAGTTCCATTTGACCCACCAACTAACTGAATTAGTGCGCCAATGTATGCGACTTGCAGAAAAAGACTATATATCAGTTCTGGAAAAATTAAGCCAGCAAAAACTTTGGCTTGATGGTCTTGATTCCATACCGTTACAATTCGTTCTGCGGTAAAAATCACACCTATCACAAACCATAAAAGGCTAAAGATCATCATGTCGTGAAGCATAAGATAAATGGTAAATACAATTAAACCGATAAAAGCTAGCACCGAAATAAACAACATTAGCTGCTGAAATACGTATGGTAACATCACGCGATTCCATTTTCGCCGCGTTACTTGCTGAAGCGCACCTAAATACCATCGTCGGCGTTGAAGATAAAGCATTTTCCACGTTGGCATAATTTCAGTTGTACAATAACACGACATTGGCGAAATAATTCGTGCTCCTGCTTCTTTCAAATCAATTGTTAGCGCAAAGTCTTCCGTAATTGATTCTTCATTATAAAAAGTTCCACGCATCTCATGCACTTTTTGAAACATATCAGCGCTAATCATTGAAGCTGTTCCGGTTAGCACGAACACTTTTTTACTTCGCTTAATTTGATTTGTATACCGATACCACTCCATTTGCTGACAAAATTCAATCATTGCCCTGCGATTGGCATCCCCGAAAAAAACCGAGCCAACCGCATCATAGCCACCCTCTTGAACAGCAATGGTTGCACGCGAAATCCAATCATCGGCAATGACGGTGTCTGCATCACAAATAAAAATGTAATGCTGTTCTTGTTTCCAATCAACATATTTTTCCAGAGCTTGATTCAAGGCTCCGGCCTTACGTTTTTCATTATTAACCGTCTCAAATGCTTGCGCGCCCGATGCCAAAGCTTTTTGATAGGTCGCATCTGTGCAATTATCGCAGGCTACAATCACCCGATCCGTCTGCTTCTTTAATGCTTCAATAGTACTCGTAATTCCCTCTTCTTCATTATGAGCGGGGACGATCGCCGTTACGTACATAATTGTCCACGCTTCTTTCTCTCTTAATATGAATTCCCACCTAGGTAAGGCGTTTGATTGATTAACGCGTAAATGCTGTTAGTCAATTTCATCGTTGTTTTAGCACCTTTTCGGTTGCCTAATAAAATCACCGTATTTCCCGCGGTTTGATTAAACATTATCGAAGGTTCATACCCTTGAAGAATGCCGTGTCCACGATAATATAGCTTATTTTGGTATACTCCTGCTGTATAAACACTGTCTTTTGTTGTCTCTAGAAGCGTTTTAACACTTCTTTTAGGCAAAATTTTCCCATTAATAAGCGCTTCAAAATAACGAAATAGTCCACCGGCTGTCATGAAAAAACTTCCAGTACCGACTTCACTCGTATAAATATACTGAGCGTTAGAATATTTACGACCGTTTTTCTTAAAGCTCAATGCAATATTTGAGTTATTAAAATTAGGCATCTCCATAACTTCAAATTTTCCTTTTGGATTAACAAGCCGATTAAAACTTTGAATATAATTTTTGTGCGTAATTTTCGTTATTATTCCGACTAACAAATGAAAATTTATCGCGTCATAGTTCCAGCCTTTCCGTGGATCGGCTTCAACATTTTTTAGATAAAACTTTGTTAACTGTTGTTCTGTCAACGAACTACTCGGATCCTTAATCGTCGCCAGTCCAGACGTCATCGTTAACATATTACGAATACTAATGTTCTTAGCATTTGGAACTTCCGGATAGAATTTTGACAATCGCGTTGCGTAAGTTAACTCCCCCTCTTGAATCAACTTTGCGACCATTACCGAAGTCATACTTTTTTCAATCGATGCAATGTTATATAACGTGTTGACACTGTTAGAACTTCGATCATCACTCTTTCCATAGCCCTTATGTAGCAAGACCTGATGATCCTTAACCACTAAAGCCGTCCCGCTAAACTTGTTATCTTTAAGCATGTAATCTACGTTGGCAATTAAATCACTATGCGGATTGATTGTATAATGTGTCGCCCACATGTCATTTAGATAAGTATCATGGACCATCTTTAAGATAAAACACACTTGTAAAATCAATATTATCCAAAACCAATAACTTTTTCTTAAAACCACCACTTTTTCTTTCTCCAAAACACCAAATCCTTACTTACACCTGTAGTAAATCTCAAACTTGTGTCTGACTCGCATGACATTAATCAATCAGCAAAATTTAACCGTGCTTGTACAAATCTATCTTCATCGTCCAGCATCTCTTCTACCCCACAAGAAGAATTGGTACACTTTAAAAACGATTCGATTTTAATTATATACAATCAAATTAATTCCTGATCAACTTTTTCACAAGGATAATCATTACGCATTTATAATATAATTCTAAATGCTCGATAGTAAAGCGATTAGTAGTCTCACGAATTACAACCGACTTTAATCCCATGAGAAAACACCGGTATAGTCGTGTTTACGCCTACATGTAAACCAAAAAGGGCCGGGAATTTTTCATCCACGGCCCTAATTTAAAAATTGAATTTTATGTTTTTACTGCTCCTTCTCCGGTTTTTATACGTTAACCATGCGTAGAAGCCACTCACTTTTTACCAACTTCTTTTTCAAAATCATTTAAACCTCAAAACTGGTCTACTCCAGATGTTTCATTGTTGCTTAATTTTAACAATCAGATCTCCCAACAATTCCCAATCTTGTGCAATCGGCGGTGCTTCCCAAATCACCTGTTCACACTCTCGTTTTTCCAAAGCTTGATCTGATAAAAATATATCGGTATCTTCGTTGAGCTCATTTGTTATTTCAATGTTCAACGATTTAAACTGCCGAAGCTGGGCTGAAATGTATCTCGTATATAGCCTTCCATTCGAAAAATCAACCGCGATTTTAACACTATTACTTAAAATATTCGTTGGTAGTCGTTCCATGATGAATAGCATGTATGCGTAGTAAACCTGTGTCAAAATACTTTTATCAAGTCGCAATTGATTGCTTGTACATAGAATTTCCAGCATTTGTTTTACTATTAGGTCTAATTCAGGGTACGTTTCTGTAAAAAAAGGCACCTTAACTGGATCAACAAAGGTCTCACTAAAATAAAACGGTGAAAAAACTTTAGTATTAATTTTCGTTAATTCCTGACGAACTCGTTGAAGTAACCCAGGCTCAACCACCCGTCCAAAAATATCATCCAGCAAATTAATCTGTTTAATGATTATCATGTTGATTTCACCAAGCGGACTCATATTCCAGTTTTCGTCGATGGGATCCGTAATTAATTCGTTAATAACCAAGTAAATATACATGTATTCCAACTCGCCCTTAAGATCCTTATCATTCAGCTGCCACATACTGTTCATGACATTCAAAAAACTTAAGTCTCGGTCTACAGCGTATTCATGTTTAATCAATTTTCCCTGCTGTATTCGTCCGGCTTGAACAAACGCAAAGTTTATCAACTTACCTTTTTCGGTGAATGTTAAACTAACATTCTGAAATTCTTGTTTAAGCTGATCTATAGCTTCGGCCACTTGACCACCCAAATTATTAGTCAGTACCTCCGCATTATCAAAGAAGTGATGAATTATACTAAAAATTACTTATCGAATTTCAGCCTCATTACGTCTTCTTTTCCCAATAAAATATTCAGAAATAATATGGTGTATGCGTCGAATATTCCGGTAATATGTAGCTCTGCTGATTCCAAATTGTGTCAAGAACTGCGTCGTTGAGCCATAGATTCCTAAATACATGTTGAGAAGGATATTCAATCGGACCGATTTAATTGCCATAGTTTTTAAAATTAATTTTAAATATCCGGTGTTCAGTCCCTGGACCGTCAACAGTCCTTGTCCATTGTACATAGTATTCACATTGGTCATATCACCTGTTTCGATGATAAATTCTAATGAGTCAAACACGGTTAAAACTTGATGCCTGCTAATTCCAAGCTCTTTTTGTAAATAATTAATTGAGATACTTTTTTCCGCGGAATTCACAAAAATTTCGGCCATTTGAAAAATTAACTGTTGTTCATCGTCTAAAAATCGGTTAAACTTTTCCAGCATATACTAACTCCTTAGAATTATTTTTTTGGAAATCTAATTCCGGGAGCTATTCTAACAAATTGTGTCAAAAAATTGTGCTTGGAGGATTGTTTTGAATAAGTTTCAATATCAGATTTCACCATTACGAGGTGCCAAAAAGGTACTGCTCATGCTGTTTACAGCAATTATCGGATTTTATTTCACCCCGCAAATATTTCTTAGAACACAAAGTCCGAATGCCACCATTTTAGCCGCCTCCAATTCAGAATCATCAAATTCTCACGCTACTGAGACAAATCCAACAACCCCACAAACTACAAATTCAGTAAATTCTTCATCCATTCGCCATCATGAAAACAATGCTAGCGTTTTAGTTCAATATGTTGACCAGAACGGGACCGTTCTTGCCAGCGAAGAAGCTAGTTACCCCCAGGGTGCTTTTCAAGGAAAAAGTTACCAAACGCAGCCCAAATCTATCAAAAATTTCAAGTATATCGGCCTTTCAAGCCATAGTCTCCCAGCAAATGGTATTTTAAAAAAAGCCGGCATCAACGGCACCGTCATCTATACGTATGCTCCTGAGTATCAGGTTAAAACTAAAACCATTCACGAAAACATTCATTACGTCAACCAAAATGGAAAAAAACTTGCGCCAGATCGAACATCAAACACCGTGACTTTTATGACAGTCACTAATCCTAAAACTAAGCTTTCTAAAACGTACTACTCGTTTACAGATTCGTCTGCCCAATTAGACTCAAAAGGGGTTCCGCTTGGTGCCACTTGGCATCCCGGCAAAAGGACCGCGTTTGCTTCCGTTCCACATTCTAAAGTAAATAATTATGCAGTCTACTCGGTCGTCGGTTCATCCTTTAACAAAAAAGAAATTGGTGTCCAGCCCGTCGACTCGAACAGCGCTGATTTTAACTTCACCGTTATTTATCGTCCGATCTCAATCACTTTCCAGACCGTTGTTCTGGATGACAATTCGCATAAGACGTTGCTTAAAAAGAAAGTTACCCTCGTGTATAAGGCTAACGAAGACTTCGATTTTTATTCAATCATTAATCATTATCAAAAAATGGGGTACAGATTAATCGGCCACGAGCCATCTCGCATTAATCTCAGCCAAGTTGATGCTGATTCAAAGACATTTTACATTCATTTAACTTCATCAAAACCCGATAAACGTCCCAAAGAGTCATCGACCAAAAGTAAAATGATTAACCGTGTTGCCTCAACTCCAAAAAAGACGTCCAGTTCAGAGCAACAGAAACTGATTAAACGTTCGTCAATTCGCCGTGCTTATTTCAACACTAAAACTACTCGACGATCAATTTCAGCCATAAAACGGGCATTGCGATCACCTTTAGAAACCGAAAAATATCATATAAAAATCTTTCCTGAAGTTCAATTGAAGCTCAGACAGAGTCCGATTCCATCGCGTCTTCTCCCCACAATTTCATTACTTAAATCACATCATTCCGGATCAAAGGCAGACATTGTCTTTGACGACTGGATTCGTGACATGAATGATTTATTCACCGTCAGTGGAGGGCACAATGCCACTCAGCTAGGAGCAATATTTAAATCACTTTCTGGCACAATGCTCATTGGTCACTAGCACCTGTTTAACTTTTAAATATCGTGAAATTGATAAAAAAGAGGCTACGACAAAAAATGTCGCAGCCTCTTCTTATGCGTTCCGAATAATATTTTCATGATCATGACGGAAGCTAGCTTTCAGGACTCACCTTGCCCTCTATTTCAAACATAGACGTCACGCTGACATCCTCAAAAACTAGACGACCTCATTAAAATTGACTTTAAATTGTACTTAAATATCTAACTGACTGATACATTTCCTTAACTATAAGGTACTAATTAATATTTTAGCTACACCAATTAAAATTGTTACTGCCATTCCTCATTTTCAGAGTACCGATCACTCCAAATCGTCATGGCAATTGTTACTACTGCCAAAATTGCAAAGAAAATCGAAACTATCGCTAAAAAGTGATATACCGCACCCCAACCTAAACCGATGAATGCCAATCCACTTTTTTGAACATTTGAATACATTGTTCCTCGCCTCCAACTATTCTGTTACATGGTGCCAAGTTCCAATTGAACCAAATACTAATTGTAACCATGCTCCGATGTACGCAACTTGTAAAAAGAAGCTGTAAATTAACTCTGGGAAAAGCATGGCGGCAAAAAGTTTTGATTCCCGATCCTGATTCCATACTGTAACAACGCGTTCTAGCGCAAATATGACTCCGACAAACAACCATAAAAAATTAAATATCAGCATGTCATGTAACATTAAATATGTTGTAAAAACGATCAGACTCATAAAAGCAAATACAGAAAGAATTAACATAAATTGTTGGGTTACGTACGGGAAAAGCACCCTATCCCACTTTCGACGTGTGGTTTGTTGCAATGCACCTAAATACCAACGCCGACGTTGAAGAAACAGAAGTCTCCAGGTCGGCATAATCTCCGTCGTGCATGAACATGACATTGGAGAAATTATTTTCGCTCCAATTTTTTTCAAGTCCAGTGTTAACGAAAAGTCTTCAGTAATCGAGTTCTCGTCATAATAATATCCATTCATTTCATGAACTTTTTCAAATGATCTTGCACTAATCATCGAAGCCGTTCCTGTTAGAACAAATACTTTTTGACGACGTTTGATTTGATTGCTATATCGACACCATTCCATCTGTTGGCAGAATTGCAGCATTGAATTTCGATCTGCATCTCCCTTAAAAATTGATCCAATCGCATCATAACCGCCCGTCTCAATTAAGGTTTTAGCGCGCTTTACCCAATTTTTCGAGATTATTGTATCTGCATCGCAGATAAAGATATACTGATCCTTTTTATTCCAATTAACGTACCTTTCCAAAGCCTGATTTAATGCACCCGCTTTTCGAGCGGTATTGTGTTTGGTGGCAAATACTTGCGCGCCAGTTTCGATTGAATTTTTAAACGTGTGATCTGTACAATTATCACATGCAACAATGATCTGATCCACTTGCTCTTTTAAACTATTGACCGTATTAACGATGCTTTTTTCTTCATTATGTGCAGGAACTATAGCTGTTATATACATCAACGACACTCCTTTAGTAGGGATTCCCACCAAATATGTGGGTCAGTTAACAATGCTATACGCTTATTCACCCAGTTTAATTTCATACTTTTGAAAATGGCTTTGTTTTGATGAATTTCACTAATATTACTGCTTATCTAAAAGATTTTTAGATG
This sequence comes from Pediococcus stilesii, assembly GCF_001437075.1. Taxonomy (GTDB): domain Bacteria; phylum Bacillota; class Bacilli; order Lactobacillales; family Lactobacillaceae; genus Pediococcus; species Pediococcus stilesii. The sequence continues at coordinate 34,162 of NZ_JQBX01000002.1, forward strand.
TTTTTGAACATCTTTTAGCCAATTTTTTATCGAACTCATGCATTGTTGTAGCATCAAGTTGCATTAACTGTCATGCACACCTTTCTTACAAAAAGCTCGAAGCTTGGGCGTCACCACCCAACTAGTCGGATTTTCACGTTTGAGCACCTTCAAACACAGCTTAAATTATAGTTCTCGACAAAAATCATTTTACCTATCATCACCTTTGTGGGGACTCAGTGTGATTTCAATATGATGTTTTTGATAAAACGATTCATCCCGCGTACTACTTTTTAAGGTATCTGAAATTAATGATTAAACTCGGATAACCGAATACTATCTAAAATTTTCTCCTGTTCAATTAACTTTGTTACCATTCCAAACGTGAGGTTTTTCTTAACCGAATTATCACGGTGTAATTCGTCAAGCCGACGATCTTCTTCACGATTCTCATATAATGAACCGTTACCATTCTTGAAAATTAGCACAGTTTCAATGCCTTGTTCATGCTTCAGCACGTACTTTTCATTTACGACCGTACTCTTTTTTGACTGAGAAGTATAACGTGTTACCTGATGTCCATTCAAATAAGTGTCGTGAGCCATTTTTGCAACAAAACAAATTTGCAGTAATATTATCATCCAAAACCAATAGCTCTTTTTTAACGACATTAGGTTCACCTTTCCCTCGTTAGCTGATCGCTATGTTTGGTCTTTTCGATATCAAACGTGTTGGTATCATTCTTCAAAATCAGGAAGGTTAACCTGTTTTATAGTAATGGCATCCCCGGCCGGACTCCGCCATTCAATAAATCGAATAACCATTTTCAGATTAGAGATAAAAACGGCCTCTAATCCTACTCACCCTTAATAATAAAGATGATTAACACATCATCATAATATAATCGAATCAGGTTATTCGTAAAGGTTTTCACTGTTTCGTATTTTTCAAAGGCTTTTCATTTTGTGAGAAGATGCTATCGCAATCACTTATTCACCATACAAATTACTTCGCTCTTTAACAATCATGCTTCCTAACGCTTCTAAATCGGATGTAACTGGTGGAGTTCGCCAAATCAGTTGCTTGTATGTTCCTTGCTTTACAGGTTGGTCTGATAAAAAAATATTCGTCTTCTTTGTTAATTGGCTGGAGATCTTAATATTTAATTTATCAAACTGTTTCAATAAATCCGTTATGTATTTTGTATATAAAGGTCCGTTTGAAAAATCGACCGTTATTTCAATCGGTGCAATCAGGTCATTTTGCGAAAAATTGGTTAACAAAAATAGAATATACGCATAGTATGCCTGCGTTAGAAGATCTCGATCTAGATTTAAATGCTGTCCTTGGCTAAGAGCTTCAATCATTTTTTGAGTCACGGCACTTAATTCTGGATATGTTTTCATGAAAAACGGCTTTTTCACCGGATCAACAAACGTTGTACCAAAATAAAAGGGTGAAAATATTTTGGCATTCACCTTTAATAACTGCTCTCCAGCGGATCGTAATGTTGACCGTTTTTGTTGAAATATTTCGCCAAGAATTTTAATTTGCATGTCACTAATTGCGTTTACTTCATCTAAGAGATTAACATTCCACCCTTTTTCAATTGGTCCCGCAAGGATTTCATTAACAATCAAATACGCATGTAAGTATTCAAATTCACGGTAAATTGTACGACAATCAACATGCCAGATTTCTGACATTGATTTTAATGGCGCCAGTGATTGATTAGTAATGAAGCTACGTGTAACAACGTTTCCTTGATTTATTCGACAAGTTTGAACAAACACGAAGTTTAACAATTTTTCCCGCTCCGTAAGTCGCAATTTTTGAGTTTTAACCGCGGGTAACTGATCGATTAGCCGTGGAATTTGCTTTTTTAGTTGCTCTGGAAGTAGCTCTGCACCATCAAAAAAGTAATGAATAATGCTAAAAATAATCTGCCTAATTTTTACTTCATCAGACTGTTCTAAAACTTTAAAATCACGTTTTATAATTTGATTTATGCTTTGAATATTACGATAATACGTGGCGCGACTTACCCCAAATTTCTTTAAAAATTGAGTCTGTACTCCGTAAATTCCCAGGTAGTTATTAATGAAAACATTCAGTCGAATCGATTTTTGCGCCATTTTTTTCAACACTTGCTTAATAACGGTCGTTGATAATCCATCGATAATTAACGTTCCTTGTTTTAGATACCTTACATCGACCTCTTCAATTCCAAGCGAATCAATTAAGGATTGTAGCAGGTCGAATGCCATTAAAGTTTGGTGCCGGCTAACATTTAGTTCTCCCTGTAAACGGCTAATCGTCCATCTTTTTTCTGAGGATTCGAAAATTTTTTCCGACATTTTTAAAACTAGTTGTTGATCGTCATCTAGAAACATATTGAACTTTTCCAGCACTATTATTTTCCTCCGTAGAATTCCTAATTAAAAAAGCACCTGAGAATTGGCTATTCCAAATTCTAAGCGCTTTTTTATATTAAAGATTCGTCTTATTGATCTCTGATTCGCCGTCCGCTAAATATTGATCCATGTCAGACTTAGGAACCATGCTACCACCCGTTGCCCAAACAATATGCGTGGCATTTTCCATCGGATAGTCTTTTTCTAGTTGGGCCTGAACGTCATCTAAAATCGTAAGTCCTGATGCCGCTGACGGTTCGACATCAATATTTTCAGCATCATGTAATTCAGCAACATTTTTCATCATTTTTTGGTCGTCAAAAGTCTGGATTCCATACAATAATGTATCCATCATTTTACCTGCAATCCGTGAAGGACGACCAACGGCTAATCCGTCTGCTTTGGTAACTCCATCGATTCCGATATCATAGACTGAAATCTTTTCGTTGAGACCCGTTAACATCCCCAAAGATACCGACGGAATGTGAGTTGGTTCCGCAAAAATTGGGTGAACATTTGCACCGATCACTTTCTTTAACCCAAATGCAACACCGCTTGGGCTTCCACCAACTCCTGCCGGAAGGTAAACGAAAAGCGGATGTTCTTTATCAACCGTTATCTTTTGCGCTTTCAGTTGGGTTTGTAAGCGCAAAGCGGCGACCGCATAACCTAAAAAGAGATCAAAGGAGCCCTCATCATCGATAAAATATGCGCTTGGGTCCATTTCGGCTGAACGACGAGCCTCGGTAATCGCATGGGTAAAGTTGTCATTATATTCAACGACTGTAACACCCTTCTCCCGCAACAAATCCTTTTTCCATTGTGCCGCGTCGCTTGACATGTGAACGCTGGTATTAAAGCCTAATTGACATGCAACAATTCCAATTGATAAGCCCAAATTTCCCGTTGAACCGACAACAATTCCATATTTACTAAACATTTTTTTAAAACGTGGTTCATTCAATTTAGCGTAGTTGTCCCCATAGACCAATTCACCATGGTCAATGGCAACGCGTTCGGCAAATTTAAGCACTTCATAAATCCCACCCCGAGATTTAATCGAACCTGAAATCGGTAAATAGTTATCCGCCTTCAAGTACAATGAGCCTTGCAATTTATGCGTTGCTTCGGCATTCAAAACCGATCGCATTTGATCAATTTTTAGTAAAGGTGATTCTAATATGCCATGGTCAGATAGCGTTTCTGGAAAAGCAACTTCAAAGTAAGGCGCAAAACGTTGGAAGCGGGCTTCCGCATCAAAAATATGTTCCGATCCCACGGGCAACTCAGCTTCTTTTTTATAATTGGGGTTTTTCCAAAAAATTTTATGATATGCCTGCATTTCCTTAATCATTGGGAACTCACTTGATAATTCGTTAATATCAACCATTACTTTTCTCCTCGTTATTTTTTTCACATTGATAGTATACAACGACATCCATTATTTGCTAACCCTTATTTCAACAATTAATAAATTCATTCACAAATTCTTCTTTAGTTTTAATCCTTTTCCCAGAATTAACAATCATCGCGTGGAAATTTTGCCATTCTTTTGCGTCCAATTGAAGCTCTTGTTCGACTTTTTGCTTAGCCTGATCATATCCGTTAGGTAGCTGATACCCAAACCAATCAAAAATTCGTCTACTATATTTATCACAAATAAACCCTGGCCGTTCAAGCGCATACATCATGATGTAATCCGCCGTTTCTGGGCCAATTCCTACCAACGACAATAGTTCTTTTCGAAGCCGATGGGAACCTAGGTCATGAATTTCTTTGATTGAAAAGTCATATTGTGCTGCCCACTCCAAGACGTGTTTAATGGTTTGTGATTTCCTCGTATAAAATCCGCTCGGTCGGATGTTTTGGATTAAATCGTCATTTTCAATACTTAAAATTGAAATTGGGTCAAAATTAAAATTTCTTTTTAAATTTTGTAAGCTAGGTGCCACGTTGGCCCAGCTCGTATTTTGAACTAATATTCCACCATATACCACTTCCCAAGGACTGTCTTGCCAGTCTTCCAGCCACGGCTGTTGCCCTAATTGGCAAAACATTGTTTGATAGATACCAGAAACCTGCATATGCACACCTCCGACACTATTATAAGTTCAAAGCGTGATATTTCATTGTAAAAACAACTAAAAAATCAAATTAGAGTTAGAATATATATTAATACATTTAAAGGAGACTTTTAATTTGATTGAAAAAGCTTGTACCACTGTCTTAGTCGGTAAAAATGCTTCCATTGATGGTTCCACCATGGTTGCCCGTAATGATGATACATTTTTACCACTAGCACCTCACAAATTTTATATGCATCCCGCCGAAAAGAACGTTGATGAAACAATCGTCTCATCCCAAAATGGATTTACCGCTAAATTACCGGCTAATGGGTACCGCCATAGTGCGGTTCCAAACATTGACCCTGAAAAAGACGGTATTTATGACGAAAGTGGCTTTAACGAAAAAAATGTCGCGATGAGTGCTACCGAAAGTGTTTACGGTAACCCACGCACATTGGCATACGATCCGTTAGTACCCAATGGTTTAGCAGAGGATACGATGCCAACCATGGTTCTACCATATATTGATTCTGCAAAAGACGGTGTTCAGTACCTCGGAAAGTTGATTGCCCAATACGGATCTCCAGAAGGAAACGGCGTTATTTTTAGTGACCAAAACGACGTATGGTACATGGAAATCGTAACCGGCCATCACTGGGTTGCCCAACGAATTCCTGATGATTCTTATGCCGTTGCGGCTAATCAAGTTGCTATCCAACAAATTAATTTTAACGATTCCGACAATTTCATGTGGTCGGAAGGCATCCAAGAATTTGTTGAGGAGCACCATTTGAATCCTGACAAGGAAGGGTGGAATTTCCGCCACATTTTTGGAACCGATACGGAAAAAGATCGTCACTACAATACGCCTCGTGTTTGGTACGGTCAACTTTATCTAAATCCTGAAATTGAACAAGATCCACAGTCTTCGGATTTACCATTTATTCGCCAAGCTAGCCGAAAAATTACGGTTGAAGATGTCGGTAATATTTTAAGCTCACACTACAACGAAACTAAGTACGATCCTTTCGGACACGGCGCCGATGCCGATCGTTTGAAGTTCCGACCAATCTCAATGAATCGAACACAAAATTCACATGTTCTCCAAATTCGAAATGACGTTCCAGCCGAACGCGCTGCGATTTTTTGGCTAAACTTCGGTGTCCCTGCGTTCAGTCCTTACGTTCCATTCTTTAACAACGCCACCGACACCGATCCTAGCTACCGTGCGACAAAACTAACAATGAATCTTGATGATGCATACTGGATGTACCGCGCAGTTGGTTCCGTTGTCGAAGGTCACTACAGTCACTTTATTCAGAGCAACGTTGATTATGTCACGGCTTCAAAGGAATATTTACGTAGTCGAGTTGCTGAAATCGATGAGCAAGCCTCCGATCTGTCTGGAACAGAGCTAACTAATTTCCTAACTGAAGCAAATCACGCTACGGTTAAAGCAATGAAAAAACGGACAATGAACCATTTTAACGATCTTTTGGCTTCCGGATTATTACTTTCAAAACTAACCTTTAACATGGATAAGAACCTATAGAAAATGCAAAAAAGCTATGGCAAATTAATTTTTACCATAGCTTTTTTCATATTTAAAAATTTATTTTTCATTTTTCATTACTAATGAAAATCCATTGACAATCAGTAGCGAACACACCAATGTTACGAAACCAATCTCTAGAAAATTATATTCTAATTGTTGTAGTTGAGATGCAAGAAAACCAATTACTTCTCCAAATAGAGCTGCCCAGAAACACACCACTAAATTTGCAACAAATTTTTTCATATAAAATATTTCATCCTCACACTTTCATGATCGTTATCTTTGATTATCACATTTACTAGCAGATAAATCAAATTCACCAAATCATGTGTGGATTATAACTATAGACTACCACCTCTTTGAACAATTACCAATGCCGATAGCTGATTACCTAATTTAACGGCCCCATCAATGGATAGTCCTCGTTGTAAACCGGCTAGAATTCCGCCACAATGTGTATCTCCCGCACCAATCGTATCAAAGGCTTTCACCTCTTCCCCCGCAATAATCCGAAAACCATTCTGGTCGTATATTCCAGCTCCCCGATTGCCAAGCGTCACGATTACGGGACTGTTTGTTTTACTATAAATGTCTTGCAACTGATCCTCTACGGTTGAATATGAGCTTAAATATTTTATTTCATCTTCGTTTCCATGAATAATCACTCCAGAATGTAAAAATGAATCAATCGTTTCCGGCGTCATATATTGCACGCGTGGAGACACATCAAATACTATATATGAATCAGGCCGCCGCGTCCGAAGTTGATTTAAAATTACCGTTAAAGATTCTTTTTGTTCTGTTTCATACCCGCTTATGTAAAAATACTGATAACTTTGAAAATCTAAGCTATCGAACCACTCACTTTTCCAAAGCTGATCAATCCCCTGCATTGTAATAAAGCTGCGTTCTCCTGAAGGTTCTACCAGCGAAATATCCCATCCGTTATCAGCAATATCATCTTGTAATAAAATCGGAAATTGACGCTGCTGCATCGTTTTTGTAACAATATCGGCATACGGCCCCCGACCGACAGGGGCAAGTAGATCCGTAGTTGCTTCAGCATAATTTAGCGCGCCGTAAACATTAAACGCCGAGCCGCCCACTTGATTTTTTTGAAAATCTCCTGTGACATCCTCGCCGGGACTGGGTAGCTGCGGCACTTCAATAATGACGTCTACAAAGGCTGCGCCAATCACTAAGATTTTATTTTGCATCATTAGTTTTCCCCTTAAACATTGAGAAGATAAGCATCACAATCATTGCCACGATTGCCGACGCAAATACGGACAAACTACTATTATTTTCGAAAATACCATGTGCAAATAGCCCACGATAAGCCGCATTACTGGTGAATAAAAATCCCGTAATTGTTGCTATAATCCACGAAACAATTCCGCGCCAATTGTAGTGAACTCTCGAAGTCTTTCGCATTAAATCAACATCGTATCCATGACGGCGGTAGATCACACTATCAACTAAAAAGACTGCCACCCACGATGCCAAGCAAATCCCAAGGAAATTTAAGAACAACTCAAAATTACCTAAAAAATTGGCCGAAATAAAAAGGACATATATGGAAATAACGACGATGAACAGTGAATGAAAAAGCAACGATGTTTTTTCTGAAACATCAATCCCAATGGTCGCCAAGTTAATCCGTGCTGAACGCAACGAAACCAGACACTGCGGAATCAATCCACCAGCAGCCGAAAGAAAATAAATAAATCCAAACCAATGCGGTAATGCATCAAAAACAACCGCATACGGATCCCCAGCCGTCGCTAAGTTCGGTGAGATTGTGCTTAGTAAAATTCCGCCTGCCATCGTAACAAACAGTGGAGTTGCCGCTCCTAACGTTGTACTCCAAAAATTGGATATAAGCTTCGTTTGGGGCTTAACATACGCTCCCCAATCGGCGGCGGCCATTGACCATGAAATACTTGAGCCAGCCGCCACGAAAGCTACGGCGGGTAGCCAACTCGTTACCCAATTTCCGGTCTGCATCGAAAACGCCGCTGTCCAATCTGACTTCACCAAAAAAATCACTAATAAAACCACCGTAAAAATTCCAAAAATCCAACTAAACCACGTTTGAATCCTAACTAGGACGTCCTCTTTAAATAAACCAGAAATAATTACCAATCCCGCAAAAATAGCTAAACATAGTATTTTGGTCCATGTATTTTGTGGAATATTGATTGACTTAAGCATTGATGAGAACAGTAAAGTTCCCGTGATAACGTTAACTGAGATCCAGCCGGCCATGTTTAACCATGCCATAAAATTGGGTATTTTATTTCCCCGTATTCCATAGACCGCACGACTTAGCTTGAAAGTCGTTACCCCCTCCCGCTGACCAATCATTGATACTAACCCCGGAATTGCAAAAGTAAGTGCTCCCACTAATGCAGCTAACAACGCCTGAACGAATGATAAATGATAGCTCACAATTATTGCGCCATATACAAAGCCCATAATTCCAATATTAGCCGCAAACCAGTTGTAAAAAAGTTTTCCCGGACTTAATACGCGCTCGTTGTCAGGAATCTTGATAATCTCGTCGTTCATTTTATTTTTTCTCGCTTTCAAATTGAATTATTTGATCTGCTAACTGTTTAAAATTATATTGCGGATTTCGTCGATCAATTAACGCCCGCCAGCTGTCAGAAATGGACTTGGCACCTTGTTTAGCGCCACAAATAGCGGTAGCCATGGCACCAATTGTATCCGTGTCGCCCCCTAAATTGGCACACATCAGTGCACATTTTTGAACATCCCTCGTATAATACGCAATTGCAACCGCCGCCGGAACGCTTTCTGAAATCATCGTTCCCGTTCCTACGACTTCATAAATTGCTTTTGCAAACTTTTTTTCATGGTTCCGGTATTTATGCGCTAAATCTATTCCAACTGCTAGTCGGCTGGATGTTTTCGCTGCCCATGTTGGTGAACCCAATGATAATCCCCAATTATTAGCTCGAATGGCATACTCTATTATTTCATCCCAATTCCAATCGGCCATGGCAGCCGTGACCGCTCCTGCCACCATGGACGCTCCACTAATCGCAGCATCACTTGTATGCGTAATTTTAGAAACATCATAGACCATTTGAACTAACTGCGGTAGTTGATGTGGCTCAAATAAAGTTCCAATCGGAGAAATACGCATTCCAGCTCCATTGGTAATTGCCGTTTTGGTAATCTCACTAGGATCTTTACCGGCCTTAACCAACGCCAACGCTGCTTTACTACTTGGCCCTAAAATATTATGCTCCCACGCACCCGCGGAATCTGCCCAACTCATAATATGCTTGAATAATACATCCGAATTTGGTTTCCAGTTCGTTTCAATCAACGCATCCAAAATTGCCAGTGCCTGTCCCGTATCGTCCGTAAATTCTCCTGCCCGGTAATTTTTAGCAATATCATTTTCTTGCGGCCCATCTAGAAAATTAACAATGGGCTTTGAAAAATATTTTTGGATTTTTTCAATCGGCCAAAGTTCTGATGGTATTCCCATTGCGTCACCAATCGCCTGTCCATACAGTGTTCCCAATATTTTGTCATATTCACGCATCAGCTTACTCCCACTATAATTTCTTCACATGTGTCTTGTCATTGTTTTATTCTACGTTATAAAGGTCAATAAATGAAGCTTATTTTTTAATTTTGGTGTCTTGTCATTAAATAATGGGTTATAAAAAAAATCTCCAAAAATTGGTTCAAGCCCAATTTTTTGGAGATTTTTACATGTAGAAAATTTCTACACGTATTCTTTATTTAATAAATATTTATCCAACAAATTCTTCAATCGATTCGTCAATATGCTTACGAACTTCCTCAACTCGATTCATTTCATTCTCTTCAACATGCGGCAATGGTAGACGAGCACGTCCAACATTTACTCCACGTTGCTTCAAAATCAGCTTCATAACGTCGTATAAATTACCCTTAAATGATGTAAGTTCTGAAATCAAGTCATTGATTCTCAATTGAATCTTCAAGGCCTTATCTAGGTTACCTTCGCGAACGCAACGATCAGCTTCCATCAGTAGTTCTGGATAAACTCCATATGTTCCACCAATTCCGGCATCGGCACCCATCACACGTCCACCAACAAATTGTTCATCTGGACCGTTGAAAACGATATTGTCTTTGCCTGCGCGTAGTTTCCACATGTTGATATCCATAACTGGCATTGATGAGTTCTTAACCCCAATAACTTGGTCTTTTGCCATCATGCGTTTGAATAGATCTTCAGAATAAAAAGCAAATCTTTTTTAATCTAAATTTGAATTTACTTTTTCAATCTCTTGATCGAGTAGATTATTATTAATTGCGTACTCTAAAAATACTGGTGTACCGGCTTTTAATTCATGGAGTAGTTTTTCCCAATCGGTTAATCCGTCTCCTAGCATTACCGTATCACGATCTTTAATATCTTTTAAATGAAAAATTGTTATATATTTTTTAAGTGCTTCAAAAGCATTTTCCGGACTTTCATCAATCCAATACCAGTTTCCAGAATCAAAAGTATATCCTAACTCTGGAACTACATCTAAAAGACAGGTTAAGTTTTTAGTAAACCGGTTTAACGTTCCATTTTCATTTGGCTAATTCTCCACCGTTACTTTAACTTCACTTCTTTTAAGTGCTTCACTAAGTCGATCTGTATCTGTTCCTTCTAATGTTTTAAAACTACCCAAACTAATTTTTAAACCCTTGATACTGTTGGCCTCAGCCATCTTTAAGTAATCAAAAATATTTTCGTTTAGTTTTCCATCCGTAAATAACTCTTCTGGAATTGAAAAATAAAATTGCCATTGCTGTGCTCGACAAAGTTTGTCAATTGAATTCAACTCGGCGTTTCTTGTATCATCTTGAAAAAATTCACCCCGAACTTCAATATCTTGGATTGGCTTATCAATCAGTTTTTTTAAACAATCGACTTGGCTTACCCCATTTTGCATATCTTCTAAAAAAACGGCTGTGTTAATTGAGACTTTCATGACTAATACTCCCTTCGTTATCCGCGTCTAAAAGCGGTACAATCGCACCAATTAGCTGTGCATTATTTCCTTGTTCCGCAATCTTCAACGTTGTCTGATTAAAATCTTTTGGCAAAAGAACGGCTAATGCATCATCTAAAAGCGAGATCAAATAATCGCCTTGAGCGGAAACCGCGCCGCCAATAATCATATATTCTGGATCAAATAAAACAATAATTTCAGCTAAACCTTTGGCGACCTCCATGGCCCAGTCTTTAATGATGGTTATGTAAGGGGCTTGATTAGCCTTAGCTTTTTCAAAAGCATCAATCACACTAATATTGTAGTCTTGTAATTGACTTTCTAGGGTCAACGTTGAGGCACGCTGCTCATAATTTGTTCCTGTTTTTGGGTCAAACATGGTATAACCAATTGAGTTTCCTTTGCCATGCGCACCACCGATTAATTTACCTTGATTGAAATGAGCACCGCCAATGCCGGTACCTAAAGCCACGCAGTATATATCTTCACTATGGATGTTTCCGGCGTATGCTTCACCTAATAATGCCGCATCAACATCATTTACGACGCTAACTGGCAATCCGCTTTGATCAATCAATGCTGACTTCAATGGCGTATTAATATAATTGGGAATTGTTGGACCAGCAAATTGAATGCTTCCATCCTCGGCAACAATTCCGGCCGTGCTAACGCCAATTCCAGCCAGCTCTACATCTTCCGAAACTTCTTTCGTAACTTCCTTTAACGTTTTTAAAATGTGATTATCTACATTATGTTTTGTGTCGACCTTCGCATGTCTTGATAAATTCAAATTACTGTCAATTAGACTATACTTAATCGTTGTTCCTCCTACATCAAATGCTAAATATTTTCGAGTCATATTAAATCCTCCAACGTATAAATTATTGATCTTTATGATCAATCCTTGATAACGGTTTCATATTAACATTTGTATATTATTTTCACAATTTAAAAAAGTAAAAATATTTTTTATTACAGTTATACCAGTACTTTTAACTATAAAATGAAAATTATTATCCTTTATGTGTGTTGCAATATTTTTTTACTAGTTGTATATTAACAGCGGTGGTTGAATTAATTATTAACTATTACAACTTGATTTTTAATAAACCGTCCCAGTATATGTTTGTATTTTGATTTTGCTATAATTTGGTAGAATAAATTTGATAAAAGAGAAGTGTCAGTATTATGGAAAATAGATTTTTTGATGCCGTTAAAGGCAAACTAATTATTTCGTGCCAGGCGTTACCAGATGAACCGCTACATAGTTCATTTATCATGGCTCGAATGGCTCGAGCTGCCAAAATGGCCGGCGCGGCCGGAATTCGTGCTAACTCGGTCGTTGACATCCAGGCGATTCAAGACGAAACGGGTTTACCCATCATCGGAATTGCTAAAACGGATTACCCTGATTCAGATGTTTACATTACTCCAACAATGAAAGAAATGAGAGCGGTTGCAGCAACTGGTGTCGAAGTGGTCGCGTGCCAAGTGACTGGTGAAAAACGTCCGAATGATGAAAAACTAGAGGACATCGTTAAACAATTCCGCGATGAATTTCCAGACACCCTATTAATGGCTGATACTGACATTATGGAAAATGCACTTGAAGCCGATCGGTTAGGATTCGACATTATTGGGACAACGATGCGTGGTTATACATCAGCTTCCAAGGGACTAAACATCGCCGATAATGATTTTGAATACCTAAAAGATTTGCTAAAAAAAGTCCAGCATCCAGTCGTTGCTGAAGGTAAAATTGACTCACCCGAAAAGTTAAAACGGTGCTTAGATCTAGGCTGCCATTCCGTTGTTGTTGGTGGTGCAATTACACGCCCACTTGAAATAGCAACCCGTTTTATCGATGCAATTAAGTAAAAATTAACCCTCAAACTAAAAATTAACATTCCTTGAAGATCGGATACGTCACTTCTAGGGATGTTTTTTGTGATTAGGGCTGGTGACTGCAATATTCAACCCCTATTATTCGTTCCGTGATCGGATTCAATTTTACGAATCACATTCCCCGTTCCATCGCTGTTCTTGGCAATTATTTATGTAGAAAAATTATATTTTGATAAAATTTTCATGCTTTTTATGTTGTATATCGTGATTCTCATGCTTTTTCGCGTTTCCGGCACACTAACGCCATCATCAACGTCCCAGGATTCAATTAGAAACTTCTCATTTAGCCATGATATACTTTTGTCCAACCAATTCGGGAAGGAAAATACAACATGCAGAAACCTAAAGTTAATGAACATCTCATTCACACGTCCTCTATGTATTCAATTTACGATTCAGAAGATTTTTCAATTTCAGAAGCCCATATCGTCAAGGAAAATTTTTCAGAGCAGTCCGTTGGTCATGCAATAGTAGAAAATTCAATCATCGAAAACGTAATATTTCAGAATAGTGAATTCACAAAAATTGAATTCACAGACGTCGTTTTAATGAACTGCGATTTTTCTGGATCTCAGCTAGATGAAGGTCTTTTTCATCGTGTCATTTTTAAAAATTGTAAATTAATGGGCACAAACTTTGAAGGTTCATATTTTAGAAATGTTCTTTTTGAGGACTGTTTACTTGATATGGTAAACTTTCACGGAGCCGATTTTAAAGAACTTCACTTTGCTCACTCACGATTAAATGAAGCGGACATTGACATGGCACGTCTTCAAAAAACCAAGTTTATGGACTGCGAACTTGAAAGCGTAAATTTCGACGGCACCAGTCTTAACGGAATTGACTTAACAACCTGTTCGTTCCAGCAAATCGAAACAAGCCACCACTTTCTGAAGGGCGTTATTGTGAATGACCTGCAAGCCGTGAACTTAGCGCAACAATTTTTAAGGATTCAACTTAATTAGTATTAATCTATTAAGCTTTCAGAAAATCAAAAGATCTTACGAATTGAAGTCGACCGTTTTATTTTTCGGCGTATAATAGTTAGTAACAATTAGAGGAGTAAATGCCATGAACATTATTGATATTGTCGAACAAAAATATCCATCATTATCCCGTCAGGAACGCAAAATTGCGTTACGGGTAACTCAGCATCCGGCCGATGTCAAAAAAATGAATATCAATACTTTGTCTAAAAAGGCTGAAGTTAGTACTGCAACGGTAACCCGCTTCGTTAGAAAAATGGGTTACCACGATTTCAGCGAATTTAAATTGGCGTTGGCAGAGGCCACTTCGACTATTACCGAAGATGTGGCCAACTCTCCTCTTCCAGACCAAGTTACGGAATTCTACAATCAAATGATCACCGGAACTTGGAAAAAATTAAATCAAGATGTTTTGAATAAGTCTGTCGATTTAATTAAAGGCGCTTCTCGTATTTTTGTTTTTGGCTTAGGGAGTTCTGGATACAACGCTCAGGAGCTATCACAACGATTAATGCGAATGGGGCTAGATTCATTTGCACCAGCAGATAGTCATACAATGTATATCAGCAGTAGCATCATGAAAAAAGAAGATATCGTCATCGTTCTATCTGTTTCAGGTAAATCAAGTGAAGTCAATGAGGCCGTGAATTTGGCTAAAAAACAAGGCGCAAAAATCATTGCCATTACTGCTTTTGATGACAGTCCACTCGCTACAATGAGTGATTATCGTTTACTTGTTCAATATAGTGAGTTTGTCGACAACACCCGATTTATTAACTCACAACTGGGCATTGTATACGTCATCGATGTGTTCTCCACCATGCTTTTACAGGAACCACAGTATCACGACCGCTACCAATGGACCGTGGAAGCCATTCTGAGTAGAAAAAAATAGTCGCCAAAGCGACTATTTTTTATTTTCCAGTAACCAATGGACTTCTCACCCCTTTTTTATTTTTGATGAATATGTCGCTTTCATGAATATGATCGATCATGATTCTGTCATCGTGATGAACAAACAAAAACAAATGGTCACGCAAGTACAGTGCGGTTTCTTTGAAAAATATTCCCTTTGAAAGTCTAAGTTGAGCGATTACAAATCCATCCCCCAATTCATTAGGACGCATATAAATTCCAGGTCCTACTTTTTCTAAGAAACCTGCATTAGCCATCCTACTTAATGCAACATACGTGGTCATGCCATCAGCAATTGTTCGTCTTACCGAAATCAATCTATTATATTTATTAATAAGATTATTGGCTTGAGTTTCGATACTCATAAGCGTACCCTCTTTCTCATCATTAAAGTCGTGTTATATTTATACTATATTTTTTCTATTGTTATAGTATAAAACTAACAATATGTCGCATTAAAAGATGAAAATTTGGAGTGAACAAATTCGCAATAAAGGAAAATTTACATTATGGAAAGTTACTTAGAACTGTCAATGGGATTAACCCGCGTACACTGGCACAACGGCTTCACGATTTTGAAAATGCTGGAATCCTTTCGCGAACCGTTTTTCCGACAAATCCTCCTCAAGTTGAATATCAATTAACTAAAAAAGGTAATGCTCTAAGAAAAATTACTGAAGAAATGAGATTGTGGGATGAAATTTATGGAAGTGAAAATTCAAACGTATAATTAAAAATATGATTTTATTCCATTATACTGGAATAATCTCTAATTTTTAAAAGTTATTCCAGTATAATGGAATAACTCTGAATTTAATGAAATTATTCCATCATAATTAACAAAAAATATCATTGAATGAAACTAAAAGCCTGCAATTAGTTCCGCCACACTTATCCTCCACTAAAACCACTGAAGTTATTTGTAATCAGATCATTTCTCAAAGCTAATTCATTTTTCTTCATGCCTTCAGTTGCAACCGCTTGCATATCTTCTTATAACTTTGATATGCTCACCTTAATGAATGTTACTCAATTTTTTAAAACGGAGGTAGTTTATATGTCAGAAAAATATCAATACGACGTTTTATATCTTGGTAGTGGGCACGGAGCCTTTGATGGCGCCATCCCTCTGGCTGCGAGTGGAAAGCGCGTTGGTCTGATTGAAGAAGATAAAGTGGGTGGAACTTGTCCAAATCGCGGTTGTAACGCCAAAATCACGTTAGACAATCCAGTTCAATTATTGCGTCATCAAGAGCGGATGAATGGTATTGTTAATGGCGATCTATCCATTGATTGGACAAAAAGTGTTGAGCATGAACACGAGGTCATTGACGGCCTACCAGATATGATATCTGGCTTGTTGACGTCATCAAACGCCGAAATCATCACCGGGCGCGGAAAATTTATTGACGAACATACAATTGAAGTAAACGGAAAAAATTACACATCAGATAAAATCGTAATTTCAACTGGTCAACGTCCTCATCGCTTAGATGTTCCCGGCAAGGAACTGGCCCACGATAGCACAGACTTTATGAACTTAACTAAGCTTCCTCAAAAAATTGTAATCATCGGGGGCGGCTATATCAGTATGGAATTTGCAACCATTGCCAATGCCGTTGGTTCAGATGTCACGGTTCTTTTACACCATAAAAAAGCTCTACGCAAGTTTAACCAAGAATACGTTCGTCAAATTTTAGACGATTTGGATGATCGTGGTGTGAACTTCATCGATAACGCTGAGGTAAACTCATTTGAAAAAGATGGCGATCATTTTAAAGTAAGTTACAACGGGGAAGAATCTCTGACTACCGATTGGATTCTCGATGCTACCGGACGCATTCCTAATGTAGAAAACATCGGACTAGATACCATTGGTGTTGAATATAACGACAACGGCATTGAAGTTAACGAGCATCTTCAAACCAGTGTCGATAATATTTATGCCAGTGGTGATGTGCTTGATAAAATTGAACCTAAATTAACGCCAACTGCTATTTTTGAATCAACTTATTTAACGCAACTTTTTACCGGGCAAACCGAAAAAGCAATCAATTATCCTGCGATTCCTACTGTAGTCTTTACTTCACCTCAAATTGCTGAAGTGGGAATTACGCCAAATGATGCCGCCAAAGATGATCAGTATACCGTTAAAACCAATCATCTCCCTGATGCTTGGTTCCGCCAAGTTGATAAGGAGCTCCTCGGTGATAATACTCTTATTTATAACTACAAAGGTGAACTAGTGGGGGCTTCTGAAATCAGTGATCAAGCTGTTGATGCGATCAATGTCTTGCTTCCGGCAATCGAATTTAAATTCACTGCCGAACAGCTCGGACGCATTGTGCATCTCTTCCCTTCGCTCGCATCAGATACTTGGAGCCAAATCTAAATTCTGAAAATCTCATGCACAGCGCATAATAAATAGACTACAGCAAATAATTTTTGTTGTAGTCTATTTATTATGCTTAAATTTTAAAGTGGCAAATTCCAATCCTTTTAAACCTTAGTTTGATAGAATATAGTTTCCCGATGCTTCCGCGACCTTAGTCAATTCCTTTTTAGCCGTTGATAAGCCAGTTTGACCCTGTCCGTCCGGGTGCTGATTACTCATAATGGAAATCAAATACATCCGTCCTTTGACTTCAATAGCCCCAATTGAATCTATTATCCAGGTTCCCGATAACGTCCAGCCGTTCTTATTGGCTAGAAAGTTTGCATTTTCATCAAATCCATTAATTCCCCACTGCTGTTTAATATTAACCTGAACCATTTCCGAAATAATGTAATTTCGATCAGTTTGATTTATCAATTTAGAGTCGATAAAAATATTTTTTAAGAGCGTCACATAATCTTTAGAGCTAATGGTCGATAGCCACCAGTGACTGCTAGCCTGACTATCTTTCATCCCAAACCTTTTGAACATTTGGTTAAGACCGTCCGTGCCGCCAATTTTCTTAAACAATGTAGTTGCATCATTGTTATTACTTTCTCGAATCATTCTGGCAACCATCTTTTTATCATTTGCGGATAATTTAGGTTTCTGATGTAAATATTCTACTAAAATTGGAACCTTAATCGTGCTGGCAGTATACATTTGTTCTGTCTTTCCCTGCTCCCAGTGGTACGTTTTTTTCTTTGAAACATCATAAATTGTCATATCATAGTTCTCATTTTTCAAAGCTGGATACTTTTGACTCAGGCTTCGAACTTTTTTATCCATTGATGCACTAAATTTAGGATTATTGGGATTGTCTGGAAGCGCTTGCGATTTAGAGCTCATCAGATGCCGAATTCCAAAAATCAGTGCAATTATCAAACAAATTATTATTATTAATCCTGAAAGCCACACTTTCCCTTTATGATTTAATCGACGACCATGAAACGTAATCATCCACATCTAAGCCCCTTTCATTCAGATAAACTATATTCAATTATACTTGGAGTTCAATGTTCCAACAACGCAAAAAAAGAAGCATGGCAAAAGTAACTTGTCATACTTCTCTTTTTTCGATCAATTCGCTATGCGGTAGTAAATGACCGATTTATTTTGATTCAATCACAATCTCATCATCGACTAAATCAGCTTTCAAATTCTTAACATCGAGATGATCAAGGTAAAAATCAGTTACCTTATCTCGAATCTGCTGCTCAATCACCCTTCTTAGTGGACGAGCGCCCATCGCTTCATCGTATCCTTGTTCCATCAACCAGTCTTTTGCTGGCTTAGTTACTTCCAAAGTTAAATCCTTTTTCGATAATGTTTTCTGAACATCCGCAATCATTAAATCAACAATCTGACTCAAATCTTCCTTCGTTAAATGCGAGAATTCTACGATGCCATTGAAACGATTTAAGAATTCTGGCCGGAAGAACGGTGCAATCTTGTCCATTAAAGTTTGATCCTTAGCCTCATCACCAGTTAGCTTTTCATCGCCAAATCCAGCATTGGAAGTAGCAATGATAATTGTGTTCTTAAAGTTAATTACATTTCCCTGGCCGTCCGTTAAGCGTCCATCATCCATTACTTGAAGTAAAAGTGTTAGTACTTGTGGATCTGCTTTTTCAATTTCGTCCAAAAGTACAATCGAATATGGGTTTCGACGAACACGTTCCGTCAGAGTATTAGAATTATCATCATACCCGACATATCCAGCTGACGTACCAATTAGTTTTGAGACGGCCGTCCGATCAGAATATTCACTCATATCCATCCGGATAATCGCATCTTTATCGCCAAACATATCAAGCGCTAGTTGCTTGGCCAATTCGGTTTTACCAACACCAGTTGGACCAACAAATAAAAAGCTTCCAATCGGCTGCTCGCCTTCAGAAAATCCTGCTCGGTTTCGACGAATCGCTCTGGCGACCATTTCTACCGCTTCATCTTGGCCGATTACTTTACTCTTCAAACGACTGTCTAAGTCCTTTAGCCGTTCAATATCGTTGGCACCCATGTCAGAAACTGGGATGCCAGTTAATCGTTCTACCGACTGAGCCACATCATCAACCGTCGCGATAACTTCTTCTTTCTTATCCACATTTTTAATTTGTTTACTTATTTCTTCAATACGTTTCTTCAAATCAGCGGCACGTTTAAAGTCTTCTTTTTCGACCGCTTGATCCTTCTCTTTTTGCATCTTGTGGAGCTTTTCATTTAAGGTTGCTTCGTCATTTTCTGGTTGACGAGCCGCTAAATGCGCAGCAGTCATATCAATCAAGTCAATTGCCTTATCAGGTAAAGTTCTTTGCGGAATATACTGAATCGAATAATCCACCGCCGCCTTCAAAACATCATCTGGTAATTGTACGTGATGATGTTCTTCGTACAGCTTCTTAACTCCTTCCAAAATCTTAACCGTATCTTCAGCGCTTGGTTCGTTAACAACAACGTCATTAAAACGCCGAGCCAAAGCTGCATTTTTTAAAATTGTATTGCGATATTCATCCTGAGTAGTCGCTCCAATAACGGTTAATTCGCCGCGAGATAAGGCGGGCTTAATAATATCTGCCAGCCCTTTACCGCCGTCTTCACCACCAGTGGAACCAGCACCAATAATTTGATGGATTTCGTCAAAGAATAGAATAATATTTCCAGCAGCCTTAACTTCTTTAACTAAATCCTTAATATTTTCCTCAAACGACCCACGATACTGTGTTCCAGCTTCTAACGAAGACAAATCAATTGAGTAAATCTCTTTATCTTGGATTGCTTCAGGGACACTACCGTTGACAATTGCTTGTGCCAGTCCTTCAACAACCGCGGTTTTACCAACACCAGCATCTCCAACCAAAATTGGATTATTTTTAGTTCTTCGACTTAAAATTTCAGCAGTTTCTTGAATTTCATTTTCGCGTCCAATAACTGGATCTAGCAGTCCATCGCGAGCCTGCTCCGTTAAATTTGTTCCCAATTTTTCCAAAATACCACCCTTTTTAAGGGCCTGTTGTCCATCTTTGGATACTTCAATTGTTTTTGCATTTTCTGGTAGTTTACCAGTTGCCCGATATTGAGCAAATTCATCTGGAGTTAGCGACTGACCGTTGACCAAGTAACGGGCAGAATCTGAGTTTGAATTTCCCATCCGTTTAAATACCTGATTAAAAATATCGTCCATATCATTGTTGAAAAAAGGATCATTTCCGTAAAAATTAGCCATGTAACAACACCTCCGTTAATTAAATAAAATAAAAATTGTGCCTAACTATTAATTTAAAACACTCTTTTCACTTACAAATTAATTATACTACTTTTTTAGCACTCTGTTAAGCAAAGTGCTAATTGATTCACCCCATATACACTTTTGGATCGGTTGGAACATAAAAAAAACCGTTCCAATAGTTTTTACACTATGAAACGGCTCTTTTTTATTTAAGCATATCTTCTGCGGTCTTTTTAAGGTCTGCATCGCTCATGCTTTCCCACTTTTTGGCCTCAGCAATTGTTGCCATCGTGTTATGGCCGTTGTCGTCCATCACATGATTCCACATTGCATCTCTCAATGGCGTTTTGTCGTCACTCCAGTCAAATACCTCTGTCATTTCTTTATCTAGAAGTTCTGTCTTTAATGCTTCTGCCATGTTAAAAGCCTCCAATTAATTATGGGTGACCATAGTTGTTGGCTACGTCGTTCATTTTCTTGTCGCACCCCACATCTATGTTATAGCACTAGATTCCGATTTTGTTAAATATTTATAAGACCCAGATGTTTACTTTTGTTCATCTGAAAAAATTGGTTCATGAATTGTTTCAACATACTGTGCTGACTTAGGAGTCGCATAAAGGTTCCCCTCTTCTTTTTGGAAAAGATTCGAAGCACTAATTTTCTCCATAACTTGTCGCACGGTTGCTTCATCCAAGTTTTGTTTAACATATTGTGCCTTAAAATGTTGGATCTTTCCACTGGCGTTTGTAAATTCTAAATCAAGTTGTTTCATAAATAATTCCCCCTAATTTTATTTGATATGTGAAAGATGAATTAAGCTATTTTTTATTTTTACTTATCTAAAACTACTTTTTCTGTTGTCATTACCTTGGCTTCTAGCACGGTATCTGCGGAAACCATTTCGAGCGCGCTAACTAATTCTCCTACTTGATCAGCGGTCACATTTTTAGCAACGTTTGAAAATGAGCGGCGAACTTCTTTTGCGTGATCTGGTCCTTCCATTGTGATACTGATTCCTGTTTTCATCCAAGTTTTAATCATGTTTCATTCCTCATTTCATATTTTTTATAAGTGTCGCGACGACTTACATATACTAATAACGATTTAAAGTCCAAAAAGTAAACACCAAATTTCATTTTTTTTATTTTTAAAACTAAAATATCAAAAAGCTTCCTAAATATACCGTTAAAAATTTTTTTAATTTGGAATATCGTTCGAAATATTTTATCCGTGTTAAAGTTTGATGACGTTTAGCCGTCATAATGGAATTTACTAAGATTAAATTTTATAATGAGCGTGAAGTTGGTTGGATTTTTAATTAAAAAGGGGGCGAACATGGTGGACAGTGTTATCGGAACACTACTGATACTAGTGATTGCTGGGTTACAGTACATTCTAGGTGGTAGCGTCCGCTTTAAATATAGCGGAGCGATTATTCCCATTTTGTTTGCACTATTTATGTTGTATATGTATCTGTTTGCCCATAAGGCGGGTTTTTGGGCGTTTCTCGTAATTCTGATTGTTGGTGAGATTCTCCTTTTGAGTATTTGGGACAATCGATACGAGACTCGGCAAAGAAAATTGTCTCATGCACAAACCCATAAAAATTAGAATTTTCACGTGAAACTTTTTCCATTTTCTCATGTACGAAATTAATTATTTTTAAATCAACGTTGACTCTGGTTCTAATAACCGAAGCCTTGGTTTAATCATCTTTCTGCTTTCATAAATCCGTTAAACATCACCATTTTCTTATCCAACTATAATAAGAATTAACTTAAAGAATTTATAATCAAAACTATTGACAACGTTTTCACAATTGGGTATATTATACAGTATAGAAAGGATATTTATTAGGAAGTACTTTCTATCCACAATGTTCAATATTCTTCATTCACCCTTTTAAACAGCGTCCCGTGAGGCGCTGTTTTTGTGTGAAAAAATTTAAATAAAAAACAATATGTTTTTATAACAAAAAAACCTCAAAGTCAGACCAAAGCGTTCGACTTTGAGGTTCATTCTATCTACATCAACCACTAGCAATATCGACCCAGGGATCAGGTCAAACGATGCGATTCAAATCTAATTAGAAACTTAGCTTTTCCTCACCCACCAGTGCTTCGTTAAAAGTTGCAGCATACACATTCATATTTTCTCGGTCCTCTGGAGTGAAGCGACTGAAACTTGGGTACTTTGCATCCATTGCTTTGAAGAACGTGCTACGATCACTAACTTGCTCACAATGTGCACCAGTAACCCGCACAGTTTGGAAATTAACGGGCGCAGTTTCAAAGGAAATCGTTGGATTAGCGGTTAGTTCTGCCACTTTCTCGGCACTGCCGGCTGTTCCAAAGTAAAGCGTGTTAGGTTGATCGGCGTAGTGCATAAAGAAAACAAAACGCACGTTTGGTGTGTGTCCTGCAGTGGTTTCTGTTGCCAAAGCGATCATTTCGGCATCATTCATAAGTTGGTTATACGTTTCTTTTGCTGACATATTAAGGACTCCTTTATTTAAATTCAACTATAGTCTAACACTTATGAAAGCGCATTAACAAGTGAATATTCAATCTAAAAACATGATAAAACAGCCCATAATTACGACTGAAATTTCCGGTGCGTTCTGCAATTGTTATGCTTTGATACGGACGCCCCTCAATTAATCTTTTTCGTTAAAAAACGACCGGTGAATATTCATTCAAAAGAAGCAACCAAGCATCCACAACATATTGTTCAAGTGGTGGATTTTCGCAAGTTATGAATTCGTATCGAAGAATTATTTAAGTCATTTATTATAATTTTTCAAAGTGATCAAGCGTAAAAAGTCCGCAAATAACGATTACTAAAGTTATTATTCCTAAAAGATAACTTCTAAAATAAAGGTTAAAAAGTAATAATATATAGAACGCTAAAGTGAAAATAATTCGATATTTATGATTAATTATCCAATTCATAATAAGAATTGCCTTCTTTTTTATCATTATCGTAGCGACGCTTAATGGCGGCATGAATTCATTTACAGTATCTCAATTCAAAAAAGTTACCGAACCTGCGCTCGGATATACCGAGCCTTCCAATATTTTACACAGCGTATAAATTGACTACACGCAATGACAAGCATATGATGACTGTGAAAATAAATATTTACAGGAGGATACCATGGTTGAAATTATTACTGGAATTATACTCCTTATCGCTGGAATATTTGAAATCTACGCTGTATACAAAACTATCATGCGATTAAAAAACTCTGAAAATGCAGGCGCTTCACCATTTATGCCACTCGCGTTATTGAGCGCAGCCATATTTGGCATTGCAATCATCGCATTTGGATTAGCTTTCATACTTAAATTGATTTAACCAGTTGATATCATATCGATGGGAGGCTTTACTCATGACAATCATCATTGCACTAATTTGTATGTTAATTTTATCGGCTGTCCCCTTACTGATTGAAATTGTTATCGATACGACATTTCGGGAAATCGGCAACCTAAGACGCGCCGGTGTTCCTTTTAAAGACGCATGGACAATGGTGGTGAAGGAGAAGTTTAAAAGGAAATAGCGGTGTCGAAACGCGAACAAGACCGCAGCTCCCTCCGTTTAGCTACAAAAGACCCACGATTGGTAAAACCACCAATCATGGGCCTTTCTGGGCTATACTCGGGAGCTAATTTCCGTTCGTTCTGGCAATTTTGTCGAAACGCGAACAAGTGCGCAGCTCCCTCCGTTTAGCTACAAAAGACCCACGATTGGTAAAACCACCAATCATGGGTCTTTCTAGGCTATACTCGGGAGCTAAACGCGCTCTTGTTCGCTCTATTTATATACCATTTCGCCGTCGAGATATGTTTTCTCTAAGTTCATTTCATGGTCAAGGACGATGAAGTCGGCGTCACGGCCAGGGAGAATGTGGCCGCACTTGTCGCCAACACCGGCGCTATCAGCTGCATTAGCCGAAGCCATAATAATTGCTTGTTCTGGAGTTACAACATTCCAATCGACAACGTTTTTAATTGCATCTTTTAGAAGTAAAATACTTCCGGCAAGACTGTTACTACCATCTTTCAAGCGTGCCGTACCATTAGCAACCTTAACTGGGAATTCACCTAAGATATAGTCGCCATCTGGCATCAAGCCGGCCTTCATACAATCAGTAACTAATGCAACATCCTTGTATGATTTAGTATTAAGCAAAATTTTAACAACGTAAGGATTAACATGATGACCATCACAAATTAATTCGTCGGTCACACCCTGCAAACTCATTGCGGCACCGGCCATTCCGGGTTCGCGGTGGTCTAACCCACTCATTCCGTTAAAAGTATGCGTAAACATTGTTGCGCCAGCTTCGACACAAGTCTTCGCTTGTTCAAAAGTAGCATCACTATGACCCAAAGCAACCGTTACACCTTCCGAACTAATTTGTGCGGTAAATTCAGGTGCACCTTCTCGTTCAGGAGCAATTGAAATCTTACGAATCATACCATTTGCAGCTTCTTGCCATGAATGAAATTCATCGACACTTGGGTTTTCAAAATACTTAGGATTTTGAGCTCCCTTGTGTTTTTCAGTGTAGTAAGGGCCTTCAAAATGGATTCCTTGAACCTTAGCACCATCGAATTTATCAACGTTTTTACTAATAACGCTAACAACTTCTTTCAATTGGTCCGAACTAGCCGTCAATGTTGTTGGTAGCCATGAAGTTACCCCACATTCAAGTAATCCCTTAGCCATCGTCTCAATTCCATCAGCATCGGCATCCATAACGTCATGATTTAATAAACCGTGAATATGCGTATCAACTAATCCTGGTGCAATCCATTTATCACCATAGTCAACAATTTCACCTTCTGGTTTACTTTTTTGATAACTACCAAATTTTCCATCAACCACGTGGAGGTAGCCACCCATTTCAACATTACTACCTAAAAAGAACTTCTCAGCATGAATATAATATTCCAAAATTGTCGCTCCTATCCTTCAAAATCATGAATGGTTACACCTTTTACAACACGGTTAACTGTTCCGGTTGCAGATGGTGTATCTGGTGTGTTGTTAACTTTAACTGAAGATAATAACGAAATCGTTTGAGCAAACATGACATCTGGAAGTGCCATGTATCCATCAGGCATTGAATCGTCACCATTAGCGAATGTGAAGTTTGATCCAGCAAAGTTATTGCTTGATGAAACACCAACTCCCATCACAACAGGAGCAATTTCGTCACCAGCAACTTCATCTAAAATATCAACATCATACTGACGTGTATATTCAGTGTTACTCAAGAAATCAAAGAGCATTGTTTTAGCATTAACAAATGACTTTGGACCATGACGGAAGCCCATCGAAGTATCAAAGACGGTTGCCTTTTGACCAGCAGTTAATTCGAGAACTTTCAATTGTGCTTCACGAGTTAAACCACCAAGTGCACCAGATCCAAGATAAACGATTCGATCAAAATCAGTATCAACAATCGCTTGAATTTCGTCAACGCGGTCAATCACTTCATGACCCATCTTGCTAATTGAACTAACATACGATTTCTTTTGGTCATCGGTATGTTTTACATCAAACACAAGGAGTGAAGTTAAAAGCATACAGCTAAAGCTACCAGTCATTGCGAATCCTTTGTCGTTTGAGCGAGCTGGTTGCATCAATACAAGGTTATTATCATCATGTTCCGCATGAATTGCCAATTGGCCTTCTGGAGCACATGTAATTGTTAATTGATAGAGATTCTTAACATACTTTTCAGCAATATCAACGGTAGCAACACTTTCTGGGCTATTACCACTGCGTGCAAATGATACTAAAATTGTTGGTGTATCTTTTTCAAGATATTGTTCAGGGGTGGAGACAATCTTTGTTGTATCAATTGCTTCAAAACGATAATGTTTACGATCACCGTTTTGTGTTAGGTATGGAGCAGCGGTATCTCCAACGTAAGCTGATGAACCAGCACCTGTAAAAATAACGCGAACTGGTTCGGTGTATTCGCTTTCAATTTTACCCAAGAAAGACGAAATTTCGTCTTTCTTAGCTAGATAGTTATCAAACGCTTCTTGCCATAATTCTGGTTCTTGTTGAATTTCACGAGTTGTAATTACAGCTCCGATTTTTGTCAATTCGTCATCTGTCATGTTGTACATAATAATAATTCTCCTCTCATCGGTCAGTTCTTATACTTAATGTTATACACAAATTGGTCGCCTCGAGCACTACTTACCGTGTACTCGATTACTTCATTTTTATGATTATACGTGGTGCGCTGAAACATAAATCCCGGTGAATTAGAAGCAATATCCAATTGTTTGGCATCTTCATCACTAATAATACCCGCGTATAATGTTTCATCGGCAAGCTTGACCCGTTCCCCAAAATCCTCTAGAAACACGTTGTAAAGCGATCGCTGCTGAGTATCTAACTCATAGGCTGAAATTCCTTTGAACTTCTTTGCCGGGAGATACGTTCGATCAATCATCATCGGTATCCCATCCGCTTTTCGAAGTCGCTTAAGCTTAATCATCCCGTCACCAACGTTAATATGCAATTTCTTACTAAAATATTCATTAGCCGTCCGTTCCACCATTTCTAAAATAACGGTTTCCGGTTTTCGACCAAGTGACTTCATTTGTTCAGAAAAACTATATTCTTCGCCGATTTTAGTCGTGTTACTAGCCATATTAGCCACAAAGGTACCTTTACCATGTTGCCGGTAAATATACCCTATGTGTTCTAATTCATTTAAGGCTTCGCGTACTGTGTTGCGGCTTACCTTGTATCTTTTCATAATTTCGCGTTCCGATAAAAGTTTATCGTTCGGCTTATAATTTTTTTTAATTTGTTCGCGCAGTGCGTCGGACAATTGTTCATAGACTGGTTGTTTTTCGTTATATTTAAATTCCATGGTTCTTACCGCACTTTCTAAATCTGTATCATTCTTAATATGATATACCAAATTTAGTTTGAAAGTGGAATTTAATTAGGCTGCCTTACCAAGGATACCAAGTGCAGACAATATAACTGCAACGATGATAACGATAAAAATAGCTTTTGTTGAAGTCATTCTCTTCTTACCTAACATCCAGTAAATTGCACCAACGATCAAAGCTGGGATTAACTTTGGAATAATCATATCAATTTTATCTTGGAAGTTAACCGTCATCTTTCCTAAATGAGCAACATAGATAATCTTTGTATTAACCATTGTCGCAGCCAAAGCACCAACAACGTACACACCAAGTAATGTTGCAGCATCAGTCAAAGCGTTCAATTGACCTTGCATTTCGTTAACTAAACTTACACCTTGAGTATAAGCAAATTTCAATTGAATCCAACGGAACCACATAATAACAAAGTTAACCAACATCCAAAGGATTGCTCCCATGATGTTCCCTTGAACGGCCATGTTGGCTGCGATCGCACCCATGATAGCTGGAACTAGGGCAGCGAAGATTGAGTCACCAATTGCGGCGAAGGGTCCCATCAAACCAGCTTTAATACCAGCAACTGTTTCAAGTGACTCAGCCCCTTCTTTTTCTTCAAGGGCCATATCAATACCTGAGATGATCGTGTTGAAGAAGTTACTTGTATTGAAGAATTGGTTTTGCATCTTCATCATGTTCTTCAATTCAGGAGTATGGTCTCCATACATTTTACGAAGTTGTGGAAGGATCAAGTAAAGGTAACCTGAACCTTGCATACGTTCGTAGTTCCAACCAACTTGGTTGAAGAACAAGTTACGAATATTCATTTGCTTAAAATCTTTTTTTGTTAACTTATAATCTGTTGTCTTATTAGAGTTCGTCGCCATGAATCTCACCATCCTGTTCGTTAGAATCTGTTGCGCTAGCTGCTGGTTTTGCGGCTACTACTTGTTGTTCCTTAACTGTCCGGCCATATTGCATTGCGGCTAAAGCGAAACCAATCAAAGCAATACCTAACATTGGAAGACCTGCAAAGGCAGTTGTAAACTTGCTGTCGATACCGGCGATTGTTGTTCCAAGTAATGAAACGTTTCCGTAAAGTGTTGAAAGCAATGCTGTAATAACAAAACCTAAGATAAGGTATGGCCAATGCTTCTTAACTGGTAGGTAACGAAGCAAGATTGCGAAACCAACGGCTGGAAGCAATGCTCCGGCTGTAGCTAAACCATTACTTAACCATGCAAGGTTTGTATTCATGTAATCTACAGCTGTACGAACAAATGGACCACCAAATGCAAGTGCTAAGAATACTGGAATACCACGTGATAATGTCCAAGGAAGGTAACCATAGAGGTAGTTTCTTTCGATACCTTTGTAGTTTTCTTCTTCAATCATCTTATCAATTCTGTGCTGGAAGAACGTATTCGCGAAACGTGCAAGGATATCAGTTTGAATCATCAAACTAGCAACTGGAACACCTAAAGCAGCAACGGCAACTTGACCGTTCATACCAGTACCAATTGCAAATGCAGTAGCCATAACTGTACCTGAGTTAGCATCGATCTTTGAAGCACCACCGAAAGTACCAACACCAAGAACGGTTAATTGTAAACTACCACCAATAACTAAACCTGTTTTAAGATCACCCATTACCAAACCAGCGATAATACCAGCCCAGATTGGTTGACTCAAACTTGTTTGTAACGTCAATTCATCCATGATTTGGTACATTGAATAAATTGTTAAAATAATAACTTGCCAAATTGCAATACCTGTACCCATGAGAATTCCTCCTTACTAGTTTTTTGGTTTGAATTTCTTCAAAATTTCCATGAAGTCATTTGCTGAATCTCCTGGAACCATTTGTTGTGTAATCTTAACGCCTTTTTCGTGAAGCGCATTGAATGCATCAACATCATCTTGCACAACGTTAATCGAGTTTGTAATTTGAGTCGTTTCATCCGTCTGTGACATGTTACCAACGTTGATTGTGTCTAATTTAACACCGTCGTTAACTAAGTCTAATAACACTTGAGGACGTTTAACTACGATAAATACTTTTTGTGAATCGTATCCACCGCGTTTAATGTGGTCGGCAGCTGTCTTTTCTGGTAGGACACTGAGGTCAACACCAGTTGGACGAGCTAACTTCAAACCTGACTTTTCGATGTCACTCGCTGCAACCTTGTCATCAATAACCATAATTCTTGATACACCTAACTTTGTTGTCCATAAGTTAGCTACTTGGCCGTGGATTAAACGTCCATCAATACGTACTGCTGTGATTGCCATGCTACTCACTCCTTTAAATTTTTAAGCCTTTGTTACTAAAATTACTGTTTCCAAACCTTTAAGACGGTAAGGAATTGTTAGTATATCGTTCTTGATCCACTCTGGTTTCACGGAGAAGCTCTGTAATTTGGTTCCTTCGTGGAAATAGAGTTGCCAATCTGTCGCCTGCTTTTCAGCTGTTAAATGAACTTTAATCTCTTTTTGATCATCAATCGTAAAGTTTGAAAGCACCATTTCGTCTGAGTTTGCCACGAATTTCACGCCGGGCATATCTATGACGTAATCCAAATTAGTGGTTTTATTTAAAATATATTTTAAGAGTTGCTCTTTAATTGAATAATATTGCGATTCCCAACCATATTTTGGATCGGTATTCATTGGTAGAATAACCGTTCGACCATCAACAATCGTCATTACTGGTCCCAGTTTCTCAGCATACTCGTTATAAGCATTGGATAAAACTTCAACCGGCTTTGAATTATCATAGCCAATCTTGTAGTAATCACCGGTATGTTGTAGCATCGTTATTCGCGGATTTTTAATTCCGTCAATTGTCATTCCATCAACTTGTTCGTAGGACTGATAGTCTGTACGAGCTTTTTTAAACTCTAGCGTATCTGCACCGATTAATTTTCTTAAATTCGATCGTTCAAATAAAATCTGAACACTTTCGCCGTCTAATAAAACAACGTTATTTTTAATTAACTCTTCAATCTGTCCGTTATCCAAGTTATTTAAAAACTGTCCGCTAATTGCAAGTGTTTCCCCTGTGAAATGACTTTTAATTGTCCATTTTTCAGGTTTACATGCAATTCCGAGCGTTCCAAGCAGCGATAACCAACTATATTCTTTTGGAAGTAGTTCTTCTGGATCCGTTCCTTCAGTAGTTTTTATATTGAAGGATGCATCTTGTGAAAACAGAACTTTGACACCATCGAGATGATTTACGTCAAGTCGATTTTGAGCTCCAAAATCCATTAAATCTTTTGATTCCGCTAACAGTTCAGCGTAATCGTACGACTCATCAATACCATTCCCCATCATGTCAAATAGGTTGAGAAGAATTCCTGTCGCCCCGACCATCTGTGTACTTTCCACTTGAAGTTTTGTAAACGTTTTAGATTTAACAAAAGGCGAATACATGTAACTTTCAAGCTCCGGATACACATCTGAATGATTTCCCACTAGTTCGGTTGTCACTCTGGTATAACGTTCAAATACCCGTGAATATTGAAGCGGTGAAACTTCATTATACGCTGGTAAATGTGGTCGGCTAACTCGCCGATGGCTGCCAGACAAGTTATCAAACAACCCGTCCCAATCGCGTCCTTCAACTGCATGCCATTCTGGAAATGAACTCATTAAGCCCAATCTAGTTTTGGGAGAAACTTTTTCGACTGCCTTTTGTATTGCATGGGCCACTTGCTTCATTTCCGAACGGGCAACGCCGAGGTAAACAATTCTTTCGGGCGTTGGTTCACCTGGCTGTAAAACTTTTTCGACAAACTCTTCACGACTTACTTTGCGTTCAAGCATCTCAGAATAGATTTTCATATGCCGGTCACAGAAACATGCCAATTTAATCGGAGTATGATTGTAATGTCTGAAATCATCTTCCAGCCATAACTCCTTCGGTTGGAGCTTTG
Source organism: Pediococcus stilesii (assembly GCF_001437075.1). Lineage (GTDB taxonomy): Bacteria > Bacillota > Bacilli > Lactobacillales > Lactobacillaceae > Pediococcus > Pediococcus stilesii. The sequence continues at coordinate 65,545 of NZ_JQBX01000002.1, forward strand.
CATATTCACTGTAAACTGCCGTAATATAATCTACCCATTTGGGATCTTTAGGACACGCAATTGATTCTGCCTGGTGGCCGAGGTAATCAACCATCGTTCCAAAACCAAGTTCAGGACTAACTTTATGTCCACGATCACTGTGCATCAACGTTGTCCAAGGGTTCAAACTCGTTGTCACTTGATCCTTTGCCAACCGTTTGGAAACCTTTTCAATTGTTGGTAGCCAATGCTCTCTAATCTGATTAACCGTTGGATGACCTTGATTCAACTCTTCTGGGTTAATGAAAAAAACAACATTATCAATTCGTGCCTCTCGACAAAATTTGATTAACTTTTCTTCACGTTCATCATCCCAGTTGTATGGGTCAATCGTAAACCTTAATGAATACTGGTAAGTTCTTGTCATATGCACCTATCCATTCAATCTTGCATTAACATCAATGATTCCGTTTTGTGCTTCATCAATCATTGATTGCTTACTTACTTCCATTCCCATCATTACTTGATTTGCAAATCCAATTACCATTGGTAGGTTTAATCCACTTACTACCTCAAGGTCTGGATGTTCTGCCATTAAACGAACAACAACGTTTGAAGGTGTTCCACCTAACAGGTCAACCGCAACCATTGTCTTATCGTTGTTAGGGTTGTCATTGATAAATTCCTCGGCAGCGGCTTGTAAATCTTCCGGGCCTTGGTTAGGCTGTAATCCGATTGCCTTGGTGTTATCAATATGTCCAAGAATCATCTCAGCACTTGCTAGGGTTTCAATGGCCATATTTCCGTGACTCATTAACAATAATCTCATGTAACTTCCTCCATCCCTGAATTCTGAATACCAATACTGTATTCGCTTTCAAAATCCTGTAAATAAATAACTGATTTGCACCAGCTCTATTTCATATACTAACTGGTACCAACCAGTTTGTCAACAGCAAAAACGGTTACAAATCCGTTTTATCAATGATTGTGATCAAAATTTCAAAATGGTTTTAATTTGGTATAGACAAAAAAACATGTTTTTTATTGGAGTCTAGTGCGGCCTCTGCTTTCATTTCTTGTAAACGGTTTTACAAAGGTTTGTCTCAAAAAAATTAACAAATTAATTTTCTTTATACAGAAAGCGGTTACAAAAAGCACCCAAATGGGGTAAACTGTATATATTAAATATAGTTAGGAGCTGACTTACATGAGTAAAGTTGCATTTATTACGGGAGCCGCACAGGGAATCGGGGCTGGAATTGCTGAACGTCTAGCAAAAGACGGTTTTGATATCGCAATCGCTGATTTACCATTTCAAAAAGAAAAGGCTGCCGAGGTAATTAACAAAGTTGAGGAAAATGGTCACAAAGGAATTTTTCTCGAATTAGATGTTACGAACCAACAAGCTTTTGTTGACGCCGTTGATAAAACGGTCGAAGAACTTGGGGACTTAAATGTGTTAGTTAATAATGCCGGCGTGGCCAAGGTCGATTCCGTGGTTGACATTAAACCAGAAGATCTAGAGCTATCATTTAAAATCAATGTTTTCGGTGTTGTTTACGGTATGCAAGCAGCCGCTAAAAAGTTTAAAGCTTTAGGTCATCCCGGTAAAATCATTAATGCCTCATCAATTGCCGGTCTAAAAGCCTTTCCTGTCTGGGGAACATATTCAGCTTCAAAATTTGCAGTTGTTGGCTTTACCGAAGCCGCTGCCGCTGAATTAGCTCCAGATCACATTACCGTTAATGCCTACGCTCCAGGAGTTGTTGGAACAACTGGAATGTGGGACGACATCGATGCTAAAATGTCAAAACTTAACGGTAAGCCTCTTGGTCAAAACAAACAAGACTTCATTGATCAGATTCCACTTGGCCGGACAGTTTTACCAAGTGATGTTGTGAACTTAGTGGCATTTCTCTCAGGACCAGATTCAGATTACATGACTGGAAATGCAATTCGTGTTGACGGTGGAATGAAGTAAGTTGTCTCTTAATTTTTAATATGAATCATATTAATTCTGATAAGAGTACTTAAAAATAGAGCTATGGCAATGACCATAGCTCTATTTTTTATTATCTTAATTTTAGATTAGCTTTCCACTCGTTAAATCAACCAAGAACGGAGCAACCGGATCCCCCTGCTCATTAAATAGTGTCAAAATTGGGGCATTACTGTATCCGTATCTCGCTTCAGTCGTCCCTTTTGGAAACTGAATCCTAATTGTATCTTGATTGACTTCTCCCGGAACCGCTTGCCACTGGTGGTTTACCAGTCCTTCGATAAAGCATCCCTGGCGAGTCTGAATTTGATTTACATACTTAAATTTAAATACGGTGTCTCCATCATCCCTGATAACTTCCTCTAAAGTTGGAGTATCTGAGTAGCCATTTCCGGCTAAGATTCGTCCAAGTCGTCGTCCGACATCCCTTTTAGCAACGGGATGGGGATTATACACTTCACCTGTATCGGCAATTGACACAAGATGCACGCTGTCTAAAACTTGGGTCACTTTTAGTTGCTGATTGCGTATCTTTGCCCATGAATTTCGCGGAACATCTGCATACTTGGGCAATTGCATTACATAGAAGGGCAAAGAATAATCCTGAAAAGCATCCCGCCAGTCGTTAATTAAACTAAACAGTAATTGATCGTAAATGCCATAATTCTTAACATTGGACTCGCCTTGATACCAAACGGCTTGATTGAAAGTATAATTTTTAATTTTCAATATCATCGCTTTGAACAGACTTCCGGGACGCAAATAACTATCCGGTGTCACTGGTGGAGGCCATGGTGCTTGTCCAACCACACTGATCGCCATACCTAAAGATACCGTTGGGTTGTCTTTCATAAAATTGTACATTCTTCGATTATGCCGATGAACTCGATCCCGATAATCCTTGATATCACTTTCAAAATCGGCATCCGTAGCCGCCTTTAAACGATCCTCAAAGGGCAGCACAACTTCCTCGAGCAACTGCTGGTTTTCCCTAAGCGTTGATTCAGATATCCAAGTTGAAGCAAACGTGCCATCTCTGGTACAACAGACGACACCAACCGGTATCCCTGGATCTTCTTCAACTAATTTTTGAGCGGCATAGTACGCAATTGCTGACATATGTTCTAAATTACTAGTTTTTAATTGATGCCAGTGCGTCTCTTTTGACTGATAAACATTTACCTTCCCATTCTGGTAAATAAATGATGGTTGCGGGGCATTATAATAGAATATATTTTGGCCCTTAAAATTTTCCTTTTCACTCTTAAAATCCTGATCGTGTGCCATTCGAAATCCGATGTTGGATTGCCCTGCAACCAAAATAACACGGCCAAACCGAACATTTTCCAACGTTAAATGCTGAATTCCATCTTGAATATTTACTTCAAATGCACGACTCGTATCAATAATTGGTGAAAATCGTACGGACCACTCTCCCCGCCGATTGATGACCGTTCTTTTAATAGTTCCATCAAGATCCACCTTAACCGTTTTACCAGACACACCCACTCCGGCAATTTTAAAAGACTTCCCAGCGGGCAAAACCATATTACTCGAAAAAATTTGATCAACATTTAGTTCATAATTTTCCATTCTCAAATCCTCATATTTTTACGGAATACTTAGAAATATTTTCAAAATTATTCTAATCGTTTATATTAGACATACAGTAAACGAAGTGGTATATTAAAAATCATAAAGAAAGCGATTTCTTTATTGAACATTCAACATATGTTCACTCCTTTATAAAAAGAGACCGCAACAAGTTTTGGTCCTTGTTGACGATCTCTTTTGCTGTTTAATTAGCTCACTGGGACCGCACATTTGAAGGTAAAGCCTCCAACTTTCGCGGAACCATTATTTAAATTCGATGCTGTATTCAAACACATGGCTTTCAGTTGGTTCAAGCAAATTATTTCCCTTTTTATTTTTCCAGTCCGTTGGCTGGTCACTAGCCTGGTCCGGTAGTCCGGCAAATGGTTCGATGCATAGGAATGGTTCCGTTGCGTGTTCCATCGTCCACAGGGTTAGGTATGGGAATTGTTTAACATCTAACTTAATTTCGTGGGCCGTTTGATTAGAATGTAGAGTTACATTTTCAATCTTCTTAGCATCCAAAATAATCAAGCCATCGTCAAACATTTCATGGTTCAATGCCAACTCACTATTTTGAACTTGATCATATACTTCCTTTGAACCGTCTCGGAATGGGGCCGGATTAATTCCTAATCTTTTAACCTGCTTTTGGTTGGGGCCAAATGTTAGTGAATAGTCTTCAAAAACACCGTCGTCGTCAATTGGAACATTGAATCCGGGATGTGATCCCAATGCATAAGGCATCGCTTTTGAGTCGTTATTAATAACCCGATATCCCACAGTTAAGCGGTTGTCGTCTAATTTATATTCTACTTGGAGCGTAAATTCAAAAGGAAACATTTCTTTTGTTTGAGCATTAGCTTTCAATTCGAGCATTACTCGATTTTCAGCTTGATTAACCTTCTGCCAATCAAAATCACGGGCAAATCCGTGCTGTGGCATATGGTATGTTTCTCCATCGAGTATGTACTCGTCATTATTAGATTTACCAATTGATGGAAATAGAATTGGTGAATGGCGTTTCCATGCTTCCCCGTTCCAAATGTAATCGTAGCCACTCTCGTTTCCGACAACATGTGTTAATTGTGCACCCATGTTATCAATTTCAACTTCTAAGCGTTCGTTCTTTAGTTTAATCATGAAAATACTTCCCTTCTCAAATTCCCTTTGTAATTATAGAATGATTCATTTTCAAGTAAATGTAAAGGCTTTCTTTATACCTATAACAAATTTTAAACCAAACGGACGAATAATCAAATTATAAGAGCGGCCTTGTTTAATTCAATTCTCATTAGCCGCCACTTTTGAAATCTTTCGTGTAATCCTGTGTTTAATTTTAATCTTCTTTTTTCGACTCTTTAAACTCATAGATTTTCCTATTCAAAATAAATAATAGGCTCGAAAGTAGCATAAACAAGGCAAAACCGAAGACAAAGATTCTCCAATCAATTCTGGTGGATAACGCACCAAAAAATAACGATCCGATTGGAAAAGTAGCTACTGTTAACGTGTTAAAAGAACTGAAGAATTTGGCTCGTTGGCCCGAACCGATTGATACCTGCAGATAAGGCGTGATTACAACTCGATTTAATCCTTGGAAGATAAATGCTAGCATCCATAACGATAAAAATAGCAGATTACTTTTGAACATAAGCGAGATTATCAGAAAGATTCCCATTCCGATGTTACTAACCGAAAATAGCTTTCCCAGATTAACAAATTTTAAAAATAGATTGGCAACTAATGTTGACCCAATTGCAACGCCGATTGATTCGATTGCTAGAATAATTCCATAAAAGCCAGACCCTCCTAATTCCTTACCAATCAGTACATCGTAAACAGCCAATCCACCAAAGAAAAAATTTCCTAATCCACCAAAAACGGTGATTACGAGTAAATCTTTTCTTTCCCAGATCAATTGCATTCCACTAAAAATCGAAGACTGTTCGTCGTCACCTTCTTCTGGTTCTTTGGCGTCTGACTTCACCCTCATAAAGAACAACGTGCTGATCAAAAACGATACAATATCAATAACCAAAATATACAGTACGCTAAATGCCTTCAGTAAGACTCCTCCAAGGGCATTTCCAATATAATCCATTGTATTGTAAGCAAACGACATGTACATGGACGCTTTAGATAGTTTATTTTGAGGCACTAGGTCTGGCATGATTGTATCCTGGATAACATACGAATTCATGCCCACCGTTGAAATCATAAAAGCTAGTATACAAATACTAATTGCTTTGATCGTAATATTCACTTTTAGTGCAACCAATAATATGATCGGTATCAGCAATATTCCCTGGATAACTTCAACATAAATTAATAATTTTTGCTTATTATGTCTCTCAATAAAATCACCCAACATGAAAGAAAACAAATTAGGTAGAAATAGGGCAAAATTCAAGATGCCGACCCAAAATCCGGAATTCGTCAGCGCAAATATATACCAAGATAATCCAACACTATAAAGACTATCACCGATATTACTTATGGAACGTCCTAAAAATAGATTTTTAAAATTCTGATTTATCACTTAATGAGTTCTCCTGACTTATTTCTTTAAAAAAGAGATTTAATTAACATTTACAATAGTTTTTATTATGCTAAAGCTAAAATTATTAACTATCATTCATGGCGCTTTAATTGCTTGATGCTTGTTTGTCTTTAATTAAATTAAAATCGTTTATTAATCTATTTTTAATTTTAACCCAAAATAGGCAAAATAAAAACCGTTTACCTCACAGGCAACGGTTTCCCAATCGATATATCAATTTTTAACTAATTCATTTCATCAAATAATACACGGAAATAGTTAGAAACTCTATTTTATTCTCCAACATTCGCAAAATGTTCAAAGAGATTTTCGTGATGACCCAATGCTTCCAATACTCCATTTTGATCCTCAACGATCATATTCTTAGAACTCAAGAAAAACACAAAGCTTTCCAGTCGGGATGAATCCATCTTTTCAAGATTTAAAGCTTGTTTTTCCCCCGTGGACATATCAAAAATCATGTAAAAATAATCACCCGTGAAATCAAAGGGGCTCATTCGTTTCTTCGGTTTATAAATCAACTCTACCTTACTAACGTCCGAATACTTAAAACTTTTAACGTATTTTTTCTTTAGATTTAAGAGCTGTAGTACTTTTTTTATTTCATTTTTGTCAAAAAAGGTTCTTATCATTTCAAGTTTTCCTACGAGCCAGTATTCATTAAAAAAAATCGGCAGAACTATCAGTAGACCAATAATCAAGACTAACACGAAAAGCCACAACGGTTGATAACCAAAGCCTGTGAACAGTCCACTTATAATTCCAACCGTGATAACGCCAATTAGTATTTTAAGGGCTGAAGGTTTACTTCCCAATTGTTTTGGCACCTCAAATTCTTCGCTTTTCTGTTTAAAAAGTTGAAGTAGCTCGTTATTATTAGTTAACCTACTAAGCCTTTCAATAAAATCTTTTCCAGGTAAAATTTGATGGTTTTTAATTTGTTGAAACATTTTCGGCGTTACCTTTAATTGCTCATAAGCTGCATTATTATTAGCGTCAAATTCATCCAACAAAGCATCGATCAGACTATTAAATCGCATAATATCGCCTCCGTATAAAATCCCACTATTGTACTTGAAATCGATTTCATTATACACCTTATTGCAACTATTATATGCCGATAAAATAATCATATTCAATTTGTTCACTAAGAAAACAGTCCAACCCTAGTCCTAACAATGAAACTAGGTCCCCCGTCGTTAATACACCATCACTTTAATAATCATAAATAATATCGACATCATTGCAAAACAATTCCCAAGAATAATCTATAGATTGAAAGGGAACTTACATTTTATATTGTCTCTCTTTATCTTCCTTGTACAATGAGGATCTACTACACAGATCAATTAAGTGAGTTATTAACTAATTTAACTTTTTGATTTTTGGATAAACTGGTATGATTAAATACGTTAGAAATTTGTACCACCTATGACACTTCTTCCATTTTTAATGGATTCCTTTGGCCATAGTATTTAGTAACGATTACGTTATAAAGGAGAATTTAATATGTCATCTAGTTCCAAAATGAGTACCAGAGAAATTGTCTTATCCGCCATTATTGCCGCTTTATACGTGGCAATCACCTTCGTTTTTTCCGCAATTAGCTACGGGCCCGTCCAGTTTCGAATCGCTGAAATGCTAAACTGTCTAATTATTTATGACAAACGTTATATTTGGGGAATCACACTCGGAGTCTTAATTTCAAATCTTCAATCAACACTGGGAATTATTGATATCACATGGGGAACCCTAACCACCGTCATTACCTTAACCGTCGTCTATTTTGTGACTAAAAAAATTACCGACCGCCGGATTCAGTTAGCAATTTGTGTCCTGATAACCACCGTTTTAATGGGCTTTTTAGTCGCACTCGAGCTAACGTATGTTCTTAAATCACCTTTCTTATATACTTGGCTAACGGTAAGTTTAGGTGAATTGGTCGTCATGCTAGCAGGCGCCTTTGTTATCTACTTTCTTGGCAATACCATTAATTTATCGCTTGAATCTCGTTAATGGTCCTTTATAAAAATCATAACCGTAGAATTATTTAAAAAGCTTTGTTATAATCGATACCATAAAGTAAGCCTTTTCAAAAGAATTGGAGGGAACGTTATGAATCGATTAACCAAAGCTTTTTTTATTGCACTTGCGTCATTGACCCTAGTCGGTGTTTCGGGCTGTGCCAAAACTAAAACGTCAAGTTCTAGCAAACAGGATACTGCCCTTTCAAGTCACAGTTCTAGTTACAAATCGGAACATCGTTCTACTGCAACTACAATGGCTTTAGCGACTTATAATCTAATGCAGTCTAATGGGCAATTATCTCGTCTAAATGATGATATCGAACCAGTTGCTTATAACGTTGTCGAAGACACAACCAATAATAAAATTACATTCACTGCCGGTGTTGAACAAAATGATTATTTTCAACGATCGGCAGATATCACAATTACAAATAGTTCCGTTACGTACTCAAGCCGTGAATCGAAAGCCAGCATTAATACTTTATATAAAAAATACTTTCGAACCCAAAAATTTCATGAATTTTTAGATGAGTTTGAAATAGAAGACGAAGATTAATAAAAGGGAGCCATAGCAAATTAACTATGGCTCCTTTTCAACTGTTTGTGGTTTATGAGGGTTAGTATTTATTTAATGCCTTAGTTTTTCCATTACCATTTTGTGTAATAACCACTTTGCCCATCATATGCCCACTCTCAACAAGTTCATGCGCCTTTTTTAAATTTTCGACATTAACCGGACTAAGCTGTTGCGTTAGTGTTGAGACCAACGCTCCGTTATCCAACATTTTTGACACTTTTTCTAGAATTTCATGTTGCGACACCATATCTGACGTTTCGAAAAATGATTTTGTATACATCCACTCCCACGCAAAAGTGACCCGTTTTTGTTTTAGTGCTTTCAAATCTACAGGCTGGTGATTTTGCGTGATTGAACAAATATGCCCGCTTGGTTTAATTAACTCCACCATCTCATCCCAATGAGCATCAACGTTGTTTAGTTCTAAGATATAGTCAACATTTTGATAACCTAAATTATGAACCTCATCCACAAGGTTACGACGATGATTAACCGTCTGATCGGCACCATGATCCAGACACCACTGGATAGTTTCTGGACGAGAAGCAGATGCGATTACATGTAATCCCGCTTTATGAGCCAACTGGGTTGCAATCGACCCGACTCCACCGGCACCGTTGATTATTAAAATTGATTTATCTGTGTTTTCACTTACGCCATCTGGACTAAGCGCCAACTGCTCAAAAAGTGCTTCCCACGCTGTTAATGACGTTAACGGCATTGCCGCTGCCTCTGCTGTCGAAATTTTTTTCGGAGCATGCCCGACAATGCGCTCATCAACTAATTGATATTGACTGTCGCTTCCAGATCTTTTAAACGAACCGGCGTAAAATACGCGGTCGCCAACTTCAAAAAGTGTGGTCTCCGATCCTTTAGAAATCACGGTTCCAACTGCATCCCAACCAATCACTTTAGGATTAGTCAGTTTTTCGGTGCCCCTTCTCACAGCAATATCAACTGGATTAACCGACACTGCCTCAACTTCAACAAGTAAATCATGATTTTTAGGCGTCGGCACGTCCATTTCAAATTTAAATAAGCTATTTTCATCATCAATTGGTAAATGCTCCTGAAACCCAATCGCCCACATTTTCTTGTCCATTAATTTGTGACCTTCCTTCCATGTTTTGTGTTCAATAATAAAACTATTGTCATAGAATGCAAATTGCCGTCCGATCAAAGCCATTATTATTCAATTAATAATTTTCAAAGCGTATAATGGCGTTGTTCAAAAGTATTTTTAATTAACTTTATTTTGAGTGGAGGCGTCATTTATGGAAATTTTAATTGATCTTTTTTCAGTACTTTCGCTTATTTTAGCCGTTGTTATTTTATTCAAATTACGTAATTTACAACAATTAGCGAGAACCGATAGAATTTTGATCATTGTATTGGTTATTTCAACAATAATTACATCAATCCCAACGATTACAAGTTTCTTCCAAGGCTTTATTTCAGGACTTAATGGTTAAGGAGTAATGATGAATTAGCCCAGATGGCGAAAAGTAATTATTAGTTTAAAGCTCTTTTATTTGAAGTTCAATTGTGGTTAAAAGTAACAGTTATCTTTTCTTCATCAAGAAATATCCATATACTAGTGGCCTTAACATTACATTAATAATCATCAAACTAATTGCTGCAACTATATTAATTTTATCGTCACTAAATTGATAGTTTTGTTGAATCATCGCTCGATTCAGATTTATTCCTGAGTTGCGATTTTGATTTTCAATATTTTGACGAACGAGGGATTTAGATTCGTGAAATTTAATGTAAAATCCACGTTTTAGCATTAGCGGCTGGATCAACCATGACACTGTAAGCCAGATGTTAAACACCGTTATTTGCGGTTTAAAGACGAAATTGGGGTCTAAATTAACAAAATAAAATAGCGCTAAGTAGACCACCGTATTTTCTACCAGCCTTAACCATATTCTTTTCAAAGTTAATCACATCCTCCAAAGTAAAAGTCGAATTAAAAGTACTATACTTTCATATAAAAATCCATCATTCGGACGTTGAATGATGGATTTTTTGACTGATATTTGGTTTTGAAAAACTTTTATGAACTTTTTAAAATAAATTGTTTTTATGACTTTACAGTACTAATTGAGTTTCAGAAGACAGACGTTTCCGTTCTGCTACATCACCCAAAACACCCACTAAATCCGTGACTATTTCGTCTGATTAGGCAAATACTCAACGTCTACCCGTCTTCTTTCACATCTTCTTATATATGAATTGGCAATCCGGCTGCCACTTCTGCGGCATCCATAATTTCTTCACCCAATGTTGGATGTGGATGGATTGTTAATTCAATATCTTTGATTGTTAACCCATTTTCGATGGCTAACGTTAGTTCTGAAATCAAGTTTGAAGCTTCCGGACCAACAATTTGAGCACCGATAATACCGCCAGTTGGATTATCTGTAACAAGTCGAATGAATCCTTCCGTTTGGTCCATTGTCATCGCACGACCGCTGGCAGCAAATGGGAATTTGCTTGATTTGGCATCTAGTTTCTTTTCAGAAATTGATTGTGGTGTTTCACCCACGGTTGCTAATTCAATGTTTGTGTAAGCAACAGCTGGTAATACATAGTGCGTATCGTGGGCATCTTCGCCACTCATTGCGGCAGCTGCTACTTTGGCCTCGTAACTAGCTTTATGTGCCAACGCCGGACCGGCAACCACGTCACCAATTGCGTAAATATGTTTGACAGAACTTTGCATTGAATCGTTAACTTCAATCAGTCCCCGTTTATCAAGCTTAACATCGGTGTTATTTAGTCCAAGCTGGTCCGTATTTGGACGACGGCCAACTGAAACTAAACAATAGTCTCCCGTCACGGTCTTTGTAGTCCCATCAACTTCGTAAGTAACGGTTACGTCATCATTGGTTTGATTAGCTTCTACGGCCGTTGCTTCCGTAATAATTTCAACACCGTTCTTCTTGAAATTATTTAAAACAGGCTGAATCATTTCGCTATCAAAGCCATTAAGAACGTGATCAAGTCCTTCGATAATTGTAATCTTTGATCCGAGGTTCATGTAAGCCCCAGCCAATTCAGCCCCAATCACACCACCACCAATGATGATTAGATGTTCTGGAACTTTCTTCAGATTTAGTGCACCGGTTGAATCAATTACACGGCCCGTGAATTTAAAGTGCGGAATTTCAACGGGACGTGAACCCGTGGCAATCAAAGCTTGTTTAAAACGATAAACGTGTGAATCATCCCCATTAATTACATTAACGGTTTCATTATCATTGAAATAAGCTTCGCCTCGAACAATTTCCACCTTATGTTTTTTCAGCAACATTTCAACACCACCAGTAAGCTTTTCAACTACTTGGTGTTGTTTCCAATCTTGTGTCTTTGAAAAATCTAATTTGGAATCACTTACTGAAACTCCAAAGGGATTACCATGCTGTAATTGTGAATACAAGTGACCAGCTTGAATCAAAGCTTTTGATGGGATACATCCAACATTCAAACAAATCCCACCAATAAAATCACGTTCAACAATTACAACTTTTTGCCCTAGTTCAGCGGCACGAATCGCTGCAACATAGCCGCCAGGGCCTGATCCAATAATTAAAGTATCAACATCAATTGCTTGTGTACCAACAACCATGACTAAACCTCCATCAGCATGTAGGCAGGATTACTTAACATTGCCTTCAGCTCGTTCATAATCTTTTGCGCTAGAACACCGTCAATTAAACGATGATCAAAGCTAAGTGATAATTTCAGGGTATTTCCAACTGCTAACTCACCATCGGCGTTAACAATTGGTGTTTTCCGGATTCGACCAATTCCAAGAATTGCACTTTCACCGGGGTTGATAATTGGTGTAAAGAATCCACTACCACTTTCAGATCCAATATTAGAAATTGTCACTGTACCACCTTGAAGTTCAGCTGGTGTTAATTGACCTTCACGACCGCGAATTGCTAAATCATCAATTTCTTGAGCTACCTGCATGATAGATTTAGAACCAGTATTTTTAACATTTGGTACAAATAAACCATTATCAGTGTTGACAGCGAAACCGACATTAGTCTCTTCATAGTAAACAATTTCTTGTTTATCCATATCAACCATTGCGCTAAGTTCAGGATATTTACGTGCGGCTCCAGCAAGCGCCTTTGCAATAAATGGCATGTATGTTAGTTTGTAACCCTTTTGTTTTGTTTGTTCTTTAAATTGATCACGAAGCTTCATCAATTCTGAAACTTCAACTTCATCCATCACCGTAACATGTGGAATCGTTTGAGCTTGATTTGAAAGCGTCTTTGCAATTACCTTACGAACTGGAGATAGCGGTACACGACCGGCTTTAACTTCAGCAGGTTTTGCAGGTGCGTCTGGCGCACTTGGAGCAGCTGGTGCCGCAGTTGGTTCAGGCGTTGGTGCAGCTGGTGCTGGTGTAGGCGCAGCATTTCCTTCAAAGTTTTCAACATCCGCCATCGTAATATGTCCATGACGACCAGTTGCTGGAACCTGCATTAGGTCAATATCATGTTGACGCGCATATTCACGCACCGAAGGCATTGCAAGAATTTGTCCATTTGATGTGATTTCTGTTCCAACTTTAACTTCATCCGGTGCATTAGCTTCTTCTGCCTTAGTTGGCGCAGCTTCCTCTGGTTCCGGAGCTGCCTCTTCCTTTGGTGCCTCACCACCGGCCGCAGAGCCGCTACCGTCTCCATCAAACTCAATTAAAGGTTCACCAACTTTAACAACTGTTCCGGCATCAACAAATAATTTAGTGATTTTCCCACCATATGGTGATAAAATCTCTTGCAATAATTTATCATTTTGAACTTCGGCGACTGCGTCTTCTTCCTTGATGGTATCTCCGACCTTTACCAACCAGTTTGCAATTTCGCCTTCAGCCATTCCTTCGCCAATATCTGGCATTTTAAAAATTTCAGTCAAAGTTCACGACCTCCTTAACTTTTTCGATGATATCGTCTTCTTTTGGTAGCCATTCATTTTCTGCTAGAGCAAATGGATAAACTGAATCCGGTGCGGCAACGCGTCCAATTGGAGCCTTTAAACTCATAATGAAGCGTTCACTAATTTCACTCATAACCATTGCACCGATACCAGCTTGGCGCTGTGCCTCTTGAGCCACAACAACGCGTCCTGTCTTTTCAACACTTTGTCCAATTGTATCTAGGTCAAGTGGACTGACCGTTCTGAGATCAACTACTTCGACATCAATACCTTCTTTAGCAAGTTCTTCAGCCGCTGCGAGACTGGTATGCACCATTCCACCATAAGTAATAATTGTTGCATCATTACCCTCGCGAACAACTTTTGCTTTATCTAGAGGAGTTGTGTAATATCCTTCGGGTACTTCTCCACGAATTGAACGATATAATCGTAAGTTTTCAAGGAAAATAACTGGATCATCACTTTCAACTGCTGATAATAGTAGTCCTTTTGCATCTTCAGGCGTTGCTGGCATCACAACACGTAGTCCTGGTGTCTGCGCCATCAATCCTTCCAATGAGTCCGCATGCATTTCAGGTGTCTTTGTTCCACCACCATATGGTGAACGAACCACAATTGGGAACTTACGAGTACCGTGGAAACGGAAGCGACCACGAGCCATTTGTCCAGCAATTGAATCCATTACTTCGTATACGAATCCGAAGAACTGAATTTCCATAATTGGACGATAATTTTGGGTCGTTAAACCGATTGCCATGCCTCCGATTCCGCTTTCTGCAAGTGGAGTATTGAAAACACGGTCTTCACCATACTTTTCCTGAAGTCCATCGGTAGCTCTAAATACACCACCATTTTTACCAACATCTTCACCAAAAATAAGTACGTTTTCATCGTTAGCAAGTGCCAAGTCTTGAGCTTCTGTAATCGCTTGAATATAAGTTTTTTTAGCCATGATTACTTGCCCTCCCCTCTAAATTTGTTGATTTGTTCTTGTGCAGCTTGACCTGGAACTTCCAATGTTTGTTCAATAAAGTCTGAAATCTTTTGTTTAGCAATTCCGTCAGCTTCTTTAACTCCATCATCAATTTGTGAATTGACAACATCGATCCAGTCGTTTTCAATATCTTCTGACCACAAGTCACGGCTTTCAAGATACTTTCTGAAACGAATCAGTGGTTCTTTCTTTGTCCATGCATCAATTTCATCTTGTGTCCGATAGCGAAGTGGATCATCACCTGACATTGAATGTGGTCCTAAGCGATTTGTAATTGTTTCAATGAATACTGGTCCGTTTCCATCAATTGCCCATTGTCTTGCTTCTTTTGCAGCTAAGTACATTGCAATTGGGTCCATTCCATCAACTACTAGGCTTGGAAGTCCTGCTGCCCAACCTTTCGCAGCTAAGTGTGATGCGCATGTTTGTAAAGTTCTTGGTGTTGAAATTGCGTATTCATTATTTTGCGAGAAGAATACAGCGGGTGCTTTATATGCTCCAGCAAAGTTCATTCCTTCATAAAAATCACCTTGCGATGTTCCACCGTCACCAGTGTAAGCGTATGCAACATTTGGTAAGCCACGTTTCTTTAATCCCAATGCGGCCCCAGCTGCCTCAACGTATTGAGCACCAATAATAATTTGTGGCATCCATCCGTTGACGTCTTCGAATTCATTTCCTTCGTAATGACCTCGTGACCATAAGAATGCTTTATAAATTGGCCATCCTTTCATCACTAGTTGTGGGATATCACGGTATCCTGGGAAAAGCCAATCGCCCTTATCAAAAGCGTAGTTAGAGGCAATTTGGGATGCTTCTTCACCAATTGTTGGTGCGTAGAATCCGAGTCGTCCTTGTTTTGCTAGTTTTGATGAGCGTTCATGCAACGTCCGACTGAACACCATTTGTTTCATTAATTCGACCAGTTGATCATCACTTAAATCGGCACGTTTGAGTGCGTCTTCATCGACAATTTCACCATCGTTGTTTAAAACTTGTAGCATTGGAAAACTTGTATCTTGACGTTCCAACTGTAGATTAAAATCCAATACTTGTTTGTTGTCATCTGTTAGAGCCATAATCAAACCTCCTAAGCTTCAAATAATTTTATTAATTCTTCTGTAGTAATGCTGCCAAAATACCGACCATCTTCATTGCGTTCAAATACCGGTTGAATTGCGGAAACTTCAAATGGCAGCCCGACTAATTGGTTTTTAATTTCCCGCCAGTCACGTAAGCCGAGAAAATCACCAGTAAAATTGATATCTTGGATTATTCCAGCATCGGCTTGCACCTGAACTTCGATAATTCCACCATCATATTTTGCATGATTTTTAAAATTAAACTTAGGTGACTTACCATAATTCCAATCCCATGTTGAGAATTGATCAGCCGCTGAACGAATAATTTCCTGTTTTTGTGCAGGAGTTAACACAATTTCTGAGTCTTTTCCATGATTCGTTAATTCATACTGAACCGCATCCCAAAAATCTTGAAGAGTTAACCCTTCTGGGGCAGCGTCCTTAATCATTCCGACACGGCTTCGTACCGACTTAGCGGCTTTGGAGATAAATTTCTCATCGGCCACGTTGAGTGAACGGACCATTGTGTCGACATTACTATCAAACAATAGTGTTCCGTGGTGCATCAGATAGCCATTTGCGTAACGTTGAGCAACTCCTGAAATTTTCTTTCCGTTAACAACCAAATCATTCCGTCCGGTTGCTTCGGCCGGAATATTCAATTTATGTAATGCTTCTAAAACTGGTTCTGAGAATTGCTTGAAGTCTACGTTAGCAGACGATTCAATTGGCACAAACAAGGTAAAGTTCAAATTACCTAAGTCATGATAAACCGCGCCACCCCCGGTAACTCGGCGAACAACTTCGATTTTATGCTCATCGATAAAGTCCTGATTAACCTCGCCAAAAGTATTTTGGTTTTGCCCAACAATTACGGCGTTGTTATTCTGCCAAAGTGAAAATACCGGTTCTTTCTCATGTAAATTATTTAGTAGCCACGTGTCCGTTGCAATATTCGTATATGCATCTGTTCCCATGTATGTGATATAACGCACAATCCAACCCCCTTAATACGCTAATGAAAGCGGTTTCCTGGTACAACTTCATATTACCATATTTAGTTTTTTTTGCGAGCTATTTTTTAAAATTAAAACGATTTAATGGTCGCATAAATCAAACCCGATTCAATGGATTTTGAACATTATTAGTTATTTTCATGCCTAAAATAAAAGTTTAACGCCATCAGAATTGTCACTTGTAATCCAATTAAATCGTTACCCCTTTTGAATTCTCAGAATCTCACTTCCCTTACCAAGAAAGTTCAGTTTCTGCCGATATTAATCTACTAGATTAAACAAAAAAGCCCTACTCCGAATACACGCAGAGTAGGGCTTTAGTAACAGTTCTCAGAACTTAATTGATCTTAATATTTAATGTCTAATAAATGTGTCTTCTTAACGTCTTCAATCGTCTTAGTTCCAGCTAATTGCATTACGATTTCAAGTTCATGATCAATATGATCAAATACCGCTTGAACACCTTGTGCACCGCCAAGAGCAAGACCATAAATTACTGGACGACCAAATGCAACTAAATCGGCACCACTTGCAAGAGCCTTGAATACATCCGATCCACGACGTACGCCACTGTCAAAAATGATTGGAACTTGTCCATTAACAGCCTTTGAGATGCTTTCTAGAACGTCAAATGATGCAGGTCCACCATTTAATTGACGACCACCATGGTTGGAAACATAAATTCCAGCAGCGCCAGCGTCAATTGCACGAATTGCATCTTCAGGAGTTTGAATTCCCTTTACAATTACTGGGAGATCCGTGTATTCAGCAATTCGACGAACATCTTCAGGTTTGATGTTTTGAGCAGCGGAAGCATAAATTTCTTCAATCCCCTTCCCTTGTCCATCGCCTTCAGAAAACTTGGTCAAGTTAGCCATTGGAATTGGAAAAGCAAAATCGTTAATGATGTCAGCTTCACGGTAGCCATCAACAGTTGCATCTACCGTCAAAATAATTGCTTTTACTCCCGCTTCTTTTGCTTCATCAAGTAGACTCTCGTTAAAACTCCAATCTTTACTCATATAAAGTTGGAAGAATTGTGGAGCACCATCCGCAGCCGCCGCAGTATCAGCGATTGAGGTTGAAGAGTAAGTACTCTGTGCCATCAATCCGCCAACAGCAGCAACTCCTTTTGCAGTGTCCTTTTCACCTTGTGAGTGTGCTAAACCTTGAGCAGCCGTTGGAGCCATCATAACTGGTGTCTTCAATGGGATACCAAATACATTTGTGCTTAAATCTGGATTTTCCATTCCACTTAAAGCCTTTGGTGCAATTTGACGATGATGGAACGCATCGCGATTTTTCTTTAATGTCCACTCATCTTCGGAACCACCAACGATGTAGCCAAAACCACCGGTTGGGATAATTTCCTTTGCTCTGCCTTCTAGTGATTCCAAGTTTAGAATATCAATCTTTTCTTCGCGATCGCTTTGTTCATATCCGTTTACCATTGTCATAATAAAAATCCCCCAGTCAATTTGTTTATGGACTCAGTATATCACTTACTTTTCGTAAGTAAAGTACTTTTATTCAATTAATTCACTTTTATAGTAAATCAATCGCCACTTGACGGAGGAAAATATGAATTTTTAATTTTAAATATTACTATTTTCTGCTGCAATCTTTTCGAAACTCGAAACTAATTGTGCATTCTCGGTAACCTTAAAGTTCATCCCATCGCTCGCAGACTGAGAAGTTACTAAAACTTCTGGGGCATTATTATGGAATGTAAATAAATATAAGTACATCGAACCCGCATATGCTGCGACTACTTTGTAATCACTGTCATCCTTCTTGCTTGTTGTCCACTTCATTGATACTTCTTGCTGATTAACATAAATTGGTCCTTCTGATATAAACGAAGGGAAGTTAACACCACCAAAACTAACGGATTTGCTTTTATTGGTGCCTTGGTATGACTGACCCATCGTTTGTTCCCAACTTGAAATTGCCGTTGCCAATTCTGAATCTTGTTTATTTGTCCAAATCTTATTTTTATTGGTAGATTTTTCAGACGTTGATGCTTTTTTTGATTCAGAACTTGATCCCTCTGTTTTAGTAATCTTCGAGCTACTTTGTTTATCAGCTACCGATTCTGTATTTGTTACATGATTAGGATAAAAGAATTTATAGCCACCAAATATCACTAGTAGGGCTAAAACAATCCAAACAATCGAATTAATTGAGCCAATTGAGCGTTTCTCTGGCTTTTTCATATGTTTCATAATAATCACCTCGTTTAGTTCATTATACAGTATTGCACTAACGTAAAGGGATTCGTTTTTCTAAAAAATCCATCACTCCGCTTTTCAGAGTGATGGATTTTTAATATTTTTTATCTTTCAACTTCTTGTAATTTTTGATTATCATCTAGTTGTGACTTACCTTCTAGATGTCGTTTTTGTAATCTAACCATGCTAAACCATAGTAGTGCTAATGCAATTACAGAAAAGACTAGTAGTGCCCACATTGATTGTGCGAATGTAATTGAGCCTAATCCCGAAGTAATTGCTTGCCTGAATGACAAGATTGAGTACGTTAATGGTAAGAATGGATGAATTACATTATAAAAATGGTTTGTAACTTCCATTGGGAAAGTTCCGCCGGATCCACCAAGTTGAAGCATCAATAGTAGCATCGCAACGAAACGCCCTGGATTATCAAAGGCCATTGATAAGAACATGACAATGTACATTGACGTTAACGCGATCATTATTGCGGTGATATAGTACTGTCCAACGTGATCAACATGAATACCAGCCATCATCATGATGGTGGCTTCGATTAAGGCCATTGCGATCGCAACCACCGTTCCAACGGATACTTTACTTAAGAACCAATCGGTTGCTGTTCCACCACGTTCGGAAACCTTGCGAATTGGATATGCAAAGTTAAAGACGATTGCTCCAACGTACAATGCTAATGAAAGCACGTAAGGAGCCAGAGCATGACCGTAATTTGGTACGTAACTATAATCACTATGTTTCAAAGAAGCTGGTGCAGCAAACATATCGGCAGTCTTGTCCGTTAGTGGTGTACTGTTAACCTCTTTCGCGCCATCTGATAGTGCTGACGCTAACGTACCATTCCCATCGCTTAATTGCTTACTTCCGTCTAATAATTGGGCTGAATTAGCATCTAATTTAGCAGCGCCATCATTAAGCTGGTTGACACCGGAAACAAGTTCTCCTGTGCTGCCATTTAACGTGTTCAATCCGGCATTTAGATCATGACTTCCTGAATCTAGTTTTTGTACGCCCGAAGCTAGCATCGGAACCTGAGAATTTAGTGTATTTAATCCCCCGGTTACTTGGGAAGAACCGTTGTACAATTTGTTGATTCCAGCTGGCATTGCCGCTACGGCACTATTAAGTTGATTTAATCCTCCGGTTACTTGGGAAGAACCACCCAATAATTGATTACTACCGCTAAGTAACATATGAACTCCACTAACCAATACTGGCATCTGCGAGCTTTGTGCGGCAACACCGCTGTAAAGCTGATGTACGCCACTATTAAGTTGAGCATTATTTGCAACGAGTCGTGATCCTCCCGCTGCTAATTGGCCCACTCCAGTTGTTAACTTAGGAGTTTGACTATTTAACAACGCTGTTCCATCGCTTAAGCTCTGTGAACCTTCAACTAATTTAGCAACATTTTTTGAATTTTTATCGGTTTGATCTGCAAGTGCACTTGCACCGTTGTTTAATGCTGAAACTCCATCAGCCAATTTAGCGGCTGATCCTGAGAATTTATCTACACCAGTCGAAACTTGGCCTGCACCAGTGGAAAGAACCTTTAAGTTGTCAGTCACATCTTGTGATCCTTTAGCCAACGTCTTAATTGTTGCCGCTAATTGCGTCATATCACCTGAATTAGATGACAACGCACTGGCGCTTGATGCTAACTTCTGGAACGAACCTGTTAAGTTTGATACCTTCTCATTCAAACTGGCCTGTTTAGCTGAAAGACTATTTAACTTCGAAATTTGTCCTTCAACTGTGCTGATTTCACTTTGAATACTTGCAATTTTGCCTGTATCAACTTTTTCTGAGGTAGTAGTTGCTGGTTGACTAGCACCCGTTCCAGCAACACCGGCTAAGGCGGCCTTAGCTTTAGCAGCATCCTCTGGGCTCAATCCAGCTCCATCAATTTTAGCATTGATTGATGCCTGTGATACCCCTGAAGAAGCGCTCCCAGTCTGAGTAGTTGTCTTAGTGGTTGCCGTTGCAAGTGCTCCAACGTCACCTTTAATTTTAGCCAATTGACCACTAATTGAAGCCGTTGAACTCGATCCGCTAGCGTCTGAAGAAATTGCGCTTGATAATGCGGATAGTTGTGAATTAATTGATCCTAATTCTCCCTTTAATGCACTGGCTTGTTTAGTAATATCAGATGCATTCAGTTGGTCAGATACTTGTTGTAGTCCGGCCGAAACTTTACCATTAGCAGCATAAAGCTGACTTGAACCTGTTGAAACACTGTCAACGGCTTTCTTCAAATCCATAATACTTGTTGGCAAACTTGCCGTATTATTTGCTAAATCGGCAACACCACTCTTAAGTGCTGCTGTTCCTCCTGCCACTTGGCTAGTGTATGCTTTAACGCCAGCGTTTAATTGACCCGCACCATTTGAAAGTTGTTGAATTCCTCCAACTAATTGGCCCGTCTGACCGTTAAGTTGTTGAATCCCGCTATTCAATTGATATACACCATTGGTATACTGAGGTACTTTAACGTCAAGTTGATATAGCCCATTTTTCAACTGAGTAACACCCGTAACTAACGCACCTGTTTTGTCAGAAAATTGTTGAATTCCATTATTTAATACGCCCAGTCCTTGGGTTACTTTACCCGATCCGTTCGCTAATTGACTAACGGCAGATGGCATCGAACTTAACTTACTTTGAAGAGTCCCGATTCCGCTTGTTACTTGGCCCGATCCATTCGCTAATTGTGAAACTCCAGAGGCCAATTCTCCCGTTTTACCATTTAACTGATCTAATCCCGCCGCTAACTGGCTTGATCCATCCGTCAACTTCTGAACTCCAGCTGGGAGATCGGCAACTTTAACCGCCATTGTTGCAAGGCCATCGTGGATTTGTGTGACGCCCGCTGTATATTGCTTTGTTCCATCATTTAACTGAACAGCGCCGTCTTTAAGCTTTTTGGCACCAGTTGCAGCATCGTTAAACCCTTTTCCGGCTTTTTTAACTTGATCAAACATCGCCGTAGCATAAGATTTAGTAACCTGTTGGCGTACTTCAGCATTTAATTTTTCAGTTCCAACATCACTAATAACCTTACCAATGTAATTCAAAGAAGCATTCGTTGAATATTTTAATTGCATCTTCTTTGGATTTTTATCCGTTAATGTTGCGGCGTTGGCCGAAAAGTCTTCAGGAATCGTTACTACCGTGTAGTATTTCTTATCCTTCATCCCTTCCTTAGCCTTCTCACTTGAAACAAAACGCCAGCCCAACTGGTGGTTTTTCTTCAAATTTGAGACCATCTGATCCCCAACTGCCAACTTTTTCCCTTGATAGTCAACGGACTTATCCAGGTTAACCACGGCAACTGGTAAATTCTTTGTATCCCCATACGGATCCCATACTGATTTTAAGAAGAAAATACTATATAGGAACGGAATGAAAATAATTGCCAATACGGATATCAGAATTAACCGATTTTTTCCAATAAACTTCCACTCTTTGCGAATCATGAACTGCTTTCTCCTTTTGCTATATATTCTTACATTCGGATGTGCAAATTAAAGGTGCTGACAAAAATTATTTATTAAATAATTTTTCATCATTTCTCAATATATCCACAAGCTCTTGAACCTGATCTAGTGCCTGTCCGATTGTTAATTTATAAATATTACTCGTACCATTCTTTTGAACTGAAACAAGTTGTAAATCTTTAAGTTGCTTCAAATGGTGAGAAACCGCTGGCTGAGATAAATTCATCTTTGCCGTTAACTCTCCTACAGTTAATCCCAATTCACTCTCACCCAACGTAATCATGATTTGTTGACGTCGTTCGTCAGAAAGTGCATCCAAAAGCGGAATATTCTTTTTAAACGCGTCAAGTGCCTCGCTATGTTCCATGATTATCCCTCCTCCATTCGAATATTCGAATATTTAAATACAAAGGATATCTTAACGCTAAAATTAATTTAATTCAACCTTAAGATTTACTTCAATTATTTTTCTTCTAAATTAGTTAATGCATCCTGTGCCATTTTTTTAGTCAACATTGAAATAATCGCACTGTGTTGCAACGAAACCGTCTCGTTTTCTTCCATTAGGTCAATCCATAAATTACGTGGTTTTCTCTGCGAGATGTAAGTTATTTCATTATTAAAAGCTTGAACAAAGTTATCATATGCTTTTTTAGGACTATTCTTTTTAAGTTCGACTTCAAATCCTCGTCGAATTTCATCCAAACTTAAAACACTCTTCAGACATCCAATCACGATTACTGCCGCCAACTGCATTCTGCCGTATAGCTTATCATCGGGTCGCATGATTACCGATTGCTTCAGATAATTATGCATCATCGTTGAGGTTAACGGATCAACTTCTAACGTTTCCAAATATCCGTTGGCCAAACCAATTACCTGATCTAAATGTAACCCTAGCGATGGTAGTTTATCCCAAAGTGGCAATTGCATTTTGGAAAATTTTTCTAATTGTTGTGAATTCATAATGCCTCTCAGTCTATGATTTGGACCCCAATTCCGATTAATCCTGGACCCGTATGGACGCCCAGAGCGGGAGAAATGTCACCATTGTAAAATTTATCAACATTGGGATACTTATTTTTAAATTCTTTACTAATTGTTTCCATTAAGCTTGGGTTCATTCCGTGAACGACCGCCAGATTGAAATTTTGAGCGTTTCCGATCGTATCATCAACCAATTGAAGCATTTTACCAACCGCTTTCTTTTCTCCACGAGCTTTGGCCACGGGATAATAAATACCATGTTCATCACAAGAAATAATCGGCTTCAAATTTATAATTGATCCTACTAAACCAGCAACTCGGCCAATCCGCCCACCTGCTACCAAATACTTCAAGGTCGGTACGTAGAAGAAAACTTTAGTCTGCTTAACGACCCGCTGCACTTCTTCAATTATTTTATCAAATTCTAACCCATCTTCAATTAATTCACTCGCGCGGATAGCGGCGAAACCACTGGCAATCCCGATATTTTTTGTATCAATCACTTTAACTTGAAGCTGGGGAAATTCTTCGGCATAAATTTCAACTTGCTGAGCCGTTCCAGATAACCCTGAAGAAATGCAAATCGCAACTACCTGCGTGTAACCTCTAGCGATCAGATTTTCAAAGGCTTCACTAATAAACTCCCCTTTTGGACTAGACGTTGTGGGTACCAAATTCTCGGTTAAAAGCTTTTGGTAAAATTCATCCGGTTCAATGTTCACTCGATCCTGATATTCCTCATCCCCAAAGAAAACCTCCATTGGGATCATTTCAAAAAACTCTTTATTTATTACTTCCTTGGGGACATCTGAACAAGAATCTACCAAAACTGCTACTTTTTTATTAATCATGTTAATTGCTCCATTCATTTCAATAACTAATTATACTAGTTTACTAAACTAGTATAACAATTTCCGATAACCATTTTAGTAATTCAGTACTAAAACGCAGTAAATGCCAGTTCTTCCGTTACATTCAGCACTGGAGTGAAACAATCGCCCATTTTGATGAGCTTTCTCCAGATCTCCGTAAATGCTAAAATAGACTTAATATATTTTAAAAATGAGGTCAAATTTTGAATAAAGTTGAATTAGCAGAACAATTTATTAGCAAGCAACTCCCCAATTTTCAGTGTCCGATCTGTAAATCGAACTTCACTGAAGTTCAATCCGGCACTTTAATCTGTGTTAATAACCATTCTTTTAATATCGCTAAAAAGGGGAGCCTGTTCTTTTTGAATGCTCCGGTTAATACGGAATATACGGCTGAAATGCTAAACTATCGACATCAATTTTTGACGGCTGGATTTTTTACTCCAATGATGGAACAAGTTGTATCAAACCTAAATGGTGGCCTCATCTTGGACGCCGGATCTGGTGAAGGAACAACTACAAAATGGATGGCTCAGCATTCAAATGGAGACTTTGTTGGCTTAGATATTTCAAAACCTGCCATTAATATTGCTGGATCAGGTATTGCTCCCGTTCCTTATCCATTATTCATGGTCGGAGATTTGGCGCATCTTCCATTTGCTGATCATGGATTAGATGCCATTGTCAATATCCTATCTCCTGCCAATTATTCAGAGTTTGACCGAACATTGGCCAACGGGGGTGTTCTCGTTAAGGTTATTCCGGGTAACCACTACCTTCAAGAACTTCGCCACTTAGTCTATCCCAATGGAAAGCATGCTACCTACGATAACTCGCTTGTTAAAAATCACTTTATTGAACACTATCAAGACGTTCAATTTTCCAAATTAAGTTATGAATTCCCATTAAATTCGGAACTATTCACCGCCCTTTTTAACATGACGCCTCTCACGTGGCAGGCCCGAGACCGCAAAGATGCTATTCTAAATACCGGTCTTAAAAAGATTACCGCTGAATTTGAAATTGGCGTTGTACGCCGTTAATGTATTAAAAAATCCCAACCGACATTAACTAATCGGTTGGGATTTATTTATATTATTAATAGTTCATTTTTTATTAAAGTCTGCGTATCGATTTCGACACTTACTTATTCTGTTGAATTTATTTTTAATAACGTTCTCAAAGCTACCCAAAAAGAGTCTGAACATCATAAAACAGTGTCTCGCAAAGTCTGAATAACAAATTTTGGAATTGGTTGATTAACGTTGCTATCGCCAAGTTCGCATATAACTTGGATAATTATTGAAAATAATCGGGTTTAACAAATGAATGCTCCACACATCTGCATTCACAAAATACATTAATAATAATACATCTATGAAGATGATACCATCACTCTACGTTATCTGATAACAACTGTCAACTTTGCTAAACTTTTTATTATGTTTGCTTAATTAATTACAATTACTTCTGAGCATTTTTTAAATATTTATTCTCGGCATTCTTTCGCGCGCTAACTGCCATATTGAAACAATCAAACCTCGCGTTCAATACATATTTCCCATCAACCATTAATCGCGCAATCCATTTGTCCTCTTTTTCTTCATGAGAAACTCCAATAACACCGGATTTATTTCGGGAACTTTTAATCACGGACTGAACGGGGTTACCATTGCAATCACGAAAAGAATTGGAGCTTCGCATTGAAGCAATCATCGCTGGATTATCTAAAATCCGTTTGGATGATGCTTTCCTACGTAAACACCCACAACTTCTAGTTCGGCCACTTTTCAAAGCATTACTATCAACGATCGTTTCATTTCCACAACTACACTTGCATTTCCACAAACTATTCCCATTGCTTCTTTGCCGACCCGCGTATTCAAAAACGGTTAATCTAGAAAACCGCTGACCAATCAAATTATTTTTTAGATGATTTTTTCGCGTTCCACAATTTAATTTGCGGCCCAATCGTAAATTTGTCGACGTAACTTCTGCCATATTTCCACAGTCACATAGACAACTCCAAATCATCAATCCATGTTGATCTTTACCGATAATTTTTTGCGCTGTCAAAGAACCAAACCGTTGTCCAGTTAAATCATGTCTCTTCATACTCATCACTCCACTATGTAATGTTTCATTTAACAAAAAATTGTTCATTTCAATGACACTAATCTAATTTTATCACTACCCTTTCACGGTTTAAAGACGCTTCTGTTTTTATAAAGTATAACAAAAGGACTATGCCAAATTCGTTTTGGCATAGTCCTTATAAAAATCATAACTTTAATTTGAATTATTCTAATCTTAAAAAGATTCCAGCATCCATTAAATCTTCAATAAATCCAGGTACCGTTTCGCCGCGGTTCCAATCCCGTTGAAGTTCACAAGCTAATTGCGCGATTGAAATTGGTTGGGCACCGGCATTTGCAACTCGCTGAATTGCTGTTTCATGGGCAATTTTTGATGTTCCGCCCACCGCGTCGACGATTGGAAATACTTCATAGCCCTCTCGAAGAGCATCCAAAGTTGGAAAAGTTAAACAAGCTTCTGTCCATAAGGCGGCAATGATAATTTTATGTTTACCTGTTGCTTTAATTGCATCGTATACCTCTTGATCTTCCCAAGCGTTAATCGAGGTTCGATCATATGATTTAACACCCTCTAGTTCGGCCTTTAATTGTGGAATTGTATCCTTATTACGACCTGTACCAACATTCACCGTTGAAAGAATGGTTGGAATTTTGTAAGTATTAATAATTTTTTGCGTCACTACAATATTATCAATCAATTTTTGACGATCCATAGAATTAATTGAGTTGATTTGAGTTGGTTGATAATCAATCACCAAGAACACAGTATCTTCCGGGTTCAAAAGTTCATCATTTTTATAATCTCTTTTTGCCATACTAGTCATCAGTATTTCCTCCAAATTAAATATTACGATTTAAAAAGTTTATAATATCTTCTTTAACATCATCTAAGTATCCCTTTTCATGTCTGGTTCCGGGTATCATTCGTAGCGTGAATGGGATTTGAAATTTAGACAGGGTTTCCGCCATTTTCAACACACCCGTGTTTGGAACAAATTCGTTTAAAGAATTGGCCAAAAACATCGGTCCAGTTTGTCCGTTAACGCGGTGATAAGGTGTCGCATCAGTATATTGATCCGTGCGCCCATCAAAATAATTGGTGACAAACCATTTATAAAATGGATCATTTGCTCCAGTTTGATTAATCGTGGCGCTTGCCTGTTGGTTAAAATCCTGCGTTTGATCTTGTTGAGCGACAACGTCTTGGTGCTGATTTAACCAATCATCAATGTCTAAGATCCCAGATAGCGATACAATCGGTATCCCATACTTTATTCCTAATTCGACCGTCATATTCCCACCAGCAGATGAACCGACAGCAGCAATGTGTTTGTGGTCAAAATCATATTTAGAATTTTTCAACCAGTTATACAACGTATCCATGTCTTCTAACGGAGCAGGATAGTAGGCCTCAGGCGTAATACGATAGTTGGGAACCGCAACCATGTAATCCTCTTTAGTTAGCATTTCAGCCCAGTCCTGATCCTTGGCCTTGTCCCCCCTAAACCAGCCCCCGCCGTGGATATCAATGATCAATCCTTTTGCAGAGCCGTTTCCGGGAAAATATAGATCAACTTTAAGTTTGTTTTTTGCATCATAGGTAACATCTCGTTCAATAGTCACAATTAATACACCCCCTAAAATAATGTTCCATATATAAAGTATTCTATATCGTTCCATAACGCAAATGAAAACACTTACAGATAAATCCACTCAAATTTTTCTTGATTTATTAAAATAAGATTAGTATATTTATAATAATTTCTAATTATATAATAATTTTAATTTAATTTTTAACAATAGGGGGTAGCGAGATGAGCTATAAAAAAATTCTATCAGTCGCACTAGTTTCTACATCAATGCTTTTGTTGGCAGCCTGTAGCAGCGGTGCAAATAGCAAGACCGCTTCGAAACAAGTCATTAATTGGTCCGAAAAATCAGAATTACCAACCATGGATATTTCATTGGCAACGGATGAGATTAGTATGGACATGTTGAACAATACAAACGAAGGGTTGGTTCGATTAGGAAAAAATAATAAAATTGAATCCGGTATTGCCCAGAAGATTACAGAGTCGAAAGATGGATTGCACTACACTTTTGATCTTCGTAAAAATGCCAAATGGAGTAATGGCGATCCAGTCACTGCCAAGGACTTCGTTTATTCTTGGCAGCGGACGAATAATCCCAAGACAGGTTCCCAATATGCATACTTATTTAGTGGCGTTAAAAATGCCGATGCAATTCAAGCCGGAAAGAAAAAAGCTTCTACTCTTGGAGTAAAAGCAGCTGGTAACTACAAATTAAAAGTTACACTTGAAAAACCAATTTCATACTTCAAACTGCTTTTAGGTTTCCCATCATACCTTCCACAAAACCAAAAAGTAGTTGAAAAATATGGCTCTAAGTACGGGACTGCTGCTAAATATCAGGTTTACAATGGTCCATTTAAAATGACGGGCTGGACCGGTTCCAACTTAAAATGGTCATTGGTGAAAAATACCAACTACTGGGATAAAAAGAACGTCAAACTGGCTAAAATTAACGACCAAGTTATCAAAGATACTCAAACCGGATTGAATCAATTCCAAAGTGGTCAAGTTGACGTAACCGCACTTTCCGGTACACAAGTTAAAAACTTAAAGAGTAACAAATCACTCGTTGTGCGCAAACAAGCACGTAATGCGTATGTTGAGTACAACATTAGTAAAAATAAGGCTTTGAAGAATCTCAAAGTACGCCAAGCGCTATCTTACGCAATTGATCGTAATCAGTTAACAAAGAACGTGCTTGCTGACGGTTCTTCCGTTCCGAAGGGATTCGTAACAGATAAATTGGCATCAAATCCAAAAACGGGTGAAGATTTTGCAACCGAGGCCTACACTAAAAATGGCGTTTCATATAATCTAGATCAAGCTAAGACATTATGGAAAGATGGTCTGAAGGAGTCTGGTAAAACCTCGCTGACCCTAACACTTTTAACTGATGACAGTGACTCCGACAAGAAAACTGCCGAATATCTTCAATCTGCGCTTCAAAAATTACCTGGTTTAAAAATTAATATTGAAACTGTTCCATATAAAACCCGGCTAAGTCGTTCCGTTAAGGGGGACTTTGATCTTGTTATTACGCTATGGGGAGCTGATTTCTCAGATCCAATCAGTGACATTGGCTTAATGACGTCAAAGAACACATTTAACAATGGAAAGTGGTCAAATAAAGAATTTGATTCTCTAATCGATAAAGCCAACAATGCTGACTCTAATGATCCAACTGCGCGTTGGAATGACATGGTCGCTGCTGAAAAGATTTTAATGAATGACCAAGGCGTTGCACCGCTATATAACGTCGTTGTTGCTCAAATGGTTAATACTAAAATTAAAGGTTTAGTTTATAATACGGCTGGTGTTCCTTATAATTTCAAGAGCATGTATGTTGCTAAGTAGCTAAGTAATTAAGTTAAAAATAAAAAAACTGTTAGGATTGATGATCCATTCACCCTCGGGGCGAGATCATTCAAACATCCTAACAGTTTTTGTTTTTTCAATTGTCACTCTAATCTAAGTATTATTTTGCCGCTTTATTTTTTGTCGCGAGCCAATAAGGCAATGCCACAAAGAACACACCACCAACAATGTTTCCTAGGCTGACCCATAGTAAATTAAACCACAGTCCTCCCATTGTGACGGCAGAATTACCGGTCGTATTTAACAATGCAACAACTAGGGTCGTCATGTTTGCAACACTATGTTCAAATCCTGTTGCAAAAAATGCTAACAATGTCCAAAAAATCATGATCAGTTTAGCCGGATCACTTTTCGTTTGAAAACTTGACCAAACCGCTAAACAAACTAAGATATTACACAGAACTCCCCTTAAAAAGAGTTGCAAAGCCGGGGCAGTCATCTTAACCGCAGCTCCTTTAGCAAAAGCTGCTGCCACCGCTGGGATTTGCAAACCTGATTTATTAAATATGATTGCTAAAATAACTGCACCTAAAAGATTTCCAATCCAACAAATTATCCATAAAATCAGCGTCTGACTGACGGTAACCTTCTTTTCTAAAACTCCGGCTCCCATCACTAAGTTATTCCCGGTAAAAAGTTCGGCTCCTGGAATAACAACTAAACTAAGCGCTACCCCAAAAATCAATCCTTTGATTAAATTTGCGAACGGGTTGGCCCCCAATTGTGAACCAATTGTAAAAGCTAATAAAATTGCAAAACCGATGTACATCCCCGCTAAAATTGAAAGCATAAAATAGCCCAACGGATTATTTTTAAGCAATCCGAATTTTTTAACAGAAGCACCAGCCATCGTGTCGTACGAATCTTTATACATTGCTTCTTCCTCCAAACATCCTTTATTGTGAACATCTTTATTTTAACCTTATATCGTATTTTACGAAAGCGCTTTCTTTATGGATAATTCATTATTTGGAAGTCAATGCTTTTAATTTTTAAAAGTCGATCTAATTGCGTGTGAATCGCATGCTAATTTATAAATCAATCTGGCCATCGGACCACTTTTCCTAATATCGAGCAGCTGTTTGTTACAAAAAGGGCCGTGGCAAAATTATTTTTGTCACGGTCCCTGCCATTACCCATTACGTAGACTAATTTAGGTTAGTAGTAGCGATGAATCTTTTAGCACTCAGAAAGCGCCGCCACCAGACCCACCACCAAATCCGCCTGAGTTTCCGCCGGTAAAGCCACCCGACGAGCCACCTGAACTGGCCGACACTGAATGTGAAATTGCTGCACCCAGTCCGGATGCCAGACCGAGATTAACTCCGTTGATTCCAAAATAGTACGGATACAAAATTACATTACCTTCCAAATCATCTGCACTGAAGTCGGTTCGTAATTGATCTGCCACCCGATCAGAAAGCTTAAAGGCCGTAGCATATGGTAAAATTTCTTCCCATAAAATCAAATCGCCAATTTCGGCGGTATTAAAATGCGCAATATCTTTTAACATCTGCTTAAAACCTCGAATTTGATTAAACTGTTCGAGGCCTTCGTCGTTATACAGCGAAACCCGTGGCCAAGTAATTGCGATCCAGCTTTCGATTCCGATCGTAACAATTAACCCAATCACTCCGTACAAAATTGAACTCGTTCCTGCCAAACCAAGTCCACCCATTATCATAGCCAAAATTGGCGTAATAGTTGCCAAGCCAATCAGCCCATTGCGATAAGTAACATTATGGTCGTCTTTATACTGGCTAACTGTATGATCAATTTCTTTTTGCCAAGCTCGATACCATTTAGCGACCCGACCCTTACGATCCTTTTTAGTAAAATTGTTAATTTGCTGAATTGTAACCTTCTGACCGTCACCAATTTCATCAATGCATTGATTAATAAATGACATATCAAAATCTTTCAGACGACTGATTTCCGTTGTGTCTTTGTTTCGTTTGCCGTATTGAACTTGTTTGAGGTTCAATTGACCTTCAGAAGCAAGCCTTAATATTTCCGCCGAAATCGCATCTGAATCAGCTTGCTTTTTGTTTAAAATTGCTTGGGCTACTGCGGGAGCAACCGTTGGTACATCAAAGCTATGTTCAATCGGTGCAGGTATCGTGTAAGGGTGATATCCACGTCTAAGTAGCCATATCATCATGATTAAAATGATTATCCCACTAAAAATACTGACAAATATTTTAGCGTAGTCAACCATTTTTCGCGTTCGTTCTTTAGCTTGATTCTCCTGTTGGACAAGTAAATCTTCTTGATTTTGAATATCTTTTAATTTATCTTCATTAACAATCTTTTTATTGTCAGGCACCAAACTAGTAGGAAATACCATATGGCTTTCTACAAAACTATTTTCCGGATTATCTCCAACATCAATAATTATTTTTCCATTTTTACGATTAACCGTTGTATACCCGTTTGCTGCACCATGTGACCACGCCTGCAGCTTTTTCACATTGGTTCCCGGAAGATTAATAACCACTTGGGCATTTTCTAACGGCACATCCCACTCCGATCCAATTACTTTCCAGTTCAACTCGGCGGTGTCCCTGTAACTAGTTACTACGCCGTTTATTTTGTAATTATATGATACCTTGGCTTCATCACCAGAACTAACCGTATTAAACAGCTTTAACTTCATTTGATCACTATTCAAATTCATCTTGGCCGTTAAATTTTGTTCACTGTTATTAACTGGAATCGTGCGGATCGCGCCACCATTATTAGAAACCGTGATCTTCTTTAAATCCGCTCCATCCGTTCCTCGTAAATCTTGCACAAAATAAATCCCGTGATAGTCATCACCAAATTTATAGGTCATGCTACGATTAACGTCTGCGCTTCCATCCTTATTAATATTAACGTTCACTTTAAAATCTGAAATTTTATAGTCCGCATTCGCCGTTGTTTCGTTCCAAACCATTCCCAACATAAACAACAATAATAGTAACCATATCTGCTTGCTTAAGCTTTTCATACTGTACTCCTCCCTATATCTATTCCCCAATAGATATAGACAAAGTATAGCATAGTTACCAATAACTAATTTCTTAACAGAAATGTGAAAAGTAATGATAGACCATCGCCAATTTTCGGTTTAATATACTACGTTTAAATTTTGTGGTTGGACTCCTTTTACCTGTTGATGCTCTTCAAAATATTTCATAATTAATTCGGCCACATCAACATTGATTTCTTTGATTATTTTGGCATTACTAAACATCCCGTAACCGCCGCCACCATTACCGCGATATTGGTTTAACGTCACCTTCAAGGATTGGTCATTTTCAACTGGTTTATTATGATATTTCAGATTTACAACTCGGCTACCAATTGGCCGCCTTAAGTCAAACTCATACTCAATTCCGCTGTAGTAATCGTAGTTATAATATTGAACTTTGGGGAATTTAAACGGATCCGAAATGTCGATTCTTCCATTATTAACGGCAAAGAAACGTGCACTTTTTTCAAGCGCCAATTTTAAATCCGTCCCTGTAATTTTTTCGACAACCAACGTATTTGGATACCCATAACTATTTAAAATTTGCCGAATTGTAACGTGGGTGCCTAGTCCTCGAACTTCATCGTTAAACAGCGCCGTTGCTGCAATATCACTTCCTGTTGCCGCCATCTCAACTTTATTAATGAAGTCCAAATATGGGTGCCCCTTAATTCTGGCAAGCATTGGGTCATCAATCATTAAACTTGCCCCAGTCACTCTTCCAACGGGAGAATCCAACCACTGCTGAACTTCAGTTTCTGTTTTAGCAGTTAAATATCGCACTGGCTGAAATAGTCGAGCCCCCGCCGTTGGAATTAATTTTGCATTCTTTTGAATAACTTTTTTATCATCGTTCAAAATTAATTCAATTTCTCCAACGGCAACGCCTTTTTCTCCCGGTTGTGTAACTGGAACGTCATGATAGACCCCGGCAATTTCACGATGCTGGTGTCCAGTAATTAAGGCGTCAATTCCCTCAACTTCCTTAAGTATCTGGTATCCTTCATTTTCGCCTGTCATAGCTTCTGTCGGCGCCCCGGTACTCAAATCTGCTTCAAAACCTCCGTGATAAGCCACCACGACAACGTCCGCTAATTTTTTTAATTTAGGGACATATTTTTTAGCGACTTCCACCGCAGAATTGAACTTCAATCCTTCAATATTTTTGGGTTTTTCCCAATTTGGAATATATTGGGTAGTTAGTCCTAATACCGCAATTTTGATTCCTTTTTGTTCCAAAATCACATAGGGTTGATCAACAATCTTTTGCTTAATACCGCCATCAATATTAGCGCCTAAAATCGGATATTTTCTTTTGGACTCACTGGTCCGAATATAATCTAAACCATAATTAAATTCGTGATTTCCTAAAATACCGGCATCGTAACCAATTAAACTCGTAATTTCAGAAAAAATTGCGTGCTTATTGTCTGCTTTCTGTCGAGCAATATAGTTGGCGAACGACGAACCCTGAATCCAGTCACCATTTTCAACGGCGATTACAATTTCATCATCGGTAGCTTGATGCTTAATGTCATGAATAATTGTTGCCGCTTTTAGCATTCCATAGGGTTTTACATCGTTGGCCGTACTATAGTTAGTCGGATAAATGTATCCATGCACATCGCTCGTTGAAATAATTTTAATTTTCATGCTTTAAACTAACCTCTTTCGCATTTGCTCAGAAATTGTATCAATTACTAAGACCATGATAATTATTCCTAATAGGATAATTCCCACACGCGGCCAATTCCTAGTTTGAATTGCAAAAATCATCGGTGTCCCGATTCCGCCAGCCCCAACCATTCCAAGAATTGCGGCTGAACGAACCGCTATTTCAAACCGATACAAAGTATAGGAGACAAATTCAGGCGTTATGATCGGAAGCGTTGCTAGCATAAATACCTGAGCCGCGTTGCCACCCACGCTATTAATGGCTTCTTCTGCTCCACGATCCATATTTTCAATAGCTTCACTAAATAGCTTGCCCAACATCCCAATCGAATGAATACTAACGGCAAGAACCCCGGCATATGATCCCGGTCCAACGGCTTTGATAAACATGATTGCCAGCACGATTTCCGGAAAGGTTCGAATCAAAGTTAATACAACCTTGCCACTTCCCGAGCGTAAGAAAAATCGTTCCTTAATACTCCTTGCTGCCCAAAAAGCAAACGGAACACTGATAATTGCTGAAATGAATGTTCCTAAAAAAGCGATTGCCAGTGTTTGAAAAATTAACGATATTAAATCTTCACCACTGCCATCATACACGTAGGACCATTCTGGACTTACCAATCCCGATAAAATCGATTTTGATACGGATCCCGCTGAATCTTGTAATCCTGAGAACTTTATTCCACCAATTGCCCAAATATAAATTATCGCAATCACTATCATCCAAAGAATCCACTGCCAACGTTGCCAGACTTTTTTTAATTGGTTTGCTGAATCTAATGTCACAACAGAATCCTCCTTAGATGATTACTAATGCCATCAATCACTAGGACAATTATTAATGTTGCTAAAATAATTACCGCAGTGGCACCGTAGTTAAATTCATTTAATGAACGTTGTAAAAAGACACCAATCCCACCGGCACCAATATAACCAAGTACCGTTGAAGCTCGAACATTAATCTCTAATGTATATAGAAAGTAACTAATAAATTGGTTTAAAATTTGTGGGATAACAGCGTACCATATTACCGTTAATTTTCTGGCTCCAACCGATTCTAGTGCTTCAATCGGTCCCATATCAATCGTCTCGATTACCTCATAGAATAGTTTTGAAATCATTCCAAAGGAAAAAATCGCTAAGGTAACCACCCCGGCAGTCGATCCAATCCCGAATATAGCAACAAAAATTGCCGCTAAAAGTAAATCTGGTAAAGTTCGAACTAAATCCAAAATAATTCGGATCACATTTCGAATAATCCCGTTATGAACAAGGTTACTTGCTGCCAGTAGGGAAAACGGAACGGCAAAAATCGTTCCAATAGTTGTCCCTAAGATGGCCATTTGGATTGTTTCATAGAGTGGCTGCCAAATAATTGATAGATAGCTCCAAGTTGGATTTGACATTCGCACTAATAAATCGGTGAACTGCGACAAATTTGCGAAAAACATTCCAACATTAACATCGGCCATTTGAGATGAAAAAACTAAAAGAATCACCATTATAACCGTTCCCAAAATTGGCTTAATGTGCCATCTTTGAGCAAATGAACGACTTGGAATCTTCTGTGAATTTTCCAATCAACTGTCCTCCTCGGTTTGATAAATTTGATTTAGATCCGCTTCTTTTACGTTTTCAATCATTTGATCATAGACTACTTCTCCGGCTCTTAGTCCAATAATGCGATCTGCATATTCACGTGCTAAACTAACCGAATGTAAATTAACGATGACCGTCATTTCGTCTTCTTGATTGAGGCTCTTCAAAGTATCCATTACCGTTTTAGTGGTTTTAGGGTCCAGCGACGCAATTGGTTCATCCGCAAGAATTATTTTAGGATCTTGCATCAACGTCCGAGCGATCGCCACCCGTTGCTGTTGCCCACCTGATAGTTCATCCGCCCTCGCATACAACTTTTCTAGCATATTCACACGACGAAGAGAGCGAACCGCTTTATCTCGATCTGATTTGGAAAATAAGCCTAGAATACTTTTCCATGCAGGATAATATCCGACGCGACCTGACAAAACATTCTTTTGAACACTCGACCGATTTACCAGATTAAAGTTTTGAAAAATCATCCCAATTTGGCGTCTAAGTGTCCGGAGTGCCTTTCCCTTATACTGACTGATCTCATCTCCGTCGACATAAAGTTTTCCATCCGTGATTCCGTGCATTCGATTAATTGTTCGTAATAGGGTGCTCTTCCCCGCGCCTGAAAGGCCAACCACTACCAAAAACTGGCCTTTGGGGATACTCAGATTGATATCCTTTAATCCGATTGTGCCATTTTTATATGTTTTATTTACATGTTCAAATAAAATAATTGGCTCTTCTGCCATATCGTTGTTCCTCCTATAAAAAAGCAGCCAAGGAATCCCATCCCCGCTACTTCTTTACCTTATGATAGTTAGATCCTACTTATTTAGTTTCTCAGCTTTTTTATCATATTCCCGGATAATATCAAAGTTACTATCTTTAGAATCTGTATATCCTTCATGACTATAAACACTTGAAATTATGTCATGTCCCTTTTTGGTTTTGGCGATTTTCTTAAATGCGGCTGAAATCTTTTTTTGCCACTTACTACTCATGTCACCACGAACTGTAATCGTATCATTTGGAATTTTATCTGTTGTATAAATTGGGACAACTTTGCTCATTACGTCCGGATCATCTTTTTTCACAAGACTCCGAGCTCCTTGGAAAACGAAGGCGGCATCGGTGTTCTTGTTATAAACCGAAAGGACCCCTTGGTCATGTCCCTTAACTTGGACCGTTTTAATGTTGTTTTTATTAATATTTACGCCCTTATTGAGCATTTCAACCGCTGGATAAATCCAACCGGCTGTCGATGTTGTATCCTGAACGGCGATCTTTTTACCCTTTAAATCTTCAATCGATTTGATTCCACTATCTTTACGAACTAATATTTGAGAACGGTAGAAGTTTACTAATTTCTTAGTTTGGTTATCCGTTGTTCCTTCATATCCATAACGTTCAGCTTGAAGTAACACTTTTGCCTTGTATTGCTTGTGTGCTAGGACGTAAGCATCTGGTGGAAGAAAACCAACGTCAACCTTCTTTGAGCCCATTGCTTCAACAATCGTATTATAGTCAGTTGAAACGTTTACTTTAACCGGAATTCCCAATTCCTTAGAAAGCAAACCTTCCAACGGCTTGGCCTTAGCTTCAATTGTTCCAGCATTTGCTGAAGGAACAAACTCCACCGTCAATTTTTTAGGAGTAAAACTTTTCGAACTGGCTGTTTTTGAATTCCCACAAGCAGCTAACCCCAGTGGTAAAACAAGCAATGCTAACATTGCCAACAAAATCTTAGATTTCTTCAAAATACGCATCGATCTAACTCCTCCCAATCATTAAAAAAACTTATCGATGAATTAATTTTACCACTAAAACGAACATTTACAATAATAAAAATAATTTTAGTTCGTATTTAAGTTGAAAAAGATTCAAATAGGAACGTAAATATATGTAATTAATGGGATTTGTGCACAGCGTTATTTTTCTAATTTGCTACCTGGAACTAAAGGATCTTACTGAACAAAACTGCATCATGATAATTTTCGTCTCGGATTGGTGGCAAATAATCGCGCATAATTCCTTCTCGCTTGAATCCGTTCTTTTCCGCCACACGTTGACTAGCGCCATTTTGGACATCCGCAATTAGCTCCAACCGATGTATTTTAAACTTCTTTTTCGCAATGTTTATAACCTGTTGTAAACTTTCGGACATGATTTCTCGACCACTAAAACCTTTGTCAATCCAGTACCCAATTTGTCCACTATGTCTTTGAACGTTAATCTCATGGATATCAATCATCCCTGCCACCTCTCCATTAACCACAATGGTTGCCATCCATAGTATTCCAGCATCCATTTCGATTATTGCATGCTGCAAAAATTGCGCTTCATCGCCGACACTCCGCATTGACTTCACCCAAGGGAGCCATTTACTAAGGTATGCGCGATTCTTTTCAATAAGCAGATAAAGCTGTTCTGCATCGGCAATCCGTCGAAGCCTAAATTCAATTTGGTCTTGGTGACTAGTCATAAATTTCGTCATAATTTATTTCCCCTTTTCTAAACGGTACCAATATTACGTTTCACTCATTTTAAGTTCCAGCATTAACTTTTAGAGTGTTAGAATTGGCTTGATTATAGACAATTTTTTTTGAGAAAGGAAGTTTTTTATGAAAGCCGCCTACATTGAACACACCGGTAGTATTAATGAAATTAAAATTGGTGATCTTCCTCATCCACAAGTACATACTGATGAGGTTTTAATTCGTGTCGAAGCCGTATCTGCCAACCATGTTGATACTTTTGTGCGTTCTGGATCCTTTAAAACGAACCAATCTTTTCCGTTCATAATCGGTCGGGACGCCGTTGGTACCGTTATCGAAATAGGCTCCAAGGTGAAAGAATTCCAATTAGGTCAGCGGGTATGGACCAACAGTATGGGTTATGACGGACGTCAAGGCACTTATGCCGAATTAATCAGCGTCCCCAGTAACCGCCTTTTTCACGTTCCGACACGGGTGAACGCTCTTCAACTGGTCGCTTCCGTCCACTCTGCTGCCACAGCAGCCATTCTTTTAAATGACGTTTTTGATACAACTCCCAACCGTAAAATTTTAATTAAAGGAGCAGGTGGACACGTTGGACAAAAAATAGTCGAACTTGCCCGCTTAAAAAATTTAGAGGTTTTTACAACTAGCCGCTCAAGTGACTTTGATCAATTAACGATGCTTGGTGCTAGCCAAACATTTGATTATCACGATCCAATTGAAGAGATTCCGGAAAAATTTGACTATATTATTGATACATCCGGGAAAGTTGAACTTCAATCTAACTTAGATTCTCTAAATCAAAATGGCCAGTTAGCTCTGATTACCGCCCCTGTTTCCAACCAATTTCAATTTAAAGTCCGTGAATTTTACACGAATCAAAAATCAATTAAGGGATTTGTAATCAGCCATGCTGGTTTACCGCAATTACAGTCCGCTGCTAAAGTAATCAATCATGCGTTTGAAAAGAACCGACTTTTAAATGATGAACTATTAATCTTGCCAATTGAAGAAGCCCAGTTAGCACACTCGATGCTTGAAAATAATGAAAATCATCGTAAACGGATCGTTCTAACACTTAAAAAATAAAAAAAGAGGCTGCAACAAAATAATTTTGTCGTAGCCTCTTTGAGTGTCCTGTATGATCTTAATCAGGAACAAAAATCACTATTTCTATTTTAATGAAATTCTACTGTTTAAAAATTGCGTCTTGATACTTTTTAAACCAGTCTTTTTGTAAAGAACGATCCATCACTAGTAGCATGTTTCCCTCAGCGTGAACCTGTTCCTGCTTACTTGCGTAAAAGCTAGAAGCCTTTTGCGCTAAATCGTCGTTGTCAAATTTAAGTAGCTTAGCATGTGCCCCGCCTTCACCATTAAATCGAACTCCAGAAGTAGCCTTTACCTGTTTGGATAGGTCGGCAATCTCAACTTCGCCTTGATCATCAACCGTCAAGCCTTGATCCTTAACATCCTGAAGATAACTATCAAGTGTTTTTTCACTGCTCGAACTTGCCGCAGTATTAGAATCGGAGTTTTTACCGACCCCGCAAGCACTTAATAGACCACCAAGAGTAACGATTGCAACAATGAAAAATACAATGTTAAATCTCTTCATTCGATTTCCCCCCATAATCTAGTCTATGTGCCTTCATTATACTAGGAATGAGCAGAAAACGAAAAGAGTTTTAAACATACCTTACACTTTCGAGCGACGCAACCATAACGTTAAAATTAGTGCTGCAGCCCACATTATTATTCCGGCAATCGGCGTTTTAAACAGTCCTAAATGCGTCAACAATTGCCCACCGCCAAATGAACCAATCATAATTCCCACATTAAAGGCTGCAATATTTAAAGCCGAAGCAATCTGTGTATCATCCGGAAGCCGAGATTCAGCCACTTGCATTGTGAACAGCTGTAGGCCTGGAACGTTCATAAATGCCAAAAATCCCATTGCAAATATTAATATTAATCCAACAATTTGATTGCTTAATCCGATTAACATCAAAATCATTATTCCCGTCAAGGACGCAAACATCCAAGTTAGTGCCGTTAAAGGTCGGTGATTGGCAAAGCGTCCACCCAAAGTGTTACCAATCGCCACTGCGAGCCCGTACACCAATAAAATTACTACGCTTGCGCTGGCACTCCAGCCTTGTTGAATTAAAATTGCACTCATATAAGTGTATACCGGAAAACTCGCTCCGTAACCCAAACCAGTAATTATAAATCCAATAACAATTTGTGGTTCTCGAATTAAGCGACCGATTGCTCCTTTTTTTCCGGCAACCGGTTGAGGTAAATTATTTGGAACTAAAATCGCATTTCCAATTAATGCCAAAATCCCTAAAGCCGCAATTACGGTAAATGCTACCCGCCAGCTCGCATGTTGAGCAATAAAAGTTCCCAGTGGTACACCTGTAACTGTTGCAACGGTTAGTCCAGTGAACATCATTGCAATTGCGGATGCTCTCCGGTTTTCTTCTACTACGCTAGCGGCAATTACAGTTGCCACCGCCATGAATAGTCCATGTGCAAAGGCAGCAATTACGCGCCCAACCAATAAAATTACAAAAGTTGGGGCGACAGCCGTCAATAAATTACCGATAATGAAAGTTACCATAACCATCAATAATAATTTTTTGCGCGCTATTTTTGCCGTTATTGATGTTAAAAGTGGAGCTCCAACCGTAATCCCTGCGGCATAAATTGAAACAGTTAGTCCCGCAGTTTCTAGATTGATCCCAAAACTCTTAACGATTAAAGGCATTACACCAACGCTGATAAACTCGGTCATCCCAATTGCAAAAGCACTTAACGCAAGCGCTAATAATGTCCATGACGCACGAGTTGTTTTTACTACCGTGTTTTCCATAACGAATCCTCCTCTTTTTGTTGACAAATATTGATTATATGAGGTGGTTACTCAAAAACAAGTACGTACTAAAAAGTGCTATACATACTTTTTAGTATGGATTGGAGAAATAAGGTGTTCGGTTCAAAATAATTGCAATATATCGAAACGATGTATATACTTGAAATCGTTAGTTAATATATCTTTTAGATATATATCGTTAAATAAGGAATCAGGTGTAAATATGTATCAGTTATTTATTTTAGGTCAACTTATGGACCATCCCATGTCGGGATATCAAATTCGAAAGGCTTTGGCCGTTATCATTGGTTCCGATCAAACCATTAGTTTTGGGGCCTTGTATCCTCAACTTGATAAACTGGCCAATGCCGGTGACATCACATTGGAATTTAAAACTTCCAGCCAACAAAGAACCCAAAAAATGGCGACAATCACTCCTCAAGGGCGGAAACATTTTAAAGAAATGATTTTGGCACCAATTGTATTAAACAAACAAACTCAGTCCGAATTTCAGATGAAGATTAATTTCTTACATTTATTAACGCATTCTCAACAACTTTCCGTCCTGGATGACTTTGAAGAGTATTTAAATGACAAACTCAAACGACTTCGAAAAAAACAGGCGGAGTTGCCAAGCAATAAAAACATGATCGTTGCTGACATTAAAGACACTATGCGCGTTATTGATTTAAGAATCACCCGAATCGATGCACAGCTACGTTGGATTAAAAACTTAATTTTAGAATTAAATCGAGAGGAAGAGTAACATGGGTAAACTTGCATTTGTAGATGATCCAAAGATTCAAAAAGACCGCTGGTTGATTCTAATCGCGGTCTGTATTTTCACTTTTATGTCGACTCTTGATGGGAGCATCGTAAACATCGCCCTTCCCGTCATCAGTCGTGATATGAACATTCCAATGAACCAATCCGAATGGGTCGTTTCTATTTATTTAATCGTGATTTGTATGTTATTACTATTATTTGGGAAATTAGGCGATGCGCATGGGAAGATCCGCATCTTTAAAATTGGTTCCATCCTTTTTACCATGGGATCACTTCTTTGTGGGTTTAACACCGGATTAGCCATGTTACTATTCGCCCGTGTTGTTCAAGCCATCGGTGCCGCGATGACAATGAGTACTAATAATGGCATTATCACTGAGGTCTTTCCTTTTCAGGAACGCGGACGGGCGCTTGAATGATTGGCTCTTTTGTCGCCCTAGGCAGCATTGCCGGCCCTGGAATTGGCGGATTAATTTTGGCACATTTGAATTGGGGATATATCTTTTGGATTAACGTCCCAATTGGTATTATTGCCATCATTATCGGTCAAAAAGTCCTCCCTAAAGACGTCATCACCACCAAACAAAAAATTGATAAGCCGGGTGCTTTTCTTTTTGCAGTTATCATGGTGACCCTCTTTGCTGGAATTTCGATTGGACAAGAAATCGGCTTTACTCATCCAATTATTCTGACGATGTTTGCACTCACCATCATTACGTTTATTAGCTTTTTATACGTTGAAACACATGTTACGGCACCAATATTATCCTTGCACATTTTTAAAAACATGCGCTTTACCCTCAGTATTATCTGTGCATTTTTAATCTTTGTGACCAACTTCTTTTTCAATGTTATTGCACCATTTTACTTAGAAAATGCGCTTGGAATGGCGGCCAACTATGCCGGATATACTTTAATGATTTTTCCGCTGGTTAATGTCGTTGTCGCACCAGTTTCTGGTACAATTTCCGACAAAATTGGTTCTGAAAAATTAACATTCATTGGACTAATTATTATTTTATTCGCCCAACTGGGTTATATTGTTA
Source organism: Pediococcus stilesii (assembly GCF_001437075.1). Lineage (GTDB taxonomy): Bacteria > Bacillota > Bacilli > Lactobacillales > Lactobacillaceae > Pediococcus > Pediococcus stilesii. The sequence continues at coordinate 109,002 of NZ_JQBX01000002.1, forward strand.
CCAATGTTGCCACTCCGCTTTGGTTATTCATGTTCTTTATTGGATTAAATGGTCTTGGAAACGGGATTTTCCAAGCTCCTAATAATGCCCTTGTAATGGGTTCTGTTGAGCCCAAAGAACTTGGCGTCGCGGGTGGAATTAACGCTTTGGCACGTGAATTAGGAATGGTCGTCGGAATTTCATTTGCAACTACCGTGCTGTTTTCTGCAATGAGTAAATCCGCGGGAAGAACTGTCACCTCTTACATTCCTGGTCATCCAGAAATTTTTATTGCCGGTATGCATGTGGCCTTCATTGTTTCATTCATAATTTGTTTAGTTTCGATTGTCATTACGAGCATGCGCTTATTCAAAAAAGCACGCATTTAGGAAAACAAAAAACGAGATGGTTAATCGGGTTGGAATGTACCCGAATCAATCATCTCGTTTTTTATATTATTTGCTTGTGCTCGTAGTTAACGAACTCGTTGTTTTAGTTAATTTGACGTTCACAGTTTTATATTTACCATCGCGGTAATAGCCGACCTCAATGGTATCGTTAATTTTATGTTTATAGAGCGCTTCTCTTAATCCAGCGGTATCGGTGATCGCTTTCCCATCAATTTTAGTTACGACATCATATTTTTTCAATCCTGCGTTTTTAGCGGGACCGTCATTGGTGGTCTGCATAATAACAGCTCCATCAGTAACAGACGTTGGTAATTTCAAAATTGATTTTTGTTGCGACGAAGAAATTTCAGTCAAATCGACCAATGATACACCCAATGCTGGACGCGTAATTTTACCATCCTTAACCAACTGATCGATAATTGATACCACTTCGTTTGATGGAATCGCAAATCCCATTCCTTCAACGGTGGCATTGTCCCCCGATCCGCTTGAAGAAAGTTTCATGGAGTTAATTCCAATTACTTGCCCCGCCAGATTGATCAACGGACCACCGGAGTTTCCAGAGTTAATTGCCGCATCGGTTTGTATAACTGTGGCTTCACTTGCCCCCTGTCCGTCTTCACTAGTTGTTTCGACCGTTCGTTTCTTAGCCGATATAATTCCTTGTGTCAAAGAGGTTGCGTACTGAGAACCAAGTGGTGAACCAATTGCTAAGGCCGTTTCACCAACTTTAATATTATCAGAATCGCCAAAACTAGCGACGGTTGTGACCGCTGAAGAATTAATTTTTAAGACAGCTAAATCAGTCACGCTATCCGTTCCGACAATTTTAGCGGGCATTTTTTTACCATCGCTCATAATAATCTCAAGCGAATTAGAACCACTGACAACGTGATTATTTGTAACGATATAAGCGGAATCCCCACTCTTCTTATAAATCACACCGGATCCTTCAGAAGCCGTCTCCAGTTCACCAGATGAAGAAGACTTCGAGGACGAAGAGCCCGATTGGTCACCAAAAATGGAACTAATGATACTATCTGAGCTATTAGAACTGGTCTTCTGTAAATTAATAACCGACACAACCGAGTCTTTTATCGTTGAAAATGCTTTTGACGACTGGCTGCTAACATTTACTTTCACATTACTGGTTGCTGTTGACCCCGAAGAGTTAGATCCCGTTGGAACAGCAGTACTTGATGATTCAATTTTGTTCTGGACAAAACTGGCTCCACCATAAGCAATTCCACCGCCAAGTAAACCAGCAATTGCCGCTGTAATCACCACTTTGTTGTTCATTTTCATAAGAATACGCGGATTTCCCGCTCCCTCCCCATAAACTAATTTTGATTAACACCATTGTATACCGTAAATGAGTATCTTCTGTGAATTTTATGCTTAAATTTCTAAAAAATTATAACATTAATTAAATCAAAGTTAACGGATCAGCTACTGTATGATCTGTGTCTAAAATTTGGAAATCGTGTCCCACGGCTAAATCGTGGTTTTGCATCATCGAACTAACCGTCAGATGTGCCAATTCTTTCATGTTGTTGTGCAAGCTAAGGTGTCCCAGAAAAATTTTCTTGGTTCGATTACCCATCACGTCCATTAAAGCATTAGCCCCATCCTCATTTGATAAATGACCGTGGTCGCCCATAATTCTCTGCTTCAATGGCCATGGATAACCGCCCATCCGCAGCATTTCGGTGTCGTGGTTCACTTCAAAAAGATACCCGTCGGCATTTTTAATCGTACCGGCCACTCGGTCTGATACATAGCCGGTATCCGTTAAGATAACGAAGGATTTTCCCGCATGATGAAATTCATAAAATTGAGGTTCAGCCGCATCATGTGAAACCGCAAAACTTTCAATGTCTAAGTCATTCAATGATTTCGTGGTATTGGGGTCAAAAACAAACTTCTGTTCAGTTGGAATTTTACCAACTTTTCCATCAATTGCGTCCCATGTCCCCTTGTTAGCATAAATATCGATGCCGTACTTTCGCGCTAAAACGCCAACACTTTGAATATGGTCTGAATGCTCGTGCGTCACAAATAATGAATCAACGTCACTAATATCACGTCCAACACTTTCCATTAATCCGGCAATTTTTTTGCCACTAAGACCGGCATCTACCAGTACTTTGTGTCCTGGCGTTTCAATGTATGTAACATTTCCCGTGCTACCACTGGCAAGCACGCTAACTTTTAAACCATCTTCCATTAATTTGACCTTCCTACTTAATTTAACTTCAATTACAACAAAATTTGAACTTCAAATGAAGCTCGAACTATCATTCAGATTCGGAATTGGCACCGGAACTACTAGACTGTGAAGTAATGGCTGAGCTTCCAGTACTAGCACTGGAAGTCACCGAGCTACCACTGGTTGTATCAGCGCTAGAATTACTGCTTGCTGAATTTAATGCCGTGCTAATTCGAGCCGTTTCTCCAGATGCTGATGAAGCTTCCTCAGAACTGCTTGAAACACTATCGACAACTTGCTGTACCGTCTTGGTCGATTCGCTTGCTTCTGAATCTTTTTTAATTAAAACTCCCGAGAAGGCGTTAATCCTCTTCGTCTCAATTCCCGTGCTACTCTTACTCTTGATTCCTATAATCCATGTCGGAACATATACTACGCCGTTATCCGTCGTAAGTAAATTAGTGTAACCTAACTCGGCCCATTCTATCTTTGAATTATTTGGAATTTCATTATACTGATACAGCCAAGTTACTGCTCTCGTTTGACTAATTAAATCACTTTCCTCACGGAGCTGCTCTTGATTAGCAAGATGACCTTGCGTGTATCCCGTAACTTCTTGTGCACCATTAACGTAAAAAATTAGTTGCCCCGCCTTTGAATAAACGGGACGTCCGTCAATCATTTGTGTATAAACAATCTGCGTGGAATTACTCAAATTAACATTGTAAGTGTATTGAGAACCAAAAATAATGTTGTTTCGATTTTTCACAAAAGCATTCAACGTTTTTTGTGGCTGTTTAACATTAATCGTAACTGGATCCGCTAAAGTACTATAAATCTTATCACCACTGACCCTAGCGTCTTGATCAATCAATCTTTTTAAATCATTTTTTAAAGAAGTATCCACTTTTGCCGATGCGTAATATCCACTTGATTTGGTGTTAGAAAGTGGCATGTACGTGATCTGGTCATTACGCATTTCTTTTAAAATTGTAGTATTTCGACTTGAGCTTGTCGACGAAACCGTCCCAGATTCTAATTGATATTGCCAATAGGAGCCAAACAAATACGCATTTAGAATTGCGAAGACGATAATAAAAATAACTTCTATTCTTCTAAAATCCACTTTTGCTTCTCTCCTCTCAACTAATTAAATCTCGATAAGATGTCCAGTCTCCGCGGTATTTAATATACCAAGTTGGTTCTAGCTCAACCGTTGAATTGGCCGAAACTTTCCCAGACCAATCATAGCCAACATCAATGTCTTCAATTTTTTTAGTATCAATTCCATTTAGTTCTAATTGATTCAATATTGTTTCCGTGCTTGGTAATTCCTTATTGTTTTCCGACGTAGGCACTGGTACATCAAGGTTGTATATTGAAAAAGCAGTCGTTAATTCAGAAGATTGACGAGAAACCTTGATTGTCCCTAACCCATCATTATTAAAGATTGGAAAGCCACCAACGTAGTCCCTGAATTCAGCTTGATATTGGCTTGGATGGAAATTGAAGTACCGCATGTTATCAACCTGAACACCCAGCTGTTTCATTTGATAAAAGCTTTTCTCAATATTTGTTTTTAAATCACCGTTCTTACCATTATTTTTGCTAGTGTCATTAAACGTTGCTGAACCATCATTTTGGATCAGAAGACGCTTAGCATTATTAGCAGTTACGTATTCCGTTCCATCTTTAACCTTCTTGGTATCAATTGAATCAGCATCCGTGTCAGTCAGTAAATTAGCGGTAAACACACTGCTGCTTTCTTTATTAATCAAAAAGCTGTAATAAGGTACTTCGATGGAATCCGGATAGTCGTTAATCAGCTTGTGATTCATAATCTTTTCTTTAACGCCATACTCTTGATCATTATTTTTAACTATCTTTCTCAAGCTTTTGAGACTCTGTTTCGTGACCTTTATTTGATAAACGTCGTACGTTTTATCATCTAATAAAAAGAACTCATTTTTCCGATCTAAATTAATCACGATTTGACTAACTTCGGTATTCGTATCCATTTTTTGATCATACACGCTGCTTAGTATTTGACCCGTAACATTGCTTGGATACTTTAACATTAAGCTCCGCGTCATGCTCGCATAGTCTAAAAAGCGTTCCTTGTTTCCACGTGAAACACGTGTTGAACTTTCTAACTTCCATTTTGAAAGTTCATTAATAATTGCTTTTGAAAGGCTTTTTTTAGAGCTGTTGATTAATGTTTGTTTTTGATTTGAGTTAGTGTAGATAACCTGGGTTGGGAGAATCACATCACTCATATCCCGACTAACCTGGTTTGATTGTACTTTCTCAGTTGAAACCTGTTTTGCACGCTCATAGCGCGCCGGATTTGTCCAAATAATCCAAGACAGCGCCATACTTGCAAGTGCTAAAAGCGCCAATATTACATGTCGTGCAATTTTACGAGTTTTAGTGTCTTTCATTATTCCCAAGTATCTCCTTCCTCAAATGGTTCATATGGAAGTGAAATATAAAAGGTCGAGCCTTCGCCTTCACGACTTTCGACCCAAATTCGACCACCATGCATCTGAATTACTTCTTTTGAAATTGCCAATCCCAAACCGGTTCCACCTTGAGCACGGGAACGGGCCTTATCCACTCGATAGAAACGGTCAAAGACGTGACTGATCGCATCCTTTGGAATTCCTAGCCCTTGGTCTGTGATACTCATAATAACGTGATTGTGCGTCTCTAATAGGCGACACGTAATCACACTTCCATCCGGTGAATACTTGATCGCATTGTTCATAATGTTATCCAGTACTTGTTGAATTTTATCGGTATCAATTTCGACCCAAATATCACGACGCGTGAAATCACGTTTAATCGAGTAACTTTTATCATGTTCGTCATTATTTTTTAAAATCATGTCGAATCGATCAAGAATGTGATTAAAGAGCTCGTTTAAGTTAACATACTCTAACTCTAATTTTGCCGTCCCAGAATCCATCCGCGACAGATTAAGTAAATCGTTAATCATTCGCATCATTCGGTCTGTTTCCTCTTGCGTGACCTTTAAAAAGTTGGGAGCAACATCAGGATCTTTCCAGGCACCCTCTACCAAAGCTTCGATATAACTTTTCATACTTGTTAGTGGTGTTCGTAATTCATGAGAAACATTTGAAACAAATTGCTTTCGATCTTGATCAATCTTTTGCTGCTCAGTAACATCGTGCAAAACACAAACCAATCCACTAATAAATCCTGATTCACGTTGAATCAAGGCGAAGGAGGCGTGTAAAATTAAATCCTGTTTTTCATCTGACAAATCTAAAACAACTTGTTCTTGATTTTCAAGCAGGTCACGTAGCGTAAACGTCCCCCGCAAATCTAAAATATCTAGAATCGATTTACCCACAATTTGGTCTGTCTCTAAACTCAAAAAGTCGGTCGCCATTTCGTTAACAATCGTAATTCGTCCTCGGCGATCCGTTGCCAAAACACCATCGGTCATGTATCCCAAAACGGAATCCAAGCGACGCCGTTCTGATTCTGTAGACTCTTGCGATTCCTCGACGCGAACGGAAAGCTCATTAACCGCCGTTGCAAGTTGACCTAATTCGTCATCGCCGTAGATTTGAACTTGGCCGGAATAGTCTCCACGAGCAATTTGTAACGTTCTTTGACGCATTTCCTCAATTGGACGCGTAATCGCGCGTGAAATTAGAATTGCCAACACAAGTCCAATCGACACCGCAATTAACGCTGCTACCACAAAAATTAACGTTATATTGTTAACGTTTTGGTAAACTGATTCAAGATTGGCACGAATGTAAATAACACCCGTCAAGTTATTGGTTGCTCCCGATGTGTTGATTAAAGGAACAATCGAAACAAAATAGCGCGTGTTATTCGTCTTATTGTACGAAACTTGTTGATACGTTCGCGTGTTATAAATCACGTCTTTGACATTACGGTCAGTCGTTTTTTGGCCGACAATACTTTGTCCGGTGCTGTTACTGGTTCCCCGAATAACTCCCTTAGCGTCAATTACGCGAATTTCGGTGATATTTTGATTATTAACGTTACCAATAATCTCCGAAATCTGAGTATTAGCTTTTTTAGTACTCGATCGCTCTAATTGATCGCTAATTTCATTTTCAACGTACGGCTGAAGTTGAACCTGCGTTTTAAACTGGTTTAAATTTTGAGTCTCAAGTTGACGCACAAAAATAACCCCAACGACTTCCAACGTTACGACTAATAACATTGCAAACACTAGAGCTATTTTAAAGTTAATTGATTTGAAAAAACTCGTTCTTTTATTCATTTAATCTCCAAAAACCTTGAACTAATCATTTTCTGGATTACGTAGATAATATCCAACACCACGACGTGTTACTAAAATTTGAGGATTACTTGGAATTTCTTCGATTTTTTCACGAAGTCGACGCACCGTGACGTCAACGGTTCGAACATCCCCGAAGTAATCGTATCCCCACACCGTCTGAAGAAGGTGTTCACGGGTCATAACTTGTCCAATATGTTGAGCCAAATAGTGTAATAGTTCAAATTCACGATGAGTTAGATCCAATTGAGATCCATCACGCGTAACTGAATACGAATCTGAATTAATAACCAGTGGTCCAATTTTAATATCATTTTTAACGTTCTCATCAACTTGCTGCAATTGATCTTGACGACGAAGGTTAGCCTTCACCCGCGCGACAAGTTCACGGTTAGAAAATGGCTTTGTAACATAGTCGTCCGCACCAAGCTCTAATCCAACAACTTTGTCGAGTTCAGAATCCTTCGCTGTGACCATGATAATCGGAATATTATGTTTTGCCCGAACTTGTCGAGCAACTTCTAATCCGTCAATTTTTGGCAACATTAAATCAAGTAAAATCAAGTCTGGTTTTTCTGATTCAACTTTTTCAATTGCTTCTTCGCCATCGTACGCAGTAACTACGTCATAGCCTTCTTTGTCTAAATTAAACTTAACTATATCAGAAATTGGTTTTTCATCATCTACTACTAAAATTTTTGGCATGTTTGCCCTCCTTGGAAGATATATCTGCCATCAAGGTGTGTGCCACCTGATCAAAATGGTCCAATCCATTTATTTCAATCAATTATACCATATGAACAAAAACCGGGATGTACCGAAAGATGGGCCACTTTTGCGGATCATTTTCATCTGACCTAAGCGAGTTTGAAACATGATATCGTAATCATCCGTGAAGCGTTATTCTTGGGGAGTCTGTTATGTTAAAAATTTAGATGACCCATGTTCAAGAATTTCAATTTCTATCAAACATCTATAGGAAGAATTTCTCTGTAAATTAAACACGTACAATTAAATAATTAAATCGTTTTAATAAATTTGAATTTTTTACAAACTTTTTTTAAAAAAAGTGTTGTCAGACCTTTTTTTTCATGATACTATATTTAAGTCGAGTTGATACATATCAATCACATGGGTGGTTAGCTCAGCTGGCAGAGCAACGGACTCTTAATCCGTGGGTCCAGGGTTCGATCCCCTGACCACCCATCAAAACACGACACACTAATCAGTAATCACGCAGCTTAAGGCCGTGGTTGCTGATTTTTTTGTTTAGAAAAACAGAAAATGAATCAATTTACGCTTAGCAGCAGCCTTTCATTTTTATCCTCGTCCCTCTTCCATTTTAAATGATGAATATCTTTGTAATCTCTCAATCAAACCCAGTATAAGTCCGTATTTGTAAACAATCTCCGTAGTATAATATTACTTATGCAAACCGACTCTAAAGATGAAATAAGAATTGAACTTAACGGGTCAATCCTAAATAGTGACTATTAATTTTCAAGTCATTTAAAAAATATGCGCAAAATTGCGTATATATTTATTTGACGGGATAAAAAAATTTTATGCGTCTTCTTATAATTTAAAGATGAAAGTTTATCATTAAGATTCAAGCCTGCATACAACTAACTTTATATATTTTTTAATTCTCTAACTTTGTCGAAATCAATGTATTTAAAAAGATATACAGACAACCGCTAGAAAAAAAATTCTAAAGTAGTCGTTTTCGACCGGTTTAAAAAAGAAAGGTTTTTAATTAATATGAATACTAAAGCAAAAGCTGAGTATGATGAGTTCAACAAAACTCAAACGATCAACTCTGACTTTGATAAACATATTAAACGGATAGAAAAGCAAGAAAAATAGTATGGTAACATCTAAAATAAAAATGATTTTGGATTCGAGGAGATTCAATTTATAAATTACACAATGTTTAAACAGCATTAATTTTTTCATATCTCTCATCTATGGTTTATGGTTAGTACTTCACCGTTCGATTCGAAGAGTGGGGTTAAGGGATGGCAAATATTAATTTCAATTGCATACGAGGATTGATTCACAGACCAACGGCGAGAATCAAACTCGAAAACGTGGTTTAAGCGTAAGAAAAAAGATGCGTCCATCCCCAAAATGGCCGCATCCCATAATTTTTTACTTTGCCTCAACTTTTACGTAAGTTTACCTTACCAAATGATTATTCTCTAATTCTTTCAATATGAATGGTCAGATAAATTTTTTCGTTTAGATCCATTGGACGTTGGTAGGTGTTTCGTAAAAATTCATTAATTCGTTGCATACATCGAAATGATTCTGAATACTTATCCTTCACAAAACTGTATAAAAACTCATCGCCATCTTCCGACTTTTGATTGCTTAAAAAACGCTGCACGAAAAATTGTAGGTGGGTTACCAAGCGTTGATAATTAAGCGTGCTCTCATCATATTCAATTTCTAAAAATTTACTAATAATGCTCAGAATACTTTTTACAAGCTGTGTCCCTTTAATCGTTGTATTCATGTCGCCAGTTTTTTCTTCCGCATTGACCAAATGTAGTGCAATAAACCCCACTTCATCTTCCGGCAGCGCCACATCAAGTTCTTTTTTGATAACTTCGGCCATTTGTAACCCAACTTCAAATTCATCCGTATAAAATTTCTTTATTTCAAACAATAGTGGATTTCCAATCACTACGCCCTCTCGATAACGCTCAATCGTGTAATGCAGGTGGTCACTTAAAGTAATAAATAAATTTGGTAATGATATGATGGTTAATTTTTTTCGCGCAATTTCTAAAATATCACGATAAGTGTTTAACTCCTCCATTGGAACGTCTTCCAGGATCTGTTCTAATTGCGAATTATTCGTGGTTTCATCCAGTACAAACCGCTTGTAAATTTTCGATTCTTCAACGGTGTCTTTGATTTTTTTATGGAACCCAATTCCTTTTCCCATCAAAACCAACTCTTGATTCGAATCCGTTCGGGCAAGAATAACATTATTATTAAATACTTTAATAACCCTCATTGCTTGTCCTTCACTCCGTTAAATCATCGCCATTGCTTTCAATTACCTTTTTATACCAATAAAATGATTTTTTCTTTTTCCGCTCGAGCGTGCCATTTCCTTCGTCATCAAGGTCAACATAAATAAATCCATAACGTTTGCTCATTTCTCCCGTAGATGCGCTGACCAAGTCAATGCAACCCCAAAGGAGTGTACCCAATTAAATCGACTCCGTCTTCATTTACGGCTGCCTCAATCGCTTCGATATGCTTCTTCAAATAGCTAATTCGGTAGTCATCATTGATGCTTCCATCTTTTTCAACTTGATCTTTTGCTCCGAGGCCGTTTTCTACTACAAACAATGGAACTTGATAGCGGTCATAAAGTTCATTTAATCCAATTCGCAGACCCGTTGGATCAATTTGCCAACCCCATTCACTTTCTTCTAAAAATGGGTTTTTAACACCACCAAGCATGTTCCCACCAGTTTTTTCTGGATCGACGGTCGTTACGTCAACTGCATTACTCATGTAATAACTAAATCCGATGTAATCCACTGGATAATCGCTGATCCACTTTAGATCTTCCTTTGAGATATCCAACCGTGATTCATCAACTTTAAAGTCCCGATATAAGCGCTTCGTGTACGATGGATATTTGCCACGTACTTGAACATCTGCGCAAAAGAAGTTAAACATCTGTTGGTTTTGCATCGTTGCCAATTGATTTTGGGGGTCTGAATCAATCCCATATGACGTTGCATATCTAGGCGCTGTTTCACCTCCTGAGTTGTCAATCCCTGCTCTGTCGATTGCAGTTGCTGTAAAACCGTTGCTGCGTCCGACGTGGCATACCATTTCCGCTTATTTTTCACGTCACTCATAGTTTCGACACACTCCTTTAAGAACTCCTTGTTGACTGTATTTTAATCTTTTATTCCAATAAAATCTATCAACTCAATCGGGAAAATCTTATATATAAATCATATATTTGACATTTCATTTTCTTGATGGTTTAATGGTTTAAAAATAAGAACCAAAAGGAGCAATCTTCATGAAAAATCTTGAACAACTGAAAAATGAATTTGCCAATCTTAGTGAATTTCTAATCGCCATTGGTGATGAAACTCGCCAAGCCATTATTATCGCCTTGCTTGAAGACAATGCTTGTAATGGTCTTCGTGTGAATGACTTAACTGAAGTAACTGACTTATCTCGTCCAGCGATTTCACATCATTTAAAGATCCTCAAGCAAGCCCATCTCGTTGATTTTCGCCGTGAAGGAACTAAAAATTACTATTATCTGTCACACAATATTTCTGAAATTGAACAGTTACGACAATTATTAACCCATGTATCCGATATCATCGATAAGGAGCAATAATTCATGAAAAAAATTTTAATCGTATTAACCAACGTTTCCCATTACGCCAACACGCATGATGCCACCGGACTTTGGCTTGGTGAAGCCACTGAATTTGCCGAGGAGATACAAAAGGCCGGGTATGCGATAGATTATGTCAGTCCTAAAGGTGGTTTTGTTCCGCTTGATCCGCGCAGCATGAAATATGTTGATGACTCCATCATGAAATTCTACGAAACCACTGATTTCAAAAAACGTGCTTTGGCAAACTCATTATCGCCTCAAGATGTGAATCCTGATGACTATTCAGCAATCTATTACACTGGTGGTCATGGAGTAATGTGGGACTTCCCAAATAATCCTGAACTTCAAAAAATTGCATTATCCATTTACAATCATTCAGGATATATCACCTCTGTTTGCCATGGCGTCGCTGGTTTATTAAAAATTAAAGATGACAATGATAACTACCTAATCTCTGGTAAAAAAATTACTGGTTTTACAACCGCCGAAGAAATTATTGCTGGCAAAAAGTCAGTTGTTCCATTTTTAAATCGGCCGGTTGCTAAGAGTCATGGAGCCACCTTCGTTAAAAAACGCGCTTACAGTACATTTGCAATTCAGGACGGCCACTTAATTACCGGCCAAAATCCCTTTTCTGCTCGTGCAGTAGCGGCAAAATTAATCCAAGCCTTAAATTAAAAAAGTGAAAAAGTCGCTTCAATGTAAGCTATTCCGACTTTTTCACTTTTTTATATGATCATTAAATTACTAGTTATTTTGTATGGTCTCTTCCAAATTAATCATTTCGAGCACTCCACTTGCGCACTCGCTACCTTTATTTCCAGCTTTACCACCGGCTCGATTTAATGCCTGATCCATATTATCCGTAGTCAAGATACCGAACATTACTGGAATATTGCCATCAAGCGTAACTTCCGCAATTCCATTTGATACCTGCGCGCAAACATAGTCGTAGTGTGAGGTTTCTCCTCGAACTACAGCTCCGAGGGCAATAATTCCGTCTAAATCGCCAGTTTCACTTAATTTTCGTGTTATTCGTGGAATTTCAAAAGCCCCTGGCACCCAATAAACTGCAATGTTGTCATCACTCACCCCGTTTTGTACGAGGGTTTGAATCGCGCCGTCCAGGAGTTTTTTGGTCACCAAATCGTTAAATTTCGCAACGACAATCCCAATTTTTTTATTATTTCCATCAAAATTTCCTATTTTTTCAATCATTTAATCTACCTCTTTCAATATGTGATTCATTTTCTCTTTTTTTATCTTTAAATATTCATGATTGGTATCTCTTGGTACCATTTCAATTGGGATCCTACTGTGAATATTAATACCAAAGTGTTCTAATTGATTAATTTTATCGGGGTTATTCGTTAATATATCAACGTTAGTCACTCCCTTTTGCCTCAAAATAGCGGCCGCAATCCCGTAGTTTCGCTCGTCCGGTTCAAAGCCGAGTTCAAGATTGGCTTCGACGGTATCTAGACCCTCTTCTTGCAATTGGTAGGCTTTCAACTTGTTTGCTAAGCCGATTCCTCGGCCTTCCTGTCTAAGATATAAGACCGCACCCGCTCCGTTTTCTTCGATTAATTTCAGGGAAGCTTCCAGCTGCTCGCCACAGTCACACCGCTCCGAACCAAAAATATCACCCGTCAAACATTCAGAATGGATTCTTAGTAATAGCGGATTTTGGGTGCTGATATCTCCCTTCGTTATCAGCAACGTTGGCTCTTTTTCATCATCGGTTTTAAACGCCTCCAACATAAAATCACCGTACTTGGTTGGTAACTTAACTTTGGCAATACTTTGAACAATATTATGATCTTTCATCAAACGGTATAATTTAATTTCCTGGATTGTCAGCATGGGCATCTGCATCCCTTCCGCCAGGGACTTTAGGGTTTTACGGCGTGCCATCGTGCCATCACGTTTCAAGATTTCTGTTATATATGCTACCGAATGGACGCCCGCAATTCTTGTTAAATCAATGGCCGCCTCAGTGTGTCCATCACGTTCAAGTACCCCACCATCTTTAGCAATTAAGGGAAAAATATGTCCTGGATGATAAAAATCGTCAAAGGTTGCATTTGGATTCGCAATTTCTCGAATTGTTTTTGCCCGATCAAACGCGGAGATTCCGGTTTTTGTTGTTTTAGCATCTGTACTAATCGCAAACGAAGTGCCAAATGCGTCGGCTGAGTTAGTTGTCATCAAGGCAAAGCCCAATTTATTAGCGATTTCTGAGCTGACCGGCACACATAGTAAACCGCGGGCATGGGTGACCATTGTATTTACAGCCTTAGGAGTTGCGTATTCTGCAAAGCCGACCATGTCCCCTTCGCCCTCGCGTTGCTCATCATCAGCAACAATAATTAATTCGCCCTTTTTCATCACTTCAATTGCATTTTCAACTTTTTCAATAATAGTTTTGTCTTTAATCATTTTCCGCTCGCTCCCCGTCTAAAACGTATTTTCCCAATATATCGGTTTCGATATTTACCACGCTACCAATATCAAGATTCCCCAAAACCGTTTCCTGCATCGTAAATGGAATCAAACTAACACTGAAATGGTTCTTTTCAACGCCAGAAACCGTCAAACTAACACCATCGATCGCCACTGACCCTTTTTCAACAATGTACCTCCGCCATTTCGGTTTCGTTTCAAACGTCAATACAACTGAATTTTGATCATTCACCACTTTTGACACACGCGCCGTTGTGTCAACATGTCCTAGTACAAAGTGTCCATCCATTCGATCTGTTGGTAGTATTGCGGGTTCCAAATTGACTTCACCTTCCGCTTGAACTAATCCTAAATTGGTTCTTCGCGTCGTTTCAGGCATCACGTCCACTTCAAAACCGGTTGGCATAATTTTCGTAATGGTTAAGCAAATCCCATTAACTGCGATACTATCGCCAACTTTACTATTAATTTCTTTAGTTAAATCTGTGATTATACTTAGCTTTGAAGCATCTTTTGTTCGATCGATCGTTTTAACTCTTCCAACTTTTTTAATGATTCCTGTAAACATCATTTTCTCCTCAATGTAAATTTAATATCCTGCCCCAAATTAACCTTTGAACTCAATTGGTAATCCGGTATTTGAAGGGCATTATTATCCCAAACTGCCGGGAGTCCACCTCCGCCAAAAATTATAGGTGCAACGTAAACATCAATTTCATCAACCAACTGGCTTGCCATAAAAATGGCGTGTACATGGCTGCCACCCTCAATTAAAAGTGACTGAATCCCCCGCTTAGTTAGCAATTTGACAATTAATTTGGGTGACCATTCGCTGTCGACTACGACTTCGACATTCTTCGGCCATTTTTTATTGGTAACTGTTCGACTAAGAATTAAAATGTCCGATTGAGTATTGAAAATAACACTCTTCGCGTTCAACTTATCAGCGCTATTAACCAGAAGAACTTTCAATGGTTCAAAAATCGGTTTTTGATCTCGAACAGTCAACATTGGATTATCAACACTAAGAGTGTTTTCACCAATCAAAATTGCCTGATTCTGACCCCTTAATTTTTGTGCGTCATGATAGCTTTCTTTATCCGAAACAACGCTTCGCTTTCCTTGATTTTGGTTAATTTTTCCGTCTAGCGTCATCGCATACTTAATCGTCAAAAATGGACGCCCGTTCTGGTAAAAGAAATTATATTTATCGTTAATTTTTCCAGTTTGATTCAGCACTTTAACTTCGACCCCAGCATTTTTTAAAATAGCAATTCCTTTGCCAGCAACGATGGGGTTCGGATCCATTTGTCCAATGACAACGCGCCGAATCCCTACTTCCACTAATCGATTGGCGCACGGTGGTGTTTTACCAAAATGGCTACATGGTTCTAACGTTACGTACATCGTTGCTCCCTGTGCTAGTGCAACGTCAGCTAATCCACCTAATGCATTTATTTCGGCATGTTCTTGTCCAAACTGATGATGGTATCCCACAGAAAGGATTCGATCATTTTTGACGATAACCGCACCAACCAGTGGATTTTTCCATGTTCGACCGGTCCCTTTTCTTGCTTCTTCAAAAGCTATATTCATAAATTTTTGATCACTAATCAAAATCACCCCACGAAAAAAACCCCACACAAAGAACCGTGCGGGGCATGATTTGATAGCTAAATAAGACTCCATGCGAGTGTATCCGTTTAAAAACGCATACAAAAAAGAGTACAAAATTCAAATATCTTTTCTTCTCCCATCCAGACTTTAACTGTCGGTCCCAGACTTGCACTGGGTCAACCGCATTACGCGGGTCACGGACTTCAACTTAAACGCCTTGTTGTTACCGTCGGTCGGGAATTACACCCTGCCCCGAAGAAATCTATTCAGTTTTCAGTTTGAAGTGTACCCTAGGTTGTCAAAATTTGCAAATTTAACTAAATTATCTTTTTCGGACTATACCAATAATGGCATAAAATAAAAATCAGATGACGATTTCGTTATATTATTATTAATAAAAACGTTTTTACTTGAATGAAAGCGCATTCTTTTGCACAATAGAACTATAACATTTAGAGGGGAGAGGTTTCTCATGGCATACCAATCAGTAAACCCGTATACCGGAAGATTAATTCAAACATATAAAAGCACCACCGATCAGGAAATTGAGGTTGCTTTACAAAATGCAGATACTTTTTACCATTTTGCTAAAACTCAACCAATTGAACGTCGCGAACAAAAATTACAGGAACTAGCGGAGGAATTTCGTAAGAACCTTGATCTCTACGCCGAATTGGTGACAACTAACATGGGTAAATTGTTTAAGGAATCCCAAATCGAAGTAGAAAAGAACGCCGAATTTGCAGAATATTATGCAAAAAATGGGGCCAAGGCACTGGCGGATGTACCGTATAATGATGCCGAGGGGATCAATGCCCATGTCGAATACCATTCGACTGGGGCCATCATGATGATTGAACCTTGGAATTTTCCTTATACTCAAATCATGCGCGTCTTTGCACCGAACTTTATTGCCGGAAATCCGGTCATTTTAAAAGATCCCAGCATCACGCCCGACTGCGCTCAAGCCTTTGAGGATGCAACTTTGAAGGTCGGCTTTCCGACTGGCGCTTTCAAGAATCTATTTATCGACTACGAGCAAGTTAATTCAATTATCAAGGATCCACGTGTCCAAGGAGTAGCATTGACTGGTTCTGAAAATGCTGGTAAAAAAATTGCCGCTGAAGCCGGCGCTAACTTGAAAAAGACAACAATGGAGCTCGGTGGAACCGATGTATTTGTCGTTTTAAACGATGCCGATATCAAAAAAGCAGTTGAAGTTGGCGCAAACGCTCGACTAGGTAACGCCGGACAAGTATGTACCGCAGCAAAAAGATTTATCGTCCAAGAAGACGTCTATGATGAATTTTTGGAAGGTCTAAAAGCCAATTTTGCCGCCCGTAAAATCGGTGACCCAATGGAGCCCGACACTACCTTAGCACCGCTTTCTTCAAAAGCTGCCCAAGAAAAGCTTCAGCAACAAGTTAATATGGCCATCGCTGGCGGTGCACAACTAATTTGGGGTGACAATACGCCTTTTGAAGGTCCTGGAGCTAACTTCCATCCCCTCATTATTAGCGGCATGGAACCCGATAATCCGATGTATGACCAAGAACTATTCGGACCTATCGCCCAAATTTATAAAGCAAAAGATGACGAGGAAATCTTAAAAATTGCCAATGATTCACAACATGGACTTGGTGGAACCGTCTTTGGCGGCGACTTAAATCGTGCCGAAAAGATTGCTTCGAGCATTGAAACCGGCCAAGTTGCCATTAATCAATTGCTTACTTCACACGCTAATCTACCATTCGGCGGTGTTAAACTTTCTGGGTATGGCCGTGAACTTAGTGATCTCGGAATTCGAGAATTCATGAACGCTAAAACAATCATTGACGGATAGGTATTTTTCCGTTATTCGTTTATAATTGTAAGCGGATACATAAATTTAAAATACCTAATGTTAGTGAGGAAAGATTTATGATAAAAGAACTAGTCATTAATGCCGGAAGCTCAACCTTAAAGTGGAAATTATTTGAAATGCCGGACGAAAAGGTGATTGCGAGTGGCCTAATTGACCGAATCAATCTCCCTAACTCTGTTTTTACCGGCAAACGTCCTGGGCATGACAAACACAAAGTTGTCAAAGACAACATCACGTACGATTTAGCAGCTACAATGGTCCTAGAATATTTAAAGGATTTTAAAGTTGTAAAACATTTACATGAAATAACCGGCATTGGGCACCGCGTGGTTGCTGGTGGAGAGTATTTTAAAGACTCAGCTTTCATCGATGACCAAGCCTTAGAACACATTAAACAACTGGCGGATTACGCTCCGCTACATAATCCAATCCAGGCACGCTACATTGAAATCTTCAAGCAGTTGCTTCCGGATGCTCAACAGGTTGCGGTCTTTGATACTTCATTGTACTCAGAGATGCCCAAGGTTAACTACCTTTATCCGATTCCCTACGAATACTATACTGACTTGGGGATTCGCAAATATGGCGCACACGGAACTAGTCATCGCTACGTTTCGAAACGAGCCGCAGAGCTTCTTGGAAAAGATTTATCGGATTTGAAAATTATTACCTGTCATTTAGGCTCTGGATCGTCAATTACGGCCTTTGACCACGGAAACGTCGTCGATACTTCAATGGGCTTTACGCCACTTGGTGGAGTAATGATGGGCACCCGTTCAGGCGACATTGATGCCTCCCTCGTTGATTTTCTAGCCCGTAAGCTAAAACTAAGCGTCAGCGATATTACTGACATTCTCAATCAAAAATCGGGACTGCTTGGAATTTCTGGACTTTCTCCAGATCAACGTGATTTGGAGAATTCGGAAGATGTTAATCCCCGTGCCCGGTTAGCATTAGAAATGTTTGTCAATCGTGTCGTTCGCTTCATTGGAAGCTACGTCGCTGAGCTTGGTGGCTTAGACGCCTTAGTTTTTACCGCCGGTTCTGGCGAAAATGGAATCTTAATGCGTGAACGAATTGCCGATCAACTCGCCTACTTTGGTGTTGAAATCGATCCAATTCAAAACGATGTTCGAGGTAAAGAACAGATTATTAGTAAAGCTGCCGCTCCCGTAAAAGTACTCGTAGTCCCAACTAATGAGGAACTAATGATCGTCCGCGATGTCCAACGCATTTTAAAATAATTTTGAGGTATCGAAGATCGATCATCTCGTTAAAAACGATTCAATATTGAATCGTTTTTTTTTTGCTTTTTTTGCTACTTAATAACACAAAGTAGTTGACCAATTATCTACTTTGCATTATTATGTAGTGGTACTTTGTTATACAAGGTACAATAAAACAATGATTAATCATCCTTATTCAACACGGGAGGAAAAAATATGAACGTAATTGAAACTAACGGTATTACTAAAAGCTTTGGCAAGCAACAAGTATTAAAAGGGATTTCCTTTTCAGTAAAAAAAGGCGAAATTTTCACTCTTCTTGGTGAAAATGGTGCAGGTAAATCAACTTTAATTAACATTCTTACCACACTTTCAAAACCTTCGGGCGGCTTTGCAAAAGTTTTTGATCACGACCTACAGCAGGATCCCGATCAAATTCGACACCTAATTAGTCTTAACAGCCAGTCAATAACCCTAGACGATGAATTCACAGGTTATCAGAATCTGAGATTAATTGCCAAACTGCTTGGAATTACAAATATTAAAGGTCGAATTGATTCCGTCTCTACTAGCCTTAATTTAACGGAATTTATTAATAACAAAGTTAGTACCTATTCCGGCGGGATGAAGAGAAGGCTTGATATTGCGGCTTCCCTTTCGGCTGATACGGATCTTCTGTTCTTAGACGAGCCTTCAACCGGTGTAGATCCCAAGAACCGGCTTGAGATTTGGAAGATTATTAAAGAACTCCGTGACCAAGGTAAAACGATTTTTCTAACAACTCAATATCTTGATGAAGCCGACCGTTTGTCTGATCGAATTGCATTTATTCACGACGGTAAAATCTCACTAATTGGTACCCCTCAGCAACTAAAACAGCAGGCCCACCATCGCCAACAAATTATGGTCCCTCAAGCTTCCATAAAACTTGCTTCTCAGGCGCTCGCTGCAAAGGGCATCAATTTTAATATTCACGAACAAGCAATTGAGCTTGATGAGGCCAACCTACAACTAGCGTTAAAAACCTTACTGACAGCCGATATCATGATTAATGAGACTACTCCAATTGATTTGACGCTAGAAGAGGTCTTTCTAAACGCTACAACTGAAGATCCGGAGGAATAAAATTATGAATACAATTAAACAATTATCTACATTAACTTCAAGAATCGTTAAACAAAATTTAACCAGTTCCGATACGATAATCACAACCGTGCTTACACCAATTTTTATGTTATTATTCTTCGTGTACGTGATGGGTGATAGTATTTTAGTTCACGGTGTTTCTACGGGCCGTTCCGCTTACTTGGCATACGCGCTTCCTGGATTTTTACTGATGGCAATGGCGATGGGGTCAGCGTACACCGCTCTGCGAATTAATAACGATAAAGTAAAGGGCTTCATGACCCGCCTGTTATCTATGCCAACTAAACGATGGGTAATTTTAGGAGCACATATCTTAGCTTCAACCATCTTCATGCTAATATCCGTTATTACAGTTTTGATCACTGGGATTATTTTGGGGTATCGTCCCCAAGCAAGCCTGACGGACTTAGGATTATTTTTATTATTAATTGTCGTGTTTGCCATTGTAATTACCGTTGTGGCAATTCCATTTTCATTAACAGCTAAAGATTTCAACGGCGCTGGGTCTTTTTCTTATCTTTTGATTTTTTTACTTTTTATTAGTCCCGCTTTTATTCCGGTTGCCGGAATGGCAAAACCGATTCGTTTTTTTGCTGAAAATCAGCCAATGACACCGATTGTAGCAACCACGAAGGCTCTTTTAAACGGTTCATTCACTTTTAGTGCTAATTCAACTTTATTATCAATCGGTTGGTTACTTGGTTTACTCTTGGTGTTCTCTTATTTTTCATTTAAACGCTATCAACAAGTTTTCGTTAACATTTAAAAATATTCGTGCTAATCAAGGAGGAATTACAATGAACTTTTACGATAAAATTACCGGTAATGATATGACTAGGCAACAAAAGGAATTCAACAAACGCCTTAGTGTGCTGCCTACCGAATATCAAGATGCTTGGAATAAAATCAATTCTGAAATATGGCAATACAGTAATTTAACTGGTCGAAATCTAATGCCCATTCTTGATGGAATTCTTAACCTTTTCGAAGAAGGCTTCAGTGATGGATTATCAATTCAAGAGATTGTTGGTGATGATCTTGACGTCTTCGTTGCATCAGTGACAAGCGCTGAAGGAGCAAAGAGTTATCGCGATAAGCTCCGCCAGCAATTAAATAATGCCGTTGCTAAAAAATTACTAAAATAAGGAGAAAATCAATGAATTTAAAAAAGACCCTCGCTGCTAAAGCCCAATGGCTAAGCTTACAAAAGCGTTCAAAACAACTTCCCGAAGATTATCATTTTGTTTATAAGGAAATTCAAAAATATTTAATTAAGGTGGCTCCCATAGACCTAATTGATGACTTAGATGAAATATTGAATATCTTCGAAGATGCGGCTTCATCTAACAAGGACGTTTTAAATATTACTGGTAGTGACGTTGCAGCCTTTGCAGATGGTATAATCACTGACCAAAAAACTTTTTTGGAAGATAGCCAGCAATCAACTAGTGAAACCGTTGGAAAATCAATCAATAAACACCTCAAAAAATCTAAATAACAAAAACCGCTTATGGAATAGACAATGGGCTTTACGCGTCAAGCGTCCCTGCTATCCATAAGCGGTTTTTAGTTTTATCTGTAAAAATTCAATCTTTGGCGATAATTACATTTTTTTGATTTTAGTTAGCTGGTCGACCAAAAAGCCCCATTTTTTCCAAAAGTCTTGTAAATAACTCTCACCATTTTCATTTAAACGATAAAATTTTCGGGCCGGACCCAAATCGGATTTTCTTTTTTCAATTTCGACCAAATTTCTCTTCTCTAAACGGATTAAAACCGTATACACAGTACCTTCAACAATATCTTCAAATCCAATTGTAGTCAGATAATTCGTTATTTCGTAGCCATAAGTCTCTTTCTTACTTTTAATTACTTGTAAAACTACGCCTTCTAGAACCCCTTTTAGCAACTCCGTCATTTCTTTCAAAATTATCATCCCTTTCAATCAGTACATTGTTATACATAGTACTACTATATAATAATATTATGTTAGCCATTCGTCAAACATTCACGGCTCACTTTGAATATTTAAAAAAATTAAAGTTAAACTTTGACATCTTATCGATTGGTATCTATAATATAAAAAGTAATATTATATGACACACAGTATTGTGGAGGTGGTTATATGGCAATTCAAATGCCCACGGAACTGTTGGATGGCTGTGTGCTTGGAATTTTAAGCAATGGTGACTACTACGGATATGCGCTAACTCAAAAGGTTCAGGAAGATATCCCTATTTCAGAATCGACGATGTATCCAGTATTGCGCCGTTTGAAAAAAAATAACTTTCTGTCTACCTATGATGAACCGTTTCAAGGCCGGAATCGACGGTATTATCGAATCACGCGCGAGGGACGCGCTAGACTAAATGAAGTTACAACAGAATGGATTGAATTTAAATCTCAAATTGATAAATTAATTGCGGGGGGCGATTAAATGAACGAATTTGTTGACGAATTAAAAACATATTTATCTCCACTAACGGCGGAAGAACAAACGGATGTACTTCAGTTTTACTTAGAATACCTTGAGGACAGTAACTTAACCACCTACAAACAGGCAGTAAGTGAGCTAGGCACGCCTAGGCAAGTCGCGCGTAAGATTTTAGCTGATTATTCGATCAGAGCTAGCGAGCAACCTGAGCCAGAGCCAACTGCCACCAAGTCAAAGCGTGACGTTAAAACCATTTGGCTAATTATTTTGGCTATTTTTTCAACTCCGATTACAATTCCAATCGCAATCGTGATATTTTTCGTGATTCTAGCTATTGTTGTCTCCTTCGTAGCCATTCTCTTTGGTGTTGCGCTATCACTGATTGCCGTTTTATTGGCAGCCATTGTTAGCATTTTTATCGGCTTTACGTTACTTTCTGCTTCATTATGGACTGCACTTTATTATATTGGAATCGGACTATTAATCATTGGTGGATATATGATTATCATTCCGGTCATTAAATGGATCGTGGAATTAATTATTCATTGGCTATCAATCTTCTTCAAATGGTTGTACTCAAAAGTCGTTCATGCAAATAAGGCGGAAAAACGGGGGGATCACAAATGAAAAAGACGTTTATAGCTGGCTTTGTTATCGCAATCATTGGGGCCATTTTAATGGGATTGGGATATACGCATAAAGGTAATAAGGACGTAACTTGGCAAGACGGCGGATTTAAAGTCCGCGATGAAAAGACACTAACTAAAACTTTTAAAGATGTTCAGAATTTGGATTTAAATACTTCTGACTACGTTGAAGTTAAAAATTATGACGGTTCGGATTTTAAAGTCAGTTACCGTGACTACAACAAGGTTTCATATAACGCTAAGAAACATCAAGTTTCGGTGACCGGCTCAACAGGTAGCTCTTCCATTGGATTTTTCTTTAACGATGATTTCAATCCCAATATAACAATCTACGTTCCTAAAAATGCAGAACTGAATGCTTTTTCTGGTAATGCACACGGAGGAATCAAAATCACTGGATTGAAGTTCAATCAACTTAATATCAGCTCAGACGGCAATGTTGATCTTTCTTCAATCGAAGTAAAGGATGCCCTCAAACTGGGTGGAGAATCTAACTTAAATTTAAACAACATTCAAGCTCCATCGCTGATTGCTAATACAAATAATGGTGACATCAACGTCAATGATTCTGAATTTAAATCTGAAACGTCGGCAATTTCAACAAAAGATGGTGATGTTTCAATTAAAGAAACCACTCTTAAAAATTCAAAGGTTTCATCTTCCGATGGCAATATTAAATTCTCTCAACCAAATGTGATTGATAAAATTACTGCTACAACTAGCGATGGCGATATTGACGCATCACTGAAGGGCCGTAATGATCTTTCAATTCGAATTAACACCAGCGACGGAACACCACGTATTTTTGATAAAAATACGTCGTACTACGATCAAGGAAACCGCACCACTTTATACGAGTTTAACAGCGCTGATGGCGATGTTACCGTTCAATAAATTTCATTTTTAAAAGGCAATCCCTAGTGCATCACCTAGAGATTGCCTTTTTTGTAATCACATTTTTAAATATTTAGATAGATTGAAACAAACATTAAAGCCGTTCCCGCCATTACAAAAAAATGCCAAATTAAATGCAATCCGGGAATTTTAGGAAAACTATAAATCACTGCACCAACGGTAAAGACGACCCCACCAGCAACTAATAACCAAAAGCCAGTTAACGATAGATTTTCATACAGTGATTTACCTGCTAATAAACAAAGCCACCCCATGATAACGTAAATACTCGTTTCGATCTTCTGAAAACGGCCCTTACTCAGAATGTGCGTGATAATTCCAATAACTGCCATACTCCATATTGCACTTAACATTAAAGTCCCGCTTAATCGATTTAAAAAGATGATACAGTACGGTGTGTATGTTCCCGCAATCAATAGAAAGATATTGCTATGATCAAAAATTTGAAATATTCTTCTAAATTTGGTGAATGTTAGGCAGTGGAACAGCGTTGACGCTAAATAAAGCATTAATAGGGTGACCCCATAAATGATCAAGCTAGTTAAATCAATTCCTGACAGTCCATCAGTAACACCTTTCAAGACTAATAAAACAACTAAAATAAGACTTCCCAAAAATGCGACTCCATGCGAAGCGGCGTTCCATATTTCATATATGAGCTGACTTCGATTTATCTTTGTCATCTTGACCCCCCCGATCTAGTTGTTTCACCCATTATACATAGAATTAAATTCTACGTAAAGGAGATCGTCAATCAACTTAAATAAAAATTATGATATGATGTTGATGGAGGATTACGCGATGACAGAAAAAGAATATGATAACTGGCTATCTGATTTTAAAAAATTAAGTTTACCAACTTTTGAGCAATTTCCTGATTTAGAGTTATACATGGATCAAGTTATTCAAGAAACTAATAAATATTTAACCCCTATTTTTGATACTAAAGTCACTAAAACCATGATTAATAGCTATGTAAAAATGGAATTAGTTCAACGACCCATTAAAAAGAAATATACTGCAGAACACGTTGCTACAATCATGATTGTTAGTATTTTAAAGACGACTTTCACCCTAGATAGCGTCAAAAAAATGATGGTCAATGATGGCATTCAAGATTACTTCAATCGGTTCGTTTTGAAGTTCAACCATGAGTTACATAACTTTGGGAAGCCGGTAGATTCATTTTCACAATTAGAAATTACGATCCGCACTGTACTTTACAAAGTCATTTTAGAAAAGAATATATAAAAAATGCCTCCCTGACGGTTTTCTGAACTTCAGAACCAACTTAGATGGCATTTTTAATTAAATTATAAAAATAGCACTTTATATAAAGCTACCGCACAAATACTCGCCAAGATCGGTGCTAGTACTGGAATATACGCGTAATCCCATTGTGAAGAGCCTTTATGTTTAATTGGTAATAACGCGTGAACAATCCGTGGTCCGAGATCACGAGCCGGATTTAAAGCTGGTCCCGTTGGTCCACCCAGCGAAGCTACCAAAGTTGCTACTAAGAATCCTAACGCAACAAATACGGTACTCATATTTTCTTTAAAGTACGGTGCCGTTGTTAATGAAACCGCACCAAAAAATAGGAGAAAAGAACCCACAAATTCATTCACAAAACCATTAAATCGGCTATGGGACGCATCAATCGTACTGAAAGTTCCTAAGATGGACTCGGCATTCGTTGTTAAATCGTAGTGTGGCTTATACGCCATATAAACTACTAATTGACCAAATATTGCACCAAGCATTTGAACAACAATAAATGGCATAACCTGTGACCAGGCAAACATTCCTGAAAAGGCAAGTCCAATCGTAAAAGCTGGATTAATCTGGGCACCAGAAATTGTTCCAAACATCAGCGCCGGCACCATAACCCCACATCCATAACCGACAGCAATTACTAGCCAGTCACTACCATTTCCCTTTGTCCCTTTTAATTCAACGTTTGCTACCGACCCGTTTCCCAGCAGTACAAGAATTGCGGTTCCCAAGAACTCGGCAATTAGTTTTGTCGTAAAACTATATTCCATAATGATTCACCCTTAAAATTTCAACCGCGTTGATTAAACTACCAACTTAAAACAATTTCAAATCATTTAAATCATATCCAACTGAAGATTCATAATGATTGTCACGAAGTTGATAATTTTTAACATCTTCAATTGTTTGTGTTCCAGCCAGTTGCATCACTAACCGGAGCTCTTCATTTAATTTTTCAAACACTTGTCTAGTACCTTCGCTGCCGCCAAGTGCCAGACCATAAATTGCCGGACGACCTAATGCAACCAAATCAGCACCAGATGCGAGCGCTTTAAAAATATGTTGTCCACGACGAATACCAGAATCAAATACAATTGGAACACGATGATTAACCGCCTTAGAAACTTCTTGAAGCGAGTCAAAAGCAGCCGGCCCACCATCAAGCTGCCGTCCGCCATGGTTGGATACCCAAATTCCAGCAGCGCCAGCATCAATAGCACGATCAACGTCTTCTTTAGCCTGTGGTCCCTTTACATAAACTGGTAATCCTGAATATTCCGCAATAAATTCAACATCCTTTGGTGATAATTTTTGCTTCGCTGATTTATAAACGTAATCCATTGATTTACCAACTCCAACTGGTAAATATTCTTGAACAATTGGCATGTTTACCGGGAATACAAAATTATTACGTGCATCAACTTCTCGATTACCGCCAACCGTTGCATCAGCAGTCAAAACAATCGCCTTAATGCCTTGTTCCTTAACACGATCGATAATATGCCGATTAATTCCATTGTCTTTACTAAAATAAAATTGGAACCATTCGGGGCTGCCATTTAATGCCTGGGTTACCTCTGGCAAATCAACCGTCGAATATGAACTAATCGTGTAAATCGTTCCAAATTCGCTGACACCCTTGGCACTTGCGACCTCACCCTTTTCGTTAGCCAGCTTGTGCGCCGCAACCGGAGCCAAGATCAAAGGCGACGACAATTCATCCCCATCAAAAACCGTCTTAGTTGATGGGTTTTCCACGTTCATCAATGTGTGCGGCACAATTAATTTATGATTGAACGAACGAATATTTTCGTGGAGTGTATATGTATCTCCCGCACCACTAGCAATATATCCAAACGCTCCCTTTGGTATCACCTTTTGGGCCATTTTTTCTAAGTCAAAAACATTAATAAAATCAACTGGGCCTTCTGCATTGCTTGTTTTAAAATCCACGATGTACAACCTCCAATTTATTAATAATTAAATTACTTCTGGCCTATATCATAGGTTGATTTGATTGTACCACCCGATTGTAAACGTTTACATTGATTTGTCTTGAAACGATAAAAAAAGCGGTATAGTTAATTTCTATCCGCTCATCGGTGCATTTAATGGCCCGTTGTCATTTTAATTCCGATAATCCCAATAATCAGCATAATAATAAATATCCAAGTTACACCCGGAATCTGATCTTTAAAAAAGATTATGCCAATAATAATTGATCCAACG
This sequence comes from Pediococcus stilesii, assembly GCF_001437075.1. Classification (GTDB taxonomy): domain Bacteria; phylum Bacillota; class Bacilli; order Lactobacillales; family Lactobacillaceae; genus Pediococcus; species Pediococcus stilesii. The sequence goes on from NZ_JQBX01000002.1 coordinate 136,112, forward strand.
GCTCCAATCCCCGTCCAGATCGGATATGCTAAACTCATTGGCATATTTTTAAGCGCCATTGCTAGGAAACCAAAACTAAAAATCATTCCGATTATTGTTGCCACACTATATGAAAGTACGCTGAATCCCTGACTCAATTTCATCATCGTTGCCCAAACCATCTCAAAAATACCCGCTATTACTAAATAAAACCATGTCATCTGATAAATTCCTCCTAAAAAAAATTAAAAAGGCACCTATAAAGCTCTCCATTGACCTAATGAGCTTTATAAATGCCTACCACCCGGTGGTGATTTCTGTATTAATCTACCATTATCATAGCAACATTCCTACTTTTCATCAACTTTAAATAACGTTCGTTGTTCGCGAATGAAGCGACCGGTTAAGCTATTACTTTCGGAAACCTCTTTGGGGGAGCCTTGTGCCATAATTTTCCCTCCATGACTTCCACCGCTTGGCCCCATGTCAATTACATAATCAGCATTCTCAATGATATCCAGATCATGCTCAATTGCAATTACGGTACCACCCTGTTCAATTAAATTCTGAATTACATGTAGTAGTACTTGGACGTCGAGCGGATGAAGCCCGATGGAAGGTTCGTCAAAGACGAAGAGCGTTCCCTTTTGCGAGGTTTTAATATATTTAGACAGCCGTAACCTCTGCGATTCACCTCCAGATAGTGTTACTGTACTTTCCCCTAATGGTAAGTATCCTAACCCCATGTCTTCAAGTACCTGGAGCGTCTTTAAAATTTTAGGTTGGTGCTTAAAAAATGGAATTGCTGAAGTTACATTGAACTTCAGAATATCGGCAATATTACGTCCATTCCATTTAATTTGTAATACATCATGGTTATATCGAGCGCCGTTACATGTTGGGCAGACTTGCTGCATTTCTGGTAAATATTGAATATCTAATCCAATTTCACCTGTTCCGTTGCACGTCGGGCACGCTCCTTCCTTGAGATTATAGGAAAAATATTTTTTATCAAAATTTTTTTCAATACTTTCTGGTAATTTTGCAAATAATTCCCTAAGTTCGTCCAAAATATTGGTGTAAGTTGCCAAAGTAGAACGAATATTTTTACCAATGGGCGTCGCATCAATTGAATAAACATGTTTAATGTTTCCAGATTTAATTTTTGTAACAAATTCAGGTGGATTCTTTAGATCTGCCAGTGCCGGAATCAATGCGTCAAAGAGTAACGTTGATTTTCCCGCACCCGAAAATCCACTAATTACGCTAAACTTATTAATCGGAAATTGAGTATTAAGTTTTTGAATATTGTGATAGTGCTGCATACCAAGTTCGATTTTTCCAGATTTAAATATTTTTTCCGTGTCATTTTTGATCGGACGTTGAATTAAATCCGCAGATCCTTTAATAAAGGGAGCGATTAGCGAATATTTATTTTTCAAAAGTTCATCAACGCTTCCTTGCGTGATTACCTCTCCCCCACGATTTCCTGAGTCCGGTCCAATTTCAATTACGTGATCGGCGGCCGCAATAATTGCTGGATCATGATCAACAACGACAACTGAATTTCCTTGGTTAACTAAATCGCGCATGATCGTAATTAAACCTTCAACATTGGCTGGATGCAATCCAATTGAAGGTTCATCTAACACATATAGGACCCCCGTTGTTTCAGTTCGTAACGTTCGACTTAATTGAATTCGCTGAAGTTCACCAGTAGAGAGTGTATTTCCTGCTCGGCTCAGTGTTAAGTAGTCCAGCCCTAAATTCATGAGCGGCGTTAGTAATTCAGATAATTCAACGAGTAAGCGATCCGCCAATTCATTCATATCATCCGGTAACCATGTCCTAATTTGTGGGATAAACTTCACCAGTTGATCCATTTCCATGTCTGAAACTTCTGCAATGTTTCGATCAACAAGCAATTGTGTGAATAGTTTTGGATTAAATCGACTTCCATGACAGGTTGGGCAAGTACTAAAAACGTAGAACTTATTTAACCTTTTAATAGTTCGAGGGTTATTTGTATTCGCTAATGTATCCTCAATTGCATTGTAGGCATTTTCAAATTTGGCGTGATCCATATGGAAGACTTTTCCCGTTTTAGTTGGGATATTAATTGCGTATTCCTTTACTTCTCCATGCAAAATAAAATTTTGATCCTCTGCGGATAATTTGTTAAATGGTACATTAATATCAATTCCAGCGGCTTCCGCAACGTATGGTAAAAATGCCCGCCCCGGCACCTTCCAAGAGTTAATCGCCCCATCTTTAATGGATAGACTTGGATCTGGAATTAACTTTCGTGCGTCAATTTGCCGTGTCATTCCCGTTCCGTCGCATGTCGGACATGCCCCATACGAATTAAACGCAAAATCTTCAGCCGAGAAGGCGTTAAAAATCACCCCACAAACTGGACACTTAATTTCTCCCATGTGGCTAACACCATCATTCGGTAAATCCATTGATTTAGCGATTTCTAGTGTCGGTGGAATTTGATGACCATTAGGACAACGCGGTGAACCTAATCTCGAAAAAATCAGCCGTAACACATTTAATGCCTCGGTCACCGTTCCAACGGTTGAACGTACATCTGGAATTCCAGGACGTTGTTTTAAGGCAATCGCACTTGGAATATGCTTGATACTCGTCACATCTGTCTCCTGAACTTGCGATAATCTTCGACGAGTGTAGGTCGAAAGAGAACTTACATAACGTCGCATCCCTTCGGAATACAAAACTCCCATTGCTAGCGATGACTTCCCCGAACCACTTTTTCCCGAAATAGCCACCAGCTTATTCAAGGGAATATTAACATCAACGTTTTTCAAATTATTAACCTTAGCACCAATAATTTCAATTTGATTTGGTATTTTCTCCGTCATAAAACTCCTCCCTCTATATAAAAAGCACCTTCTGCGTCGATTATAACCGAGAAATTTTAAAAAAACCGCTCTCATGTTCATAAAGTCATTTATATTGTAAACTATTTAAATTTAGAGTATATTCTTTGCATGTCATTTAATGCTTACTTTTTATACATTAAAAAATAGGAGTGCTTAGAAATGAAATCAAATCAAAACTTGGATGCCGATGGCCGTCCATACAACCGCGGGCTACTGATTGCTTCACTTTTAATCGGTGGATTTTTAACCGTTTTAACAGAAACCATTTTAAATAATGGGCTTGCTGATATCGCTCGCAGTCTGTCCATCACCACCGCAACGGCCCAGTGGTTATCAACGGGCTACATGCTGACAATGGGAATCATGGTTCCCGTTTCCGCATTTTTGCTTAACCGATTTAATTCACGCAATCTCTATCTTGTTGCTTTAGTAATTTTTATTATCGGCACTAGCATTGCGTTTGTCGCTAGCAATTCTACTAATTGGACGCCTAATTCAGGCCGCTTCCGTTGGCATCATCATGCCTTTCATGCGTAACATTATGTTGCTGTTTTTTCCGGTTGAAAAAAGAGGGCTCGCCATGGGGCTAACTGGGATTGTCATTGCTTTAGCTCCAGCATTTGGTCCAACCCTCTCTGGCTGGATTGTCATGCACTATTCTTGGCATTATATTTTTGGTGCTCTATTACCAGTTTCTGTTCTCGTATTGATCCTAGCATTTTTTGGCATGCGAAAAATCTTAAAAACGAGTAATCCCGAACTAGACATTCGTTCCGTTGTCTATTCAACGGTTGGATTCGGTGGAATTTTATATGGGTTTTCTACCGTTGCTGTCGGAGACAAACTGATTAGTGGTGCCGCCATTTTAATCGGTTTAATTGGTGTATTGCTGTTAATCCTCCGTCAAAAAGGGTTGACGACACCGATGCTTGATATGTCCGTTTTTAGATCATTTACTTTCACGTTGACAACCGTCTTGACCAGTCTAGCAAGCATGGCTCTACTGGGGCTTCAATTGCTTTTACCGCTATATCTTCAGGATGCGTTCCACATTCCGGCTTTAACCGTTGGATTAATAATGTTACCCGGAGCGTTAGTCATGGGCGCAATCACCCCCATTTCAGGGCTACTTTTTGATAAATTTGGTATCAAACTATTATCGATAATTGGCTTTGGAGTCTATACTGGTGCCCTAATCGCCTTTGCGTTAATGGGGCCAAATACCTCTACTTTTGCAATGACCGTTACCTATATGGTTTGGATGGGTGGGATTTCCCTAATGCTAATGCAACTTGTTACCGCGGGAGTTAACGATCTCTCAATGGATAAAATTCCAGATGGAAACGCCATCAATTCAATGGGCCAGCAAGTTTTTGCATCATTTTCAACTGCCGCATCGATTTCACTAATCACCTTAGTAGCTGCTGGAAATGCCCAGTTGTCAAATAGTGCTGCAACCTTACTTGGCTACCACTACGCATTTTATTTCCTAATATTTACTGGGGCCATCGGATTAGTTGGAAGTTTCTTCTTAAAAAAATAAAACTGATATGCCGGAAATCGACCAGTTTTTAAGTATTAACATCTGCTTCGACGATTCCAATGAATGTATATTGTGAAGTTGATTGGAAAAGGATGGTTTTCTATTCATGAATGATTCTATTCAAAAAATGATAAAAGGGTTCGTGACCAAAAAGTGTCACGAGCCCTTTTATCATGCTATCACTAATTATTCTCTTAAAGAATCAATGTTTATCTGGTGTTTTCCAAGATAATTTCACTTAAAAGCATCCCTGCTCCCACCTGATCGGCTAAATCATCATAATATTTTGAAAAACGTTGATCTTCTTGGTACATGATTCCAATATTATGGTGATATTCTTTGGTATACAAATCACCCGCCATTACTTTTAGCCACTGTTGATGATCATTAAAGATGTAAGTTCGATTTTTCAAATCACCCCCGTGCTCCAATTCCTTTTTTAACCTTGTACCAAGATCTGATTCAATCTCTTGTAGTTTTTGAAATTGGTCCTCCGTTAAATTTAAATAATTAGCGTTGGATTTTTTAACAGCATTCTCACCGTATTTTTCACGAATTTCGTTCCCAAATTGAACTTCATTTTTAGCCAATTGCTGTTCCTTAAAGTTTCTAAATTTTTCAGTATCTGTCATTACAATCTCTCCTTGCATCATTTTAATTGAAGTTGAGATGGCTTGATTTAAATTATTCAATTCCTGAATTTTTTCCGTAACCTTTTTTTGATGTCGTTGTAGTTCTTGAACCTGTTCATCAACGGGCTGCCGCATTATTCGTTTAATTTGTTTTAAAGCTACTCCCAATGTTTTAAAAAATAAAATCCGCTGCAAGCGATCAACTGATTCAGTATCGTACATCCGAATCCCCATCTCCGAACGACTAGCTGGCATTAATATTTTAATTTCATCGTAATACCTTAACGTCCGCGTGCTCACTCCCGATAAATCCGATAATTCACTGATTGAATACATCTCCCCACCTCCTAAAAATCATTATATTAGTTAACGTTACGTCAACGTCAACAATATTAAACGCTTTAAATTAGTGCTTATTTTTAAATCAGTATAGAATATAGACAAAACAACTTTCAAGGGGTGTTCAATATGCTTATTGCCATTGATGGTATCAACGACGAACGTAAATTACGAATAATTTCAAAACTGGAGCAATCCAAGGATCCATCCGTTTATAAATTTCATTCTGAAGTTCAACATTCAATAATTAAAGCTGAACTTGAAGCTAATCAAATTGTCATTTGGAATCGCACACCAACGTCGGTTTCTTCTGAATCGTCGGCCCTAATTCCAGACTTAACCTTCATTCTAAGCACGCTTTCAACAGACTTCAGTGATTCAAGCCACATCATCATTGATGTTAATCAACCCATCACTAAAATTATTTTAGCAATCAATTCGGTTTTGACTTCAATTGAAGATAAAACACTCGTTATTCATCGAAAAATGCTGGACAAGCTTGTTTTGTTAATTGATCGCGAGCTTCATCATGATTCAGCATTAGACGGTTTAATGCAGCAACGAATTATCAATCGGATTCCAGCTAAAATCAAGCTCCGGTCTAAAGAACATGCGCGATTCATGTTTTTTATAACGAATAACGATCATGGCGTTAAATCGGATCTTTTATACAACCGAGCAAAGGAGCTTTACCATTCTCACCCTGAATATTTTGACGCCAATTACATTACAACTAAAGACACCGACTTTGTTGAAGCCCACATTGTAAAACAACTTGGCGTTCGTTATCCTTCGGTCGCGGCCGAAAACTGGTACGCAAACTCCCAACGTCTGAAGGACGAATTTGACGGCGAGCCAATTAACGTGTTTACTTCAACGAATGACGGATTCGCCTTGTTCAATTTAATTAAGACATTTCGCGGATATGGCGATAAAATTGGTGGTATGTTTACCCGTAGCATCGCCAATTTGAAGTTCAATCCTGAACTTCAAAATCTTGAAAAAGTTCCTGTACCGACTGATACTCATATCGCTTCTCTATTATTTAAAATTGGAATTTTCCATACAGTCCAAAAGCCCAAATTGGCTTTATACAGCGACCTTGCTCGCAATGAGATTACATCCGCATGTTCACGACATAATCTAGACTGGCACCGGATTGATCGTGCTTTATGGTTAATTGAGTCCGAAAATTTAATTGATCATTTTATTACGAACCAACTAACTTTAGCGCTCTAAATCTGAACGTTTCTTCACTTTAGAGTCCAGAGTGCAAAAAGGGAACCGCGGCGAAAGCAAATATCACCGCGGTTCCCTTTTTAATACGGCTGTACAATATTTGGTGTGATA
>NZ_JQBX01000020.1 GCF_001437075.1 Pediococcus stilesii
TCCCAACTGAGCTAATCCTCCAAAACCTCGTGAACACATTTATATATAATACGGATTATTCCACAATCTGTCAACGCTTTTTCAAAAAAAGTTTTATTTTTTCTTATTTAGTTGCAAAAACACTCTGAAATGGTATCAATCATCCTCATTTGGCTTACCTATTCTATCTATTCGAACGTGACAGCACCTATTAAAAAAGATGACTTACATTGACTACGGCCAATATAAATCATCTTTTAAAATTAAAAATATACTTACTATTTAATGATTGTTGTTCCTTGCATATATGGAATCAAAGCTTCCGGTACGTTAACCGTGCCGTCTTCATTTTGATAATTTTCAAGGATTGCTGCTACCGTTCGGCCAACTGCCAAACCAGATCCATTCAATGTATGGACATATTGTAACTTACCATCCTCGTCTCGATAACGAATGTGCGCCCTACGCGCCTGGAAATCAGTACAATTTGAACAGCTTGAAATTTCGCGATACTTATCCTGTGCGGGAATCCACACTTCAAGATCATGCGTCATCGCTGCAGTAAAGCTCATATCACTTGTTGTTAGAGTGATCACCCTGTATGGAAGGTTAAGTTTTTGGAGTAAGGTTTCAGCGTGTCGTGTTAATTTCTCCAATTCATTCCATGACTCTTCTGGTTTCGCAACTTTAACCATTTCAACCTTATTGAATTGATGCATTCGAATTAATCCACGCGTATCACGGCCAGCACTTCCGGCTTCAGAACGAAATGCTGGTGACAAAGCCGTTACGTTGATTGGCAATTGTTTTTCATCCAAAATCTCATCTCGATAGAAATTAACAAGAGGAACTTCTGCCGTTGGAATTAGAGTCAATTCTTCGTCCTTAATTTCATAGCCCGCGTGTGTTTCCTTAAACTTAGGGAATTGACCCGTACCGAACATTGATTCATCATTTACCATATAAGGAGTAATTTCTTCGGTAAATCCTGCGGCATTATTTTGATCTAAAAAGAAATTGTAAACGGCTCTTTCAAGACGTGCTCCATCTCCAACGTAGTACACGAATCGACTACCAGATACCTTTGCCGCCCGTTCAAAGTCTAAAATCCCTAATTTTTCTCCAATTTCCCAGTGTGCTTTAGGCTCAAAGTCAAACTGACGAGGTGTGCCATTTTTACGTAATTCGACGCTGCCCTCTTCGGTTAAACTAACTGGTACGTCTGGATGTGGTAGGTTTGGAAGATGTGCCGCCAGATTTTCAACAAGTGTAGCTGCCTTTTGCAATTGTTCATCAAGTTCTTTAATGTCTTGACTTACTTTACGCATTTCTTGAATCTTATCGTTGGCATCCTCTTTATTGCGCTTCAACTGTGAAATTTGATCGGAAACTTCATTCCGCGTCTTCTTTAAATTTTCACTTTTAACAATTAAATTACGTCGTTCATTGTCCTGAGCCAAAAGTTCATCGATTGTCTCAGGCTTAACGCCTCTCGTTGCTAGCTTTTCCTTAACTTCGTCAGCATTGTTGCGAATCATCTTTAAATCTAGCATAATTTTTCCTCCTTAAAATTAAAAAAAGAGCCTCCATCCACATTGGGACGAAGAGGCTCTTTTCGCGGTACCACCCAAGTTCACCATCGCTGGTGCACTTAAAGACGATGATAACGGAATCACCGTGTGGCATTACCCACCTTAATTTAACTGACGCCGGAATTTCGGTTAATCCATCCCACCAGCTTGGATCTCTCTGAAAACCTACTTAAAACGTCTTTTTTACTTGCTATTAACTTATACCCTCATTCTACAAAAAAAGTCTGAAGATATCAATTAGATTGTTGCGATCTTTTCATCAATTAGTTTAATTACTTTTTCTCGTGCGGAAGGATCCTCGACAAAATCATATCGATCTCCGTCAATTTTAATTTTGGCACTTTGATTGTAGTTATCAAACCAAGCAACATAACGGTGATTTAATTCCTTATAGTAATCGTATAGTGACGGATCGTTTTCAATCTGTTCAAAGGAACGACCACGTTTTTTAATTCTTTTAAGCATCGTATCAAACGAGATATCAATATGCACCAAAAGATCTGGATTCTTTTTATATGACAGTCGTGGTAATTCCTGCATCATGTTACTAAGGAGTGAATCATAAATATCTACCTCAGTATTGGTTGCCCGTCCTAAATCAGCATTCAAATGGAATAAAAGTGAATCCTCGTAAATCGAGCGATCCATCACGCTTTCCAATTCACTGTTGGCCATTTTAATGCTATCCATTCTTTTATTCAAAAAATAAATTTGCAATAAAAAGGCATACCGCTTTGGATCTTTGTAAAATAGCGGCAAAATCTTATTGTCATCAACCGACTCATAATAAGCATCACTATGCCAGTGATCTGTTAGTAATTCTGTAAGCGTCGTCTTTCCTGCACCGATAGGACCTGATAAAGCAATCATTTGGAATACCTCTTTTTTCGTTTTTTAGCACTACATATTGTACCACCAAACGAATGCAAAACAATATCTTGAAAAAATTATTCTTTCGTGATATCTGGACGACTCAAATCAATCTCATCCAGCGGGATCAATTTTGTTCTGTACTTAATCTTATAGTAACTGTACAAGACGATAAACAATGGAATTGCCATATAAGTAATTCCAATTGCCTGCCAATCAAGGTTTGCTAAGGACTTTAAATCTTGTCCAATAATTACCAAAATACTGAGGGCAAAGGCAAAGATTGGTCCAAATGGGAACCATTTTGCCCGATATTTAAGCTCTGATAGATCATGTCCTTGCTTAACAAATGCACGTCTAAAGCGCCAATGTGCGACCGCAATTCCGACCCAAGCAACAAAGCCTGTTAATCCACTGGCCGCAACCAACCACATGTAAATTTTAGGTCCCATAATACTTGAAATAAATGTCAAAAGTCCAACGACGGTAGTACCTAATAATGCAAAGTATGGGATTCCACGCTTGGAAGTCTTTCCAAAAATCTTTGAAGCGTAGCCATCTTTAGAAAGTGCGAATAGCATCCGAGTTGATGCGTACATCCCTGAATTTGCGGATGAAAGCACCGAAGTTAGAATGACCGCATTCATTACTCCAGCCGCACCCGCCAAACCAGCACGCCGGAAAACCAATGTAAACGGACTAATGGAAACATCACTAGCTGATGAGCCTAAAAGATCTGGACTCGTATATGGAATAATACATGCAATAACAAAGATAGCTAAGATATAGAACAATAGTATGCGCCAGAACACCTGACTGATTGCCTTTGGAACGCTTTTTTCAGGATCTTCAGATTCACCAGCGGTAATTCCAATTAATTCAGTACCTTGGAATGAAAAACCGGCAACAACAAAGACGCTTAAAATTGCGGGAATTCCACCGACAAATGGCGCTTTTTTATAGACAAAGTTCTCCAAGAAGGTTGCCTTGCCGCCCATAATTCCTACAATTGTTAAAACTCCAACCGCAAGAAAAACAATTACCGTAACGACTTTAATTAAAGCAATCCAATATTCCGTCTCGCCAAACGCCTTAACAGTTAGGGCATTGACTAAGAAAACCAGTACCAGGGCTAGTAAACTCCATATCCACCCTGGGACGTTCGGAAGCCAAAATTTCATTATCAACGCAATGGTACTAATATCAACTGCAACTGTAATCGCCCAGTTAAACCAATAATTCCATCCCATTGCAAATCCAAATGCTGGATCAACATACTTAGTTGAATATGTTGCAAAAGATCCTGAGACTGGCATATAAGTTGCCATTTCGCCCAAACTGGTCATTAAGAAATAGACCATAATCCCCATTCCAACATAGGCAATCAAAGCTCCACCGGGTCCAGCGGTTGAAATTGCTGAACCACTTGCTACAAATAATCCTGTTCCAATACTACCTCCAAGAGAAATCATCGAGATATGCCGAGTCTTTAAAGCTCGTTGTACCTGTCCGCCACCTTGGTTACTACTTTGTTCTGCCATGCGAGAACCTCCTATAAAATTATAAAGAGGCGCCGTTGATTTTTAAAAACAAAATAAAAAGTCTCTTTGTGAGCATCCCTACGCACAAAAAGACTGTTTAAGATCATTAGTCAAATCGTAGATAGCGCTCCGCAATTTCCATTGCGACAGTCCCTAGTTTATTCAACCAGGGCCCAAATCATACATGAATAAGCATGTAATCATTTCGGCCTCGCTTCCTTTTAATTCGGATCATTGATGCTTAGTCATCTAACCGAACCTAATCATAATTGAGGCAACCTCTTCTTTCGATGTGACTCAAATTATAGCAAATTTAAACTATTATTCAAGTCCCTTTATAATCATTTCGTATCGAATTTCAGATTTTAGCTGTCCGTTATATCCTGAAACGCTAGTCGTCTTTCTGGAAGATTTTTGAAACGAATTCTTTTCCAAGACTCGACTAGAAGCCACGTTTTCTTCAAAAACACTGGCCGAAAGTCTTAAAGTTCCCGTTTTTTGTTTTTCAAAATTTTTTATTGCAAAATAAACAGCTTTTGACATGATTCCTTGATTCCAATAATTCTTTTTTAATAAGTATCCAAGTTCATAGTGGTTAATCTCCTGTTGATCGAAGAAAAAAATACCACCAATCACGTGGTCATCTTCATCAGCAATCGCTAAGAACCCTTGTCGCCCTAACATTCCCTTAAAAGCCATCCATTGCTCAAATGGATTTTCAAGAATCTTCATTCCCGATGGCTCAGCAATTTCAGGATCACCGATTAAGCGTTGATAGTCTTTAAAATCTTTTTCTAAAAAGTATCTTAATTTAAATTTCATAACGCATTTACCCGCATTTTCTTTTGTTAATATTCATAAAAAGATTAAAATATATATTGGTCGTATCCTAACCACATAAAAATCAAACGTTTTAGAAAGGATGTCTATTGTGCAAATATTTAAGAATAAACTCAATCAAACTAATTCTACCTCAAAAGCTGAATTAATTTCATACGTTGATCCCAGTCTAACAGACAGTAAAAGTCCGTCAATTATATTTGTTCCGGGCGGATCATACACTCATATTGATTTTAAGCAATCCGAAAAAATTGCGCTCCGTTTTCTATCATACGGTTTTCAATTTTCAATTTTACGTTATTCATTTGTGGACGAAGTTTCCCCATTATTCCCTGCCCCACTAATTGAATTGGCAGAAGCAATTAATACCACGCGCCAAAATTCTGAAAATTGGCAAATCGATTCTAAAAAAGTGATTCTCATGGGCTTTTCCGTTGGTGGACACATCGTTAGCAATTTTAACAACAGTTGGAAATCTGACTGGCTTACGGAAAAAACCGGCATTAAGTCTGATCTTCTGCAACCTTTCGCTACCATCCTTGGATTTCCAGTTATCACTCCAGAAGATGGATTCCCTGATGCAGACACCTTATCAACATGGTCAGACAATCCTCAAATGATCGCCGCCGACCAGCATGTCACTAGCGACAACGCTCCGACATTTATTTGGGCCACCGCCGATGACAGTCTCGTTTCATCAGCTAATTCAGTACATTATTTTCTTGCACTTCAGTCCAAAAAGGTTCCATCAGAACTTCACCTATTCCAGCACGGCCCACATGGTATGGCACTTGCTGATGAAACAACGGCTTATGATGAACGTCACGCTGACGCTCGTATTTCAGAATGGTCTAAAATGGCAATCGATTGGCTGCAGGAACTATCCTAAATACGCCACATTCTATTATTAATTATTAAACTTTTGTTAATAGGGTAATAAATTAACTTTAATATTGGTATTATATTAATAATTGAATTTTTTAGTATAACTCGGAGGAAAATTGCATGGATTCTGACTCTCGCAGATCTAGAGGGAACCGATTCAGTGGAAATCGGTTTAACAACCCATCTGAAAATAAAGTCGATGGCGTTAACAATAACAAACAAAGACGAGGAAGCAATCGTCCGCCTCGGCAAAATAAATCCAGAAAAAGGCTAATAGCAATTATTCTTACCGTTGTGGTCGTTTTGTTAACCATTTTGGGTGTGAAAAAATGGTACGATGCTAAAAATGCGGTCGATTCAATCTTCGATAGTGCTAAAATTCAAAAAGCACGAGATGTCTCAGTGGCTCTAAAGAAGAGTAAGCCAATTTCAATCTTACTGCTTGGAACTGATACTGGAGCCCTTGGCCGTAACTATCGGGGACGAACGGACACCATCATTGTCGCAACCTTGAATCCTAAAAAGAAAAAAATGACTTTAACAAGTATCCCACGTGATACTGCCATGTCGATTCCAGGTTACTCCAATTACTCCCCCTCTAAAATTAATTCTGCTTACGATTTTGGTGGCGCTGGAACCGCGATAAAGTCGGTTGAAAAACTACTAAATATTCCAATTGATTATTACGGATTAATTAACATGGGTGGCCTTGAAAAAATTGTGGACGGCGTTGGCGGAATCGACATTACCCCGACCCTAACCTTTAAGTACGGCAATGCGAACGTCAAAAAGGGTAAGAAAATCCATTTGGCTGGAAAAGCAGCACTTGATTATTCACGAATGCGCTATGACGATCCTAAAGGTGACTACGGTCGCCAGACTCGCCAACGACAAGTGCTAATGGCAATTTTACGAAAGAGTGATTCGATCACCGCCCTTTTAAATAAAGACTTTTTGAAGTCGCTTCAAAAACAAACTAAAACCGATTTAACGTTTAATGAATTATTAACTTTATCGACCAACTACAGGGTGGCTACCCATCATCTAAAATCCACTCATCTTCAAGGAAATGGTGAGATGATTAATGGTGGTGCCTACGAAGTTGTTCCTAAATCCGAGCGTCAACGTGTCACGAACTTTATCAGAAGCGCTTTGGAACTCAGCAAAAAAACCACTGGAACAACCGGCTTAAGTAGTTTAGTTACAGGTGAAGTTGACGATGATGCCACCACAAATGGTTCAGAATCATCATCGGGCACCGCTAACCAGTATGGATCTTCCGCTGGTACTAATACCACTACCGGTACTGGCGGTGGTTACACGGCACCACAACAAACTACCCCAACACAAGGAACCCAAACACAAGGGTTGACTGGATATTAAATTTAATCAAATAAAGACCCCCACTGAGGTCTACCGCAAAAGTTAAAGTGAAAAATTAACTTCTGAGATAGACCTTGGTGAGGGCCTTTTTATTTACAGGACTATATACCAAAAGACGTTGACTTTCATACTTATTCGGTAACGTTGTTTAGGGTACAATCCTACTTTTAATTATTTTAAAGCAAAACGGTAGCTACTCCGTCATTAGTATTGAATTTATTTCTTTAACATTCTTCTGAAAAGTATAACGTAACATATTGATTTTAGTATGCGATGTTGAACCTACTTCTTTAACATCCTCCTGAAACATCCATTAGCAATCGCATTGAGTAATAGTTGATATTGAACCTACTTCTTTAACATCCCTCTGAAACTTTAATCGGAATTCCTTCGAAAACACTTCTGATATTGAACCTACTTCTTTAACATCCCTCTGAAACTCGTGTGCACACAGCTAGGATGTATGTGGAGATATTGAACCTACTTCTTTAACATCCCTCTGAAACAACAATTGAGATAATGCCACGATTGGAATGGATATTGAACCTACTTCTTTAACATCCCTCTGAAACCTGACGCTGTTTTGGCGGTTACTACTGGAAGATATTGAACCTACTTCTTTAACATCCCTCTGAAACCCATGCTCACATCCAATGCATCCGCTATTTGATATTGAACCTACTTCTTTAACATCCCTCTGAAACGATTTCGAGGGCGATGAAGAGGAAGGATATGATATTGAACCTACTTCTTTAACATCCCTCTGAAACGGATATCGTGATTGATTTTATGTTTGAATGGATATTGAACCTACTTCTTTAACATCCCTCTGAAACACTGTTTCCAAATTAACGTAACGTGATGCCGATATTGAACCTACTTCTTTAACATCCCTCTGAAACCTGGGTGAAAAAATGGGTCTTCGAGTTGCGGATATTGAACCTACTTCTTTAACATCCCTCTGAAACATAAAGGAGTTATGAGTTTTAGTTACGACAGATATTGAACCTACTTCTTTAACATCCCTCTGAAACTTCGCATCAATCCTTGAATCTCATCATCACGATATTGAACCTACTTCTTTAACATCCCTCTGAAACGGCTGTACCTTGGTAAATCAATTGGAATTGGATATTGAACCTACTTCTTTAACATCCCTCTGAAACCCATTTTCAGGTTTATATCCCATTAAATCGGATATTGAACCTACTTCTTTAACATCCCTCTGAAACGATATAGTAGGATACCTGACAACATCAAAAGATATTGAACCTACTTCTTTAACATCCCTCTGAAACAAACACCAAAAGCTGAACGTGATAAGATTGGATATTGAACCTACTTCTTTAACATCCCTCTGAAACTGGGCAATTGATATGTTAGGCATGACTAGTGATATTGAACCTACTTCTTTAACATCCCTCTGAAACTGCCCTCATCGGTAACCTCACTCCAAAGCGGATATTGAACCTACTTCTTTAACATCCCTCTGAAACAAATGCAGACCCCATATTACTAGCCGGTCCGATATTGAACCTACTTCTTTAACATCCCTCTGAAACTATAGTTGGTTGTAGTTGTCATGATTATATGATATTGAACCTACTTCTTTAACATCCCTCTGAAACTCTAAAAACGATATAACCGGCTTGTGCTAACGATATTGAACCTACTTCTTTAACATCCCTCTGAAACACGATCGGATTCCATGGATAAGATTTGTTTGATATTGAACCTACTTCTTTAACATCCCTCTGAAACTACCACTACTTAAATCAACCTTATCAGTCGGATATTGAACCTACTTCTTTAACATCCCTCTGAAACTGATTATCTAGTTAAACAGATGATTGGCACGATATTGAACCTACTTCTTTAACATCCCTCTGAAACCTGTTAAATGCTCGATATTATCAATGTTTCGATATTGAACCTACTTCTTTAACATCCCTCTGAAACGCTTATCGGCTGTAATCGACTTAGCTTTCAGATATTGAACCTACTTCTTTAACATCCCTCTGAAACGGTGCGCCTGCCAATACATCAGCACACTACGATATTGAACCTACTTCTTTAACATCCCTCTGAAACCGTTTATTTCTAATGAAAATATAATCGGTTACAGATGCCAGTCAACGAAATCGGCGTCAATATAGTAAAATTCACTATTTTTATAGAACTCCTGACATCCTATTTCTGTGAATTCAATTAAAACTAATGATTGATTAGTTTGTTTAACTAGTTCAATTAAATCTAAATACTGCGATGGCGTTAAATAATGAGCTACATTCGTTAACACCACGCAAGATTTAATATCACATTCTTCATGAATCTTTAGAACCGACTCAATTATACCATAGGGATTATTTGTCAATACTGGATCAAAACGAATATTACAAAATTTTAAAAGCCGTTTGATTTCAAAATCGTAATCAATGCTGATAGGTAGATCTAGCATAAATAATTGTTCAGAAACCGTATTAAAAAGTTCATTCATCTGATCATGAATTTTGTTACGATTTTCGTCAACTAACGAATCACTATATAACTTTTCAACCTTTGATAGGTATTTTTGAGCAACTAAAGTTCCGTCACCAACATCACCAATCCAATCGGTGATCTTTCCAACTTCAATTTGATTATATTGGTCATCGACAATTTCAATACACTCGTTTTTATCCTGAAATCCGTTAACCAAATCTGTATAAACAATTGGACTATTCGTCCCAACAACGGTAATTTTTTGATTATCAACCTGGAAAGGGATATGTGTTTTATAAGAAATTTTCATAATATTACGGTCCGATCTGAGGTGTTTCTGACATCTTCAACTTTTTCTCCAACTAAAAAATGCATGTCATTATATTGCTTTTCCGTTAACATCAGCGCCTGAACCGTCCCATTATCGGGTAAAAATGTTTTAACTCTATTTTCCATGTATTTAGCCGATTTTTGTGTAACACAAACACGAACGTAAACTGAATACTGAATCATTAAAAAACCTTCGTTAATAAGTTTTTTTCTAAAAATTCGATACTGGCGCCTTTGCTTAACCGTCTCGACTGGTAAATCAAACATTATCATTAATCGCATTATTCGGTACCTCATTTATTATTTCCACCCCAATTTTAACTTCTTTAATTTTCCCGGAAACATATTTCAAGCAATTTCGGACGTGTTCCGTAATTGCATTCCTAAGAATCGTTCTTTTACCATTAAATTGAATTTCTAAACTTAATAGTTCGACTAAGCCATATTTAATGTCCGGCGTAAATTGATTAAATTTCTGATTTGCTACCCAGAAATCAACAATTGGCCGAAATGGTTCCATTAAATCCGACGACAAATTAAACTGATTTTCATTACTTGAATGATGAATACCCAAGTACGTGGTGTATCCATTTGCAACGACTTCTTGGTTAACCGCAGATAATAAAATCGTGTATCCATAGTTTAATGCAGCATTAATAACCGATCCATCTCTTCTAACGAAGCCATTTTCAAATAAATCCGGAAAATATTTTCTCGCAATGACGGCTTCACGATTTGTAGCGTCATTTAATTCCAATTTTGCTAGTTCACGCTCTAACTCATCCGTTTCACAACCCATTATTTTTAAAACATTAATTTGATTTATTATTTTACTCCCGACAATTTTGGTCCATAAAATATTTTGTAATTCTGGATTCCAATTCAACTGTTCCCTTAAAATTAATTCATTTCGATTAGACGGATAGTATGTATACACCTCGCCGACTGGTGCCTTATTCTCGTCCGTAAATATAATTTTAATATTCTGCTTTATCAGTTCACTAACCAATGCGGTTGTAATTACAGCTTGTGTTGTTGAAATTAACAACAAATTAATATCATCAATTGGGATCTGATTAACCCCATCGTTAGTTTGAACAATCATCGCTCTTGCCGAATATGAGAGCTTTGCGTGTTGCGTAATAATAACTGATCTCCATCCCATACTAAAAATTCCTCCTTGCATTCTAAACATATTTACCTTATATTTAAGGTGTTGGGTAGCTCCCAACAATTGAATTTACTTCTTTAACATCCTAATTTGAAATCAAGCAATGCACTTCGGTGCGGAGTTTACACATTTGTCGTCTTTATAGGCGCGTACATAAAGAAAAGAGGAACGTTCCTTAATGGAAGTTCCTCTTTTTGTGCTCTCATTAAAGATCGCTTAAATTTAGTTTTCTTTCAAAAAGTCCAGTTGGTGATTGATAAACCAAAGAAGCGTCCATCGATAATGGAATACCACTTTTGCTCTGCATCTTTCCAAACGGCGTTGAGATACCCAAAGCCTTCAGATCACCAAGCGCCGCATTTGCGTGTAAGCCATTTAAAATTTGCGTCAAAACCGCTCTTTTACCCATTTGAACTAATTTTGTACCATCAAATATATTATTGATTGGTAATTCAACAAACTTCACTCTATTATCATTCAATTTCTTTCTAAAGCCGTTCGTGTCATATAAATTAAACGCTCGATTAACCACTCCCAATATCTCATCGTAAACATCAATTAAATCTTGATTTTCATCATCAGGATTATACTTTTTATTGTTTTTAATAACTTTTAAAGATTTTTCCGAAAGCACCAATTGTTTAGCATTATATTTATAAGCTGAGCTTCCCAGCATCATTTTTACCTGACCATCTTGAATTAATTGACGATAACCAACTTTTCCAACTAAAATTCGGAATGGTGTTGTCACTTCTTCCTTCGCTTTAGTTTTTCGATTTGTTTTAATCTTCGTGAAATTTGGCTTCAACACATCATGGAGTGCCGTAAGATACTGATCGTGATCATCGGCTGCTAATTGTTCTAATCGGCTAACCGCCCGTGTCGGAACGCCGACCACTTTGAATTTCTCGCCCTTTTTGTCTTCAACAGCAACGATTGCCATATAGGCGTCAGTATTTCCACTGTATCCGCCATAAATTGCAGTATCCTTGCCCTTTTTAATTGGAATTAATTTTTTTGAATCATTTTTCGAGGCGGGATAGATTGTCTGATTGAACATTGCCCCGTGCCTAGTGTAAACTTCCCTCGAAACTAACATAAACTTGTAATTATAAATGTTCTTAATGTCCCTTATCGATTCCGCTTTAGACCAAAGGATTTCGTCCGTTTCATTATCCTCAACTTTATCTTTATTAAATAAATTCAAAAAATTAAACTTTCGAATATCGTCATCGGTTTTATTTAATTTTTTAAAGTCACCATATACAAAGTACGACCTTAATTTAGGATATCTTCTGTAAAGAAAATTTCCGACAAATACTGTTATATAAGCATCAAAAGCATGATGGTAATCATTTACTTCCCGCACCTTCACTAAATCAAACATATCCCGGAACTGGTGGTTTAGTTTGGCAGGTATTTCTAAAATTTCTGTTTCTTCTGGATATAATCCTCCCAGAATATTCGCGGTCAGCTTAATAACTTGGCTTGTTTCCACCAATTGACGCCTGATAAACCCTTGTATTGTGTATTTATCAATTGTGGCTGGGTCGGTAGTCAAGTTCTTGTACTTTCGTTTGGTAATCAATCCTTCATCAGCAAGTTGCCGCCAAAAATTACCCATCTTTGCGCCAAATTTATGCAGCGGAACTGTATCGCTCTTCTCACTATTATCACTTCTGTTTGTTAAGACTCGATTGTCCAAGGAGTCATCTTTTAAAAATGACTGTGGCAAAACATGGTCGATATCGTAATTATTTAACTGATCAATGTCAATCTTCTTTCCCGTATAAATATCCGTTCCCAACTGAGTAAAATAAAGATACATTTTATCCGTCATTTTTTTCTTAGAAGTTAAATATTCATTTAACTCTAACTTTAAAGATTCACCGACAACTTTCTCGGCCGCCTCTTTATATATATCAGACAGCCGCTTAATTCGACTATCCGTTCTTCGAGGATTTTTATCAGCCGAGCGTGTAAATTCAATTGCAATTTTCTGAGGTTTGTTTCCCATTGCCTTTTCGATATCCTGAACAACCTTCACAACTTGTCGGATTGCTTTTTTATTCTGTGGTGAAGTATAGGCGTCGTTTAAAATGGCATCAATTCCATTCCAAGGATTATCGGGATCGTTTGCTTTAAATTGTTTTGCATTTTCTGCATGAATTAATTCGGCAAAATCGTCTTGACTCTGTAGCTGCATGAAATTAAGGTTCGTATTCCAAAGCTCGTCTAAAATTGAGTTTCCTTGCGAATTCTTTAACCCAACTAACAGCTTTTTAGAGAATCGACCCCACCCTTGATAACGTTTAGATAAAACTTTTTTTCTTTGCTCATCAGTAAGCCAAGTAATTTCGTTTAATTTGCTATTAAAAATTCCACGGTCTTCAAAGATCGTCGACCATTCGATAATGTTTTCAAGATCCGTTTGATATTCTGGATCATCAACGATGTCACCAAATATTAGTTTAAAATCATGATACGTTCCTAAATTTGAAAGAAATTTTTTAGGATCGGCCAATCCCTCTACTACCACCGTTTTTAACTTCTTGGTTACTTCAAAATATTTTTGTAACTGTTTTAGGGTGACCGTTTTACTATTCTTAAACAGTTCATTATAAATATCTTGTTTATCATTAACGCTCAACTTCTGTCTGTTGATCCGAACGTTGTTTAATTCGTTTAAAACACTATATTTTTCGTAAATTAGGCTTTCAAGTGGTAAAACATCCTCAGCTAATAAGTATGTATCTTTGGTAGTCATGCGTCGGATAAATCGGTTTGCGGACTCGATGCGGTCAACCTTTTCGTCAAAGTTCCAAGGAGTAATCTGCCCATCTTTTTTTCGTTTTAACCACGAAAAATCAGAATTTTCAGCACCCGATGTAGGCCCTATATAATAAGGAATTTTAAACGCGATTAATTCGTCTAATTTATATTTTGCCTGCTTTAATCGCTTCTTGTTTGGATTTGCTTCCTTTAAAAAAGGATAATATTTTGCTTGGTTTTCAATGATCAAATCTAATTCTCGTTGATGCAATTGGTGTGGGATAACTCCATTTTTAGATGTTCGCTGTTTTGGAAGAAATTGATCTTGTTTAATTCGTTTAATAATTTCTTCTGCATCACTAGAATTATCAAGATTTTTTTGAATTTCTTTATAAAACTCATCTTTATCCTTATATTTATTCTTATCTTTATCCGAAATAAGGTCCGTGTCTTTACCAACAAAGACATTATAAATTCCTTGAATTTTTTTAGCTTTTTTCCGATCTTCTAAAGTGGTCATCACGTTCTTCAACAATTTTAAGTCGTGCTTGTGATCGTTATACTTCCTAACCATTGCAGAAGATAATGTTTCTCCGTTTTCAACAATTTCATTCAATGAGATACTGTTAAAAATTGAATGTAAAACTTCAACCACTTCAAGTTGGCTTTCAGTCAAGGCTACAGGCACATTGTCCAAGCGATCATCAAAATCTTCATCCCCTAAGCTAATCGTCCATTCTTTTTTATCTTGATCAGGAATTTTTGTCACTAACGCTAAATTAAATTTATATCCCAAAATCGCCTTGCTAAAATTACTTGCCAAAGCGGTATTTTCTTTTTTCAATTGTTTATCATCGGTATCAACGTTCAGTAATTTAGCGACTTGTTTTTGTTTTTCCATCTTAAAAAGATCATGATTTAAAAGGATCTTCTTAATTTCATCGACATTTTCAATGTTCAGTTCAAAAATATTTTCATCGTCAATTTCCTGATACAATTCGTTTAGTCTTGAAAAAAGTGCACTAAAGTCAATTTCTTCATTTTTAAAATGATTCATTGGGGTCGTATTCAGAAAATTCCCCCGATATTTAATTATATGATGCATCGCTAAATAAATTTCACGTAGATCAAATTGACGATCTTTCTCCATTAAGTGCTTGCGTAAATGATACATTGTTGGGTTATCTTTATAAAACTGATAGTCCGTTCGATCCGGAAATAATAATGATCCTTCGAATTTTTTATCTTTTCCCGCTAAACTTGAATTCTTTAAACGCGCAAAAAAAGTTGGATCAATCTCTGATATGTATGGCTCAAAAATTTGGTTTAACAAATTAATCCGCCATTTTCGGCGTGATAGTCTCCGCCGAGTTGTTCGAAATCCACGGCGTTCAGCTGCGGTATGTCCTTCTTCAAAAAGACGTACGCCAATTGCCGTTTTCCCCTTCACTCGAACCAATTTGTCTTGAGCATCTGTAACGGCAAAACCGACCGACGATGTCCCGATATCGAGACCAATGTTATAAATTCTGTTGTTCACTTTTAATTCCTCCAATCCGTTATCAATTCTCACTATATCGGATTATTATCTATAATACAA
This sequence comes from Pediococcus stilesii, assembly GCF_001437075.1. Taxonomy (GTDB): domain Bacteria; phylum Bacillota; class Bacilli; order Lactobacillales; family Lactobacillaceae; genus Pediococcus; species Pediococcus stilesii. Next base: position 15,445 of record NZ_JQBX01000020.1, read on the forward strand.
CTTCAATTAAAGCGTTTTCTAAACGTAATAAAAGGTTACATACTTAACTTATCTCTATGATAAAATAAAGCCAAATATAGTAATTGATTTTTGGAGGAAAGCACTATGAAAAAACTAACGTCACTTTTCCTACTCTCAGTTATCCCACTTACGCTTGCTAGCTGTGGTACAAATACAAATAATAAGAAGAATTCATCCAGTTCAACGTCAAAATCAGAAAAGGTCACCAAAAACTCTAGCTCCAAAAAAGCATCAACAAAAACCATCAGTAAAGATGAAGCAGTTAAAATTCTTAACGCTCATGGATACAGTGGAAATATCAGTGGTGCCGAAGTAACTCAATCTTCTGAAAATAAAACGGTTATAGAAGCTAAAACTGGTAACGATGACAAAAGCAAAAATATCTATACTTTAATCCCCAGTGGAAAAGATCAAGTTAAAATTACGGCCAAATTTACCAAGGAAAATAGTAATGGCGAATTCCAGAAAATTGATTCACCAGCTGGAATTGAAGAAAATCAGACGGTCAAGCGTTCTCCAAATGAAAATTCATCCGCTAAAAGTAGCAGTACTACTACTTCTCAATCAGCTAACAATCTCAATCGGGAAGAATTAACTAGCGCTGAAAAAAAGAATCACAATCAACCCCTACCTACCGAATCAATTCAAAATAGCCAAGAAGCGGTTAACCTGTTAACTCAAAAATATGGTAATCAAAATTGGAAGGTTAACTTTGATTCAATTGGTAAATCATCACCAATCTATTTCCACATCACAGGTCAAAATGGAAACGCCTTCTACGTTTACGCTGACGGCTCCATTCAAAACGCTGATGGGGATTTATCTTCTTTTTCAAATAAAATAAAAGATTAGTTCCATATCGCTTGTAAACGAATTCAATTTAGATTATGGTTAATTTGTTGATATCGTTGTCCATAAATCAAATTTATTAAGGAGCGAATAACATGAAAGACTTTACTAAAGAAGAACTTAAAAATTTTAACGGTCAAGATGGCAATCCAGCATACGTTGCAATTGACGGTACAGTTTACGATGTAACTGACATTCCGGCTTGGCAAGGTGGAAAACATCACGGTAATTTAGCTGGATTGGATCAATCTGAAGCAATTCGTCAGTCTCCCCATGGGTTAGGAGTACTAGAAAAACTACCTAAAGTAGGAAAATTGGTTGACTAAATTCCATAAAAGGGCTGCGACGGAATGCTTTGTTGTGGCTTTTTTAATTCATTTTGAAAATATACGCTGTATTTGAAAGGAAGATTATATGTATAAAGCCGATGAAAATCGATATAATAATTTAATCACTCGCCATGCTGGTAAATCAGGTTTGGTTCTGCCACCAATTTCACTTGGACTTTGGCGCCACTATGGTAGTAAGGATCCACTGCTTCCACGTCGAGATGTAATCCTACATGCCTTTGATCGTGGAATTTTCCATTTCGATGTCGCAAACCATTACGGAAATGACACCGGCGATTGGGGTAGTACTGAAAATTTACTCGGCCACGTTTTAAAGACCGAATTAAAACCTTACCGCGACGAGCTTGTCATTTCAACTAAAGCTGGCTATGAAATTCATGATGGTCCCTTCGGTGTTGGAACTTCACGTAAAGCCCTTTTTCAAAGCATTGATGGTTCGCTTAATCGTCTCCAATTAGATTATGTTGACATCTATTATGCACACCGCTTCGATGATCAAACTCCGATTGAAGAAACCGTGCGAGCATTGGATGATATCGTTCGTCAGGGCAAAGCACTTTATATTGGAATTTCAAACTATGAAACTCCTCAAGCAAAGAAAGCGATTCAATTATTTAAAGATCTTGGGACACCATTTGTTTTGGATCAAATGAGTTATAACATTTTAAACCGTGACGTTGAAACAAGCGGACTAATCGATACCTTGGGTGCAGAGGGAGCCGGCTTAATCGCCTATGGACCGCTGGCCGAAGGTCTCCTTTCGGATCGCTACTTGGGTGGTATTCCTGATGACTTCCCAATCCATCGAACAAATAGTAATTTGTTACTTGATGGAACTGAAAAATTGGTAACTCAGTTAAACGAATTAAACCAGCTGGCCCAAAAACGTGGACAAACTTTGAGTCAATTCGCTCTAGCATGGCTTCTAAAGGATCCAGTCGTAACAAGTGTTATTATTGGTACCACAAGTATTGAACATTTGGACGAGAATTTAAAGACACTTGAACATTTAGATTTAACTAAAGACGAATTAGCCGAAATCGATCAAATTTTAAAATAAAAAGAAAGGACCATGACAAAAATTATTTTTGTCATGGTCCCTTTACGTTCCAGAAGATTTATTACAATCCCCATTTTAGAAAGTTAATTACTTAATTTAAACCAAACTCTCGATGGCTTTGTTTACTGCAATCCCTTCATCTTCCACAAGTTGGACGCGTCCCTCAATTACCTTAATATCCATTTGAATCTCACGCGTTAGTCCTGGCGTGTTTAGTTTTGGCTCAAAGAACTGCTTAAATTCTTGTAGACGTGCCGCAGTGTGAAAAATTCCAGAGATTACTGTGATGTAAGTCGTGAATTCCATATCTCCACCCACGGTGTCTTCCAACCATTGCCAATCATTTCGAATCCAATCCCATGCTGCCTGCTCTCCAACTGGATTAGCAAGTACACCACGGAACCATGCTCTTAAATCTTGTGGCTTGATTGTATTCGCATCTTCAAACTTTGTGACCAATTTGTCAATTAGAGCTGAATCGGTTGTCGCAGTCAAAGCCCTTGTAATATCAACCTTGTAACTTGGGTTGGATGTCTTCTGATATTCCCTTAACAGTCGGTCAAATAGTTGCTCATCACCAAAGTTTTTTACTTCATTACTTAAAATAAATGCCCGTATATCAGCTGATAGTGCCTCTAACTGATCTTTATTTTCGATGAAAATTTCGTGTGCTTTGGCAATTGAATCAGCATTTTTAGCATACAAAGCCGCGTTTAAAACGTATGGGCGAGTCAATTGGTCATCATTTGTCTCTCCGGTCTTTGGTAACCATCCCAAACGTTGCACCTGGTTGGCACTTAACTGATCAAATAGTTTTTGTAAGTTTTTTTCTTCACTGCTTGCGACCTGGACAAATTTTTTCAAATCACCTGCCAAACGGTAAAGAGCGTCGTTAACAATTGAAAACTGACTTTCTGAAAATTTGTTTAGGAGCGGCACAATTGTTGCGTACGAAATCTGGTTTCCTTCCGCTAATAAACGTAGATCTTGCAATAGTTGTAACTGGTCAATCGCATCTAATTGATTTACGTTCTCCAAGATATCATCAAGTAGAACCTTGTCATAGCTCACAATAAAGTGGGAATCGTTGCCCACGTTTACTCGGAATGGCTTTCCATTTTGCTCGCGTAGAGCTGCGTAATCTCCCAAGTCAACTTCAGCTTGGTCCATTATCCGAGGTGCGTTTTCATAGTTGGCATTCAACGGAATCTGCCAAATCCGGCCGCTCTGCTTGCCTTCTCCGATGAAGAATTGTTTTTGTGATAAAACCAAGCGCCCGTTAACTATTTTAGCCGACACAACGGGATATCCAGGTTGTTCTAACCACGACTCCATAATTGTGCCAACGTTAATCCCTGCCGCATCTCCAAGCGCTTGCCACAAATTAGCACCCGTTGCATTACCATATTGATGAGCAGCAAAATAGTTTTTCAATCCAAGACGTAAAGCGTCATCTCCAATCAACGCACGAACCATAACTAGCATTCGAGCACCTTTGGCATAGACAATCGCCCCATCAAACAATGCGTCAATTTCAGCAGGATTATTTACTTGAACGTGAACCGATTGTACTCCATCGGTTGCATCTCGTTGCAGTGCAGCAGGAGCCTCTGAAGTCTGGAAAAGCTCCCAAATATGCCAGTCGGGCTCTAACGCATCCACCGAGACGTATTCCATCATATTGGCAAAACTTTCATTTAACCAAAGATCATCCCACCATTGCATTGTGACCAGATCACCAAACCACTGATGAGCCAATTCGTGGGTAATAACCGTTGCCACCACCTGTTTCATGTCCAATGCTGTGTTATCGGGATCTAGTAGTAGATATGCTTCACGATACGTTACTAATCCCCAATTTTCCATTGCGCCAGCAGAAAAATCAGGTAAAGCTAATTGCCAAGAATGTGGTAATGGATACGGCGTTTGATAAAAGTCTTCGTAGAATTCAATTGCCCGTTTTGCAATATCTAATGCAAAGTCTAATTCATTTGCTTTATGGGCCTTCGTTGCAAAAACACCGACTTGAACCCCACTTTTTGTTTCCGTCAGTTTGCTTTGAAGCTCGCCAAACGCAAACGCAATTAGATAGGTTGACATTTTCACCGTCGTATCAAAGTAGTGAACACCATTTTCAGTTTTGATTTCTGGCATATTGCTTAGAATTGTTTCGCCAGCATGTTCATCAAATTTAATGGCCAAGTCAAAAGTTGCTTTGGCTTCTGGTTCATCAATTCCAGGAAAGGCCTGTCTAGCAAAGGTGGTTTCAAATTGGGTCCCAATAATTTGCTTCTTTTCACCATCAATTTCGTAATATGACGGATAAATTCCCATCATCGAATCCGTTAATTGAGCCGTATAGTCGACCTTCAACGTGACCATTCCTGTGTCGGCCAACTTAATTCGAATTGCTTCATTTTCGTTATCAGTTATAAATGATACATCCGAACCATCCGCTTGAACCTTTGATACTTTTAGTCCTTTTTGATGAAGGGCAATTTCTTGCGTCTGAGCATCACCGGTAATTTCAGTTTGACCCGTAATTTGTTTCGACTCTCGATTTATATCCAAGAAAATATTGTAGTGTGTCGGTTGGAACATATTATAAAAGCGTGTTAATTCAGCCATCATATCCTCCTTGATTTATAAGAATAATTTAATTATACGTCTTTTACATATGAAAAACTGTTTTAACTCATTTTTTGATTTGATTTTATATTTAATAAACGGTAGAAAAGCATAAAAATAATTAGTCCAAAAAATACAAGTAATATAAAAGCTAGCTGGCTTCCGGCACTGATATTTTGTGCTTTAGTGTAGTCGCCTCGATTGACCGATCCCATCAACAAAGCTAAAACCGTCGTTCCAATCGCCCCCGTAACCTGTTGCCCCGTGTTATATAAAGCATTAGCATCATTTTGAAAATCCTTATTGATATGCTTTAATCCAAACGCCACTGAATTACCAAATGCCATCGAACGTCCAACCGCAAAAATCAAATAAGCGATTGTCACACCCCACACGCCTAGTTGCGGACCAAAAAGTGCTAGTCCTAAAAGCGATCCGGTAAATAATATGTCTCCCAAATAAAGTGGTAGTTTCCCACCAAAATTATCCAGCATCCAACCGTAAATTGGTTGACCAAAACCGTTTAATAAACTTCCCGGTAATAAAATTAATCCTCCGACCAAAGAACTCGCTTGGAATACTCCTTGGACATAATTGGGTAGTAAGAAATTAATCCCCACATTAGCAAATTGCAGCATGATATACGGCAAAAAACTGTATAAAAAAGATTTTTCTTTAAAAACTGCCAGTGAGAAGAGTGCTTTAGTGGCATTCTTTGAAAGGCGTACAAACATACTTGTAAGTACAATACTCAGTAGGATTAGTCCACCAAAGACGATATAATTACCGGATCCCAAATTGTTTAATCCGACAATCAAACTGACCAATGATAGTCCCAAGATAATAAACCTCGCCCAATCAAATGCATATTGATTTTCGACCGGAGAATATTGCTTAATCTGTTTTGCGCCCATAACCAGCAATATAATCGCTAATGGTAAAGTCAGCCAGAAAATCATTCGCCAACTAGCAAATGCGACAACTGCTCCACCAAAGGTCGGTCCCATTGCTGGAGCAACCAGAATAATTAAATTGGCTAGTCCAATGTACGTTCCCAATTTTTGTGGCGGAACGACATCCAAAATTATATTGACCATTAAAGGCGTACATAACCCAACGCACCCGGATTGGATCAAGCGTCCAATCAATAAAATCGGAAAATTAAACGCGGCGCCACAAATAATATCGCCGACACTAAAAAGAATGGCAGCGGCAGTAAATAATTGCCGATTAGTGAACCGCCGCTTCATATAAGCTGAGGTCAGCATCACTAAAGCTGCCATTAGTAGGTAACCAGCTGTTACCCATTGCACCGTGCTCAACGAAACGTGAAACTCGCGCATCAAAGCCGGAAAAGTTACATTCATCGATGTCTCGGTTAATACTCCCATGAAGGACATCAAAGCGACAATCGCCACCACTACCATCGGTTTGGACTGCCGTTCGTTTTTAATCGACTGATTCATTTAAATTCTTCCTCTCATTTTTAAACCATATAATTATTATGATAGAAAGAATCATCAAATCAAGCTTTATTTATACCAATTAAGGTCAATTTTTTACTTATAAAAACGAACAAAAGCTTTCTGCATTGCTTCAGGAACATTTTTCCAAACGTCTTTTTCGTCCAATAATGCCGTTCCCTGCGCCCTAACAATGTTAAAGTCTTCAAAGCCCATTATTTCTTCAAACATTTTTTGCAAAAATAATCTTGAAAATTCTAGGGGCGTGTACCGATCGTTGTTAGTATAAATTGAGCCACTTGCTTGTAGTAAGAGTGCCCTAAAATTATCCGTCATCAACCCAACTGACCCATCATCAGTATATCTAAACGTTTCGCGTGCAATTAAAATATTGTCAATATAGTCTTTCATTCTAGACGTGACGTTAAAGTTATGGAGAGGTGAAACAACCACAATTCGGTGGTGCGCTTTAAATTGATCCAAAAGTTTTTGGGATGTTTCCGCAACTTCTTTCTCATCGGCAGTTAAGCTTTCGTTGTTCAGTTGTTTATCCCACACTGTTAATAGCTGATGTTTTTCAATGCGAGGAATCTTCGCTTCGTATAAGTTTAAAATCGTTGGTTTTTCATTAGGAAAACGTTCCTGATACATTTTTAAAAATAAATCCTGTAATTTATAAGAAAAATGCTCTTTATTTTTATAATCTGGATGTGCATTAATGATTAGTGTCTTCATGTTGTGGTCCCCCTTTCTACTTTATACAAATAGAATAAGGTATAATGGTGTCAAAATATGTCACCTTTAAAGGAAAATATATGAAAAAATCCGAACGCTTAAATCAAGAACTAATCTTTTTGAACAACAAATATTCGTTTCAATTAAAAGATTTAATGCATGAATTCAGCATTTCAAAACGAACCGCACTGAGAGATATTGAGGCCTTAGAATCAATTGGACTCGCTTTATATTCAGAATCTGGGCGCGCCGGTGGATACCGAATTATTAATCAAGACGCACTAATTCCGATTTACTTCAGCGATGAAGAAATCCAATCCATTTTTTTCGCTTTAAACGCGTTAAATTTGCTCTCTAGTACCCCATTTGAAAAATCTTATCCTAAAATTCAAAAGAAACTTTTTCAAACACTAAGTGAGGATAAACAAAAAAATATCTCTGCCATACTAAAAGTTGTTCATTACTACAATATTGCACCTGTTAAAAAAATAGATAATTTAGAGCAAATTTTAAAATCAATTTTAGCAGAACGACCAGCCGTTCTAACGTACACCCAATTTAAAGCGACCAAAATTAAAATTCAAATTTACGAGCTTTTTTACCGAAACGGAATTTGGTTTACTAGCGCTTACGATTTTGATAGCCATCTTTGGGGGACATATCGTTGCGACTATATGTCTGATCTAAAAATTGATGTCGATTCCCCAACCACCTTTTCACTTGAAGACCTGAAACAAATGCAGATCACTTACGAAGAGAATTTCCACAATATCCCTTTCAAATGTAAACTAACTAAATTTGGCAAAGAACTTTTTCAAAAAAATCACTATCCAAATATGCATTTGGAAGAACAAAATGGGATTTCGTATATTGTTGGTGGTTATAATGAAAGCGAAATTGATTATATGGTCCATTACCTAATTACTTTTGGAACTGATCTCCAAATTGAATTTCCTAAACAGTTAAAGCGGTCTTATCTTGTTGAACTTCAAAAAATTATTAACCAATACCAATAATCACGTTTTGGGCGTGTTATAAATTAAAAAAGTTGTGACAAACCATTCTTCGTCACAACTTTTTTAGTTGAATTTTATTAATTGATGTAAGCAGCCTTATCAGACTTCTTTTGACCGACGATGCTTAATTGCAAAGTTAATTGAAAGTAGGATTAAGAAGGCCGCTCCTACTGAAACAGAAGCCCTTGTATCTGGATTGATGAACATGAAAACTACAATTGCAAGCAGTGAAAAAATTGCTAAGTAATTACTCATTGGATAAAAAGGCATTGTAAAGGGATGTTGCTGGATCAGCTCCGGATTGGAACGGCGGAATCTCAGCTCGGAAATTAGAATGACAAACCACGGAACCATTCCGGGTAAAACGCTGGAACTGTACACTAAGACAAACAGATTTGCCGCTCCTCCCTTAAATGATGATAGAAAAACATTCAAAATGATTCCGAGTAGAATTCCAGCTGAAATTGCTAAAATCGAAACTGAAGGAACTTGATGTTTTGACAGTCTTCCAAAGATTTTAGAAACTTTTCCTTCCTTTGAAAGCTTGTACAACATTCGACTAGCACTGTAAATTCCAGAGTTAGTCCCCGACATTGCAGCCGTTAATACAACAAAATTAATGATACTTGCCGCTCCCGTGATTCCCACTTTTGAAAATGTCTCAACAAAGGGCGAGCCTACTGCTGCAAGTTGATTCCAAGGAAAAATTGTAACAATAACAAAAATCGCACCTAAATAGAAAATTAGAATTCGCCAAACAATTGATTTTACTGAGGCAACAATTGCCGTTTTAGGGTTGGCGGCTTCACCAGCTGTAATTCCAAGTAGCTCGATTCCTTGATAAGAACCAACAACGATTGAAAGAGCAAACAAGAAGCCCTTCACCCCGCCTGTAAAGAATCCACCATGAGCCCATAAATTGGAAAGTCCGACCGGATGCCAGTTGTTTCCGAAGCCTAGAAAAATCACTAGCGCACCAACGATGATCATTAAGATGATGGTCAATACTTTGATTAAAGCAAAATAGAATTCGATTGTCCCGTACGCCTTAGTCGACACCAAATTAGCAAGCGTTAACGTGATAATTACGACCAAACTCGATACCCATCCTGGTAACCCCGGCCACCAATAATTAAGGTATTGACTAACCGCAATCACTTCGCTAATTCCAACAACAATAAATTGAAAAATATTACTCCACATTGTTAAATATCCCGCAACTGGATGAATATAATTGGTAGCATAGTCCGCAAAAGATCCCGTTGTTGGATTAATATACAGCATTTCCCCAAGCGCACGCATTACTAAGTATAAAATTAAGCCCGCAAATCCGTATGCCAACAATACTGATGGACCCGTCCACTTGATTGTTGCAGTGGAACCCATAAACAAACCAACCCCAATTGTTCCACCCAAGGCAATCATTTGCATCTGGTTTGATGTTAACGATCGTTTTAACTGCGGTGCACTCTTCTTATCACTTGATTCCATTTCCATATTCGACCTCTCCTTTAAGTACAAAAAAACCACCCAATTCAGCGTAAGGACACGATTAACGTGTTCCTTTTCCTGATTGAGTGGTTTGTTAATTGTTATTATTTAACAGTACTTCAAAACCCTCAACCAGCTAAATGGTGGTTGAGGTGGAGGTTGTAGAACTAACAATGTTTAACTGCTTATCTTCATAATTCATCGCTACAACCTCCCTTTCTTATAATGTCTTAAATATTATCATTTAATTTTAATAAATGCAATGATTAATTTAAATTTCCTATCACCTTTACCAAACCCAAGGAATAAGTTGTTTTGTGTTGGCTTCATATGTTACAAATTCTTTTCCATATTTTTTTCGCAGGTATCGATTGGCGGTCGGAATATAATTCGTTACAAAAAACAGTAACAATAACGCAGGAATCACCAGTGCCCATGGATTCATGGTACAAAGCGCAAATCCTAAAACCCACAGTACATCTCCAAAATAATTGATATGCACTGCGTAGTGGAATAAACCTCCAGTATATAAACGGCCTTTATTTTTAGGGTTTGCCTTAAATGGCCGTCGCAACAATTCCGCGGTAGTATTAATTACACCGCCAATCACAAATAAAAGTATGCCTAAAATGAGAATTGGCATATAAATTTCCGATCGGACAAGCATCGGAAAACCGATATAGTATAGTGCAAATGCAAGACTGTTTCCAATCGCTTCACGCCAACTGATTCCACGCGGTAACCAAATAAACATCATCGCGTTAAGCCTTAAAAACGTAATACCAATCATCGTCCAAATTACAACAATACTAATATTAGACCAACCCGCAGAATGCGTGATAATTCCTGCGATATTCATTTCAATAACCTGGCTAACCAAGATAAATAATTTTGTATAGATTGTATTTTGATGGATTCCAAACATGGTGAGCACCTCCGGATAGATATTAACTTATCACCTTTGTTTCCATTTTATCATCACCACATGTAGACACAATTGTTTGAATTGGGCGGAGCCACAAGTGCTCTATATGCATGTTTTTAATGTCATTATTTTATATAAAAAGTACCGTTGCTACTAAACTCGTAGGACATCACCGGTTCAATAATTTTTTCATTCACCATTAATAATTAATATTATATGCCTCATTTGTCGAATCAATCATATTTTAACATACGTTCAAAAGGGTTATCGTAAATCTCCATAAGTCCAAACTGATTCTTTAAAAGGCCTTTTTAATCCCCCGTTACATAAGTAAAAACATGACGGCCTTCACATATTTTTAATAAATATTTAAAAACGGCGAAGATTCAGACTAACACCGTAATCTTCTTTTGTTTTCGGTCTGGTAAACTAAGTACAGTAATTCCAACAAACAATCATTTCAAATTTGTGGAGGTCAAAACATGAAAATCGTCGAAGTAAAAAATAGAAATCGAGCACTCCTTGAACAGTTACTAATAGTTTGGGAAAACTCAGTCAGAGCCACGCATCTTTTCTTGTCAGATAGCGAAATCGAAGACATTAAAAAGTACGTCCCCCAAGTATTAAATCAAATACCGCATTTAATTATTATGGAAGACGAAAATCAATTACCAATCGGTTTCATGGGAATTGCCGATCAGTATCTTGAAATGCTATTCGTCTCTCCAGAAGCAAGAGGAAAAGGCGTTGGAAAATCCTTACTTCAGTACGGAATCAACACTTATTCAGTCAATAAATTAGCAGTTAACGAACAAAATCCACAGGCCAAAGGCTTTTATGAGCACATGGGTTTCAAAACATATAAAAGAACCGAACTTGATGAGCAAGGAAATCCGTATCCCCTTTTGTATATGCGGTTATCCTAGGATATTTGAAATGTATTTACTAAAATAAATTGTTTCTACATTATGATTTCCTCACTGGCGGTGGATTAATATTCTTCGAAAACATAATTATGTAATAGATAAATTTCATTTTTAATCGGCTAATACTGGAGATCATTGGGTGTCGATTAAGTAACTAAGTTTTTAAAACTTTTACAAATAAACTGACTTTCCATATTGTTATGTCTTATAGATTTTCTTGATTTAACCGCATAATAAAAAGTCTGAAATCAAGTTCAATTTCAGACTTTTTAACATACAATTTTATTTTTTTGTATATTTGATATTGCTTGCAAACAAATCAGCAATCGCATTGCCCGTTGATTCTAAATCAAATGTTTGATTATCCTTCGCTAATTTAGCCGTTATGGTACCATTTCCATCACTAAAGCTTAATTTAAGTTCATCATCTTTAATCTCGTAAGTTCCTTTATGAGCAATTTCGCCATTTTCAAAATCTTCAAACTTGTTACCCTTAAAAACCAACGCTGATCCTGTATTAGCTACATACCTACCACTTAAATGACTAGGTCTAGTCATCAGAAAAATTGCAACTAGTGCCACTGCGGCAATGATTCCAATAATTCCCCATTTTTTTGTGTTTGCGTTCATAAACTACTCCTCTAAAAATTAATTTTGGGCGATCTCGTTAAATCCGGCATTAAGCTTAGCATTTTGTGTCTCTTCAAAATCACCGCCACCATCGCGACTTTGATCAACCAAAACTACGGGCTTCCCATTATGAAAAGCAAAACAGTAAGTAATTCGGCTAGGTAATGGTGGTACAGTTCCATTATGATTATAAATTGCGACGACGTTATACTCATAGTTTCCCTTACCATCTTTACTCCAACCAATGGATGCCTGCTGCCCTTTAACCGGCTCGTTTGCCAAATCGCTTGGATAACTCATGCCTGTTGATACTTCCAACTCATTAGTACCATCATATTTTTGATAATCTTGATTCATGGTTTTTGACCACTCACTAATAAAAGACTGCAATTTTTGATCTTTTTCAGTGTTCCACAGTGCGCTTTGTTTTTGCTTCTTATCAGGCGTTAATGATGAAGCATTGCTTGTTTCTGGATTATCCTGTGCAAAGACCTGTGTATAATTATTGTTACTTGTCCAAACGGTAATCAAATTTTGTTTATTCGCTCCGCCATTAGAATCACCCTGGTATTCTGTAGTTGTACCAATCGGATAGAAAGTTATCGCCCAATTAGCCTCGTCATCGTTCTCAGTTGAGATGGTCAAAATTTCCCCATTATTTTGAACCTTGGTTACTCCATCTTCTCCATTAATCATCAAGTTATGTCGTTCTAAAGTTAATTGATCATCAACAATTCTATCTTTTGAAATTGACAACTGTCCATCAACTTGGCTTGTATCAAACTCAAGTCCATTTCCTTTGTGGTAGTTAACCTTAGCGCCAATCATTTTCCAATCGCCATTAAGCAAGCTGCTAAAATTTCCGCTCTGAATCGCAGACAAGTTCATTTTAATATTTTTTGAGCTAGAGCCTTTTGATTGATTGTCCTTACGTGAGGAACTCGTGTTGATGGCACTGCTAGCAGACTTGGTAGCGGCTTTAGATACACTATCCTTATTACCGTTTACCTTATCCCCACATGCCGCAAGCGTCACTAGCATCATCAAACTGACAACGCTAAAAAGAATTTTTTTCATTTCAACATTCCTCTACTTACGCGAATTGAATGCAGAGATAGTTGACGAAACGGCCGCAATACCAGAATTAACAGCTGCTGAATGTGTGCTTGCCGCAATATCTTCTTGCAAACTGCGAATCTCTTCTTGAGCTGCAAGTTGATCTTCTTGAAAATGTTGTGTTTCTAAAATGTTAAAAGCTTCTTGTAAATCACGGGCTCTATTTTCATTAACTAATTTCCAAAGACGCAACGCATCCCAGTAATTGTAAAATTTTTCTGGAAATTCTTTAGCTTCTTGTTGATAGAACGGATCATTTAACTCTTGCTGTAAAGTTGCTTGATCTTTTTGAATTGCTTCATTAGCTGGTGAAATATAACGAAAATATTTTAATGCGTAAAGGCCAATCGCAATCGCAGCAAAGGTGAACACTCCAGCAGCTCCACTTTGAAACAACAACGTAAGTACTGCAAGTATGGCAAACGCAATAATCGTTTTACTGAACTTTTTCTTTCCCTTTTCTAGTTTTTCCTGATCTGCTCTCAATGTCTGCTGCACACTAGCAACTCCAGCAGTTGCACTCCGTTTATTCTGTAAAAAATCTACCAGAAATTTTCTCTTCAAATATTTTTTGAACTCCGGCTTTTTTTAAAGCAAAGATTTGTCGGTCTAAATTCTGATCAGTAGTAGAAACTCGTGCATATCCTATTTTCAATTTTTTGACTCCTTTTTTGAAGCATTTATGTGACAACCCTATTGTTACAAAAAAATGCGGTGATTTTTGAATAAAATATTAGAACATTTACAAATCATTTTTACATATTAACTTTTTAGGATATAATATGTAAAATGGGTTTTTATACATTTATATTTTAACGTTATGGTTCGTTATTTATAACACAATGAAAGAAGGCATCCCAATGAAAGATAAACTAATATTATTCTCTAGTATGTTTGTTTCTTTAACAGTACTATCTAATGCACAACCAGCCAAAGCTGATGAAAAATCAAATAAATACCTATCAATTTCAAAAATTGATACCGTACGAAGTAGTGACTTCAAAAATACAACCACAACTGGCTCAAATCTAACAGATACATCCAACACAGAAAAAAATTCAAATATGATCCCTCACGCTCATTCTAAATATACACAATCAATTGTAGATAATGGGGTCGATGAAATTAACAATGTTATAATTCTAGATTTCGATGACAAACCTAAAAATTCTGATGCAGCTTATGAATACAACATCTCAACAAATGCAAGTCATACAATGGGGATTAAGATTACCTCAAAATCTGAAATTAACGATTTTGATTTGGAGAATCTTCACTTTTCAGCCAACTGGAGTGGAGCATCCGCGGGATCCTCAGATCCTATTCCTTCATGGATAATTATAGAGGGGATTGAAAATATAAAGTATAGCGAAGACGGTAGATCTCTAACTTTTGATATAATCTTTTCAATTAACCAAGAACTATTATTAAATGATATAGGTACTCTAAATAATATTAAGATGCTGAACATTAGAATTTCAACAGCATTTGGTAATACCATTAGTCAAAACGCAGGTACTATAACATTTGAAATTGTAAGTGAAGGACAGTCAACGCAGCCAACGCAACCAACACAGCCAACGCAGC
>NZ_JQBX01000021.1 GCF_001437075.1 Pediococcus stilesii
TCGGTCTGTTATTGGGTGCTTACATTAGAACTTGTATAATAAATTTATCAACAACAGTTGACGAATATCCCAAAAAAACGGCGCTTCCAACGTCGTTTTTATCATCAAAATTGTTGTAATCACTTTCGATTTAAAACATCACATAAACATAAAACTAAACATTAAAACAATCGACGTGCACCAGTCTTTGAAATTACGCTTAGCTCACCATACGTGGGAACTCCATCAACGTAATATAATTTATGACCGGTGAACGTATTTAGATGTTGCAGTACAAAATCAAGCTTCTCAGCACCGTAACTCAACCTAAAAGCATATGCATTTTCCGGTGCAACCACCACCCCCTCTGATCCTGCTTGCGTAATATTCAAATGCTGAACATCGTCAGCCTTACCAATCACCGTAAAATTAACATAGTAGTCTTCAAAAGGTTGTTCGATTTTAATTTTAGATGTGATCGATTTTTCGTTGTACCTTGGCGAATAATCTTGTTGGTAAACGCCAATCGCACTCTCTTCTGAGGTAAACAACTGATACTTATCATGCGCAGCATTAAGCACCGCTTCATGCGCCGATTTGATGTCTACATTAACCTTCTGATCAAATACCCAATTACTTGATGCAATATGTTTTCCACCGTTTCGGACAACGTCAATCACTACCAAAGTGCTTCTCTCAGCTAACCATGTCACATATCGCGTACGATATAAATCACCATCTGAATTAAGTGTGATTAATTTATACGCATCCATCCCGTCAACATGCTTCACTTCGTTCCCAACTGGGATTGCAACGGACTTAAATTTCCATGAATCCTTGGGCACAATTGGATACTGCCCGTCGACCAATACAACATTATGCGAAACACCGGATTTCAAACTTCTTCTAATTTCAGAATCGACGTAGGTGTATCTTCCTGGATCAATCAGCAGTTGATCGCCATTGAGCATTAAATCAATTTGACCATTCGAAGCATGTCCATGACCACTGCCGAGATTCCCGTTAAAGACGTGAAGATAGTCGTTATTCTTCTTATTAAAAAAGTTTCCTGAAACAAAAGCATCTAGTCTTCCTTCAACGTGGCGTTCTTTCACTTCGGCATCTTGGTGGTAGTAAAACATTGAAGTTAGAAAATCAATTTTTCCATTTAAATCTTCTTCATGAAGCATGTTCCAAGCTGAATTAAATAAATCCCTGGTAGGTACCGCATCCGTATCGCCTTGTTGCAATAATTTTCCGTCAGGAAGCATCTGGTACTCAAACGCATTCAACATCCGTGACAAAATTTGTTCAATTTGTCCATCCAAATTCAAGCGTGCTTCCTTGTAGGAACCGAAAACGCACAGTGCGCTTCGAAATACCTCAATAAAGTATAGGGGTGACTGTTCCCAGTGCATCCCTTCATCATCAACCTGAACTTGCATCTCGGTCACAAAGCGTTGCATCGTCCAATCAATTAATTCTGGCTTAACAACGTTGCGGTTAACGGCATCAAACGTCAAAACGCCCGTCGTTATTAAAACACCCCAATTACTTAGGTCATACTTGTCGATATAATTATCCTTTAAATATTGGACCTGATCGTTAACAACTGCTTTTAATGTTTGTAGCTCGACCCCCGACAACAAATGGTTCTTTTTTAAAATATCAACTGCTGAAGCCCAATTTAATAGTCGAATTCCAGTATCAATTGTTCGCCATGTCGTATATTTTGCGTCTAAGTTATCATAATTATTTTCAATCCAATTAAAAATGTAGTATTTAACCTTTTCTAGGTACTTTACATTCCTGGTTTCTAAATATGAGTAAATTAAATCTTGCAAATACTCTTGACGCTTAAGCACAAACAACCACTCTGGATCCCCGTTTGGTGATACCTGCCAGTCCGTCAATTGATACTTTTCAGGTGAGGGCTCCATGTTATACACATGTTGAAATACAAATTCATTTTTCATCAAGAGTTCCGAATTATCTAGATAATCATCGTGATAGGTAAAGGATCTACTATTGATTAATTTTTCAACAATTTGCCAGTTCATTTACTGTCTCCTAGTTTATTTACAATTCCAAATTTATTGAGCTCAACTTCAACATTCTCAGCAATTCGTACTTTGTAAAATTCCCCATCGATACCAGTAATCTGACCTTTAATGCCATCCGACAAAACAATCGTATCTCCGGTTGATAAACTGTTATAGAACCGCTGTAATTTTTCCTGCGCGTTACGCATGTTCTTACGTTTTGCTAAGGGAATCAGGACCACGTACACAATTAAAACTACGACTAACGCTGCTATGATAAGATAGTTCATCAGATAAACCCTTCTTCTATGTCATCTTCTTCAAAAGACGTTTTATTAGGCGTTACCATTGTTAGCTTATTTGATTCAGCAATCACATGTTCGAAGGTTTCAACAATATTGTCTGGATTCAATTGATCCATACTATTCTTTAAATAAACATCCAAAACAACGTTCATTGAAACGCTTGATAGAATATATTGATTTTCTCTTTGCGCATCTAAAATTAATTCTGCCGTAATTTGGTAAGGTGCGCCCCCCGTCATATCGGCAAAAACAATCACATTGGGATGTTCTTCTAAATATTTTTTTACCTCATCATGAAATTGGTCGTGCGTCGTATTTTGATCAAGATTAAAGCGTGTAATATCCCCCTCACAACCAACTAATAACTTCATTGCTGATTCGACCCCATCTGGAAAGTTTCCATGGCCAACAATACAAACATCATACTTCATAACAACAATTCCCCTTCTAATTCACGTTTTCGATATTATGGTTTTAGTAATCCAATCGCTGATAAAGCAATTCCTAAAACTAATAGTAATAAAATGATCTTATAAACTGTCCACTTTTTCTTCGTGATTAACCAGTAAACGAAATAAATCAAAATAACTGGCAGCATGTACGGCATGATTTTATCTAGGAAGCTTTGGATCGCTACAACCTGCGTCTTCCCCTTAATCGATGTTGTATACTGGAGAGCCAAGTTGACTTTAACAAAGGAAACAGAAAGTCCGGCGATAACGGTTAAACCAATTGTAGTTGCAATATCGGCAATTGCAGCCATCTGGTCGCTAAGCGTGTCGATGATGCTCGTTCCGACTTTCCAGCCCAGATATCCCATTAGACAACGTACACCAAATGTAATTGCAACCAAGCACGCAATAAATATTAGTGGTGCAAATGTCATTCCTTCTAGTGCAAGTGAAGCAAAAATTGTTGAGAACAATGGTGCTAACGCAAACTGCGATAAAGCATCCCCAATTCCGGCAAGTGGTCCCATCAACGCCATCTTAACCGCACGAACATCATCTTCATCTTGTCCGCTATCATACATTGCAAGCATTAAGCTAGAAACAAATGGGTACGGTTGTGGATTGGTGTTATAAAATTCCAAGTTTGAGACGGCTACTCGACGAAACTCGCTTTCATCGTCTTTATAAATCTTACGAAGCTGTGGCCAAATGGTCTTCAGCATCCCGGTTCCTTGCATATTTCCATAATTTTGAGCATTTTGGAGATAGTATGATCGTAAGACCGAAACTGCATAATCTTTTTTTGTTAATACTGGTGTTCTAGATGCCATCTTCAAATCCTCCATCTTCTACATCATTATTTCCATCATTTTTAACTGCCTTTTTACCGTTAAAGTAGTTGTTAAATGCAAGTACCGCTCCGACAAATGCTAGACCAATTACTGGCATCTTTAAGTACGCCACACAAACGTATCCCAAAATAATTGCAGGGATGTATTCTTTTTTAATCATTGTGCTCAAGATAAGTGCAAAACCAACGGCAGGTAGTAGTCCACCGGCAACTGACAATCCGTTCATCAACCAGGTTGGAATCGCGTTAACGAATACTCTTAATGCTGATGTACTTAATGTTGCTGCGAAACCAAACACAAACGCGAAGAGCATAAATCCATACAACGTAAAGTTAGACATCCATTGGTATTTACGATATTTACCTTCCATAATTGCTTTTTTAGCCATTTCCATCGAACCGGAGTTGATCGTGAAAATAAATGTAATCACAAATGGAACGATAATTGCGAATGGGTATGAAAGTGTTAAAGCTGCACTAGGGGTTAGTCCCTTAATCGAAATTGCCATAATTGTACCGACAATCCCTGGTCCTAATGGGTTAGGAGGCGTTGATCCACCAGGGCCTACACCGAATCCCATAAATGCTAATTCTGCTGTTGCTCCAAAAATTACTGCAGTTTGTAAATCACCTAAAATAAGTCCAACACCAAATGAGATAAATAACGCCCTGTTAGTATAGTTTCCCCATACTTGACCCGCAAAACAGAAGAGAGCCCACAAACCAATTAAAAATGCTTGCATAACTGTAAAAGTCATATTAATTTCCTCCAATTTTGTCTAATGTTCTCTTAGATAACCGTTCAAATCGTAATCAGAACCTACTTCGTTTCCAATTGGCGTTGTTCTAGTATTGAAATCAACCCCATAATCACTTTGTAACTTCTTTAATGCGCTAATATCTTCTGCATCAACGGAAATGAAATTCGTTAATTTGGTTTTCCCTTCCTTGAAGTGAATATTACCAACGTTGACCTCTTTCATTGGAACTCCGCCTTCTGCCAGTCGTAGTACGTCTGTAGCAGTTTTAACAATGATAAAGATTGATTGCCGTGGTGAAGCCTTAAAGATTTTATCAATCGTTTCTTGGATGGAGAAGAAGCGTACTCCAATTGAGTCAGGCATTAGTGATTTCATTAATGTTTGTTGAATTTTACTTGTGGCCACCTCATCGTTTGCGACGATTACCAGGTTTACCCCTAAATTTGAAATCCATAAACGTCCTTGTCCGTGAATTAATCTTTCATCTAAGCGAATTGCTTTAATGTTTGGTTCTGTCATAATAAATTCCTCCTACCAATTTACCAATATAATTGCCAATCTTTATAAAAACGAATTAACGCTTCCAAATAGAAATAATCTCCCCAAGTGTTTCCCTCATCGACTCCTTTACCTGAATGCCATGAGTAAACTCCGTGGTTTAACAGTGGGGCACCATCATAGGCCGTCTTTTGACTATAATTTTCAATCAATGAGCTCATCATACTGTGCATTGCGTACGTATAAACCAACTTATTTGGATCCGTTTCTGGTAAGCTCTTCAACATCTCTGCCATTCCACATACCGCAATTGCTCCGGCAGAGGAATCACGGGGCTGGTTATCACCATCGTTAAAGATTAGATCCCAATAAGGAACGTTGTCTTTTGGCAAGCGATTCAAAAAGTAATTCGTTACCTGCTCGAACCGGTCTAAATCGGTTGGTCCTTTAATGTACTTGTAATGCAACGGAATTCCATAAACTGCCCAAGCTTGACCGCGTGCCCAACTTGAATCGTCTGAATATCCTTGATGAGTTGCTCCATGTAATGGCTTTCCTGTTTCTTTATCGAAGAAATACGTGTGGAATGTTGATCCATCTTCTCGAATCACCGTGTCTAAAGCATTTTTATAATGCGACTCTGCCATTTCTATGTAGCTTTGTTTGTGACCTTCGTTTCCGGCCCAGTATAAAAGTGGAATATTAAGTAGCGCATCAATTATCAGTCGATAATTACTGTCATCTCCCTTTTTCCCCCATGCTTGGATGAAACCACCATTCTTTTGAAATCTGGTGGTTAACTGCTTCGCGGCTTCCATTGACGAATAGTAAGCGTTTTCATTTTTGGTTAATTTAAAAGCGCTCACGCACGAAGGGATGTATAGGAATCCTAAATCATGATGATCCACCATGATTTTTTGATCAATTCTCGTTTTAAAAGATTCAACGTCACGCATTGCCGCGTTTAGGTATTTCTCATCATTTGTGTATTCGTACGCCAACCACAGCATTCCTGTCCAAAAGCCGTTTGTCCATTCTGTGTTATCCATTTTGGGATAAATACCATCTTTACTTGCAGGAGTTGGATACTCATCTCCAAAATAATCCATGTTTTTATCTATAATTGATAACGCATTTTTAATTGCGGCTTCTAACTTTTCCTTTATAACTAAACCATTATTGAAAAATCTTTGGGCGTTTACTAACTTTTCGGTTGTCATTGGTGTTCCTTTCTGTTTGATTTCTTATTTGGAAACTGAGTTTCTTTATTTTTAGCACACACTTAATATACCTTTTTGAAAGCGCTTTATCAAGAGTTTTTTTAGAGTTTCTACAAAACTTCTTCGATTTGATTTTTGGTTGAAACGACTAAGCGTTTAATATCTTCAAAAGTTTCTTCATCCACCCGGTACTCAGGTACACTAACGCTAAAAGCACCCAATGTTACACCACGTTTTACGATGCTGGCGCCAATGCAGACGACTTCCTTTTGATTTTCTCCCCATTCGGTTGAGAAATTTTGTTTCTTAATTTCTTTTAATTGCACCATCAGTTGATCGACACTAGTAATTGTATTCTCCGTCAGGGCGGCTAATTGATGCGTTGCAAAGTACTCCTTTAGCTCCTCGTCGGTTTTATTAGCAAGCAGTGCTTTTCCCATCGAAGAACTATACATGTCCATACTTCCACCAATACTTGAATTAAGATGGATTGCTTGTGTGCTTTCTAATTTTTCAAGGAAAACCACCTTTGAATTATCTTCAATTCCCAGATTGATCGTTTCGTTCGTCACTTTTTGAAGTTCCGTTAAAAATGGTTTCGTTACTTGAATAAGATTAAAATCTTTCCGCGCTTTTTCACCGTAGGCCACCATTGTTGGTCCGATAAAATACCTTTTATCGTCCTCATTTCGCCGAATCATTCCCGTTAACTGCATTGTATTGAGAACTTTTAGCGTTGTTGACTTAGATTCATTGACGCCTTCCGAAATTTCTTTTAACGTCAATCCTTCTTCATAGTTTAATAATTCATCTAATATTGATTTAGCACGTAACAGCACCGTACCATATGCTTTTTGTTCGCCCATCTTCTCATTCCTAAATGTTACCTTCCGAACACCTCGAATTCGGTGAGTGCTGGGAAGGTCGACATGTCTTTATCTTTAATTAACTTGGTCAGTTTTATCCAACTAACCGTTCTTTCTTGAAAGCCAAAGAACTGTTCTTCCTTAGTTTTTTTAGGATAAATTATCTCCTTATCACCATTAGAAAACTCTAAAGTGGCCTCGATCCAATGACTATCATGCGGATAATCTGCCCTTAAAACCAATCCGACTTTATCCATTGTAACTTTTCGTCCGAAATCAATTTTAATTTCTGCATCATCCTGCGCATTAATTCCCCATGATTGATATGGATAATTGCCATGACTTTCGTTAGCTAGCATACCATCAATGGCGTTTTTGGCGTAAAAGACCGATTCTCCCCTTGTCTCCGCATTTGCCGTGGCATGCGGAAAAGCTGCCAACTGGGGATCATGTTGATCATGACTATTTACAGCAATATTTCGATATTCTGATATTTCGCCATCTGTGGCATATCGCGCACGCAAATAATGTGCTTTTCCTAGAAATGCCCCATCCGGATACGGCCATTCCCTTTGAATATTAAATGGTATTTTATATTCCCAATCCTTTTTTGTTAGGTAGATTAATGCCGGACTCAGTGCCGAATCCAGTTGCACTACAATGTACACTGGTGTACTTTCAACACTAACTCTTACTCGATCGCCAAATGCGTAAGGATGATGCGGATCAAGAAAAACCTTTTCAGCATTCTCGGACTGTTTTAATACATTATCTTTATCATCTAAAAGTGTCAACTTTATGTTTCGCATTTTTAACCTCGCTCCATAAATTTAGATAATTGATCTCTCGTTGGATATCCGTCATTATCGCCAGGGCTTTGAACAGCCAAGGCTCCAATTGCACATCCACGTTTAACGGCATCCTCATACGTCAAGCCATCCATAAGGCCGGAAATCAATCCTACGGCGAAACCATCTCCAGCTCCAACTGTATCAATCACTTGATCCACCTTAAATCCTGAAATAATCTGATCTAATCCCGTCTTATTTTTAATTAACGCTCCATCCGGTCCAATTTTTACAATTACCGTGTCTGTAATCTCACTTTGATTCAAATAAAAATCAGCAATTGTTTCTGGGTCAGATGATCCAACTAAAATTTTGCCTTCATTGGTTCCGGGTAAAATAATATTAGCCTTTGCTGCAAGCTGATTCAAAATCTTTTTCATATACTCTTCTGATGACCACAGTTGCACCCTAATGTTTGGATCAAACGTTGTTCTGATATTATTCTTAATCGCTTTTTCCAACATTGTTTCCGTTGTAATTCGTCCTTCTTCTGATATACCAGCCATAATTCCAGAAGTATGAATATGCTCAATCTCAGATAAATCAATTTTATTCAAATTATTTACATCATAGTGACTGGCTGCTGAACCCTTACGATAATAGAAAATTTCGGGATCACCGTGATCGACCCGTTGTTTAAAGTAAAAGCCAGTTGGGTACTGTTCCATCACATCGATAAAATCAGTTCCGATTTTGGCATCTTTGATATCTTGCATAATCGATGTTCCAAAAGGATCCTTTCCAACGGCAGTAACATATTCTGTAGGTAATCCTAATCTAGAAACCCCAACGGCAACATTCAGTTCCGCGCCAGCTAAAAATCTAGTGTAGTGCTTCGTCTCTGATAGAGATGCATTTAAATCTTCTGAGCTAAATACAGAAAGTGGTTCTCCAATTGTTAGAAATTTTTTCATAATAATTATCTCCATTAAAAAATGACCGATTTCTCGGTCATTAGAATATTTATCTTACTAGGTATCCACCATCAACCGCAAGAATATGACCGTTAACATAATCAGATGCTTTACTTGCTAGAAATACTGCTACTCCCATTAATTCATGTGGTTCTGCCCAGTGTCCAGCTGGAATACGATCAAGGATTTCCTTATTGCGGGCTTCATCTGCCCGAATTGGTGCCGTATTAGCCGTCTTAATATAACCGGGTGCGATGGCATTAACTTGAATATTATAAGCACCCAATTCACTGGCGAATGCTTTGGTTAATCCAGCGACCGCATGCTTCGATGCGGTATAAGAAGGAATAAACTTACCACCTTGAAACGATAACATTGAACCAATGTTGATAATCTTACCGGATTTTTGTTTAGCCATTACTTTGGCAACCGCCATTGACATATGGTAAACCGCATTTAAGTTAATGTTGATTACCATATCCCAGTCGGTATCTTTTGATTCTAAAAGGGGATTACGACGGATCATTCCGGCGTTATTAATCAAAACGTCGATATGTCCATAAGTGTCCATTGCTTTTTGAACTACTTCTTCTGGAACTCCTGGCTTAGTCAAATCAACGTCCATGAATTCCACTTTACGGCCGCGTTTTTCAATCATTGCGCGCGTTTCATCCCATTCGGCAGTTCCAAAAGTTGGAATAAAAATATCTGCCCCAGCTTCGGCTAAAGCGACTGCGTAACCTTGTCCTAAACCAGTATTACCACCCGTGATCATCGCTACTTTGCCTGTTAAATCAAAAAAGTTCATTTTAAACTGATCTAAAGCTGCTTCATTTTTCTTAATTTCTTCTTGTGATTGTTCCATGTTAGACACTCCTAATCTTTATTTAAGTTCGTCCATTGGTACTGCATCCATGTCATCATACGTTTGATTTTCACCACACATAGCCCAGATGAAAGCATAGTTAGTGGTTCCTACACCACAATGAATTGACCAACTTGGATTAACTACGGCCTGCTCATTGTTTAAAACGATGTGCTTAGTCTCATCAGGTTTACCCATGTAATGGAAAACACGCGTATCTTCGGCACCAAATTCAAGGTACATGTACGTTTCCATCCGACGAGCATGCGTATGTGCTGGCATTGTGTTCCAAGATGAGCCTGGTTCAAGTACCGTGTATCCCATTTGCAATTGACACGTATCCATTTGTGAAGCATCGATATACTTGTAAATGGTACGTTTGTTCATGTGTTCTTGATCACCAATTGGCATTGCCAAAGCATCGGCAAACGGTAATTTCTTATTTGGATATGTTTTATGCGCAGGTGTCGAAACTACATAAAACTTAGCTGGATCTTGCGGATCCTTCGACTCAAATAGAACTTGCTTTGTGCCCATTCCGATATAATATCCATCGTGTTTAACCATTGTCTCTGGGGTACCATCGATTGTGATAATCCCTTCGCCACCAATGTTAATAACTCCTAATTCGCGACGTTGAAGGAAATAATCAACGCCTAGATCTTTATCTAATTGAATTTCCATCGCGGCATCGGTCGGTGTTACTCCACCAAAGATCATCCGATCATTGTAAGTATAAGTAAGTAAGATATCTCCTGGATTAAAAATCTTCTCCATCAAAAATTGATCTCTCATTTGTTCAGTTGAATAATTTTTAATATCCTCCGGACTGTGCGCATAGTTTGTTACCATCGAAAAAGCCATCTTTTATCCTCCTAAAATTATTTCTTGATAGGAAACTGGATATCCTATAAGTAAATCACAAGTACAATATACATAACTATTTTTTAAAAAGCAAGCGCTTTCAAAAAATAAAATAATAAAAAATAAAGCGCTTGCAGATATAATTGAAAGCGCTATAATAAATCCTGAATTTTACAAATAAAACAGGGGTGAGTTAAATGCAAAGAGTTGAAACATTAGAAAAAATTGAAAAAACAGGTGTTGTTGCAGTTGTTCGAGGAGCAAGTAAAGAAGAAGCATACAAAGCAGCTGTTGCCTGTATTGACGGTGGCGTAAAGGGCATTGAGTTAACATTTACCGCACCACAAGCCGACCAAATCATCGCTGAATTAAAAGAAGAATACAAGGATGATAAAGAAGCTTGCATTGGTGCTGGAACCGTCTTAGATCCCGTCACGGCTAGAATTGCAATCATGGCTGGCGCTGAATTTATTGTGAGTCCTTCTTTTGATAAAGAAGTTGCCAAGTTATGTAATTTATACCAAATTCCTTACATGCCTGGCTGCATGACTATCACTGAAATGCAAACGGCAATGTCATATGGCTCAGATATTGTTAAGATCTTCCCTGGCAGCGTCGTCGGGCAAGGATTTGTATCAGCCGTTAAAGCTCCGCTACCACATGCCAACATTATGCCAACTGGTGGCGTTAATCTTGAAAATATGCACGAATGGTTTGAAAAAGGAGTCGTTGTTGTTGGTGCCGGTAGTAATTTAGTTGGTCCAGCAGCGCAAGGCGACTTTGAACAAGTTAAGTTAAACGCCCAAGCATACCACGAAGAACTGGTCCGTATTAAAAGCTTAGGATAAATCGGGAATTAATTATAATAAACAAAAAATGAAGTTCGATTGAACTTCATTTTTTGTTTGCCATATCCCGGTAATATTATCGTAGCTTGAAACAAGACATATCTTTTAGTATTTATTTTCACGCTGTTTACCTAGCATTACTAAACCAGTTAATCCCCAGTGTTAGGTATCGACCAGTGGCGATCTCTAATCCATTTGTTAAAGATGAAAAGCTACCAATTGCATGATCATCGTCCAGTTGTGAAATATATAATTCCAAATATCTAAGATGGGCTGGATATTCATATATTTTATGATTGGTTCGATAAAGAGTTTCTAAACAATCAATCAAACTTTCCATCGTCCAATTACGTAAACGGCGATTATATTTTCTGACCATCTTCGTATGAATTTTAATAACAAAATTTTCATAGTCTTTAAGTTCTGAAATATCATTAAGCATTGGGAAATGTTTTTTCAAATTTTCAATCTCTATGTTAGCTTTTTTTAATTCTAAATCTAATTGATGCTGATTAAGCTTTTTGGATAATTTAATTTGTTTCGGTCGCCACTGCGTCATTCTTTCAACAACCGTTGATTTATTAGTCCAATCTAAATCTGCTAAAATCTCGGTTGCCTTTTTTACGTTAATCGTATGATTAGGTTTCGAAAAAATTTCATCCGCCTTTTTCCAAATCGAAATCTTCTTCGTTGACCGATCTTTATCAAATCCAATCTGATCAGTAATCATTGATAAGATTGCATCATTTCCTTCTTTCAACACTTCCCGATACTGATTATCCGTAATCAATTCTTGATCTTGACAAAATTTCATGAATTGATGAAACACCTTAGAAAGGTTGATTACACCATTTAAATTTAAATCTAATGCAATGACAAAATTAAACACGTAGCTCAATTCATAGGTTCTCGCCTTTGATGCCGGCCAATTCATCGCATAATCTAAAATTTGACTACCTACTTCTTTTGGTCCACTAAAAAACGAGTATGCTAAGAATAGTTGTGACTTACTATGTTTTTTATATATTTTTTCAATAAATTGATTAAAATCAATATGTGAATTTTGTGAAAATAGGTATGAATCTTCATCCCTCAATAAACGAATAGGATCATTTTGCAAGAATTCGGTTATCCTTAAGGGCGCTTCAGGATAATCATCGTCAAAATTATCATCTTCAATCAGATCATTTAATGCACTTTCAAATAATTCTTCAACCAATTTGGGACGTTTTTCAGAAACCCTTTCCAACATGCGATCGACTAAATCTTGACTATCCATCACTAAATGATGTTTTGCTAAATACGAAGCTAAATTAATCGTCATTTTTAATATCTGAATTAGATCTTTTTTTCGATCAACCATTTCACTAATAACACTCGTAATCGAATCCCCAAGAGAATACGCCGTAGTTTGCCATAATGATCGATTAAAAAACTTCCGCTGAACCGTGATAATTAGCTTTACTAAAGCATCAATTATCATGGCTTTATCATGCTCCAAGCCGGATGTTACCAAATTTAGATACGGCTGCACCTTTCGTATATCTTTTGATAGTTCTACTTCGTCCATTCTTGACGGCACTGGTTTTCTAACCGTTTTTAAATTTTGAATCTTTTCAAATATTATTTGCTCATCTTTATCCATAAAAGTAACTCCTAATTGATTTTATGCTTATTGTATCAAACAAATTGAACATTCAATTTCTAAGATCGTCACTTTTATCCTTTTGGCAGGAACGTATTATAATACCAGTGAGCACAAGTCAAAATTAACCGCTATTATTCAGGAGGTCGATCATGTCAATTCATCAAAATAACATCTTCTCCAATACGCTTCATCAATACGTTCACGTTAATGTGATTCTTCCGGAGCCAATGGGCGATCACAAGCAGGTTAAAACCCAGTTTGTCCGTGGCAATCACCGGCTTCCGACGCTCTGGCTTTTACACGGACTCAGCGGTGATGCCATGTCGTGGCTTCGAAATACGAATATCGAGCACTACGCTTCTGAACTGGGGCTGGCGGTCGTAATGCCTGAAACGCAACGTGGATTTTATACTAATATTAAAGATGGACCGCAATATTGGGACTTCTTGACCAAAGAACTTGTTGAAAGAATGCGATTTATTTTCCCATTATCCGATAATCCCTCAGAAAACTTCTTAATGGGAACCTCAATGGGGGGCTACGCTGTTTTAAAATGGGGATTAAGTGTCCCTCAAAAATTTAATTCGATTGTCGCATTTTCTCCAGTCGCCGATCTGATTGATTGGCGTGATCATCACCACGACTTAATGCCAGATTTTAGTTTTGTTTTCCATGATTTGAACATTGAAGAAGCACCGCTTAACATTAATGCGCTCTTAAAACAGCTCGATCCCGCCGATAATCAATTGAAAGTTTTTATGTCGACCGGCACAACTGATTTTCTCCGTGACATGGATTTAAAGTTTAAAATTAAATTTGAGCAAAAGTTATCTGATCGCTTTACCTGGGACGAACAAAGCGGTGGTCACAATTGGACGCTATGGAATTCAGAATTGCCAGTAGCGATGAATTGGCTGAAACAAAATATGTAATAATTACTAAAGGAGCCATGACAACCGTTTTGTCGTGACTCCTTTTTCTACATATTTATTGTCATAATCGAAACGAAAATCAGCCCCTTAATCCTCACGTTGAATTTCAATTACCCGTGGATCTTCAGCTATTTTTAGTAAAACGGTGTCAATATCCTGTTTACTAGTCAGAATGCCTTCCAAATCACCCGTAATTCGATTCTCCGTCACGTTATTAATTGAAAAATTATTACTTAAAAAGCCCACATCATTAAAAATATTTTGAATAGTTGTTAGCGATCCACTTTCATTCTGTAAAATAACTCGAAAATGAAAATGTTTTCGTTTCAATAAATATTTAAGAAAAAAGCTGTCTCTAAATAGATACTGCGAAGCTACAATCAAAATCGACGCAACGATTGCAATGAAATATAACCCCGAGCCAACGGCCATTCCGACTGCGGCAGTCGCCCATACTCCGGCAGCCGTGGTTAATCCATTTACACCATCCCCTCGAACTAGAATGGTTCCAGCTCCAATAAAACTAATTCCACTAATAATTTGAGCAGCAATTCGCGACGGATCAAGCTCGATTCCCCTATTCATCAACAAATCATAAAAACCATATTTAGAAATCAGCATGGCCAACGCTGCTCCCAATGCCACAATTACGTGCGTTCGAATTCCAGCATTTTTTAATCTGGCTGAACGCTCGTATCCAACAAACGCACCACAAACCGCAGCAACAATTAAACGCAGACTCCATTCTGCATATAACATTGTTAAAAGCTCTCCTTTCTAATTGATACCATTCGATTCTTCTTCAAATAAATTCTAACACTATTTGTTTTAAAGATTGCTATGGATGGCGTCCCAAACTTGTTCATTCTTAAAATTCTGGTGGAACCTATCTTCAATCTTCGGCTTAGTAAAAAAGTCCCGATAAATTAAATTTATCAAGACTTTAATCCAATTCAATCTGCACTTTTTATTGATCAAAATTTTCTGAAATAATTTTTTTAGACTCTGCTAGGCGCGTGGCATTACTATCAAAGTTTTTTGTTATATACGTGTAGTACAGTAAATCAACCACGTATAACTGAGCCATTAGTGATGTGGTTGCTGCCGTTCGCAAAGTCCCACTTTCGCCGCTATCGTCATGGGTTAATATAATTGTACTTTTTTTAGCAATCGCGCTGTCAGGTGCGTGCGTAATTGTAATTACCGGAACTCCGAGCGATTTTGCAGCATTCGCTAAGCGCAACCCCTCGCTTGTTTCACCCGAATTGGAAATTATTAGTAGTGCTGAGTTTGTGTCAATCATCCCCACCGCAATCAAATGGGTATCCAAAGTTTGTGCAACCGGTTTTCCAACCCGAATAAACTTCTGTTGAAAATCTGATGCGACTAAATTAGAAGCTCCCAGTCCGTATGCGTAAATATTGTCCGCTTTGTCAATGATCTCCGCCGCATTTTGGACCGCATCTGTGCTTAAAACCTGATTTGTTTGCCCAATCGCGTGACTTATCCGAAACTCCATTTTATGTTTCATCGTTTCTAAATCATCTGACGGATCGACTTCAGTAAATAGTGTATCATCCAGCTTTACTTCGGCCGAAAGTCGGATTTTTAATCCAGGTAATCCATCTTCACAGACCTCTTTTGCCAGACGAACCACGGTTGCCGCGCTCACTTGAGCTCGGTGCGATATTTCATCGGCACTCATTTGAATCGTGTCCTGTGGATGATCAATTATGAACTGCGCTACCTTCCGTTCCGATTTAGAGAAACTTTCAAGTTTATTGTTTAAAGTAAATAAAATGCTCTTCATTTCAATCCCCTTTATCCGCCAATAATACGGTTAACTTTGCAATCAATTATAACAAAAGAAAGGACCGGAAAAATTTCCGAGCCCTTCCATTGCCTCAATTAAAAATAAATTATTGAACCTTATTATCCATTAATACGGAATTGGCTTCAACCTTATCCCCTAGTTCGACTTTACTAATTTCATATTCGATTGAATTTGTGACAATCGTCATCGTTGTTGGATCCAATTTTGAATCAATGATTCCTTGCCAATCGACGCTCCCCAATATGTCGCCTTGTTTTACCAAGTCGCCCACTTTAACGTCAATATTAAAGAATTTACCATTGAGTTTAACGGTGTCAATTCCAATATGAACTAAAACTTCTTCACCAATTTCATTAATAAAACCAATCGCGTGCTTTGTTTCAGCGATCATTGTAACTTTTCCGTTGACCGGAGAATATATCTTTGAATCCATATTCGGAATTACAGCTACCGTCTTGCCCATTACTTCTTGAGCCATCATTGGATCATTGACGGCATCAATTGCGACACGCGTTCCAGCTACGGGTGTTGTAATCGTGGCCGTCTTTAGATTTGAATCGATTACTGATGCATTATCATCTTGAACTTCAGCGGCGTCTTCTTCACCAACCATCGCATCTTTAGGAATTCCAAAGAAGTAAGTTGCGACAAATCCACCAGCGTATCCGGCCAATATCCCCAAAATATAAGCCATTACTCGTCCACTAGTGATTAATGGAATTAGTGCAAGTCCAGAAGGTCCAATCGCAATTGCACCAACGTGGCCCAAGCCACCAACGACTGCCCCACCAATTCCTCCACCAATACATGCTGTGATGAATGGTCGACCTAATGGTAAAGTAACCCCGTAAATCAGTGGCTCACCAATTCCTAAAATTCCAACCGGAAGAGCACCTTTAATCATATTTGTTAGTTGTTTGTTTTTACGACATTTAATCCAGAGCGCTACAGCAGCTCCAACTTGTCCAGCACCCGCCATTGCTAAAATTGGAAGCAACGGTGTTGAACCCGTCTTATTGATCATTTCAATATGAATCGGTGTAAGAATCTGGTGTAGTCCAAACATTACCATTGGTAGGAACAAAGCCCCTAAGGCAAAACCAGAAAATGCCCCGCCAATGTTCAAAATCCAGTTAATTGCGCCAACCAATGAGCTTGAAATTACTCCGGCCACTGGCATAACAATGAAAATTGTAAATACTCCAATCAGAAGTAACGAAATTGCCGGTGTGACAATGATATCAATTGCATCAGGAACCCACTTATGTAATTGTTTTTCGATTAGTGAAAGAACCCAAACGGCAAAAATTACCCCAATAATACCACCTTGACCGGCACTCATCGCCTGACCGTTGAAGATATTATGTAACGGCGCATTGATATCCATTCCTGGTAGCAAAGTTACCGCTCCAATTACACCACCGAGACCAGCTGTTGCCCCAAATTCGGTTGCAGCGTTAATTCCGACGTAAATTGCAAGGTACGAGAATACTCCGTTTTGAATAAACTTTAAAATTGTAACAAAATCTGTATAGCTTTTGCTGATATCTCCGGCAACGATCAAGTTTGACATTACCGCAGCAACACCACCAATTAATCCAGCCCCAACAAATGCTGGAATTAACGGAATGAAGATGTTTGAGATTGACTTCAATACACGTTTAATCGGTGTTTGTTTTTGTTTTGCTTTTTGAGCTGCCTTAACTTCTGCTGCTTTTGCTTCAACGATTTCCTTATCGGTCATCCCTGTTGTATCCATCTTGGCACTTGGAAATGGCTCACCAAGCTTAACGCCCACTTCTTTAACCATTTCGTCAGCAACTTTATTAACCGTCCCCGGACCAACAATTACTTGCAAGGTCTCATCGTCAACAACACCCATTACGCCGTCAATTTTCTTTAAGCCTTCCATATCGACTTTACTATCATCTTTAATCGTCATTCGGACACGAGTCATACAGTGAATTAGCTTTTCAACGTTTTCTGTTCCACCAACTTCACTATAAATTTCCTGTGAAATTCTTTTAATTTTTTCTTCTGGTGTCTCTGCCATTTGATTTTACCTCCACTAATCGATTGTTTTACGAACAAAGCCCTTCGCTTTTGCAAGGCGTTCTTTTGCTTCGTCTAAATCAACGCCCGTTAAAATCATCACAATTGCCAGTTTTACATTTTCATCCGCTTTTTCGAACATTTCGCTGGCTAGTTCATAATCTGCATCAGTTGCTTCCATGATGATGCGTTTTGAACGTTCAACTAATTTGGCATTAGTTGGTTTAACATCCACCATTAAATTCTTATAAACTTTTCCAATCCCGATCATTGAAACGGTCGACAACATATTTAAAACAAGTTTTTGAGCAGTTCCTGATTTTAATCGAGTTGAACCCGTTAAAACTTCTGGGCCAACCGGAACTTCAATTTGGATGTCAGCATGTTGGCTAATTTCGGCATGGTCGTTACAGGCCAAGCTAATCGTTGCTGCACCAACTTCCTTTGCGTAATCCAACCCACCAATTACATATGGGGTTCGACCGCTTGCTGCAATTCCAACTACCGTATCTTTATCAGTTAAGCCGTGTGCCTTCAAATCTTCTATTCCCAATTCTTTGGAATCTTCAGCACCTTCAACGGCAACCGTCATCGCTTTCATATCTCCAGCAATTAATCCTTGAACCATCTCAGGATCCGTTCCAAATGTTGGCACACATTCCGCAGCATCTAACACACCTAAACGTCCACTTGTTCCAGCTCCGATATAAAATAAGCGACCATCGCGGTTAAAGTTAGCAACAATTTGGTCAACGGCTTTTGTAATATCAGGAAGTGCTTTGCTAACACTCTTAGCCACCGTTTGATCCTCTTCGTTCATCACCTTTAATACTTCTGCAGTTGATAATTCATCCAAATTCATTGTTTTTTCATTTCGTGTTTCCGTCGTTAACTTGCTTAAGTCAATCATCAATAATTCCTCCGTGTATCCGTTTTCATTCGTTGAAATTATTGTAACCCATAAGAAATTATATTTCAACTTTTATTTTAAATTACCGTTTTTTATTGAAATGCCATTTCATTTTCGAGCTTGAATCGCAATTCCGATTAGCATTAATGCGATCCCCGTCACTAGTAACGGAATTCCCCGTTGAACAACGTAAATAATGATCAACGCCAATCCCGTTAAAATAAACGTCCGACTTCTTAGTGGCTTCATAAGTATCACCTCTTTCTAAATGGTATATATCATAAATATATCATATTACTAAGAAACCTATTTCTCAATTTAAACATTGGTATATACATATATTTTTTCAAAAAAATATATATTGACGTACTCGGCAAGAAAGCATTTACACCGGTTACCGTTTAAAAATAATACTTGTTATCGATTTTTTTATTTGGTAATATTCTACGTATTATATCTTGACAATTAATTTATTTGCGGAGGATAAACATTTAGTATGGAACTACAACTGAACTACTATGATCAATTTCAGCAGCTCAGCTCTCAACAAACTTTTTCGGACAACTGCATTGAAGAGTGGAACTTACCCCTGATTCCCAATGCCAGAATCTATGGTGAAACTACTATTTATATGCACGACATTAGTAAGTGGCGAATTCCAGGTAATACCTTGATTATTGATACCGATCGGCCACCGCATACCGCCAATCAGTCTACTCGAAAATTAATTCGTGATTTTTTGCGATCCCAGCCCTGTCGTGATATTTTCGTTCGAATGATGACCGATCATCTTGGCATCACCCATTCCCGACCAATTGTTTTTGGCACTTTTCGTTCTGTGCCTCTGAGTGGAACAACGCGCGGATTATCAGATTGGGTCTTCGTCCATCATCTAAAAGATTTGTACACCGATCCCGAAGACGACTCGTTCACAATGCTAAATTTCGATTGTAACGGCCGCCATTTACAACTACGTGTTCCGTTCACCGAAACCTCCATTAGCAAAAAATTAATGAAAGCAACACAAATTTCAAAATTCACCTATACATTGCTCGATAGTTTTGCGACGATCTTTGGAATGTCAGTGATTAAACCTGAAGATGAAGTCACCTTTCAAATCGATCATCGTCTTAAAAATATCGAAATTCCTGAAATGGCGATCGAAGAAGTCCTTGTAGACCTTTTAGCTCACCTGTTCACTATCTCCAGCGAAATTGTTCTCGACGACCCAATTCTATCGACCAGTGCTGCCAAAAAAATTTTAATGGATCCACCCTCCGATTTATGGCGCATATAAAAGGAAAAACTTTGCCCCCACTATGGGAAAAACAGTATAATAGTATATAATTACTTGTAGAAATCGATTATTTAACCTATATCATTTACGTTGACTAATCTTGGGGGATTTTACTTATGAAGCAAACAATATCGAGATGGATTGAAAGTTTTAAAAATTGGCTTAATCCACGCGATCCGTATCATGATCAATATGTCGACGACGAATTATACCGTGGTCGGCGAACGGTTAAGCGTCGTAAAAAGTCGATTTTAGTTCGACGCTATATCACCTTAATTGGCGGAATTCTTCTAGTTCTACTAGTTGTTGGCGGTGCCGTTTGGGGATTCAACCGTGTCTCTTATTCGCGTGAAGTTAGTTCTATTCAAACTCAAATTGATAACATTTATACGGATAACCGACATGCCGACGTAAAGTCTTCTGTGACGCAGAACTCATTGGATAAAATTAAAACTGATATTAGCAAGTTACATAATGGTAAGAAGACATCGAAATTATCCAACCAGCTTTCATCTGCACAATCGGCATTTGACGTTCGCTCAGACTATAACAAGCTCTTTAACAGCCAAACCCGAGTTGGTCTAAAGGTAACGACTAAAAAAGTCGACACCCAACTTTCTTCGGTTAAGTCTGCCGACCTAACTAGTTCGTTCAAAAACAACTACGTTAAGCGGTTGGATTCGGTTCGAAAAATTGTGGAAACAGCGGATAAACTTGGCAAACGCTACGATGCGATCATTAAGGCACACGATAACAACCAAACCATCCAAGTGGCAACTATCGAAGCCTTAATTAAGGATATGAGTAAAAATCAAAAATCACAAAAAACGGTTGATGAACAAACCAAATTGATTAGTTTAAAGACCATCGTTAATAAAGAAAACAAGCAGGCCGAACAAGAGGCCCAAGCGGCAGCGGCGGCAGCTGAAAAAGCAGCGGCGGAAAAAGCAGCAGCTGAGGCAGCCGAATCTTCGTCCAAGGCGGCTTCTAAATCCGCTTCAAAAGCGGCTTCTGAATCGGCAGCGGCAGAATCCAGTGCTGAAGCCGCAGCTGAGCAATCGGCGGCGGAGTCAGCAGCGGCAGCTTCTAGCTCCAGTTCTGATACAAGCGCTTCGTACTACGGCGGCAATGGTGGTATTGGTAGCAGCAACAATGGCAATAGCGGCGCCGGTTTATACGGTGGCTACAATGCTAACGGAGTAAATGGCGGCGGTACCAGCACCGGCAGTTACTAAATCAAAACAAGTGATGAAATCCTGATTAGGATGATCAATACCCAGAAGTTAATTTTCCATTTTAACTTCTGGGTATTTTTTTAAACCTTTTTCCTGATCATTACATATTACTCTCTTAACGATTTGTTTTACGGATCGGTTATTTGTTTTATATCTGCAAAATTGAATCGTGATCGAATATACTCTAAAAATCAAAAAAGAAACCAATTCGAAAGTGAACTGATTTCTTTACGAAGTTTTTATCAACATCATTAGCTTTCCTTTTGATTATCTGCCCATTTTTCAGCCTGACTAATTCCAATTGGGATGGCACGTTCTTCTTTATATCCCTCGTCTAATAGAGCATTCACAATTTCAATTGCTTTATTTCGAACTTTTTCTGATAAATTTTTCATAGAATCTGGATAATCATTCTTTGACCATGGCATCTAAATCACCTCCTTTCTTTTGTATTTAGCATTTTAATATAATAAAATGTTTCTATAAAGTAAAAGGCGCTAGTTATATAAACGTCTTCAAAGGAGGGCCGAACCCATGGGATCTAAAAAAATTAATCTAAAAATTGAAAAGTTCAGTAATCTACAATCGCTGTCCGCCCGTATTGCTCAATATAATTTTCCAACTAACATTACGGCTGGTATGGAAACACCCGTTGTTTTTCCTCGAACGATTGATTTTAAAAATGAAGATCAACTCCGAACTTGCATCGTTGGGCTGTGTAATCTTAAAGTAACCACTCAGGCTGATAATTATAAAGTACTCTTAGATCCTTTTCTGATTGCCTCTAATGATACCGAACTCGTCTTCTTTATTCACGAAAGCTCACACAATGAAAAAGAAATCTATGAACTAATTAATGCCCACAGTTACGATTCGCACGAAGCGGTCATCGCGGCCTTTTTACTTCAAATTTATTCTAACTATCGCACCAAGTTGTCACATATTAAAGACCAATTGGAACAGTTAGAGGCCAATTCATCTCAAACGACTAAAAATGAAGAACTAATTCAGCTTAAAAATATCAAAAAAGATACAGTAATCCTAGAACATACGCTAGAAACCCAGCATCAAGCATTGGAACACCTATTCAAACTTGATGAATTTTCTAAGAATTTGACTGATCAAACGGTAATCTACAATATAAAAACCGCTGAGCGTCAAATCACCAAACTAGTTGAAGTTTATCGCGATTTAATCGACGCTATCAGCGGTCTTTTTTCTGACATTATGAGTAATCACCTGAACCACTTAATGAAATATCTCGATTCGGCCGCATTGGTCATTTCCATTCCCACGCTGATTGCTGGACTCTGGGGAATGAATACCGGTGGCCTTCCTGGACGTCATTCGGAACAGGGCTTTTTACTGATGCTTCTTGTCAGTGGTGTTTTTACAATTGTCGCATGGATCATTCTTCGTTTTAAAAAATTTAACGATTAATCACCACTTTCGTCCGTCTCCAATAAATACTTCAAATCATCAATTTGGCCCTTTAGCTCGGTTCCAATCGTTGTATCAGCAATGTTACGACGTGGTAAATCACGGTCAATGATCCGCTTTAAACTTGTGGACTGGGCTTTTGATTCGTACAAATCGTCGATTCCCTTAAACGGCATGTGTGTAACAATCTGGAACCCATATGAATTATTGATTAACGTATACCCGGCAATTCCGGTTGCTTTTTGGTACGCTTTAGACAGTCCACCATCAATCACAATAATCTGACCGCCACCCTTAATTGGCGATTCACCTTTACCAGCCTTGACCGGGGTGTGGCCATTGATGATATAGCTTGTATGCTCGTCTAAACCAAATTTATTTAAAATGTAATATGCGGTTGATAATCGATCTCGAAGCTTGAAGTACGGATTATCGCCTTCTTTATGGGTTTCTTTATCGCTAATAAAGTACCGTTCAAAAGTTGTCATGGCGGTTCGACCAAATAACGGCGATTTTTTCCCAATCCAGCAATACCACATTAAATCCGTATCATTATTTTCAGAACTTCCACGCTTATTCACTGCCGCTCGAATATGTTTTTCAAAAAAGTTTAAAAGGTCTTTTCCTTCATATGATTTGTTTTGATACTTAAAACTATCAAAATCACCATCTTCTGTTAGAGGCACACATCCGTGATACAGGAGGTTGTTATTATAAATTAAATACATGCTCCCCTTTTTTAAAACAAAGTTCATATGAACTTTAATTTTAGGTGAATGTCGGAAAGAATAACTCAAGCTTTGAATAACCGATTGTTCCTCACCCGTTAATTGATCGGGATGCTCTGGGTCGACCGTTTGAAAGGCCGCGTGTTCTAATGGGTAGCTCTTTCCATTTATCTGCACTTTTCCAGTTTGGACCTGATCCAAAAAGAGACGATCATCCATATCAAAATCAGGTTGGCGTTTAATAATCTGGCTCTCTAGTTTAAACTGAATGACAATCAATGCTTGATGCACTTTCGATAGCAGGTCCAAGTCCTTTTGAGTAAAGTTTCCCG
The DNA here is from genome assembly GCF_001437075.1 of Pediococcus stilesii. Taxonomy (GTDB): domain Bacteria; phylum Bacillota; class Bacilli; order Lactobacillales; family Lactobacillaceae; genus Pediococcus; species Pediococcus stilesii. The sequence goes on from NZ_JQBX01000021.1 coordinate 23,721, forward strand.
TTTTTGGATAAAAATATGGATCGGCATCGTAATGTTGGTCAGCAAAAGTGAACAACGAACGTAAATTAATTCCGTATTGGCGCTCCAAATCAAAGATATAGCCATAACGCGTGGCAATCCGGAATAGCGTGGCGATACATGCTTGAGATCCGGCAAAACCTCCCAGCCATAGCACATCGTGGTTGCCCCACTGAAAATCTAGCGAGTGCGTGTTTTCAAGAAGTTCCAGCACTTCATTTGATTTCCGCCCACGGTCAAAAACATCACCCACAATGTGAATATGATCAATCACCAATTTTTGAATCGTTCTCGCTAAGCTCTGAATCAAATCCTGAGCACGGTTTAGTTCGATTACCTTACTAATAATCTGTTCATAATACTTTTGCTTATTTTTTGGATTCCCCTCAACATACAGCAGTTCTTCAATAATATACGCGTACTTTTTAGGTAAACTTTTCCGGACTTTCGACCGTGAATATTTACTAGCACAATATTGCATTACTTCAATCAAACGCGAGATCATTGTAAAGTACCAAGTGATTAGCTCATCATCCTGCAGTTTTAATTGCATTTTTTCCAGTGCATATTTAGGATATGCAATGATAAAATTTAGCTCATTTTTATCATTGGTATCCATATCTGGAAAACGTAAATTAATCTTCTCGCTAATAATTCCGGCGCCCGTTTTCAAGATATGGTTTAACCCATCATATTCTCCATGGATATCACTAACAAAGTACTCTGTGCCCTTTGGAAGGTTTAAAATTGCTTCCAAGTTAACGATTTCCGTAACAATTTCATCTTCGTCATTAAATTCTTTTCTTAGTTCATCAAAATACTTTTCTTTATACATTGGTATATACCCTTTTTAGATAAATTTTAAAATCAACATCTTGATAATAACATAAATTAAATCGCTTACAAGCAATTACGTTATTTTTAACAGGACTCGCCTTCGATACCGTCGATAATTAATCTGCTTTAAAATAAAAAAAGTTACGACAAAACTCTGGTTTGTCGTAACTTTTCTATTCAGGATCCATGATGCAGACCAAATCTAGCGATTGCCAAATTAATGAACATAAATCTAAGTTTAAAATTTATGCTAGAATGGCTTTCGAAATTTTCCTGTCTTCTGCCATGTTATGTCCGGAATTATTTTTTCAATAATTAATTAAACATTTTAGCTAATTTTTCATCAACGGGTGTTGCAGTTACTGCTAACACTT
>NZ_JQBX01000022.1 GCF_001437075.1 Pediococcus stilesii
TCACACCAATTGACGGACAGCCAAAAAAAGAGCCCTGAACATAAAGTTCTCAGGCTCTTTTAAGCAAAATTAATCTTTATAGAGAGTTTGATGCACCGTGGTAGATAATTCCACGACGTGAATCAACTGTAATCAACTCGTCATCAGAAAGAATTGATGTTGCATTTTGAACACCAACAATTACAGGAATTCCCATTGAGATACCCACAACTGCAGCATGTGATGTCAAACCACCGTTTTCAACAACCAAAGCACTTGATTTTTCAATTGCTGGTAAGTAGTCTTTATCAGTTGTCTTTGTAACTAAGATACCACCTTCAACAGCCTTCTTGTTTGCTTCTTCAGCTGAAGTAGCAACAACTGCTTTTCCGATAACCGTTTCATCACCAACTCCTTGACCAGAAGCAAGTTTTGAACCGATAAGTTGTAATTTCATCATGTTTGTTGTTCCACTTTCACCAACTGGAACACCGGCAGTAACAAGAATTAAGTCGCCTTCCTTAGCAAAGCCAAGGTCAACTGCTTTATTTGCAGCCAATTCAAACATTTCGTCTGTTGTTGTTGGACGATCAGCAACGATTGGATGAACACCCCAGTTAACCATCAATCCACGACGTGTACGGTCGTCAAATGTAATAGCAAGAATGTCAGCATCTGGACGGTACTTAGAGATCATACGAGCAGTATAACCTGATTGTGTTGCAGCAACAATTGTCTTTACGCCAAGGTTCTTAGCAGCACGAGCAACAGCAGCACCAATTGTTTCAGTTACATCGCTTTGATCAAAAGTATTAATTTGAAGATTTCCGTCTTCAGCCATCGCATTTTCAGCTTTTTGATCAATTTTAGCCATTGTTGCAACAGCTTCAACTGGGTAATCACCATTAGCACTTTCACCTGAAAGCATTGTAGCATCAGTACCATCCCAAACAGCGTTAGCAACGTCAGAAGCTTCAGCACGTGTTGGACGTGGGTTTTCAATCATTGAGTCAAGCATTTGAGTTGCTGTAATAACAGGCAAGCCAACTGCATTGCACTTCTTAATTAATGATTTTTGAACCAAAGGAACGTTTTCAGCAGGAATTTCAACACCCATGTCACCACGAGCAATCATAATACCATCTGAAACTTTTAAGATTTCGTCAGTATTGTCGATACCTTCTTGTGATTCAATTTTAGGGAAGATTTGAACGTCTTCCATGTTCTTTTCTTCTAATAGTTCACGAATTTCAAGAACATCTTGAGGCTTACGAACAAAACTTGCAGCGATGAAGTTGATATTCATTGATTCTAGACCAAAACGAATATCATCAGCATCTTTTTCAGTAATACCAGGCAAGTTAATTGAAACACCAGGGGCATTTGTACCCTTACGTGATCCAAGTACACCGTTATTTGTTGCATGAACAACTAGTTCACGATTTTCTTCATCTTTTTCGTCAATCTTAAAATCAAGAAGACCATCATCAAAGAGAACGTGTCCACCAACGTGAACATCATCATAAAGACCATCGTATGTAACGGCGATCTTATCTTTTGTAGTTTCTAAGCTATCATCCATTGAGATACGAGCTTTATCACCAGTATGGTATTCTTGGTTGCCATCTTTTTGTACAGTAGTACGGATTTCGGCACCCTTTGTATCGAGCAAAATACCTACTGATTTACCAGTAATCTTTTCAGCTTCTTTAACCATGTTATAACGACCTAAATGTTCTTCGTGGTCACCATGTGAAAAGTTAAAACGGAATACATTTGCACCAGCTTCAATTAATTTAACAATTGTGTCCACTGATGTACTTGCAGGACCAAGTGTTGAAACGATCTTGGTTTTCTTCATTACAGAATCTCTCCCTTGATTTTAAATTATAAAAGACCTTTTAGGTCATTTTATCCAAAAGTTAGTAAAAATAAATTTAGAATGATAGATCTTCATTCAATTGGAAAAGTGAATCATCCGCTTGATGTTTTGCATCAAACAAATCAAGCATGTTGTGGGCTTGGACTTTGTTATCCAAAATTCCAATTGCTAAGCCACCCTTGCCTTCTAATAGAAGTTCAACAGCGTAGGCACCCATCTTGCTTGCTAAAACACGGTCTTTAGCACTTGGAACTCCGCCACGTTGTACGTGACCTATTACAGTTGCGCGTGCATCAAAATCACCGTATTGCTTAAGTTTTTCAACAAACTCAGGTGCAGCATCAGAGTTTGCATCGCCTTCAGCAATCACAATAATGCCGTAATCTTTTCCGTTTGCGCGGTTCTTTTTCAACTTGTTAGCAATTGCTTCGACATCGTAGTCAAAACCTGGTGCTATTATAGCATCTGCACCAGACGCAACACCAGCCCATAGCGCAATATCAGCAGCCTTACGTCCCATCACTTGAACAGCAAAGACTCGTTGATGACTTTTTGCGGTATCGCGAATCTTATCAATTGCGTCAACAGCAGTATTCAAAGCCGTATCAAAACCAATAGTGAAGTCAGTAAAAGGAATATCATTGTCAATTGTTCCCGGAAGACCGATTGCATTATAACCGTGTTCGGTCAAACGAAGCGCACCATGATATGATCCGTCTCCTCCAATAACAACTAAAGCATCAATGCCAAACTTTTTAAGTTGTTCAATTCCCTTCAATTGGCTTTCTTCTTGTGCAAATTCTGGGTAACGCGCAGAATAGAGCATCGTTCCACCTTGTGAAACCATGTCGTCTAAATCGGTTGCCTTAAATTCGTGGATGTCACCGGCGACTAATCCAGCAAAACCATAGTTAATTCCGTAAGCTTCAAGTCCAGCGCTTAAAGCCTTTCTTGCAACGGCGCGGATAGCTACGTTCATACCGGGAGCATCCCCACCACTTGTCATGATACCAATTCGTTTCATTTCTTCACCTCAAATAGAAATATTGAGTTTTTTCAAAACTTCATTGTTGATTCTATCACTTTTGAAAACAGTTGTCTGTACCATTTTTGCATTTCGACAAATGTAAGTGCTTTAATTATTCTTTTATTTTTCAATTAAGGATATTTGCCCGTTTCCAAGTAATTCTGCTAATCGTTCTTTTACTTCACCGTTATCTTGCAGATCAAATTTTTCGGGTAATTGATTTTGCTCATTCGTATCCTGATAAACTAGAACGACTGGAATTTTTCCGTGGTATTCCTTAAAAATATTAAAAAGTTCACCCTGAAACTCAGGATTATTTTTTCGACTTGGTATTTTTAATAGCCAAGTTTTAGATTTTAAAGTATTTTGCTTGGGAGCGGTTATTTTTTCAATGATTAATTGCAATTGATCATTTCGGCTTTCAACCTTTCCCATAAATTGTAAAACACGCTTACTTTGCAACATCTTAGTGCTTTTGTATATTCTTGGAAAAACCACAGCCTCACACTCACCAGTTTGATCACTAATGGTAATAAAAGCCATTTCTTCGCCCTTTTTAGTCCGGATAACCCGAATATTTCGAATGTAAGCAATTACTGTAATCGCTTGTCCATCCTTAAGATCGCTAACTCGTTTAAAATGTCCCGTTTTAATTAATCCAGAATATCGTTCTACCGGATGCGCCGAAACGTAGGTTCCTAGTAGTTCTTCTTCTCGATCCAATTTTTCATCTAGTGGGAGATCCGGTCGTCGCTTAATAGTCGGCATTAGTTTTTCAAAAAGATCAACGCTTTTTCCACTAAATGAAATTCCTTTCAGTAACTCTGGTAAAAAATTGTTCAATTCGGCTCGATTATACCCAAATCCGTCTAATGCCCCTGAAAAAATTAATTTAGTAATAATCTCTTCGTTAATTCCTCGATCACGCATTCGACGTAGCAGAGAATCCACAGATTCAAATTTACCGTTTTGATCGCGTTCCTCAATTATGCCACGAATAAAATCTCGACGAAGTCCCTTAATTGATAAGAAGCCCATCATAATCACGCCTTCGTGATACGCGTATTGCATTTGACTTAAATTAATGTCAGGGGCAACCACCTTCACATCAAAACGATTTAATTCTTGAATATATTCTTTCGTTTTTAAATCGGAACCAATAACCGAATTTAAAAGAGCGGCATAAAACGGACCAGGAAAGTGGACCTTTAAATATGCCAACTGAAATGCTAATTTACTGTAAGCTACCGCGTGTGATTTATTGAAACCATAATTAGCAAAATTTTCAATATAACTATAAACTTGCACCGCTAATTTATCATTATATCCTCGCTTTACGGCACCGTTAACAAAAGTGGTTTGCATCTGTTCTATCACATCATGTTTCTTCTTACTCATTGCCCGTCGCAACAGATCGGCCTGCCCTAGACTTAGTCCTCCCATTGCCGAGGCAACTTCCATTACCTGCTCTTGATAAACTAATATTCCATAGGTTTCCCCGAGGATGTTTTCTAGTATTTTGTTTGGAAAGGAATAATTTTCTTGGCCGTCTTTGCGTTTAACAAAACGATCAATGTTTTCCATCGGTCCTGGACGGTGTAAAGCGTTTACTGCCACAACCAAATTAAAGGCATCGGGTTTGATTTTTCTTAAAACATTGCGAATACCAGCCGATTCAAACTGAAATATGCCACTAGTATCTCCCTGTTGAAATAGTCGGAGGGTTTTTTGATCGTTTAGATTAATGCCTTCAATATCAAAATTAGGATTATTTTTGTAAACCGTTTTTAAAATATCAGCCATTAAGGATAAATTTCTCAGTCCCAAGAAATCCATTTTTAACAATCCAACTCGTTCAACATAGTTTTTTGAATATTGGCTCATCAGCATGTCATCGTTTCCATTTTGGACTGGCACGGTCTCGACCAAATCTTTTTGGCTCAAAACAATTCCTGCGGCATGGGTTGAATAGTGTCTTGGAAGGCCTTCCAGCCTCTTGGCGGTCTCAAACATAAACTTATTTCGTTCCGATTCATTAACGAAGTCTTGTAATCGACCTGATGTCCTTATCGCCCGATCAAGAGTGATATTTAACTCGCTAGGAATCAATGCGCTAATTTGATTAATTTTATTTGGCATTTCGCCAAAAACACGCGCCACATCACGAATCGCCTGCTTGGCCGCTAACGTTCCAAACGTGATGATTTGTCCGACGTGCTGGTGTCCATATTTGTCATGAACGTACTTTAGAACGAATTCTCGCCGATCATCTGGAATATCAAGATCAATATCGGGCATTTGAGCTCGCTCTGGATTTAAAAATCGCTCAAAGAGTAATCCATACTTAATCGGGTCAACACTCGTTATTCCCAATAAATAGGCAACTAACGAACCCGCGGCAGAGCCACGTCCTGGCCCAGCCAACACATGATGATCTTTTGCAAAACGAATTACATCATGGATTATTAAAAAATAGTCTGAAAAACCCATTGATTGAATAATTTCTAATTCATGGTCTAACCGTTCCTGATATTCAGCCACCTGTGCTTTGGCACTTTCAATAAGTGCTTTTTGACATAAATCTGCCAAATATTTTTTAGATGGCTGACCTTCCGGAGTATTGAACTGAGGCAGTTGCGGTTTTGCAAATGGAATCTGCATATCAATCGATTCGACTACGGCATTCAAATTTTCAACAAGTTGTTGATAGCCATTTTCCAAATATTCGTTTTCGAAGCTTTCCATTGGCTTTAGCCAGTTGCTACCACTGTTCTTAGCCAACAGCTCCGGATGTTGAATTACTTCCGAGCTACCAATATCCTTTAAAACTTGGGTCGCAAAATGATCCTCAGCATCAAGATACTCAACCTGTGGCAATGGTAAACATTCTATTTGATGATCCTTTGCAATTTGTACTAAGGTTTGTCTCATAATATTAGTCTGTTTAAGATTGACGCCAAGATAAAGCGTATTTGAATCAGCCGACTCCTGGTACTGATCAATCAATTCATCCACTCGTTCTGGCATTCCGCGTTCTAGCAACTCTCCAATTTCTGAACGAATGGGTGGAACAATCATGATCAAACCGTTTAGTAACGGCTTAATATCATCAAAGCTTAATGCATTTGTCTTTGCATCAAGCGTCATTTTCAAGGAACTGATCTGCATTAAATTACGATAACCTTGCACATTCTTTGCAATCAAAATTAATGCAAACTCATTATCGATACCCACGGCACTATTAAGCCAAATCGTCAATCCGACGATCGGTTTAATATTTTTAGCTAAACACGTTTGATAAAACTCGACCGTTCCATACATAGTATTATTATCGGTGAGGGCCATTGCCTGATAGCCACGATCTTTAGAAGCAACAACTAAATCATTGATTTTAATGGGACTGGACAATAGGCTATAAGAACTTAACACCTGCAATGGAACAAATGACATTCTTACCCCTCCTTTTTGTATTAATTATACTAAAAATTACCACCATATCAAAAAAGCTAAGTTTAATTTATTTTCCATCTTTTTTGTGCTAAAATTACTTTTGTTTAGAAAGGAGCCAATTAAAATGAAACAAATTATAGTTATTTTTTGGGCATTTATTTTTGGCGAAGTTATCGGGTATATTGGCGGTGCATTAGATGCATTACCATACAAACCTCTAGAAATTGGTGTAATTGCAGCAATTGTAGCACTGATTACTTCAAACATGATTCCATTGCTTTCAAAACCTAAAAAATAAAAGATGCAAATTTCGGATTTTTCCGAGAGTTGCATCTTTTTTTAATGATTTTGAAAAACTAATTGATCATTTAATACATCAATCTCAATATGTGACTTCGTCTGAACCCGACCACTAATGATTTCCTTTGCCAGCGGGGTTTCAACATTTTTAGTAATGTATCGACGTAATGGGCGAGCACCAAATGCCGGATCGTAAGCTTGATCAACAATAAAGTCCTGCGCATCATCCGAGATTGTTAACTTAATTTCTTGGTCTTGTAGTCGATTTGAAAGATTATCAACAAGTTTTTTTACAATTAATCGGACATCCTGCTTGCTTAAAGGCGTGAACATAATAATATCATCAATTCGGTTTAAAAATTCAGGTCTAAAATAACCGTGCAGAACATCTTCAACTTTTGAACGGACATCAGGATCAATCGTTGACTCTGAACGGTTCTCCAATAGGAGCTCTGACCCCAAATTTGACGTCATGATTAAGATGGTATTTCGAAAGTTGACCGTTCGACCCTGACCGTCAGTCAAGCGTCCATCATCTAACACTTGGAGTAAGATGTTAAACACCTCGGGATGTGCTTTTTCGATTTCATCAAATAACACAATTGAATAAGGGTTGCGACGGACAGCCTCTGTTAATTGACCACCTTCTTCGTAACCGATATAACCGGGAGCAGCTCCGACTAAACGTGATACGGACTCCTTCTCCATATATTCGGACATATCAATTCTAACCATATTGTCTTCTGAATCAAACAAAGCTTCAGCAAGGGCCTTCGAAAGCTCCGTTTTTCCGACACCAGTCGGTCCTAAAAACAAGAATGAACCGATTGGACGATTAGGATCTTGCAATCCAGCTCGCGAACGTAAAACGGCGTCTGAAACAGATTGTACTGCTTCGTCTTGCCCAATAACTCGTTCATGAAGTTTATCAGCCAAATGTAACAACTTTTCTCGTTCACCCTCAACCAGCTTGGCAACTGGGATTCCGGTCATTTGACTAATTGTTTGCGCAATTTCCCTGTCGGTAACAGATTCTTCCACCAACCAATTTTGATGATCATTTTCGGATTGATCTTCTAATCGACTCAGTTCTTTTTGAAGCGCTGGAATCGTTCCATGCTGTAAAACAGCAGCCTGGTCTAAATTGTATGAACTTTCAGCCTCTTGTAGGTCATGCTTAGCTTTATCAAGCTCATTTTTTTTGGCCGCAATCCTTGTCAACTCTTCCTTTTGAGCAGACCAGCGGGCTTCCAATTTTGTCTTATTTTCCTTCGTTGTCGCAAGTTCTTTTTGAAGATTTTGCAATCGTTTGATGGATTCAGTGTCCTCTTCATTTTTTAGTGCCCGTTCCTCGACTTGTAAACGCAATAATTGGCGGTTAACTTGGTCTAATTCTGTCGGATTGGAATTCATTTCAACCTTAATTTTCGCCGAAGCTTCATCGATTAGATCGATTGCCTTATCCGGTAAAAAACGATCCGTAATATATCGACTCGATAATTTTGCAGCAGCTACCAGAGCGTTATCATGAATTCGAACCCCATGATGGATTTCAAAACGCTCTTTTAATCCTCTTAGGATACTAATGGTGTCTTCAATCGAGGGCTCCTTGACTAGCACCCGCTGAAAACGGCGTTCTAAGGCCTTGTCTTTTTCAATATTTTCCCGATATTCATCTAGCGTCGTTGCTCCAATCAAATGAAGTTCTCCTCTAGCCAACATCGGCTTTAATAAATTCCCCGCATCCATACTTCCTTCAGTTTTACCGGCTCCAACAATCGTATGAATTTCGTCAATAAATAAAATTATTTGTCCATCCGACTTGGATACTTCTTTTAATACCGTTTTCAATCGTTCCTCAAAATCACCACGATACTTGGCTCCTGCAATTAATGATCCCATATCCAATGACACAATTGACTTTTTAGCTAAATTGCTAGGAACATCACCTTTAGCGATTCGTTGAGCTAATCCCTCCACAATTGCCGTTTTTCCAACGCCAGGTTCACCAATTAGAACCGGATTGTTTTTCGTTTTTCGGGATAAAATTCGAATTACGTCTAAAATTTCTTCATCTCGACCAATTATCGGATCGGGGTTTTCATTATGTGCACGTTTCACCAAATCCGTTCCGTATTTTTCTAATGCTTTATAACCACTTTCCTGCTCCTTGGATGTCACCCTTTCACCTCCACGATATTCATCGACCTTTTTTTGAACAATACTTTGATTCAATTTGTGTCGTATTAAAAAATCCTTAAATTTATTTTGATTTAGGTCAAAAATTGCAATTAAAAGGGTGTCTACGGCAATAAAATCATCATTCTGTTTTTTTCGCCATTGATCCGCACTAACTAATAATTGATTTAATTCCATCGAAATTGATTGACCATAGGTTACCTGCTCACCACTGATAACACTAATTTGGTCCAATTCTTGGTCAATTTCTTGTTGTACTTCAACGTTATTAATTCCGAGATCAGTCAAGATTGTTCCTAACGTTTGATCCGGTTGACTTAAAAACTTAAGTAGTTCTGGCACGCCAATATCTTGGTGTTGACGATTAATCGCTACCTGTTGTGCTTCACTTATTCCTTCTTGCAAAGCCGTCGTCATTTTTTCAGGATTCATATCCTACCTCCAATCATATTACATAAATTGATATGGATTGGTGTCCGTTGTTGATTCAACAACTTCAATTCCCCATTGATTTGCATCATTCCATTTATTAAACATTCGACTTAACATTGGAATGCAAATTTTTTCAACATTGTGTCCCACGTCAAAGACGCTTAAACCATCAGCTAACATATCATGCCCGGTGTGATAGTATACATCTCCCGTAACAAAAGCATCGGCACCGCTTTGAATCATTTCAGGATAAAATTTACCCCCATCACCGCCTACAACTGCTACCTTTTTTATTAATTTTTGCCGATCTGGTGTGATTACGCGAAGTCCTTGTAGGTCGAAAGTTTGCTTTAGGCTTTGTGCAAATTGCGTCACACTAGTTCTTTCTGAAAGTTGTCCTAACCGACCGATATTTGTATCATAATGCTTTGAGTAGACAGCTTTGACATTCTTTAAATTCATCGCTTCGGCGAGCCAATCATTCATACCATTATTTGCGACATCCAAATTTGTATGTGCCGAATAAACTACAATTGAATGTTTTACTAAATCGGCATACATTTGATTTTGTGGAATACTCAAATCTAAACTTTTGATCGGTCTAAATATTAGTGGGTGATGCGAAAAAATAAAATCACATTTCTTGCTGATTGCCTCTTCGACAACCGCTGGACGTACATCTAAAGTTACCAAAACTCGATGAACCGTTTGCTGAACATTTCCGATTTGTAAGCCAATCGGGTCGCCAGCAAAGGCACTTTCCTTCGGCGCAAACAATTCAAAACGGCTAATTAATTGTTGTGCTAACATGATCGAACATCTCCTCAATTCGTTTAATTTGTAATTTTGTTTTTCTTAGTTTTTCTTCTCCATGGCGGGGATGAGATTCTAAATTTTTCTGAACTTTTTCCAAACGTAAAAGCTCTTTTTTCCATTTATTTTGGTAAACCTGGTTGTTTTTGTTCATCAAAATTGGTCCAAAAATTAATTGTTGTTCGCTCAACTTCATTTGTCCCGGTTCTGCAACTATGATTTCATATAAATGAAAATCTTCAGCCACAATTTCTTCATCCGTAATTTTAAAATTATGGTTGATTAACCACTCGCGTAATTCGTATTCCCCAACATTAGGTTGTAAAACTAATCTTGTTACCCCTTTGAGTCGCTCTAGACCCTCATCCAAAATTCTTCGAATCAATAGGCCTCCCATTCCAGCAATACAGATTACATCAATATCATCGGCGTCATCAATCACTGCCAATCCGTCTCCGAGTCGCGCATCAATTTTCGTATCTACTGCATTTTTTATAATTTCATTTCGCGAATTAGTCAATGGTCCTTTAGCAACTTCGCCAGCAACACCGCCAATTGCGATGCCGCGCTTCACCAGATTAATTGCCAAATATGCGTGATCGGACCCGATATCCGCAACTTTAGAACCCTTAGGAACTAAACCAGCAACAACTTTTAATCTCGGTGATAAATTATTTGAATTCATAAAATAAACTCCTAGTATTTTTAGTACTTAAATTATAGCATCCTAAAAAGAGGCTTCATACAAATCATTGTGACTTGTATAAAACCTCCCTAATTGTCTTAATCTAAAAAGTCTTTTAATTGTTTAGATCTTGATGGATGACGTAGCTTGCGTAAAGCCTTTGCCTCAATTTGACGAATACGTTCTCGAGTTACACCGAAAACTTTTCCGACTTCTTCCAAAGTACGCGTCCGTCCATCATCTAGACCGAATCTTAAACGTAAAACATTTTCTTCACGATCTGTCAGGGTATCTAAAACACCTTCAAGTTGTTCTTTTAATAATTCGTACGCAGCATGATCTGCAGGACTTGTTGCTTCTTGATCTTCGATAAAATCGCCAAGATGTGAATCGTCCTCTTCACCGATTGGAGTTTCCAATGAAACTGGTTCTTGAGCAATTTTTAGAATTTCGCGAACCTTATCTGATGGCATATCCATCTCGGCCCCAATTTCTTCGGGCATTGGCTCACGACCTAGGTCTTGAAGTAATTGACGTTGAATACGAATTAGTTTGTTGATCGTTTCAACCATGTGAACAGGAATTCGGATCGTGCGGGCTTGGTCAGCAATTGCTCGCGTAATTGCTTGTCTGATCCACCAAGTCGCATAAGTGGAAAATTTAAATCCCTTTTGATAATCAAACTTTTCAACGGCCTTCATTAGTCCCATGTTACCTTCTTGAATTAAATCAAGGAATTGCATTCCACGACCAACGTATCTTTTAGCGATTGAAACTACCAGACGTAAGTTAGCCTCAGCCAACTCTTGTTTAGCGCGTTCGTCTCCCTTTTCAATTCTAAGGGCTAGCGCAACTTCTTCGTCAGCAGTTAAAAGTGAAACTCGACCAATTTCTTTTAAATACATTCGAACAGGGTCATTAATTTTAACTCCGGCCGGTGCTTTGGTGTCGTCTAGTTCTTCTTTTGAAATTTCTTGAGCTTTTAATGCCTTTTCACTTGGATCACCGTTTTCATCGACAACACTAATGCCGGCGTCCTCAATTCGTTGGATAAGATCATCAATATCTTCATCCGTTAATTTAAATTTAGCAATTAAATCCTTGGTCAGTTGCGTGTACTTAACCTTTTTTTCACTCTTTTTGGCTTTAATAATTTCGTTTACTGCTTTTTTAAATTCTGGTGATGAAATTACGCTTTCACTCTTCTTTTGTTTTGTTTCAGTTTTCTTCTCTGCCATCTTATGCTGATCCCCCTATTTGTTTTGAAGCTCTTGCTTCTTTTGGTACAGATCAATTAATTTTACTGCCAATTCTTTTTGAAGTGCCTTATTACCCAATCTGGTCGCTTCGTCTAAGTCGGACTTTACACTCGCAATCTGGTCGCTGAGTGGTGCATCATCCTGAATTACACTAATGTAATCTTCTATCTCTTCCTCAGTATAATTCGGACTTAAATTAATTGATTCCACATTAGCTAAAATCGATTGCAAATCGTCCTCTTTAAGATAATCCATGAAATCAGCTGGATCATACTCGCGATTTTTTTCAAGATACCCGTCGGCCAACATGTAGATTGTTTCCAGTTGATCATTTGGAAAGAAGAATTTTGGCAGACCTTGAACTTTTAGCCACACGTCATGATTATTGAGCGCTCGGGCCATTAAACGGTACTCGGAAACCTCAACCTTCGACATCTTTTGAGGTGAATTCTGATTAACTTCCGGATAATTATTATATTCGGGAGGAGGAACTTGCTCACTCTTAGAAAAACTAGGTTTGACGGGATGGGCAAGCCGATCGGCAACACTCTCCCGCAACTGGTCCTTCAAATCGCCTTTATCAATTCCAAATTCATCAGAAAGTTGGTTTAAATATAAGTCCTGTTCTAAAGCATCTTTCAATCCGCCAATGCGAGCCAACGCTTTTTTCAAATATTCCAATTGATCATTTTCGTTGGCCAAGTTCAGACCCATTCGGTCGTATTTAAGCAAAAACGAAGTACTAGATTCGCCGGTTTGCTTCATTAAACTTTGAAAAGATTCAACTCCGCGCTGCTTGACGAATTCATCTGGATCCAAATTATCCGGAATAAAAACAACGCTTATTTGTAAATTACTATCATTTCGAAACAATTCGATTGCCCTTGCAATCGCCCTTTGCCCTGGTTCATCACCATCAAAACAGATGATAACGCGATCGGCAACCCGATTGATGGCGTTAATATGGTCTTCAGTCAAACTGGTTCCCATCGTAGCAATACCGTTTTTTACATTGGCACGGTGAGCAGCAATAACGTCCATAAAGCCTTCGTAAAGGATTACCGTTTTACTTTGAATGATTTCAGAACGGGCCTGGAAAAAATTATAAAGCACTTTTCCTTTATTAAAGATACTCGTTTCTGGACTATTTAAATACTTCGGATGATTCGGATCTTTTACCAAACTCCGGCCAGAAAAAGCAACAATTTTACCATTTGAATCTTTGATTGGAAAGATTATCCGATTAAAAAAACGGTCACGCAGCTCATGTTCACTAGTTTCTATAAACAAACCTGACTCCGCCATCGTTTTGTCATCAATTTTATGTTCTTTGAAAAAACTTAGAAGTAAATCTTGTTCCGGAGCCGCAAAACCAATATTAAAATCCTTGATTTCTTTCTCCGAAAGGCCCCGTTGCTTTAGATAACTAAGTGCATTCTCACCAAGTTTTGTATTCAAAAGTACATGGCTGAATAGTTCCGCAGCCTTTTCATATAAATCGATTAATGAGCTTTGATTTGGCGTGTAGGTCGCCTGTTTTGAAGACTTAAAGTATCGTTGATCCAAAGAAATATTACCAAATTCAGCAACCCGTCGGACTGCCTCAGGAAAACTAATATTCTCTAAATCCATTAAGAATTTAAAAACATTCCCACCACGTCCGCAACTAAAACAATGAAAAATTTGTTTACTTTCAGAAACCGAGAATGAAGGTGTCTTTTCATCATGGAACGGACAAATACCAAATAAATTTTTACCAGCATTTTTTAACTGGACATATCTTCCAACTACGTCTACTATATCAACAGATGTTCTAACATTATCAATCACATCTTCCGGAATGATTCCGGCCATATCATCACCCGCTTTCGAAAGATAAACTCATACATTAGTATGTTACAGCAGATAGGATTTATAAGCAATTGATTTGCACTTGTGTTTTACATTTTTGTCAAGTATGTATATTTAATTACATCATGTTATTTGTAAAAAAAGAAACATAGCACAATCCTTCGCTATGTCTCCTCTTAAATTCAATAGTCGCCATTTAACCTGCTAAATTATTTTTCAATTTCCTTTTTGCCCTGGGTAAAGTACTTGAGTGTTCCAATCTCGCCTAATATCTTAAATTTTCCATCTTTATATACTAACTTAGTTACTGCATCGTTTTTCATGGGGGCTCCCGTATATTTGGATGAATTTAATTGTGATAAAAATAAACTTATCGACATTCCTGAACTAACAACTAGTGTATTCCCCTTATTCTTTTTTGCAATTTGAGTGAGTGATTTATTCATTCTTTTTTCAACCATCTCAGCACTTTCAGCGCGGTACTTAGACGGTAATTCCGTATCAAGACGATTTTTCTGGTCCAATTTGTAGTAACCATCTTGCATCTTACTCATTGCATTTTTACCTGTCTTTTTTAAAAACTCATCTCCATTTTTATAACCATAATAGTGTGCAATGTCAGGAATCGCTTTCCCAACATCTGGAAGCCCTTCGTAGCTTCCATAGTTGTCCTCTCTTAATCCAGAATCAATTTTCAGCTTAACTTTATTATTTTTGGAATACTTTAAAATTCCCTTCGCGGTCTTTTCCTGACGGGTTAAATCACCAGAATACGCTGAATCAAAATGAATATTTTTTAATCCTCTTCCCAAATACTGAGCGCCTTTCACTCCATTCTTAGTCAGTGTAAAGTCGCTCCACCCTTGAGCACGATGCATGACATTTGCCGTTGTTTCTCCATGACGGACCAAATATATTACAACCTCTTTGCCTTTTAAACTTTTAGCTTCCGCATTGGTTTGCATGATTCCCCAGATAAAAACTGTCATTAGTGCTATCAACATGCTAAAAATACTTTTTTGGTTCTTCATTTTCTTACCTCACATTCCTTAACTTTTAACTAAAATTCAAGCAACATTTTTATTACCATCACCCACTTTATGTAAATCGCTTTTTTTGAAAAAAACCAAGACAAATCAGGAATGGTAATTTTACCCTTTACCATCCTAAACGTCTTGGTTTCGCCTGCTATTCACAGTTACGATCCTTAATTTAAATTAATTTTCTCATAACATTGTATTATTGTAAGCGTTTTACAGATTCTGTGTGTCCCCATAATTAGTTCGTAATTTTTAATAAAAGGAACTAAAGGAACTAAAAATAAAAAGAGTCATGACAAATTTTGGGAAGCTAACGGCTACACAATATTAGACGAAAGTTCTAATATTCGTGAAGGACCTTGTAGCCACTCTCAAACTTATTTGTCATAACTCTTAAATTGTTTTAATTAAAAAATGTGTAATTATTTAAAACAATTATTTTACTAGTATCTTTGTCAGGTCACCAACCTTAAAAATCAGGTTTGACAAGCGTGTCATCATATTAAGGCGATTCTTCCTGATGGTTTCGTCTTTATCCATTACCATTGTAGCATAAAAATAGTCCGTGATTGACGGTGCCAAAGCAACCAAGCTATTGAATAACTTCGTAATAGAATCTGAAGTATCTTTTTCAATGCTAACGATCTGATCAAATAGTTGATTTTCAGTTTCATTTTCAAAAAGACTAGGGTTAACATCCAGGTTTTGATCAGAAACATCATTTTTGGTTGAAATCCTTTGAACACGCGTTAAAGCTTCAACTTCATTTTTAAAGTCTTCATTAAGCTTTGCCTTAGCCAAAATGTCAGCAGATTCGATAAGTCTAGTTACATCGTGCTGCGTACTAGACAACACTGTTTCAATAATGTCATAGCTAATCTCTTGGTGTTCCAAAAATTGCTTAATTCGATCATTAAAGAACTGCAACATTTTATCAAAGTTTTTAGTAACGTCAACACCAAACGCTGTATTATCAACAATTAATTGCTGTTCAACGTCTAAATCTAAGCTATTCAAATCGACATTCCAATTGCGACTATTTAAGATCCTAACAATCCCATACGCATGACGTCGAAGGGCATATGGATCATTTGAACCACTTGGAATCATGCCGGCAGCAAAGAAACTGAAAATATTATCAAATTTATCAGCCAACGCAAGAACTGCTCCTACAGTACTTTCTGGTAAATTACCTTCAGCACTGCTTGGCATATAATGTTCACGAATTGCCTGAGCAACGGCCGGATCTTCACCCATTAATTGAGCATATTTTTCACCCATTACACCTTGTAATTCAGAGAATTCGCCCACCATTCCGGTAACTAAATCAAATTTATAAATTGATGCCGCGCGTGCAACATGATCCATAGTTTTTGAGTCAAGCTTTAATTCGGTTCCAAGAACCTTTGCAATTGAACTAACTCTTTGCATTTTTTCATACATTGTTCCGATCTTATCATGAAAACTTACCCGTTTTAGACGGTCAACATAATAACCGATATCATGTTTTTGATCTTCATTATAGAAAAATGCTGCGTCTTCAAGCCGGGCCGTTAATACTTTTTCGTTTCCACGAACAACGTTTTCAATATACTCATCATTTCCATTTCGGACAGAAATAAAATTAGGCAAAAGATTTTCTTTTTGGTCACGAACAAAGAAGAAACGTTGGTGGTCACGCATTGAAGTAATTAAAACTTCGTCTGGAATTGAAAGATACTTTTGGTCAAAAGAACCATTAAATGCTGTTGGCCATTCGACCAAGTTATTGACCTCTTCAAGTAAATCCAAATTAGGTGTAACCTTCCAGTTATTTGTTTCCGCAATGGCCTTAATTTGATTGGAGATTAGTTGCTTACGTTCTTTGGCATCGACTATTACAAATTGTTCACGCAACTTTTGTTCATATTCATCGGCATTTTTTATTTCAACATCATGTCCTAAGAAGCGATGTCCGCGCGTTGCTTTACCAGCCTCAACATCTAAAATTTTGAATGGTAGAACTTCATCGTCTAAAATTGAAACCATCCATCGAATCGGACGAACATATTTAAAATCAAAATTAGCCCACTTCATCATCGTTGGAAAATTAATTGACTTTATAACATCTTTTATTTCAGGCAAAATGGCTTTAGTTTTCTTCCCCCGAATTAATTTATGAACGTAGACGTAATCAGTACCCTTAATATTCTTAAAAGTAATATCTTCAACGGTCACACCCTGACCTCTAGTGAAACCGATTGCTGCTTTAGTCCAATTTCCATCTGCATCTTGTGCAATTTTACGAGCAGGACCCTTGGCGTCTTCTTCAACATCTGGTTGTTGATCGCTCAGGCCATTAATTCTAATTGCCAAACGACGCGGAGTTGAAAAATGATCAATTTTATCGTATTCCAAATGATTCTCGTTCAAAAAGGCCGTAACTTTTTGAACCAATTGTTTAATACTTGGTGTTACAACATGTGCAGGGATTTCTTCTAATCCAATTTCTAGTAAGTAATTATGTGTCATTATTCTGCTCCCTCCTCACTATTTTTCAATAATGGATATCCAAGTTTCTCGCGTTCTTCAACAAATGCTTTTGCTACTTTACGAGCCATATTTCGAATTCTTGATAAGAATCCTGCTCGTTCAGTGACTGAAACAGTTCCACGAGCATCGAGCAAATTAAAGGTATGGCTGCATTTTAAAATATAATCGTAAGCCGGATGAACTAATCCTTCACCGATCAAGCGCGTTGCTTCGCCCTCAAAATCGTTAAACATTTGTTCCAACATTTCCTGGTTAGATTCTTCAAATGAATATTTTGAATGTTCATATTCGGGTTCCTTGAAAATATCTCCATATGAAACCCCGTTCCCCCATTCAAGATCAAAGACAGATTCAACATCTTGAATATAGGAAGAAAGGCGTTCCAGGCCGTATGTTACCTCACTAGTAACCGGATGGACCTCTAGTCCACCAACTTGTTGGAAGTATGTAAATTGAGTAACTTCCATCCCATCAAGCCATACTTCCCAACCAACACCAGCACATCCCATTGATGGATTTTCCCAGTTATCTTCAACAAATCGAATGTCATGTTCTAATGGATCAATTCCTAAAGCTTCTAAACTTCCTAAATAAAGTTCCTGAATATTTTCAGGAGAAGGCTTCATTACAACTTGGAATTGATGATGTTGGTATAGACGGTTCGGATTTTCTCCATAACGTCCATCGGCTGGTCGGCGTGATGGTTCAACATAGGCCGCATTCCATGGTTCAGGACCAATCGCACGCAAAAAAGTATACGGGCTCATCGTTCCAGCACCTTTTTCAGTATCATAAGCTTCCATTAACATACATCCTTGGTCTGCCCAGTACTTTTGTAGCGTTAAAATAATTTCTTGGACCGAAAGTTTTTTACTCATAATTTCCTCCTTAGAATATGAATGGACAAAAAAATCCCTACGTAGTATGTTTTAAAACACACTACGTAGGGACGACATTTTAATCGCGGTTCCACCCTACTTCCAGCAAATTACAACTATCACTGGCAACTTTAGTTGGTTACGGACTCCAAATGCCACATGAATCAATTCTGACCGGCTCACACCCTTCCAGTCTCGCTTTGAGAATCATACATTCATTTCGTTCTTCGCTGTCCTATTCTTTAACTACAATGATGATAGAAGAATTTTCACTAATTGTCAAATTGAATTATGCTTTCCAATTATTCATTTGGTCAATAAAACTTCTACTTTTTAAATTGATTCCTACCTGATCTTTATAGATGCTATCCATTAGTCGCCAAATTTCAGCTTTTGTCGTATCAGAAACTGATATTTGTCCCAGTTTAAAGATACTAATCATGCTTAACATTCTAATTATCCGAGAGCTCTTAGAACTTAAATTCCACCGATGAGAGTCCTTTTCCCAGTGGTTTCGACATAGCATTCCACCAAAGCTTTCAGAGTAATCCAGCGGAAGGTCATTTCGACCACAAACAACACAACGATCCCACGTAATTGAAATTCCAAATGAGTTTAGTAGCTGAATTTGTATTAAATCACTAACAATTTCCGCGTCATTTCCTGTATCAATTAATATTAAGGCACGTTCTATTCTGTCATACCAGGACTCAATTTTTAAATTATCTTCAAACGCTGCGTCGATTAAATTAATAATGAAAGTGGCGTACGCATTTAATTCAATTTCTTGGAAAATATTTTCAAACTGGCGAACATCAATCGCAGCGTTAACATAAGAGAGACCGCTACTTCGAATCAGTCCTGTATACTTACCATAACTAAAGGGCAAAACGGCCGATCTCAATTTGAAATCGGCCCTTTTAGCATTTTTGATAAAAAACATTCTCTTACCATACTCACGTGTTAAGAATTTAACTAATAGATCATTTTCACGATGACTTCGCTCAAACATAACCATTCCAGTAAAATTAGCATTAGCAATCGTCGTCACTTCTAGTACTCATCCTTTTTGTATCCAAAAGATTGGAGAATTCCCTGTTTATCACGCCATCCTTCAGAGACTTTTACCCAGAGTTCGAGATAGACCCGACTCCCGAGCAGATGTTCGATATCCACCCGAGCCCGACTACCAATCTCTTTCAGCATCTTTCCGCCCTTACCGATTACGATGCCCTTTTGTGAAGAACGATCAACGATAATTGTTGCCTGAATATTCACCAGTCCGTCATCATTTGATTTCATGGTTTCAATCACCACTGCAACAGAATGAGGCACTTCCTGACGAGTTAACTGTAGAACCTTTTCTCGAATTAATTCAGAAACGACGAAGCGCTCTGGATGATCCGTAATTTGGTCATCAGGATAATACTTAGGTCCTTCCGGCATTTGTTTACTTAATGTTGATATCAATTCGTTAATATTATTTCCCTGAAGTGCTGAAATCGGAAAAACTTCCGTCCAATCCATAGCATCCTTATATGAATCAACAATTGGCAATAGCTCATCTGGATGAACTAAATCAATTTTATTGATAACGAGATATACTGGGCGATCCGTAATCTTCTTTAAGCGTTCAATAATATAATTGTCTCCGGCTCCTCGAGCTTCGTTAGCATTCACCATAAACATGACAGCGTCAACTTCTTTTAGTGAAGACATTGCAGATTGAACCATGAAGTCACCGAGTTTATTATGTGCCTTATGAATTCCGGGGGTATCAATGAAAACAATTTGTTCTTGATCAGTCGTATAAATACCTTGGATTTTATTTCTCGTTGTTTGTGGAACATCGCTCATAATTGCCACTTTTTGCCCAATGACATAATTTAAAAAAGTTGATTTTCCAACATTCGGACGACCAACGATGGCTACGAATCCCGAATGAAAAGTTTGTGTGTTTTCTTCCATAATTAATTATTTATCCATTTCTTTAGTTTAAAAAATTTTATGTCCAAAGATAATTAAGCCAATGACTGCAGCAAAAATCGCCGTAACTAAAACACCGCCGGCCGCAAAATCTTTCGCTTGTTTTATTAATGGATGATATCGTCCATGTGATGCTAGATCTGCCAATCGTTCAATCGCGGAATTAAAAATTTCAGCAACTAAAACGGCCGCAATACAACCTAAAATAAGCGCCCATTCCATGAAATTCAAAGCATAAACTAAACCTGCAACCACCACTAATAAAGCAATTAAAACATGGTGTCGAAAGTTTCGTTCCGAATGATAAACATTCTTTAATCCAACCGAAGCATGCTTCAATGATTGAAATAATGAATGATTCTTCTCGATTTGTCTCTTATCTTTTAAGGCCATAAGCATTCATGATCTCTTTTTGAAGTGGAAACATCTTTTCTTGATCGATTTTTTCCATATGGTCATAACCGTTTAAATGCAAAAATCCGTGAACACAGAGGAAACCAAGTTCTCGTTCGTAGGAATGTCCTAAAAATTCAGCTTGTTCAGCGACTTTATCAACTGAAATCATCAGATCACCAATGTTTTCTGGAATCTCTTCAGCCATTTCCGGATCCATAATGATATCTTCATCTGCATCATTAATCGCAAAACTGATGACATCCGTCGGGCGATCAACCCCACGGTATTCTTTATTGATTTGATGAATCTCATCGTTATGCATTAAAGTAACCGAAATCTCGGTCTCTTCATCTAAATGAAGATAATTGCCCGCAAACTCAAGGATGTCAGCAATTAAATCTAAATGTTGTTGTGGTTCTTTTTCAGTATGATCAAATAGTTGAATATCCATCATATTATCCTTTCGACTCTTTATCATCGTACGCTTGAACGATTTTCGCTACGACCGGATGGCGAATAACATCATTTGCTGTAAAGTTAACAAACTCAATTTTGCTAATACCTTGTAACACAATCTGAGCTTCTTTCAAGCCGCTTCGAGTCCCACGCGGTAAATCAATCTGAGTAACATCACCATTTACAATCATCTTAGAACCAAATCCAAGCCGAGTCAAAAACATTTTCATTTGTTGATTAGTCGTATTCTGAGCCTCATCTAAAATCACAAAAGCATTATCGAGCGTTCGCCCACGCATATAAGCAAGTGGTGCAATTTCAATCACTCCACGATCTAATAAACGAGCGGTATGTTCAGCCCCAATAATCTGATATAAAGCATCATACACCGGACGCAAATATGGATCTACTTTTTCTTTCAGGTCTCCTGGTAAAAATCCAAGACTTTCTCCTGCTTCAACCGCTGGTCTGGTTAAAATAATTCTTTCAACTTCACCCTTTTTTAAGGCCGCAACAGCCATAACGACAGCTAAATAAGTTTTTCCTGTCCCTGCTGGTCCAATACCAAACGTTACGTCGTTCTCGTTTACCGATTGTACGTATTGACGTTGCCCAAAATTTTTAATTCGGACTGGTTTACCCTTGGCATCCTTAATCAAAACCGTCGAATACAAATCTGGAAGGTAATTCAAAGTTCCCTTTTCAACCATCTTCATTGCGCTTACAAAGTCTGTACTATTAAGTTGTACTCCTGATCGCAAAACCTTTAGAAGGGTTTGCAGAATATCATACGTTTCATCAACATTTTTTTTGGCACCCTTGATGGTTATGCGTTCACCAAAGGGTAAAATTTTAACATTCATGCCTTCTTCTAAAATTGGAATAAATCGTTCTTGATTTCCAAGTAACGAAATTTCTAAATTTGGATCAGATAAAATCAAATTTTTTTCAAATACTTCTTCAGTCACGTAGTCGTCCCCTAACTTAAGGCGTTCTTAACTATCTCATTGACTTTGGAACCGTCCGCTTTCCCCTTAACCTGTGGCATTAACTTCGCCATAACTTTACCAAAGTCTGCCTTTGAAGTTGCTCCTGTTTCAGTAATGACCATGTTAACAATTTCGCGTATTTCAGCTTCAGATAATTGTTTTGGCATATACTTTTCAACAATCTTTAGCTCTGCTTCGGTTTCCTGAACAAGATCGTCTCGACCGCCCTTTTGAAATTCATTAATTGAATCTTTGCGTTGTTTATATGCTCGATTGATAACCGCAGCAAAATCATCATCGTTTAATTCACGACCAACGCGTCCTTTTTCATTTAAAATATCGGATTTAATCATCCGAATTACACTCAAAGCCACCTTGTCATGGGCCTTCATCGCCGTTTTTAAATCAGTATTAATTTGTTCTGCAAAATTCATTTTAAATAGATCTCCTTAGTATACAAAAAAAGCTCCTGAAAGTCAGGAGCGATGATCGGATTAGAAACGCTTTTTGTTCTTGCGTTTTCTAGCAGCTTCCGATTTCAACTTGCGTTTTACGCTAGGTTTTTCGTAAAATTCACGTTTGCGGTATTCTTGTAGAGTACCTGCCTTTGACACCGTACGTTTAAAGCGACGAAGAGCGTCATCAAGTGACTCGTTTTTGCGAATAACTGTTTTTGACAATGTAATTCCCTCCCTCCGAGCTTTGAAATAACAATATTGTGCTCTCAAAGCACTCATGTTTCTTAAACATTATAACTGAACTAATCTACACCGTCAACATAAAGATTAATAACTTTAACGATAACCTGGCTTTCACCGAAAACGTTTTCTAAATTAAAACAATTATGTTACCATCATACCAAAAGACATAGGAGTTAAACAACATGGCAAACGAAAAAAAAGTAATTAATGTTTACGTTATTTCAGATTCAGTTGGTGATACCGGTGACCAAGTAGCTCGCGCAGCAGCGGCACAATTTTTAGAAGCAGACTTTAAATTCTCGCGTTATCCATTCACCCAAACGATTTCACTTTTAGATAGCATTTTAAATAAAGCGGTTAGAGAAGATGCAATGGTTTTTTCAACCCTAGTTAATCCTGAACTTAATCAATTTGCGAAAGATTTTTGCAATCATAAGACGCTTAAATATTTAGATGTGCTCACCCCCGCAATTGATTTATTTATTGAGAAGACCGGTTTAGAACCCGCTAATAAACCTGGCCGGCGTCATTCACTTAATGAAAACTATTTTGATAAGATTTCAGCAATGGAATTTGCGGTTACATATGACGACGGTAAAGACCCTGCAGGCTTTTTAAAGGCCGATATTGTCCTTTTAGGGGTGTCTCGGACTTCTAAAACACCTCTTTCACTTTATCTTGCTAACAAAGGCTATAACGTTGCTAATTTGCCTCTCGTTCCTCAGGCTCAAATTCCGGATGAAATTTGGAAAGTTGATAAAAATAAAATCTTTGGATTAACAACTACAAAAGAAGTTCTCAATAATATTCGTCGTCAACGAATGATCTCATACGGATTAAATCCTGATTCGACGTATTCTAATATGGATAGCATTAACAAAGAACTACAATATGCCGATGACCTTTTTAAAAAAATCGGATGTTTGGTAATCAATACTGCTAATAAATCGATCGAAGAAACTGCAACCATTATCATGGAAAGTCTTGCTTAATAGCTTAAAGCAGAATAAAGCGCTGTTTAGGTCGAAAGCTATGTAAGCACCCAATAACAGACCGA
>NZ_JQBX01000023.1 GCF_001437075.1 Pediococcus stilesii
AGATTTGAATGTCAACAACTTTTTTTAAGCTTATTAACATCGTAAAGTCTCGACGGTGTCGGATTGATGCGACTAGAATATAATACCAAGTAGTTCCGTCGTAAGTCAATAGTTATTTTCAAAATAATTAAATATCGAACCAAATAATCGTTATTTTAAACTTCACGGCTTTAATTTTACGGTCACCGCGATACACGAAAATATCTAAAAAACCGCGATAATTACGCTCATTACGGCTTTTTAGATATTATAAAAAACAATAATTCTATTTTAATTCGGATAATCAAAAATTTGATTATTGGTTTCAGCAATCTTCTTATTTTGTAGATAGTTTAGCTCACTGATATAAACATTTTTAATGTGCTCATTTAAATGACTAACAGCATGTTCTTGATCTTGTTGCTGGATATCTGTGATAATTTTCTTAATTTCTCTCACCGACGATTGCATGCATCCCGTATCATCTTCAATTGCATAGCGAAAACGATTGGTTTGACTCTTTAGTATATCTAGTATTCTTCGAAAGGAGCCCTCCCCTTCATTTTGAATTAAAAAGCAATGAAATCGTTCGTCTAAATCTAGATAGTCATTCCAGGCATTCTTTTTCAAAACCGTATTAAATTCTCTACTAAAATAATTTAACTTTTCCAAGTCTAAATTACTGAACGACTTTCTCAATGCATAGGACTCAAGCATCGATCGTAATTCATAATTTTCCTTTAGTTCTTCCAAGTTCAAGCCCGTAATTATTGTCTTACGTCCCGTTTGTTGCTTAACCAATCCCTCGCTTTCAAGTCTTCTAAACGCTTCACGAATCGGTGTCCGCGACATATTCAAGTTCAATGCAATTTGATTTTCTGAAACTTCGTGCTCAGGCTGATAAGTTCCATCGATAATTTTCTTTTTCAAATAGATATATGCCTGCTCATCATTTTTCATTTAACTACCCTTACCATAAAAATTATTTTTTAAGCGCTAATTGTCGACCAACTTTACGACCTTGATGTAGTCCAACTCCCAAAGCTGTACCAGATCCAGCATAATACGAGCCAATTATACCACCGGCATTCTGCCCTGCGGCGTATAATCCCTCGATTGGTTGATGACCATTATCAATAACTTGCAAATTAACGTTAACCTTTAATCCCCCAATTGATCCAATATTCATATCATGATTTTTATAGGCGTACAGCGGCGTCTCAAGAGGCTCAATTCCTTGGCGTCGACCAAACGCAGGATCCTTTTTTTCTTTTGCGTTTTGATTCCAAATAGTCAGCGTATCGGTCAAATTTTGATCACTCACTTCAATTTTTTGAGCTAATTCTTCGGCGGTTGCTGCTTTAATCAAACGCCCGCGACTAATATCTTTTTGAATCTCTTCTTCGGTCTCGTAGGGTAGATTCTTTTCGTCTACGGTATTCTGTCCAAATACAAGCCAAGTCGGTTTACCCAGGCTAGTTTCTTGCTCATAGTTCGCTCTTGTTAGATACCCATAGGTCGAATCTTCATTAACGTAACGCTTCCCCAAACCGTTGATGTAAAATGCCGGTGGAGTAATAACTTGCGTCGAAAATCCAATGCCAAATTTAAAGTCGGCTGACATTACGCCACCAATACCATTCAGAGCAGCCCCATTGGTCATCCCCAAAATAATCCCATCACCAGTATCATACTTAGATGTTAATAAAACATTTTTCTTAATATCACGGTACTGCCAAGGTGATAATTCTTTAGCCAATTGCTCATTATGATCAATGCTTGCCGTTGCTAAAACGGTCCCCTTTAAAGCTCGGTATGCTTTTTCTTGTCCATGGTGATTAACAACCACCCCTAGAATTTCATTATCATGCAGATTTTTAGTGACCAAGCCGACAACTGGAGAATCATATTTAATAATCACTCCCGCATCCTTGGCAGCATTAAGCATCTTGCTAGTCATTATGACGCCTGCCCCATTATGCCCACCATGATCATAAACATGGATTCGGTCCGCAAAGTCTTTCTGATTTTCATAAGGTATCGACTTGTGACCATACACATCAACCCAATTAATACCGATTTCACTTAACCAAGCGATCGTATTAGCCGCATCATCGGTAAAATCTCGCACCAACTCTTCATCAACATGTCCTTCGCCTGCTTGAAGGTATTCTCTAGCATGCTTTTGGGAATCGTCTTTTTGATACTTTGTATGTTCCTTCTGCTGCTTCGTACCAGCAGCTTGAATAATTCCATGCGAAAAATTACTAGTTCCACCAATCATTCCCGCTTTTTCAAAAAGAACCGTTTTGGCACCGTTTCTTGCGGATTCAATAGCCGCTGAAAGCCCTGTAACACCTGATCCAGCAATAATCACATCGTACTCATCAACAAATTTAACATCACTCGCATAGATTCGATTTGTATGGACTTTGGCATAAGTGGGAACCGTAACTTTGTCAATTGGCTCTTGCTTTAAATCATTTGCCTCCGCAGCGGTTATTTTACCTTCCGCCAGTTCCATGCTTTTCTTTGCGGCCTTTAAAACCGCACTCGATGAAAACGTTGCGCCTGTTACCGCATCAATGTTGACACTTTTTTCTTCCTTGATTTTTTCAACCATTCTTTTCGCAGACAAAGTTCCGACCGTATCTGGTTGAATTCCTTCCGCCGAAATGTCTTTTATTTTTCCATTATCAATTTCAGATGTAACCGTTATTGGACCATGAAAACCCTGTGCTACTGCTTTAAACATCTTACTCATCCAAATTACCCCCTTAATAAACCGCTTACACAAATGATAGTATGAGAAATATTCAAAAACAATACAGACCAGCTAAAAACCTGTATACAGGTTTCCCGACCAAAATTAAAAACAATCAAAAAATCCCTAGCTTCACGTATTTATAATTACGTAAAACTAGAGATTTTTAATTAGATCAACGTTTAATCAACCTTTGATATTTTTTACTTTTCAGGACGCATTGTTGGGAAAAGCAACACATCTCGGATTGATGGAGCATCCGTTAACAACATTACTAACCGATCGATTCCAATTCCGAGTCCCCCAGTAGGCGGCATTCCATACTCAAGAGCCTCAATGTAATCTTCATCAATACCTTCCGCTTCTTCATTTCCAGCCTCGCGTTCGGCAACTTGTGCTTCAAACCGTTCACGTTGGTCAATTGGATCGTTCAGTTCGGTAAAGGCATTACCATATTCGTTACCTAATATATATAACTCGAAACGATCGGTAAAGCGTTCGTCCTCGGCATTTTTCTTAGCTAAAGGAGAAATTTCAACGGGATGTCCATAGATAAATACAGGTTGTTCTAATTGATCTTGGACTTTTTCTTCGAAGAACTCATTGATGATGTGACCAACTGTCCACCATTCTTCATAATGGATACCATGATCATCAGCAATTTTTTTAGCTTCTTCGACCGTCATTTTAGGCCAAAAGTCTACATCAGCATATTTTTTAATTGCATCAACCATGTGTAGACGCTCAAAATCTTGTCCTAAGTCCAATTCCGTACCCTGATAGGTTATTTTTCCGTCATCAGATACGGCGGCCACTGCAGCCTTAAAGATTCCTTCGGTTTCGTCCATAACATCGTGGAAATCAAAATAGGCTGCGTAAGTCTCGAGCATTGTAAACTCGGGATTATGACGAGTGTCAATCCCTTCGTTTCTAAATACGCGGCCAATTTCGTAAACACGTTCCATTCCACCAACAATTAGACGCTTCAAGTGTAATTCCAATGCAATTCTTAAATATAGATTAATATCTAAGGCATTATGATGGGTCGTAAATGGGCGTGCGCTTGCACCACCGGCTTGCGTATGCAAAACTGGAGTTTCAACTTCAGCAAAGTCATTCCCATCGAGATACCTTCTAACCGCCGAAACAATTTTAGTTCTCTTTCTAAAACGATCCATGCTTTCATCGTTGGCAATGAGATCCAAATAGCGTTGACGATAAATTTGTTCTACATTTTGTAAACCATGAAACTTATCGGGCAGTGGACGTAAAGCCTTGCTTAAAAAGGTTAAGCCCGTAACTTTAATCGTTAATTCACCCATGTCCGTCTTCATCACGTCGCCGGTTACACCAAGGAAGTCACCAATGTCAGAACGCTTGAAGACTTTATACACATCTTCACCTAAAACGTCTTTTCGAACGTAAAGTTGCATTCTTCCAGAGCGATCTTTCAGATCAGCAAAACCGACCTTTCCTTTACCACGTTTTGAAACCATCCGACCAGCAATGGTTGCTACCACGCCTTTGTCATCAAGTTCTTCCTTTGTCATATCACCATATTCTTCGTGCAATTGCGCAGCTAAATGCGTTCTTTCGAAACGATGTCCAAAAGGATCAATCCCCTTATCGCGGAGCTCTTGCATCTTTTCGCGACGAACCTTTAATTGATCATTCATGCTCGGTTGTTGCTTTTCGCCCACTATCTTGTCCCCCTCTAAATTTTTATTCACATACAATTATTACGCACTAAATCAGTAAAAATCAACCTTATTTGACAGTTCGTGCTCTTCTTTTATCAAGTTTTTCAATAAAACGATCGAAAATATCAACCATTTGTTGCTCAGTATCTGCCTCATTTAACGCAACTTTTGTTCTAGCAGAATGTGGAATTCCCTTTAAGTAATAAGCCGCTTGACCACGGAATTCACGAGGACCAATGTTGTCGCCCTTTAATTCCACCAAACCATGAAGATGTTCCTTCGCAATTTCAATCTTTTCTGCCGGAGTTGGCTCAGCCACAATTGTTCCATCTTCCAAATAAGATGACACTCGTTGAAGCTCCCAAGGATTTCCTAATACGGCTCGACCAATCATTACAGCATCTGCGCCAACTTCATCCAACATTCTTTTGGCATCCTCTGGAGTTTTAACATCCCCATTGCCCATGAATGGGATGTGTAACTGGCTGCTAACTTCCTTTAAGATATCCCAGTCGGCATGTCCCGTATACATTTGTTTCCGAGTACGTCCGTGCATCGCTAATGCTGATGCGCCAGCGCGCTCTGCCGCTAGAGCATTTTCAACAGCAAAAATGTGATGTGAGTCCCATCCTGTACGCATTTTAACGGTTACTGGCTTTTTAACCGCATCCGTCACGTAAGAAACCATTTCATATACTTTATTTGGATCGAGTAACCAGCGTGCACCCGCATCTGTGTTAACAACTTTATTAACTGGACATCCCATGTTAATGTCGATAATATCAGCATCCGTATTTTGGTCCACGTACTTAGCTGCTTCTACCAAAGTTTCCTTTGTTCCACCAAAAATTTGAATACTCATTGGATGTTCACTTGGATCAACCGTCATCATTCCCAATGTTTTTTTGTTTCCATAAATGATTCCACGATCAGAAATCATCTCACAAACAACTAAACCTGCTCCAAAACGTTTGCAAATCATTCGAAATGCTGTATTGGTAACTCCCGCCATTGGAGCAACAACCAATTGGTTTGGGATTGTGATATCCCCTATTTTCCATTCCATATTTTCACCTCATCAAACTTTATATACATGCAGAATATGATATCACAGAAAATATAAGTTGTGGAGAACCGACACCCTATTTACTTATTTTTCGTTAATAATTTCCCGCAAGTCTTCTTCAGAAAATTCGTATTTATTCCCGCAGAAACGACAAACCGCTTCCGCACCATGATCTTCAGTAATCATTTCTTCAATATCACTAGTTGGTAATGCAATAAGTGATTTCGCAAAACGCTCTTTTGAACAATCACATTCAAACTTTACATCCATTCGATCAAGAATTTTTACTTCATCATCATTAAAAATATCGTTCAAAATTTCTTCAGGAGTTTTTCCATTACGCAACATTTCTGAAACCAATGGAATTTCTTTTAGTCGCTTTTGAAGACGATCAATTGCATCATCAGTTGCATCCGGCATTACCTGAATTAGGAATCCTCCGGCCACACCAACTGTTTCATCTGGATTAACAAAAACAGAAACTCCAACTGCGGAAGGAATTTGTTCGGATTGTGCCAAATAGTAGGTGAAATCATCCCCGATTTCCCCTGAAACTAATCCAACTTGTCCTGTAAACGGATCACCTAGGCCCATGTCCTTTGTCACTGCCATCACACCGTTATTTCCAACCGCTTGTCCGACATCAATATGATGGTATTCCTTTAGGGGAAGTGAAACATGTGAATGCTGCAAGTACCCTTTCACAGTACCTTTGGCGTTCCCATCAACCACGATGGTTCCTGTCGGTCCTCCACCATTAATTTTAACGGTTAACTTTTCGTCGCCCTTTAAAACAGATGAGGATAACAACAACGTTGCCGTCAAGGACCGTCCTAGCGCGGCAGTTGCGGCACTCCAAGAATCATGTCGTTGTTGTGCTTCTTGAACTAAATTCGTGCTTCTCACGGCATATGCTCTAAACATTCCATCATTAATAATACTTTTAATTAAATAATCGTTCATTTCTAATCTCCTATCACAAAAAAATCGTGAGTGCATTTTGCAACCCACGATTTTAAATTATTTGTCTTCTGATTGATCACGATCGTCTTTTGGATAATATACGGTCGTTTTGTTCTCATCATCTGAACTTGACTTATCGGATCCAACAGCTTGTGCTGCTTCCTTGTGACGTTCGTTTTCCTTACGTTCCAATTCACGCTTAGATTCTTCAAACGTAGCAGCTTTTTCACTAGGGAACTCTGAATCATTTTTCTTTTCAGGCATCTTACCAGTCTTAAAAAGGCTGAGAATTTGCTTTTCATCAAGAGTTTCATACTTCAATAATGCTTCAGCAATCAGTTTATGTTGCTCGCGATGTTCTTCAATAATCTTACGAGCCTCATTGTAACCTTCAGTTGTGAAACGACGAATTTCTTCATCAATCGTGGCAGCCGTCTTTTCAGAATATGCTGGACCACCTTCACTATAGTAAGACTGACCTGGAGCAGCCAATTCTACTTGGCCAATCTTATCACTCATACCATATTGAGTTACCATCGCACGTGCAATCGAAGTTGCCTGCTCAAAGTCATTTGATGCGCCTGAAGATTGTTGATTAAAGATAATTTCTTCAGCGGCACGACCACCCATTAAGCCAGCGATTTGTTCCATCGCGTCCTTTTTAGACATCAACATCTGGTCTTCACGTGGAAGCATAATAGCGTATCCACCGGCACGACCACGCGGAACAATCGTAACTTTATGAACAACTCGAGCATCGTTTAGAACCAATCCAACGATTGTATGACCAGCTTCATGGAAAGCAACCGTCTGACGTTCTTTCTTGCTAACTACGGCATTCTTCTTAGCTGGACCTGCGATAACACGATCTTCAGCTTCATCTAAATCTGCTGCATCAATGGTTTTCTTATTTCGACGAGCCGCTAGTAACGCAGCTTCGTTCAAAAGGTTTTCCAAATCTGCACCAACAAATCCAGGTGTCTGTTTGGCAATTTCCGCCAAGTCAACATCTTTAGCAATTGGCTTATTCTTTGCATGAACCTTCAAAATCGCTTCACGTCCATTAACATCTGGACGACCAACGAGAATCTTACGGTCAAAACGTCCTGGACGAAGCAAAGCTGGATCCAAAACATCGGAACGGTTAGTTGCGGCCATTACGATGACCCCTTCATTTCCAGTGAAACCGTCCATCTCAACTAGCAATTGATTTAAAGTTTGTTCACGTTCATCATGTCCACCACCGGTTCCGTTACCACGGCGACGACCAACGGCATCAATTTCATCAATGAAAATAATTGAAGGCGCATTTTTCTTGGCCTGATCGAATAAATCTCGAACTCGGCTAGCACCGACACCAACAAACATTTCAACGAAATCTGAACCTGAAATTGAATAGAATGGAACGCCAGCTTCACCTGCAACAGCTTTTGCTAGCAAGGTTTTACCAGTCCCGGGAGGTCCCTCAAGTAAAACACCGGCTGGAATTCGAGCTCCTAATTGAACAAATTTACGCGGATCTTTTAAGAATTCAACAACTTCAACCAATTCCTGTTTCTCTTCTTCTTCACCTGCTACATCAGAGAAACGGACCTTATTAGCACTCTTATCTGCGGGTTTAACCTTGGATTTACCAAAGTTCATTACACCCTTACCGCCACCGCCTTGACCAGCTTGACCCATCATCATATAGAAAATGAAGATGAAGAAAATCAAAGGTAATCCGGTAACAAGCAATTGAACCCAAAAACTGCTTGATTCTTCTTCTTTAGTGGTGACCTTAACTCCATCAGCAGAAGCCGATTTAGTAATATCGGCAATTGTTGAATCGTTTTGTAATACCGAAGTCTGGAAGCCCGTCACCTTGCTTGATGAAACAGTTCCTGGGAACAATCCAGTCGCTGAATCGTCCTCTTGGGCCGAGCGATATTTACCAGTTACTTTATAAATTCCATTCGCTGGTTGGATATTAAAACTTTTCACGTTGTCTTTTTTAAGTTGTGAGACAAATTCGCTTGATGAAATAGTGGAAGTTTGGCTGTTGCCACCCTTTCCAACTACGGCAGCGATAATGCCCATGATACTCAAAAAAACTACGATATAGAAAAGACTATTTTTAAAAAGGCCATTTCTGTTATTTTTCATGTAGTTCCTCCTTGTAAGGCATCAAGAAATATCAGTTAAAATCTTGACCGTTGACGATATAATATCACATTTGACTAACTTTGACCAATTATTTTAATTCGTAAATTTCTGGCTTTAAAACACCAACATACGGTAAGTTTCGGTAATAGCCTTGGTAATCCAAACCGTAGCCAACCACAAATTCATTTGGCACGGTAAATCCGACATAATCAGCTTTAGCTTCAACTACACGTCCGGCCGGCTTATCCAAAAAAGTACAAATTTTTACACTTTTAGCATTTCGTGAGTAAAGTAATTTGACTATGTACTTTAGCGTTCGTCCAGTATCAACGATGTCTTCAACAATCAAAACATCACGACCAGCGACGTCTTCAGAAAGATCCGAAACTAAATCAACTTTCCCCGTTGATTCCATACCACCCTTGTAACTTGATACATCAATGAAATCAATTTGGGAATATTCGTCAAACTCCCGAACAACATCCGTTGTAAAAAACATTGCTCCCGTTAACACGCTTAAAATTAAGGGACGCTTTCCTTTATAATCTGCTGTCAACTGCT
This sequence comes from Pediococcus stilesii, assembly GCF_001437075.1. Lineage (GTDB taxonomy): Bacteria > Bacillota > Bacilli > Lactobacillales > Lactobacillaceae > Pediococcus > Pediococcus stilesii. The sequence goes on from NZ_JQBX01000023.1 coordinate 9,179, forward strand.
TACCTAATCTTTGGCAAGCCTCTTTTATATCCGCCCTACTATACAAAACTTTGGCGATATCATTGTCCATTGGGACGTCCTCCAGTTCTATATTCCATCATAAATTGTCGATTTTTTTCTACAAATGGAGCCTGCAGCCATGATTTTCTTAGCCCCGGAACCCACAAAATAGTTCCGTTTGCATCAACAACGGCAAAGTACTTTTGTCGCCGTTCATTTGGAATCTTTTGATCAATTAGTTCGCGTCGAATCGTCTTAAACCCACCATTTTTAAGTCTTAAACGATCCTTAAAATTAACTGGTCGGATCAAAAGCGGACGTTTAAATTGATTTTCACTTAAAATCATTGTTTCAGCTGAATCCAAGAAACCATGGTCGCTGACTCTGAACCAAGCCGAGTCGCCTAGTTCAAACCACGTATTCAATGTTACCATATGCCCCATGGCTTGTTCAGTTTTTATGGTCTTTTTTTTGCTAATTCGAAGGCAATTGTACGTAATTTCCAAAAGATAGCCATCACCAATGTCAATATAACGTTGTGCCTTTTTGACCTGGTTGATAAACCGAACCATGGCCGTGAGCTTAGCCTGACTAATTGGTAATGATGGAAGTTGTTTTTGAACAATCCTCAAAAGCATGCGCCTCTGCCATTCTGTTGGCTCAGCTAAAATTTGACTCAAATCATACCCCTCTTGGTTCCGGGTCCGTTCAAGTTTGGCGTCAACGCTTTGATCAAGCAGCCGGCTTTGTTCCGCTAACTGGTTTTGAAATTGATTAATATGTTCCAGTGCCCGATCATTTTCTTCTCTAAGAATTGGTAATATTTCATTTCTGACCCGATTTCGTAAAAAATCCAATTCTTGGTTCGTATCATCTTCGAACCAAGTTAGCTGATTTGTCGTCGCAAGTTGAATCAGTTCTGCCTTCGATATATCTAAAAGTGGCCGAATTAGGGTTCCCGTGGCAAAAGGCCTTTGTTCGGGAATTCCTTCCAGTTCACTTAGCATTCCACCACGAATTAAACGCATTAAAAAGCTTTCTGCCTGTTCATCCGCATTATGCGCTGTCAATAAAACATCCGCTTGATGCTTCTGCATCATCCGGTTGAAAAATTCATAACGAACTTCTCTGGCAGCCGCCTCTACGCCTACCATCGGATGCTGTGTTTTCTCCCAGGTAAAAACTTCTAATTTGATGTTATGTTTCATACACCAATTACGTAAAAACTTTTCCTCTTGGTCACTCGCCGCTCTGAGTTTATGATTAACATGGGCAACTACTAGATTTGAATTGTCTAGCATTCTTGAAAAGATCAATGCGTTAATCAGGACAGTCGAATCTACCCCCGTGGAGACGGCAACGACCATTTTTTTATTTTTTAAATCAAACTTTTTTACAATCTGGTCGCCCAGTTCGTTAATTTTCATCTTTAGCTACGACGTCCACCACGGCCGCCTCGTTTCCCATCGGTATTACGTTTTAAAGTTGATAAACGAGACTCGCTGTCTTTTAAGAAGCCGGATAACATCTGATCAAAGTTTGGTTCGACTTTTGATGCCGATTGATCACGATGGTTATTATCGCGTCTGTTATTAGTTGCCCGTGGACGGAAGTTCCCACTGGAGTGATGACTACTGGAATTGACCTTAGCAGTTTCTTTATGTTCAGTGTGTGCGGGGTGATCAGTCGCTTTTCTAATAGATAACGCAATTTTTCCATCGTCCGCGATTGACAAGACTTTAACCGTTACCGAATCTCCCACCGTAAGAACATCATGAATATCCTTAATAAATCCGTCAGAAACTTCGCTAATATGAACTAAGCCCGAACGATTCTCCCCTAAATCTACGAAAGCTCCAAAATTAGTGATTCCTGAAACTTTTCCATCCACCTTAGTTCCAACTTCAATTGTCATAAATACGTATGTTCCTCCTAAAAAATTTAATGCTTAATTATACCATTTCATACCAAATTCTTGCGAGCCTCACTTCCACAGTGTTATTCATTTTTTAATATCTTTTTTTGAATATTTATCGCCCGTCATTGTTTTTTAACGTGCTACCAAAAAGAAGTATACCAAAAGCCAAGTTGACTTTTAATATACTTCGTCTGTTTACGATATTTGACCATCAGAAGCCTTAATTTAATTTGCATCCATTGGAAGGTTATAGACTGTCTCACCTTTTTTGGTGTAAAAATACTTTGAACGAATTAGTTTTTCAAGATAATTCTCGTCATTCATTTGCTTTACACGGCCTTTTAGTTGGTCATTTTCATCTTTTACTTGACCATAGCGCGCCGTTTCAACAGTCAATTTATGATCAACGTTATTTTTGGAGACATGTGAACTTACAATTTGAAATAAGAAGAATGCCGCAATAATTGCAAAAACACCGAGTATAAACAGGGCGCGCTGTTTTCGTGCCCTTGCATACGGATTTTTTGCTCCTGTTGCTGTTCGATAATTCATTTTTTTGCTCTTATTTCCTTTTGTATTTTCCATCGCTATATCCCCTTAACTTCTTGATTATAACAACGCTTTCCTTTCCTGTCTATGCATATTTAAGGGGTTTTATACTATTTTCTGAAATCTTTATCATAATTTTCTGAAACAATGGTATACATTCGTTCCGCGTCATCTTTCTTCGTTGTGTCTAATAGTTGGTCAACCCTAATGGTGAGGGTTTTATTTCCAAAACGAATTTCGACATTATCGTTCACTCCAACGTTTGAAGACGACTTAGCTACTTTTTCATTGATTAAAATCCGTCCCTGATCGGCAACTTCTTTTGCCAACGCACGTCTTTTAATAATTCTTGAAACCTTTAAAAACTTATCTAATCTCATTTAGTAATCCTCTGTATTATTCTTAAAATTTTTGTACCATATGGAACGGTGAGCCACTCCCGAATGCTGAATAGTTTAAACCTGAAAATATAACTGATGAATACCAATCCACCGATGACAATTCCAATTATAACAAGTAAGATTGACCCCCATCGATTTTGAAAATTAAAAATCATTTGTACAAAACCGACGGCAAGTGTGACCGCTAACCACATTAGAATATTGCCGATTATTAATTTCATCAAAAAATGCTGTTCGTGGTAGACCCTTTGTGATAATCGGCCAGGTAATGCTCGACTCATCAACGACGCAATCAGCGCCAAACTGATGACCGTAATCAAACTTGCGCCAAAGATACCCATCGTTTGGACCGCCCAGCCATTTAGCAATATTTTAAAGAAGACTCCCGTAATGATTGCGCTCAAGGTCACCCGGACATCACCAATACTTTGTAGAACGCTGTTATAAACAAAAATCAGCGCCGCAAAAATGATACTTAAATTATACACAGCCAACGTGCCGGACCCATCAAAACTACCGAATAGTAGCTTATTAATGTGCGGCATCAACGCGATCATACCGACACTAGCCGTCATCGAAATAGTTAACGAGATCCTTAGTAAGGAAGTCGCCGATTTGTAAAAGGCCTTGGTATCACGTCTTTGAATTGCTTCAGTCAACGCTGGCAATAGGGTCGTCGCAAAGGCCGTCGCGATTACCGTTCCCAACTGAACCAGTGGTTGCGCTCGATCATAAATTCCCTTTAACGATTTTGCTACTTCTTGGGTTGCACCACCAAGTACTAGACTGTTCTTAACTGAAAAAGAATCAACTAGTTGAAGTAAAAGAATCATCGACGCTAGTAAGCAAATTAACCCACCTTCGATGATAAATCTTCTACATAAACGTTTAAACAGTTTTACATCAAACTTAATCTTTTTTTGGTTAACAACCTTTAGTCCAAATTTAATAAAAAAAAGGGAAGCTGCGACCGCCGCAAAAGTGGAACTCGCCATTGCCCATGTTCCCATCTTGTACGCTGACCATCCCGAGCGAACTGATAAAATTGCCACTAATATAATAATCGTTACTCGAACAATTTGTTCAGCCACTTGTGATTTGGCCGTTGGCACGACATCATAAATACCTTGAAAGTACCCTCGTCCCGTCGCTAACAGCGGCATGAATAAGAACATCGTTGAGACGGCTCTAAGTAGTGGCGTTAGCTGAATATCACCCATTAATATCGCAATTTCTTGTGCCCCAATCATTAAAATACCAAAGGTTACTACGGATAGTCCCGCAAGTATTAAAATCGAATACCGGCTAATCATTAGCTTTCGCTTTTCATCAGGCTCTTCGGCCACAATTTTTGAAATGAATATTGGAAATCCATTTAACGCAAAAGTCATTCCAATTCCATATATGGGATAAATTTGTTGATAAACATAAAAACCAGTGTTCCCCACCAAATTTTGCAAAGGTATTCGATAAACTGCACTTAAAATTTTCGCGATAATTGATGCGATTGATAAAACAAGTGCTCCTTGCATCACCCTTTTTGCATTTGCATTCTTCAAAAGTGAACCCTCACAAATACTCTTCTAATTTTTTAATATAGTTAAACAGCTGCGTAAACCAGTCCGTTTGAGTCATTTTCGGTTGAATTACCAACTTAATTAGCATTTTATCATTTGACTCCGCAACTGTCGCCCTTAGTCTCGTCACGGAAAGGGCCTCGAAAATATGTTCACCAGTAATTTTTTGGCTGGCTTCTTTCGTTAGGATAATGTTTAAAATTCCCTCTCGTCGATCAATCTTTTCAATCTGAGCATGATCTGCAGTAATTTTTAGATCCGTTAGCTGAAGCAGATTTTCAACTTCAATTGGGTAATCCCCAAAACGATCAATTAAATCATCCTGAACATCGACCAAATCAGAATGGCTATTTGCTTGACGTAATCGCTTATAAAATTCAATCTTCTGTTGTTCATCTTCAATATAGGAACTTGGTAGAAAGCCTTCAATTCCAAGACTAATCTCACTATCAGATTGTTTCTGAACTTTTTTGCCCTGTTTCTTTTTCACGGCGTCGGCTAGCATTTGGGAATATAAATCATATCCAACCGAATCGATAAATCCATGTTGTTGCTTACCTAAAAGATTTCCTGCCCCCCGAATTGATAAATCACGCATCGCAATTTTAAAGCCTGAACCCAATTCGGTAAAATCCTTAATTGCTTCCAACCTTTTCTCACCCAACTCCGTTAACACGCGATTCTTTTGATACAAAAAGTACGCATAGGCGACTCTGGAAGACCGACCAATTCGTCCTCGCAGTTGATATAGCTGTGATAATCCCATATGATCGGCGTTTTCAACAAATAACGTGTTGGCATTTGGAATATCAATTCCCGTTTCGATGATCGTAGTCGTCACCAACACATCGTACTCCCCTTCAATGAAGTCAAAAAGAATATCTTCCAATTGCTTTTCCGTCATTTGACCATGAATATAACCCACGCGGGCTTCCGGAACCAACTCTTCAAGTTGTGCGACAACTTTTTCAATATCTTGAACTCGATTATGGAGATAAAAAACTTGTCCATTTCTTCTTAATTCCCTTGTGATACCTTCTCGAATTGCTCCGGCATTTTCTTCCATAACATAGGTTTGGATTGGATACCGGTTGGTTGGTGGTGTTTCAATTACTGATAAATCTCGCACCCCAATCATTGACATGTTCAGAGTTCTGGGAATTGGTGTCGCTGTTAGCGTTAAAACATCTACTTGAGATCGAATCTCTTTAATTCTTTCCTTATGCTTAACCCCAAAGCGTTGCTCTTCATCAATAATTAATAGTCCTAGATTTTTAAAATTTACATCTTTCGATAATAAACGATGCGTGCCAACGACAATGTCAATACTGCCATCTTCCAACCCAGCTAAAACTTCTTTAGCTTGACTACCAGTTTGGAATCGCGAAAGCATCCCCGTTGAAACTGGATAACCTTCAAACCGGTCGTTCATCGTATCAAAATGTTGTTGGGCCAAGATGGTTGTTGGCACTAAGATTGCGACTTGTTTTCCACTCTCAATCGCTTTAAAAGCCGCTCGCAGTGCTACTTCCGTCTTCCCGTACCCAACATCGCCAACTAAGAGTCGATCCATTGGTCGTGGCTTTTCCATATCTTTTTTAATTTCTTCAACCGAACGTAATTGATCCGGTGTTTCATTATAAGGGAAATCATTATCAAACTGTCTTTGATAATCGTCATCTGGGTTAAACGCGAATCCTTTTTCAGACTCTCTTTTAGCGTACAAATCAATTAAATCATCCGCAATGTCCTCAATTTTGGAGGCAACGTGTTGCTTTGTTTTGGCCCAGTCGGTTCCACCGAGCTTATTAAGTTTTGGACTCTTCCCCTCGGCAGCAACATATTTTTGGACCAAGTTCAGCTGGGTAACTGGAATAAAAAGTTGACCACTACCCTTATAGTGGATTGTCATATAGTCTTGATGGACACCATCGACTTCCATTGTGGTCATTCCAATATATTTACCAATCCCATGATTGACATGAACTACGAAATCCCCCGGTTTTAATTCTGTATAGCTTTTTAAACGCTCCGCATTCTCAATGTGTTGGCGTCTTGGCCTTTTCTTGGGTACCTTAGCAAAAAGCTCCTTTTCTGTTAAAACAACCAGCTTGGAACTGGGCATGTCGAATCCTTGAGAAAATGTTTGTCCAATTATATTAACCGTTCCAAACAGGATGCCATCCGGATTAACGGTGTTCGCAACTATTTCAAAGTCCTGTAAAACATCCGCAATTTTTTCCTGGCGTTCCTTTGAATTCGCAAAAATTAACACCGTTTGTTTACGCGATAGCCATCGTTCAACCTCGCCTTTTAAAACCGGCATCTGTCCAAAGAAATCTTGGACTGCGCGCGTCGTTATTTCAGTTAACTGGTCAAATCGTAACCGTCCCATTCCTTTTTGAAACATCGATAAAAAAAGCTGAGGAGTCGATTTTTTCTTAATCAGCGTCCGAATGTCTAACCCAAACGGTTCATTATCTAGTAAAATGTGATTTTTCAGTTGATCAACGATCCAACTCGCTTCATTATTTTGAATATCTAATTCTGAATCCAAAATTCGAGGATAGTCGTCAAGAATTAAACTACCTTTTTTCATATAATCCAATAACGATGTTTTGGATGTATATAATTGCTTAGAGTATACAATGTCTTCTTGGACAATTTGATGATGTTTCCATCGTTCGATTACTTCTGTTATATTTTGTTGCAATAACTCATAGTTTTCATCGGGCAGCTTCGTTTTTGATTTAGCCAGTTGACCAGTAATCAGCTTTATCGCTGAATTTAATTTAACTTCATCAATAACCAAATCGGTTGCTGGTAAGATCTCAATTTCTTCGATATTTTCGATACTACGCTGCGAATTTTGATCAAAGGTTCGCAACGAATCAATTTCAACATCAAAAAAATCAATTCGAATTGGGTCGTTTTGTTCTAGTGGAAATATGTCAACAATTGAACCACGTATAGCAAATTCACCCTTTTTTTCCACTTGCTCAACGCGGCGGTATCCTAACGTTCCCAAATCATTTGTTAGTTGGCTTAGATCATACTCCTCACCGATCTTTAAGCTAACTCGTGCGTTTAAGACATCGCTTGGCTCTGGTACTAACCTTCGTAACCCCGAAGCGGACGTGACAAAGATTCCATTTTTCTGCTCAGCTAAAGCACTTAAGAATTGAATTCTAGCAGCTCGATAATCCGGTGAACTCGTTGCAACCTCGGCCGCAATAATTTCCTCAGCCGGAAACCAATAGGAATTGATGTTGGACTGATTTTCAACGAAAGAATTATAAATTCGTTCCGCATGCGCAAGGCTGTCTGTAACCACCAAAAGTGGCTGAGCTTTGTTTTCAATAATTGAACTTAACAGCAGCTGCTTTCCGGGTTCCAAAAGCCCCGTGACCAGTTGCCGATTGTTTCCCTGTAATGCGTCGAGTACGGACCTTACACCCGAATCTGTAGCAAAAATTTTTTCTATATTCATAACCACTCCTGAGTTACGTCTAATTATATTTATTCATTAACTTACTGAAGTCTTCCTCTGTAATCCAGCTTTCCAACGCATCCGCTGCCGTTTGGATTCCAATTTCAAAATCATCTTGTTGATCTTTTCGAAACTTTCCTAAAACATAGTTAACGACGCTTTCCTTAACTGGATGGTCAATTCCGACCCGAATCCGATTGAACTTATCTGTCCCAACGTGCGCGATAATGCTCTTAATGCCGTTATGTCCCCCAGCGGACCCCTTCTGTCGCAGCCGAATTTTTCCGACTGGCATATCCATATCATCGTACGCAATAATCACATTGGACAAATCGATATCATAATAATCCATCAATGGTCGGACCGCGCGCCCAGAATCATTCATGTACGTAGTTGGCTTTACCAAAAGAATTTTTTCACCGTTCACTCGAAAATCGCCAACCATGGCATCGTTTTGAATTTTAAAATTGGTTACATTATTTCTTTTTGCTAGTGTGTCAACTACCATGAATCCAGTGTTATGCCGCGTTTGGTCATACTCTCGGCCAATGTTACCCAATCCAACAATCATTTTCATTTTTAAGTCCACCTTTATTAACACGCAAAAAAGGGCTGAATGATCATCTTATCCCTCAGCTTTTTTCGTTTATTTTATGTAATACTAACATATTCCTGCCATTCAGACTTATCTTAAAGATTAATTTTCATGGCAATTCCAACTTCGATGAAAATTTAACTCAACTTTCTTTTTTGAAAATGTTATAATGGTTTCGTTGTATAAATACAAAACATTACATAATGAAGGGAATGGATATTTTGTCTAATATTCAAAATCATCAAAAAGTTGTATTAATCGGTGACGGCGCTGTAGGTTCAAGTTACGCATTTGCAATGGCTCAACAAGGAATCGCAGAAGAATTCGTAATCGTTGACGTTGTTAAGGATCGTACTGTTGGTGACGCATTAGATCTTGAAGATGCTACACCATTCACAGCTCCAAAGAGCATTTACTCAGGTGAATATTCTGATTGTAAGGATGCTGACTTAGTAGTTATTACTGCTGGTGCACCACAAAAGCCTGGTGAAACACGTCTTGACCTTGTTAACAAGAACTTAAACATTCTTTCAACAATCGTTAAGCCAGTTGTTGATTCAGGATTTGATGGTATCTTCTTAGTTGCTGCTAACCCAGTTGATATCCTCACTTACGCAACATGGAAATTCTCTGGTTTCCCTAAGGAAAAGGTTATTGGTTCAGGTATCTCTCTTGATACAGCTCGCCTACGCGTTGCTCTTGGTAAGAAGTTCAACGTTAGCCCTGACTCAGTTGATGCTTACATCTTAGGTGAACATGGTGATAGCGAATTTGCTGCTTTCTCAACAGCATCAATCGGTACAAAGCCATTGCTTCAAATCGCAAAAGAAGAAGGCGTTTCAACAGACGAATTAGCTGAACTTGAAGATGGTGTTCGTAACAAAGCTTATGAAATCATCAATAAGAAGGGTGCTACATTCTACGGTGTCGGTACTGCTCTTATGCGTATTTCAAAAGCTATTCTTCGTGACGAAAACGCAGTATTGCCTGTTGGTGCATACATGGACGGACAATATGGCTTGAACGATATTTACATTGGTACACCTGCCGTTATCAATGGTCAAGGTTTAAACCGTGTTATTGAATCACCACTTAGCGACGACGAAATGAAGAAGATGACTGACTCAGCTGATACATTGAAGAAAGTTCTTAACGATGGTTTGAAGGCTCTTGCTGAAAAACAAGCTAAGTAATTTTCCGTCTTCGATTTAATCGATTAAAAGGACCAGGATTATGTATAATCCCGGTTCTTTTTTTATTTGTCCCAGCCTCAATTAACTTCATTTCTAATCTTATTTAACATATATTTGATATAATGTACGTTGAACCTTCGTAAATAAAACGAAAAATCATTTTACTAATTTAAGAGGAACAAAATGCCCGTAAAATTTACTTTAACTGTCTTACAATAGTGGATTGTTGACTATTTTAGTTTGAACACCCTTGCCATTGTTTTAATTACTTTTGGCATTATCACTTTCGTTTTAACAGCAAGCTACTACCTGTCTTTTAAAAGTGCTGAATCTAAATCAGTCGGTATTAAAAGTACCGATGAAATTTTAATTGCGGTCATTATTATTGCTGGATTGGAACTAATAAAAAAACTACTTCCTTTGATACCTAATTCAGGCATTTCTGATATTTATCGTGCCAATTCTGCAATTGTTTTGTTGCTGGTTGTTTTATTTTCAGCACGTCAACGTTCGGTCAATATCGTTAACTATATTGCTCCCCCCCTGCTGTTATTACTTGAAATTTATCCAGTTCATAGCTTAAAAGTCAATTTCTTGTTTACCATTATTAATCTGGCTTTCGTCGGATTTATTTATTTTATTAGCCACCATAAAGCTACCATTATTAATAAATATTCCTATTATTTATTGGTTCAAATTATTTTTGGATTAGGATGGTGGATTAATATTTGGGGCATCTATACTTTCGACCTTTATAAAATACCTTTGATGGTTATTGAATTGGTTGGTTATATGATTATTATTCGCAGTTATCAAGTGACCATCACCAAATTTGCTCGTAATTATGAATACATGTCGGATGAGATTAACATCGATCCTTTAACTCAGGTCCGAAATCGTCTCAGTTTTAATAATGTAGTTGCCAAGCTGTTCAAGCGGTACTCAAATACCAGTTTCAGCTTAGACTCCACTCCCATTTCAATGGCAATGCTTGATATTGATCACTTTAAGAAATTTAACGATACTTATGGGCATGTGGCTGGAGATGAAGTCTTGAAACACGTTGCATCCAACTTTAAAAATGAGCTCCTAAAATTCGATAGTACTAGTCAGATCTTTCGGTTTGGAGGAGAAGAATTCATCATTATTTTTAGGGGATCAAATTCAGAACAAGCCGCCCAGATTCTGAAGCAAATTCAACGTTCAACCGCTGAAAATCCACTTCGTTTGGATGGCAAGAGCCTACCAGTGACGGTTTCAGCCGGTGTTTCTCAACTTAAACCCGGTGATCAAGATTTTGACGATTTCTTTGAAAGAGTTGACCGTTACATGTACAAATCTAAAAATACGGGTAATAACTATCTTACAGTTGAAAACAAGGTTTCTAAAGTTGACTTATAATTGATTTGGGTGCTAAATTTAAATAAGTAAAAATAACGCTTTTTAATTTAATTTTTTGTGAATTAACTTGATTAATCTTCTTGACTAAAGTACTGTTACAGAGGATAAATTTATTCTGGAGGCACATGATGCAGCAAAGAAGAAACAATAATAAAAAGAAATCAAAAAAACCACTAATTTGGATTGGCGCCATCGTTGCCCTTGGAGCCATTTACGCTGGTGGTGCTTACCATTATAGCAGTGCTAAAACATTCATGCCCAATACAACCATTGAAGGCGTCAACGTTGCCGGAAAAAATTCTGAACAAGCTCAATCGTTAATCAGTCAGCACATCAAGAACCAGACAATTAATTTAACTGACAACGACAAGGTTATTTCTAAAGTGAAATTAGCTGATGCCGGCTATACGTCAACTAGCAGTCAATCGATTGCGAAGGCTATTGAAAATCAAAATGCCTTAATGTGGCCATTACAATTAATTAACGTCGCCAATGCTGATAGTTCGGTCGTCGTTAAGCCCGATAAGGACAGCAATGCCAAGCTAACCGCCTACGCTAAAAAAACGGCCACCAAGTTGAACCGTACTCGTGATGCTGGAACCCCAGCCACCGTGAGTGTTTCAAACGGAAAAGTTAATGTGACCGATGGTAAAAAAGGAAACACTATTAACGCCACCCTCTTGGCCGAAGAAATCAAATCGAGCGTTGCTGAAGGTAAGCGTGATGTGAACCTTTCCAATACCTACCAGTCAACATCTAATTCTTCAGACGTTAATAAAATCAAAAATCAAGTCAAAGCGCTTTCGACTGAAAAAGCGGTTTATAACGTCAACGGCAATACGGTTACCATTCCTAATGCTACCATTACCAGTTGGATTATAATTGATAAAAACGCCGATGGTACTCAAAAAGTTAACTTAGATCAAACTAAGCTAACCGCTTACCTCAACGGTTTAAACGATAAATATGCTTCTTATCAATCAGATGTTACCTTTAATAGTACTAAACAAGGGTCTCAAACCGTTAAGGGTGGCACTTTCGGCTGGTCGATTGTTACAGCAACCGATGCCACTAAATTAACTAACAATATTCTAGCTGGTAAAGATTTTACTGAAAAGGCCACCATCTCCGGTTCGGGAACGAGTCTAAAGAAGGGCCAACTTGGGAATACGTACGTCGAAGTTGATAAAACTAACCAACATATGTGGTATTACGAAAATGGTAAGCTAGTCATCTCGACTGATGTCGTAACCGGGAAACCGTCTAACGGGAATACCACTCCTACTGGTGTTTACTTCGTTTGGAATAAGCAACGTAATACGACACTTAAAGGTAGTAATGACGACGGCTCAGCATATGCTTCTCCTGTCGACTACTGGATGCCAATTGATTACACCGGGGTTGGGCTACATGATTCTCCATGGCAACCACAATATGGTGGCACTTGGTACAAAACGCACGGATCACATGGATGTGTTAATACACCTCCCGCAACCATGAAAAAACTTTATGACGCAGTTGCAACTGGAACACCAGTAATCGTATTCTAAAAACGTATTCTGTGGTATCATTAGAATTAACTTAGAAGAAAATTAAAATCGAGGAGGATATTCTAATGCTATTAAAGTCCATCGTTAAACCGAAAGGCAGATTAACTACCGTTCGGGAGGATGCAACCCTTGAAGAGGCATTAAAAATTCTTGAAGATTCAGGATTTCGATGTGTCCCTATTTTAGATAAAACTGGTCGTTTGTTCCGCGGCAACATTTATAAAATGCATATTTATCGTCATAAATCTCGTGGCGGCTCCATGCAAGATCCTGTAACATCATTATTGAAGAACGCAACCAAATATATCAACGTTAATGCAGCTTTCTTCAATGTATTTTTCTCAATCAAAGATTTGCCTTACATTACCGTCCTTGATGATAATAATTATTTTTATGGGATTTTGACCCATGCACGGTTGTTGGACGTGCTTTCTCAATCGTGGAATGTCAATGTAGGCAGTTATGTAATAACCGTCATTTCTGGGGACGAGAGAGGCGATTTGGCGTCGATTGCTAAGATCATTACTAAATATACCTCAATTGCCAGTGTAATCTCTCTGGATGTTCAGGAAGGTGAATTAGTACATCGCACGATGTTTACTCTTCCAGCTAATGTTGAGGAGAAAAAACTTCAGCAAATTATCGATAATCTAGAACGCAAAGGTTTCCGCGTTCCAGAAGTGGAAGATCTCAAATTAGGTCGTAACCGTAACCAATAGGTTTCTACTTGCCACTATCTCAATGGCTATTTTCAAAATTATGTTTATCAAAAAGAGGATCACAATTGAGGTATACCCAAAAAGTTAAA
>NZ_JQBX01000024.1 GCF_001437075.1 Pediococcus stilesii
ACGGTTCGAGTCCGCCTGCCGGAGTTTCATTTATTTGGAGAGTTGTCCGAGTTGGCCGAAGGAGCATCATTGGAAATGATGTAAACGGGTTAAAGCCTGTTTCAAGGGTTCGAATCCCTTACTCTCCGTATAATATGATTATTAGAAGTATGACCCGTTGGTCAAGTGGTTAAGACACTGCCCTTTCACGGCAGTAACATGGGTTCGAATCCCGTACGGGTCATTTTGGAGGATTAGCTCAGTTGGGAGAGCATCTGCCTTACAAGCAGGAGGTCACAGGTTCGAGCCCTGTATCCTCCATTCCAAATTTAAGTTTTTGGTTCTATGGTCTAGTTGGTTTAGGACGCCTGCCTGTCACGCAGGAGATCACGAGTTCGAGTCTCGTTAGAACCGTTGCACCAATATATATGGCTCGGTAGCTCAGTCGGTAGAGCAATGGATTGAAGCTCCATGTGTCGGCAGTTCGATTCTGTCCCGCGCCATTGTGAATAATTTTTATTCACATGTTTATTAATTTTATATTTACAGTCACTTATATCAATGCTAGGGATATAGTTTAATGGTAGAACTACGGTCTCCAAAACCGTCAGTGTGGGTTCAACTCCTACTATCCCTGCCATGATGGCGGTAGTGGCGAAGTGGTTAACGCACCGGATTGTGGCTCCGGCACGCGTGGGTTCGATTCCCACCTACCGCCCTTTGGGTTTTTTACCCTAATATAATAAAGTACCGAATGCCGCTGTGGCGGAATTGGCAGACGCGCTGGACTCAAAATCCAGTTCCTTCACGGGAGTGTGGGTTCGACCCCCACCGGCGGCACTTTGTTTTGTGCGATAAGTTTTACATATGATTATGTAGTTTTCGTGCTTTTACGTAATTTTCGTACAGCGTTTGTCTGTACGATTTTTTCTTTTATGGCGGTATAGCCAAGTGGTAAGGCAGAGGTCTGCAAAACCTTCATCGTCGGTTCAAATCCGTCTACCGCCTTTTATAAAACATTTATCAAATAAATGTGACATCATAAGGCACAAAAAGAACCAGTTCTTAATTGAATTGGTTCTTTTTTTAATAAATCAAACCCACAAAAGTCGATCAGAATATTCTGTTCTCAGGAAGTTCTTAATTATTTGGATCATTTTTGCTATGGATGGCGCAGTGGATTGATTTTTATTTACTATCAAAGAAATTTTTCGTTCATATTTTTTTGAAAAATTGAAGTAGTTAAAATTTCCTGAAAGTTTTTTAAGAGCTAGTTCCGGTAAAATTCCAAGCCCCAGTCCGGATTCAACCATTGAAATTATTGATTGGTCATCGATTGAAAACTGTAGTGAATTTGCAGTGACATTATAATAATCCAAGGCAAGTTTTGTATCTTGATCGTAATCTCGCTGTTGTAGAATAAAGTTCTCATTACGAACATCTTTTCTTGTAATAAAAGACCCATTAATCGGATTAAAATCTGCGGGAGTAATACAATATATGGGATCGTTGATTAACGGATAAACTAGCAAATTTTCCGGTGCAGGCATTAAGGTAAAGCCAATATCAATTGTTCCATTTCTCGTCCACTCATTTATTTCACGGATATTTCCTTGTTTAACTGAAATTTTTATATCTGGAAAGTTTGCCTTAAATTCTTGAATAATGTGAGGCAGCCAGTTTATGCATACGCTACTAAAGACACCGAAGCGAACAGATCCGGAATTTAATCCCTTTATGCTATCAGAAACTTGACGCAGGTTACTTTCATCATTGAGAATTTTTTGGATGAAGGGAAGGACGCGGTTCCCATCCGCAGTTAATTCAACTCCAGACCGATCTCGAATAAACAGTGGAAATCCTAAGTCTTGTTCTAATTGATTAATTGAATGACTAACAGCACTTGGTGTGACGTTTAATGTTTTGGCAGTTTGGTAAAAAGTCTTCTTTGAAATTACAGTTGAGAATACTTTATAACTAAAATTTGACATTTTTCCTCCTATGATGAATTATTTTCATCTTTAATTGAAAAAGATGAAGTTTACTTAATTTGATATTAATTTTATCATTAAATAAATCAATGACCAATAACTAACTTATGGCGGGGGGAAAAGTATATGAAAAAATTATTTGCACAACGGGTTTTAAACAATAGCAACTCTTATATTAACGATATTTTTAAAAATAGCGCAAATCCACAGAACATTTCTTTTGCAGGTGGATTTCCAGACCAGGATCTTTTTCCAAGTGATCAGTTGGAGGAAGCCTATCGTACAGCAATCGCAAATTCCAAGCCAGATATTTTTCAATATCAGTCGGTTCAGGGCTCTCCTAGTTTAAGACAAAAAATCGCTAATCGAATGATTAAAAATTCGGGAATGATGGTTTCAAGTGAAAACATATTGTTGACACAGGGAGGTCAGCAAGCAATTGACTTAACCGCAAAACTTTTATTAAATAAGGGTGATTCGATTGCAGTGGAAGCTCCAACATATATGGGAGCGTTAACGGCGTTTGATATGTATGAACCCGTATACCACGAAATACCAATTGATAAAGATGGGATGCAAATCGACATTTTAGAACAAACTTTAAAAAAGCATCCTAAAATTAAGTTAATTTATACCATTCCAGATTTTCAAAATCCAACTGGTACTCTGTTAACAAGTGAAAGACGAAAAAAGATGGTCGAATTAGCAAATAAGTACGATGTAATGATCTTAGAGGACAGTCCATACCGTGAGTTGAAATTTGAAGGTGATAGTGTTCCGCCAGTCAAGTACTACGATACTGAAGATCGCGTAATATTTATTTCAAGTTTTTCTAAAATACTTTCACCAGCGCTAAGGACAGGTTGGATGATTGCTGGAAAAGGAGTAATGGAAAGATTATTAGACCTTAAATCAGCAACCGATTTACAATCGCCAGCTATAACTTTAGCGGCAGTTGATCAATATCTTTCCAATAATGATATTGACCAGCATATTAAAGAAATGACCGACGTGTACCGACAGAAAAGAAACGTAATGTTGTCAGCAATTAAACGATACTTTCCAAAAGAAATTACGTATACAATTCCGCATGGTGGTTTCTTTGTCTGGGTCACGCTTCCGCAAGAAATTAATTCAACCCAGCTTTTGATTGAAAAGGTTCTTCCGGATGCGCATGTGGCATATGTGCCATCTGATAGTCAATACGTCAGTAAAAAGATTACCAACGCTTTTAGACTTAACTATACTGGATTAAACCCAACCATAATTGAAGAAGGAATTAAAAAACTAGGTGAGGTATTGCGAAAAGAAATTCAACTCGTTCAGTTAAAAATCGGGTAAGAAGATTATTGATGGTTGAATTTCAAAAAGGAAAGCGTTATTATTGTCTATGAATTAGATACACTTACATTTAATAAGTGGGGAAGGGGTTTATGTTCATGGATGATAAAATTAAATCTGGTATTGCAATGGTGAAGGTGCTTGAGAGTTGGGGAGTAGATCACGTGTATGGTATTCCGGGTGGATCTTTTAATAGTACAATGGATGCCTTATTCTCCGAAAAAGAAAAAATAAAGTATATTCAAGTTAGGCATGAAGAGGTTGGAGCATTAGCTGCTGCTGGTGATGCTAAAATTACCGGTAAAATTGGGGTCGCATTTGGATCAGCGGGTCCTGGAGCAACACACCTTTTTAATGGTTTATATGATGCTAAGATGGATCACGTTCCAGTTTTAGCACTTATTGGTCAAGTTGCCACTGGTGCAATGAATACCGATTTCTTCCAAGAGATGAACGAAAATCCAATGTTTGCCGATGTTTCAGTATATAATCGGACTGTAATGACCGCCGAACAGTTGCCACACGTCGTTGATCAGGCAATTAAGCAGGCGTATAAGTATAAAGGCGTTGCGGTGGTTACAATTCCCGTAGATTTGGGATGGGTTGATATTCCGGATACGTTTAAATCCACCGCATCTGATTATCGAGTTAAGAATCCTGCTCCCGACATTGAAGATGTGGATGCTGCCTTAAAATTGCTTAAAGATGCTAAACGACCTATTTTATACTTTGGAAAAGGTGCGACAGGTGCTACAAAAGAAATTGAAGAGTTCGCTCAGATGTACAAAATGCCAATTGCGTCCAGTGCTTTGGCAAAGGGCATAGTACCTGATAACAATCCCGCGTATCTAGCATCGGCCGGAAGAGTTGCAACAAAGCCTGCTGTGGAAGCTTTAAAACAAGCTGATTTACAGTTTTTCATTGGTAGTGATTTTCCATTTGCACAGTACTTTTTCAATCCTGACGCTAAGTTTATCCAGGTTGACATTGATTCTTCCAAGTTAGGTAAACGACATGAAGATGATGTAGCAATCCTTGCTGATGCTAAAAAAACCTTGAAGCTGTTAATTGAGCGCGGAGAGGAGCAGCCATCCACAAAGTGGTATCAAGCTAATCTGGATAATAACAAAAACTGGCACGATTGGATTAAAAAAATGGCCGACAGTGACTCATTGCCGCTGAGAGTTGAACCTGTCTTTAAAGAAATTAATCGAATTGCAGAGGATGATGCAATTTTTACCGTTGATGTTGGGAACGTAACAATCGATGGACTGAGATTTCTGAATATGAATCCAAAGCAAGTCTTTACAACCTCAGGATGGTTTGCAACGATGGGGTATGGTATGCCAGCAGCGATTGGTGGACAGTTAAGTTATCCGAACCGACAAGTCTTTTCTATATCAGGTGATGGTGGATTTGCCATGGTTGCCCAGGATATAATTACTCAAGCAAAGTACCATTTACCAATTATTAATGTTGTATTAAGTAACGATTCTTTTGGCTTTATTAAAGCTGAGCAGGATGATACACATCAGAGTCATTACGGTGTTGATATAAAAGATGCCGATTGGGCAGGAGTTGCCCAATCGTTGGGTGCTGTCGGTTTTTCAGTTCATAACAAAGAAGAGTTAAAAGAAGCTTTTGATTTTGCTAAGGATGCAACCGAACCGGTTGTAATAGATGTAAAAATTGCCGACGAACGTCCATTACCGGTAGAACAGTTAGTTCTGGATCCGGATCAATTCAGTCAAGATGACATTGACAAATTTAATAAGGCGTACAACTCTAAGGATTTAATTCCGCTAAGCCAGTTCCTTAAGTAGTAGTTTAATTAATCGATTAATAACTTGATTTAGAAATTGACAACTAAGATAAAATCAATCGAGAGCGTTGACAAAAGTGATTTTGGCAATGCTCTTTTTATGTTTAATAAATTAAAAGAATTATTTAACAAAATGAAAAGGTCTTTATTGTTGTAAATTTCCTAATAATGATATTATTGTAATTATTAGACGATAAAGGGGTAATTTGAGATGGGAAAAATAAGAATCAATAATATGACTTTTCATACTTACAATGGGGTTTTTGCTGAGGAAAAAAAGCTAGGTCAAAAACTTGAAATTGATGTCGAAATGACCTATCCGATTGAAGAAAAAGTTAAAACGGATAATTTAAACGAAACGGTCAGTTACGCCGATGTATATTCTGTAATAGAAGATTTTGTCTTAAAAAATAATTTTAATCTAATTGAAAGTGTTGCAAATAATCTTTTAAAAATTCTGCTTACTAAATTTCCGGCTCTAAATGCAATCACTCTAAGAATCAGAAAATATAGTGTTCCAATTGACGGGATATTTAAAAACATTGAAATTGAGGTCAGTGGCGTACAAAATGACAAATGATGTTTATCTAAGCATTGGAACTAACTTAGGAGATCGTGAGCATAATTTAAAATCTGCTATTCAAGCGCTAAGAAAAAAAGTGACTATCAAAAATATCTCGAAAGTTTACGAGACTGAGCCAGTGGGTGGCGTAAAGCAAGATGACTTTCTTAATATCGCTGTCGAAATTAAGACTACAATGAGTCCACATGAATTATTGGAGTTCTTACATGAAATTGAAAAAGGTTTGCACAGGATTAGGAAAATTCATTGGGGGCCCAGAACAATCGATTTAGATATTCTTTTTTTTAACAAGATAAGTCTGAAAGAAAATAATTTAATAATTCCACATCCTGAAATTAAAAACCGAAATTTTGTATTAATACCCATGCTTGAAATTACGAACAATGATCGCGAATTACATGATAAAATAAAAGGTATGCTGAAAAATACAAATGATCAAAATTCAGTGCGTGAATATAAGATGGGGGCGGAGAAACTTGAATAGAGAAAAGATTAAGCAAGCTGTCCGAGACCTATTAGAAGCAATCGGAGAAGATACTCAGCGGGAAGGACTGCTTGAAACACCAGAAAGAGTTACCAAAGCGTATGCCGAAATTTTTAGCGGCTTAAATCATCAACCAGAGGATTTTACGGATTACAAAATTTTTCACGTTGAAGACGATCCAGAGATGGTTATTGTGCAACGAATTCCGTTTTACTCGGTGTGTGAACATCATCTATTACCGTTCTTTGGTTATGCAAACGTTGCTTACGTTCCAAAAGATGGTAGGGTAATTGGTATTAGTAAAATACCGCGGTTAGTTGAGTTCGCTTCTAAGAGGCCTGGAATGCAGGAAAAAGTGACGGCTCAAATTGCATCGGAGCTGACAAGAATTTTGGAACCAAATGGAGTAGCGGTCTCAATCTCTGCTCGGCATATGTGTATGGAGATGAGAGGGATTAATCGAACAAACCTATTTACGTACACCTCTAAGTTTACGGGGAGGTTTAAAACAGACGCCGAGTTAAAACAAGATTTTTTACGACAAACGGAGAATAAAATTGTCTAATTTAAGCTTTGAAAATTTAATCTTAGATTTGAATCAAAACATGCTAGCAAAAGATTCAGAACGAATACCAATGCTAAAAAGAGTCTTAAAAAGAATGGGGAATCCCGATCAAAATTTTAAAATAATTCATTTGGCGGGAACCAACGGCAAGGGTTCAACTGGATTTATGCTCAAAGAGATACTACAAAATGCTGGATATAAGGTTGGTTATTTTTCCAGTCCGGCGTTACTTGATATCCGTGAACAAATTCAAATTCAGAGTCAGATCATTCCTAAGAAAAGTTTTGTTAAACTTTATCAGGAGATTGTTAGCCTTTTGCCGTCGGATATTAAGCCGCGGGATATTTCAATTTTTGAGTGGTTCGTTTTGATTATGCTTCAATATTTTGCCGAAAATAATGTTGAATGGGCGGTAATTGAGGCAGGGCTCGGTGGGGAAAAAGATGCGACAAATATAATTGCACCGCCAATTGTAACAATCTTTACACATATCGATATTGACCATGTTGAAATTTTAGGACACTCGATTAAAGAAATAGCGTTGAACAAGGCGGGCATCATAAAAAGAAATACGAATGTTTTTATAGCTCCAAGCCAACATAATTCGGCTTTAAAGGTACTTTTAGATATTTCACGAGAAAATGATGTAAAAAGTATAAATGAAGTTAAACTCGAAATATTAGACGTTAAAAAAGTTAGTTTGTTCGATAATATTGTTTCAATTGATGCGAAAAACTTTAGCTTAAAGAATATTAAATTTGTACTAAATGGTACGTTTCAAATTGATAATTTAGCAACAGTTTTAACCGTCTATGATTGGTTTTTTGAAAAGCACGTTGTTCAGACAACGAAGCCATTAGTTAAAATGATGAGCGAAATTAATATTCCTGGTCGTTTTCAAGCTATTAGCCAAGATCCGTTGATTATTTTAGACGGGGCTCATAATGTAGATGCCACAAAACGTTTAATAGAAACCATTCGATTAATGAAGCCTAACGCAAAGCTATTCTTTGTTTTGGGTTTCCTGAAGGATAAAAATTACGTTGAAATGGCAAAACTGTACGACGAGGCCGCAACAAAGATCATCACGGTTCAACCAGATAATCCAGAGCGAACGCTGGACCAGTCAACCTTAAATGCGTTGTTTAAAGACAAATGGCTTGGTTCATATTCTAATGCTAAGCAGGCGGTTAGTGCCATGGAGAAGGTTGTTAACAAAAATGACTTGATTGTTGTTAGTGGCTCATTTTATTTAGTTAAAGAAATGGGAGCAGCTTTAAATGAAGAAACCTGAAAGATTTGTTATTGCATCGAATAATTTGGAAAAAACGGCAGAACTAGTCAAAAGTTTTAAATGGTTTGATGAACAAGCGATATCCTATCAGGAAATTCTCCCTAAACAGATTTTTCCGGCTGAGGGATCTAAAAGTTATATTGAAAATGCGAAAATAAAAAGTGCGTTTATTGCTAAGATGTTGCCACAAGAATTTATTGTTGCAGATGATTCCGGAATGATTTTAGATGCTTATCCCGACTGGCTGGGTGTATTGACTGCCAGAAATCTCGATATGAAACATCTTAATGATCAAGAATTAAACAATAAAATATTAAAACTATTGTTGAACAAAAAAAGAGGAGTTCAAATGATATCAAACCTAGTTGGTGGATATTATCGTTCAGAAACAGTTGTGGCAACGGGCAGATTTATTGGAGAAGTCAGTCAACAAGCACGCGGTGAAAATGGGCGAGGATTTGATTTGATTCTGCAGCAAAAGGATACTGGCAAAACATTGGCGGAACTGAGTGATGATCAGAAAATTCCGTTATTGCATCGAACTAAAGCAGTTCATAATTTATTATTGCAGTTACAATGAGGAGGAGCACGGATGCAAATTACTGAAAAGAAAGTTTATTCTAGTGATAGTTTTATAGACCGAGTTTTGTCAGACGTAAAAACGCGTCAAGAAAATTTATTTTTGAATTTAAAATTAGATAATTTGAGCAAACAGGGCGATCTTGAAACCTTGTTTAATCAAATGGATCTATTATTTGAACTGGACCAAGAAGAATATACTCTTAAGGTTCCAGAATTTTCTATAAATATCTTTAGAGAAAAACTATTTGAAATTTTGGGTGACGAAAATTTAGATCAACAATTGGCTAAAATCATTCAGAATAATTCAATTTTTTGGAAAGCAGGACGCTTTAAATTTAATCTATCTAAAAAGCCACTTATCTACGGAATTTTGAATATAACGCCCGATTCGTTTTATGATGGCGGTTGGTATCAAAATAAATCAGATATTGCTAAGCGCATTGAGGAAATGATTGAAAGTGGTGTGGATGTGATTGAGGTCGGTGGACAGACAACACGACCAGGATTCCAGGAAATTGCCGCAAGTGAAGAACTTGACCGAATAGAATCTGCCATCGAGTTGATTCGGAGTAAGTATAAAAATGTAGCAATTGCTGTCGACACTTACAAATATGAGGTTATGGAAAAGGTGATTAAAAACGTTGATATCATTAATGATGTAAATGCATTTACTGATGATCAACGCAAACTTGAATTGTTAAAACAATCAGATGTTGGTTTACTGACTATGCATAGTGCACGTGATAAAAATTATTCCAACCTAACGGGAGAAATGAAGAACTTTTTTGAGAAAAATATAGATGATTTGACTAAAAGCGGAATTGATATTGATAGAATTGCACTTGATCAAGGCGTTGGATACGCTAAAATTGCTGATGGATATCAGGATTATGCAATGATGAAGAATATTGATCAGTTCAATTATCTAAGAAGACCAATGATGGTTGCAATTTCTAGAAAGGGATTTGGGGCCAAGTTATTTAATTTAAAGAAAGAAGATCGACTGGAAGTAACATTGATTGCTGAAGCATATATGTATTTGCACGGCGGAAGAATTTTACGTGTTCATGATCTAAACGAAACCTTGCAGTTAGTTAAAATGCTTGACGTGATTCGAAACGGTTACTGGTTTGGTGAGAAAGATGGAATTAGTTAAGTGGGGGATGGAAAATGAATCGAAGCAGTACGTTCTATGAAAAGCTAACAATTGGGATGCTCTTAGCTGCTGCAGCTGGTGGACTTGATGCATATTCTTATTTAGAGCATGGAGAGGTTTTTGCGGGATTGCAGACGGGAAACTTAATTTTATTAGGAATTCATTTGGGGCAGTTTAAATGGGAGCAAACTGTACAATACGTGGTTTCAATTCTGTTCTTTGCAATTGGAACAATTATCGTCCGTTGGTTTCAAAAGCATGAAAGACTTTTAAAGCGCAATGCATTTTCAATTGACGAATGCGTGTTGATGTATGAGATAAGTTTGATCGTCCTTGTCGCACTTTTTTCAAAGATTTTACCTAATACGTTAGTTACGGGAATGTTATCTTTAACCGCATCGGCCCAATTACAGCATTTTCGGAAATTAAATGGTGGTCCATTTACTTCCTTAATGATGACCGGCAACATCAGAACTGCGGCGGAATCAATGTATGATGCACTAATTGAAAAAAATCAAACAGCTTGGCGTAAAGGGCTTGATACTCTGTCAATAATCGGATCGTTCGTGGGTGGCGCGTTAATTTCCGGTTCTCTGACTGGGATTTTAGGCTCGTTCACAATTATTTTTTCAGGAACGGCTCTTTTTGCAATTATCCTAATTCGATACACTGACATAAAAAATAAAAGTTTGAGATAAATTCTCAAACTTTTATTTTTTTGGTCCTTTAGATTGTTGTAATAAAAGACGAATGCTAAAAAACATATCAGTAAAATCGTAGGCAGCAAAAATCATTAAGATGATTCGCATGAAACTTGAAACATCGCTGGATACTTTTAAATAATAGACAAAAAAGATTCCAACAATTAAGTCAAATATGATGTTTGAGATCAAAACCTTTGGATTTTTTGGTGAGAAAATACGGATCATTCCCTTCTGTATACGGTATACAAGTATACAGTAAAATTGATGCTATTTCACGAATTAGTTTACCACTTGATAAATTGTACGGAAATAATTTTGGTTCGTATATGGTGCAATAATATTTTGTAGATCACGAACTTCAAAAGTAGAGCGGTTAGACTCTTGATTCCAGATTGTTAGCAGTGCTCGATTACTTGGCTTCCCGTCTAAGGGATTTAGTAAAAAGGAATTTTGCAAGTCGTATGAATCCGCATTACTATTCGCCCAGTTTTGAATCTTTTGATCGAATGCCTTTAATGAGTCATCTGATAGTTCGAAAAAGTCGAATCTGAAAAGATTGCCGGTAATTGAAAAACCACTTTCAAAGAGTACTTGATAGCGATTGGGAGATTGAAAAATATTTTCCCGGTCAGAAAAATCAACTAATTGAAAACTATCATTTTCCGAAGTGTTGGAAAGAATAATCATTTTCCGATCGGAATTCTTTTTCTTTATACTTTCGAGAATACTCTTACTGCCAAATGACGAAATTAAATTTCTAGTCATATTAACACCTCCGTTCCACACTTATTATAGAGGTTTTGAAAGATAATAAAAATATTTTTCACTTTGCGTTAGAATTAAGGTAATGAATAATTATTTGATGAGGAGAAATAGATATGAAAATAACGGTACTAGGATTTTATGGCGGTTATCCGAGCCAAAAAATTGGAACAACAGGTTATTTAGTCCAAAGTGGTGACTTTAATTTACTTCTGGATGCGGGTTCTTCAACCTTACTTGAACTTGAAAAACACATTAATCCTCTTGAACTGGACGCAGTATTGTTAACTCACTACCATCATGATCATACGGCTGATGTTGGTGTATTACAGTATTTATGGCAATTAAATGAAAAAATTGGGAAAACAAAGTTACCGATTTATGGACATAACGAAGACCCACTTAATTTTGGAGCACTGACCTGGCCCAATGCTTCAGAAGGATTTGCCTATAATGAGGATACAAAATTAGAACTAGGACCTTTTGAAATAACATTCCAAAAAACAGTTCATCCAGTTCCCGCTTTCGCGACGAGAATAGAGGATAAGACTTCTAGGCAAGTATTCACATTTACATCAGATACACGATTTTTTGATGAATTAGTGCCGTTTGCCCAAAATAGTGATTTATTAATAACTGATACTAATTTTCTAGAATCGTATAAAGGAACCAAATGGCATCTTTCAACTAAAGATACGGCTAAATTATTTGATGAATCTGCTTCGAAAAGATTAATTATTAGTCACTTATCGCCGCTCCTTGAGTTAAACCAAGTGTTAGAGGAAACAAGGAAATTCTCTTCGAAACCCAGTCGCATAGGGCTTCCAGAGGTCGGGAGGGTTATCGAATTAGAGTAAACCTTTTCATAACAAACTATTTTTTTAAACTATAAGTGTTTATTTAATTTAATAAAATTAATTTATACTACAAAACATAAAAAAATGACAAATATCATTTAAAAATAACTCATAATATGGCACAAAAGAATGACAATTACTTAATTTTTTATAAGTAAAAATCTTTAAAAAAGGGGTAGACAAAGTTTGATTAACGCTGTACAATGTTAATTGTAAGTTAAGTAATGCTTTCAGGCTGCTAAAAGGGGGAATTTTAATGGTTACGTTATACACATCGCCAAGTTGCACATCTTGCAGAAAGGCAAAGGCTTGGTTAGAAGAACACGGAATTAACTATACGGAAAGGAACATCTTTTCTGAACCCTTAAGTGCTGAAGAAATTAAAAAAGTTCTTAGAATGACTGAAAATGGGACCGAAGAAATTGTTTCTCGGCGCTCGAAGGTTTTTCAGGAGTTGAACGTTGAATTAGATGATTTACCACTTCAACAGCTAATTGATCTGATTCAAAAGAATCCTGGATTGCTCCGTCGTCCGATTATTATGGACGACAAGAGATTACAAGTTGGCTATAACGAAGATGAGATTCGTCGTTTCTTGCCACGTAAGGTACGCCAACTTGAACTAGCTGAAGCACAGCGCATTGCAAATCTTTAATTTAAACTTTAAGGGATTATTCTGGACGTGAGACGCGTCTAAAATAATCCTTTTACTTTAGAAAAATTTAATGGTTAGGGGCGTCTTGTGGTAAAGTTTTGTGTTTTGTGGGATAATCGTGTAGAACATATTTAGATATGTTTTTCCATTCAGTTTCGATTTAGAACTGGAGGTGCTACTAATGGAAATGGAACGAATAAATGATGATACGATCAGAGTTACAATTAGTTCAGACGATCTAACTGAACGCGGGGTGACATTCCTCGATTTATTAGATAATCATAAAGAAATTGAAAGTTTCTTTTATTCCGTACTGGAAGAGGTTGACACGGAGCATCAGTTTGCTAATAATGATGCGGTTACCTTTCAAGTACTGCCAAACCGTAATGGATTAGAGCTATATATTAGTAAAAATCCGGCTAACGGGATGGAAGAGGCGATTAAATCCGCAACTGAGAATGGGTCACCTAGTTCAGATGAGTTAGATGAAGTATCAGACTTTTTAAAAAGAAAATTGTCTGAAACCGATACTAATGAAAATAACGTTGATTCTTCGGCGCGTACTACTAACGGTGATCCCGCTGATTTAAATAGTTATGCCAACGGGGTTGGTGATACACAACGTTCAATCGTTAAGTTGGACGACTTTGAGGGACTACCAAATATTGCAAAATTAATTACAACAGGTAATGGAATCGAGTCGGTTTTATATGAGTTTAAGAACGACTATTATCTAGAGTTGACCTTCTTCATGAGCGAAAATACGCCCGAATCGGTCAAAGACGATTTAGCGATTGCTTACGAATATGGTAAAGCAACACCGATTTCTAGTGAGGTTTTACGTGAGCATGGGAAAGTTGTGATTGATGGAGCAGCTCTTGAATTAGCAAAAAGATATTTTGATTAATCCAAAAAGTTGGCCCAAATAGTGATTTTTAGTTGGTACTAAATGATTCAAAAATAAAATTTAGGTAGAAGTGACCTGTACCCCAGAAGTTAA
>NZ_JQBX01000025.1 GCF_001437075.1 Pediococcus stilesii
AAGTGTTAGCAGTAACTGCAACACCTTGGTTTGAAAAGATTGAAAAATAACAACAAGTGAAATCGGGTTTGAAAATGAATAATTTGGAAAAAATTAGAGCCACTAATCCGGAATTGAACATTATTAATATTAATAGTGATGAATTTCGCGATTATGGCGTGGTTTATGATGAATTTGATTTGGATGAAATTAATCGATACATGGATAGCATGCCGATTCCAGCGGAAAACGTGTACGTTCCCAAAAATCCAGAAATTGAAAAAATGTCGATCATTGAACAGTTAAGTCATGATGTGTTTGGTGGCATGGAACTTTCAGCCGGACAATGCGCGGGACATTGCGATGCGTTTTCGGCGATTGAATTTCACCAAGGTAGCGAGGTGAACATTACATTCACCGATGTCATCATGGTTTTGGGCAAACGTCGTGATTTACATGGATATGAATTTAATGCTGAGGAACATACGCAATTGTTTTATGTTCCGAAGGGGACGGTTTTTGAAATGTTTAGTGACACGATTCACTACAGTCCAATTGATGTTGATCCAGCTGGTTTTAAAGCATTGGTGGTTGTATTAAACGGTACGAATGAACCCCTCCCTAGTTCATTTGAATCGAACAATAAAATGCTTGTAAAAAAGAATAAATTCCAATTAGCACATAAATCACGTGAAGATAAGGTTCAAGCGGGAATTTTACCCGGCGTAAAAGGCAAATTAATTCAGGTGAAACCGATTCGTTAAGGAGGTTTTTATAATGGCATGTACAGTTGATGAAGATAAGCTCACAAAAGAAGAAAAAGAAGCAATTGAACGCGAAGAACAACTTCATAGTGAAATGATCAAGCGCCAACTGGAAGAATTTCCGGTAAAGGATCCGTTTTAAAAAACAGAAGTGTGGATAAAGTCGGGAGCCACCGAGGATNGTAGCAAGCGGAAAAGTCCGGGTTGGGGACTTGGACGATTGATGGGTTAACAGGAGGAGGCTGACCTTAGGAATTAAAAAATAATAGAAACTACGGCGAAAATTTTTCACCGTAGTTTTTTGTTTGATCAGAGTTTATGTTGATTTTTAGTATTTTCGCATAGTAAGAATCTAGGTTTAGCGACCCGTCATCATCCTAATTATAAAGAAAAAATAATGAAATCAATAAGTTTGTTTATGAAGGAAAATAAAAAGCGTAAAAATATATGTGTATTTAAAATTCATTTAGAGGCTCCTACACGGACAAAGGCTACTGTACAGAAACGTTGTGAAACGCCAATGTATAGGACAGAAAATGTCGATTTGAAGGCATTTTCCCAAGTAGCTAAACTGGCAGCAGTTTTACGCCGTGTAGTGCTGAACAGACACACCGGGGCCGTGTTAATCATGGTCCTTTTTTCAGTTTAGAGCCTCTTTTCATAGAAAAGAGGGGATTAATTTTGAAGAATGAATACAAAATTATAGCGGATACTTCCGTGGACGAGGTGCTCGGAGAATACGAGACCGCCTTGATGGGAATTTCTCAGGCAGAGGCGATTGAGCGAAGGAAGCTTTATGGCTTAAACGAGTTGAAGCGCAACACAAAAAAACCGTGGTGGGTTCAACTATTTCAGGCGTTTGTCACGCCGTTCACGATTGTTTTGACTTGTTTAGCAATCATATCTTTCTTTTTAGATTACCAGCTCGCAAGTCCGAGTGACAAGGATCTGACGGGGACGTTGATCATCGTTGTGATGGTGGTTGCTAGTGGGATAATGATACTCATTCAGTCGGTTAAATCGAGCAATGCGGTGGATAAATTGCGTTCTTTGGTAAAATCGACAACCAATATCATTCGGGAAAATTTCCAAGAAAAGATGGATTCAGCGGATGTGGTGCCAGGTGACATTATTAAATTGAGCGCCGGTGATATGGTTCCGGCGGATTTAAGAATTGTCCAAGCACGTGATTTACTGATTTCGCAAGCGGCCTTGACGGGTGAAAGCTATCCCGTCGAAAAAAGGGCGGAAACAGTCATGAATTGTAACGACGTTGAATCGGTTACAGACTGTGACACGCTGGCTTTTATGGGAAGCAACGTTGTCAGTGGAACTGCGCTAGGCGTGGTGATTACCACTGGGACGAACACCGAACTCGGAAGTATTTCTGAAAAGCTGAAGGATAAAAAGGTAGTTAAAACGGATTTTGATACAGGGATTAGTCAAACCTCGTGGTTGCTAATCCGATTCATGCTAGTAATGGCACCGATTGTAATTGTGATAACTGGCCTGACGAAAGGCAACTGGCTGGATGCGGTAATGTTTGGTTTATCAACGGCCGTTGGTTTGACGCCAGAAATGCTGCCGGTAATTGTCACCACTAATCTGGTTAAAGGCGCCGTCAGCATGGCAAAGAAGGACACAATCGTAAAAGATATTAATTCCATTCAGAATTTTGGTAGTATGGACATCCTTTGTACGGATAAGACGGGGACCCTAACCCAAGATGATATTAGCCTTAAATACTATTACGATATTGACGGAAATGACGATGATACTGTTCTAAAATACGCGTATTTAAATAGTTTCTATCAAACAGGTCTGGATAATCTTTTGGATAAAGCAATCGTTAAAACGGCAAAGGAAAAAATTGCCGTGGACAGTCTGGGATACACTAAAGTTGATGAACTTCCTTTTGACTTCACCCGTAGACGGATGAGTACGGTTGTTCAAGACGAAGACGGTATCAAAAAGCTGGTAACGAAAGGGGCAATGGAAGAAATTACCTCCGTTTCCAATCAAATTTTAGTTAATGGACAAATTCAGGAACTATCCAATGCCTATCAGGCACGTCTTAAGCAATTGGTAGAGAACTTAAATCAAAAAGGATTGCGCGTTTTGGGGCTAGCAATTCGGGAATTCACCGAAGACGGGAAAAGAAAATTAACGACCAAGGATGAAACAGAAATGATTTTTATTGGTTGTTTAGTATTTTTGGACCCACCCAAGGCATCGGCCGCAGAGGCGATTTCAGCACTACATGAGCGTGGAACACGAGTCAAAATTTTAACCGGTGACAACGAACAAGTAACCAAGACGGTGTGCCAAAGTATTGGATTTAATCCAAACGAAATTGTGGCTGGGGATGATTTTGTCGCGATGGAAGCTGAGGAAAAAATGAAGTGCGTGGAAGCTAACGACGTTTTTGTTAAAATCACGCCGGATCAGAAAGCAGAAATTGTCCGCATGCTTCACGATTGTGGTCATGTTGTCGGCTTCTTAGGGGACGGAATCAACGATACTTTGGCGATGCAAAATGCGGACGTGGGAATTTCGGTTGATACTGCGGTAGACATTGCTAAGGAATCCTCATCGATCATCCTTTTGAAAAAAGACTTACGAATTTTAGAACAGGGTGTAGTGATTGGACGTCAAACGTTTGGCAATATTATGAAATACATTAAAATCACCTGTTCTTCAAACTTTGGAAATGTTTTTTCGGTTTTAATTGCGAGTGCATTCCTACCATTTTTGCCAATGCAACCAATTCAATTATTGTTACTAAATTTAATTTATGATTTGTCTTGCTTGTCAATTTCGTGGGATCGAATGGATAACTCATATTTATTTGAACCTAAACGGTGGGATTCGAAATCGACCGGAAAATTCATGTTTTATTTTGGATCGACGAGTTCAATCTTTGATGTTGTTACATTTTTAATGATGTTTTGGATGATTTGTCCACAAATTGTCGGACTATTTTATTCATCTGCATATGGAGTAGATAAGCAATTATTTGTTCAATTATTTAATGCAGGCTGGTTTGTTGAATCACTTTGGACACAGACATTTGTTCTACACGCTTTACGGACCGAAAAGATCCCGTTTATACAAAGTCGAGCTTCATGGATTTTAACGGGGGTAACAACTTTTGCGGTATTTGTTGGCTCAATTATCCCGTACACCGCTTTTGGAAAAGGGCTGGGACTAGTCGCGTTACCGCTGAACTATTGGCCATTATTAATTGTTATTATGGGATTATATTTAGGCCTAGTGACCGTCATAAAACATCAATACGTCCGCCGATTCGGTGATTTACTTTAAGTGAAGTATTCGTTTTTAAATTTTAACCCAAGGTAACTAAAAAAGTTGGTCAACTTCTTTGCCATCAATATCAACGTGTTAGTCACATGCTGTTGATGACGGTGGGTTAAGAAGTTAACCAGCTTTTTCTCAATGTTAAATTTAATTTAGATTAAAGTACGAGTTTGGCCTTTTTCCTAATTTGTTCAAATAAATCCTGAGGCATTTGTTCGACGAATTTCCAACTTCTTTTAGTGTAATCAAAAGACTTAATTTGTTCAGCATAGGCGGTGCCAGCAATTTTAGTGCGACCATCCAAGGCAACGTGCAGTGGGTAATGCGGACCATCATATGTCCCGTGGGAAATAGGGACTACCCAAATAAAGCGCGTGGTTTCCATTAAAAGTTCGTTGCTGATGACCACTGCGGGGCGGCGTTTTTCGATTTCGGCGCCAATGGCTGGGTCAAAATCGATATAGATAATGGACCCAGTTGTTGGTTTTTCTACCATAGTTCATCACCGACCGGTTTAATACCGTCCCATTCTGTTAAGTCGTTTGGATAGTGGTAGGGGCCTTCCCAGTCCTTCAATAGGTCTTCCATCGTGTCGGGGACGAAGTTAGTTGGAGTGAGCGTGATGATGCCATGCTCATTAATCTTGGCTTCAAAAATGGTACCAGATTTAATTTCAAAGTTTTTAGGTAACGGAATGACGATTTGTCCGTTTTGAAGTTCACTTTTGACGATCATAGCGAGTCCTCCTTCGTGTAGATGCTATAGTCAGATTTATTATAACACCCCCTTAATTAATTTGGGTGGTGGATGATAGCTGGACGTCAAGGATGCTTATGCCTAGCTTATAAAGATTGTTCAATTAAAATTGGTACTTTTAGGTATGAATCAACAAATGAAGTTAATCGCTCAATGGAAATTTTTGGGTATCGAACTTTTTTCGATGCTGCTGATATAATGTAAGTTGAGTAGAAAGAGAAAAGAGGCTAAATTTTGAATTCAAAAAAGAGGACCTGGGTGACAGTGGGAATGATTGCATCAGTGATTTTGATCGGATCGATGATGCGTTCGCCGATAACGACAATTCCGTTGATGATTGGCGACTTGGCCCGACAACTAGGAACATCAACGGGAAGTTTGGGAATTTTAACCACGTTACCATTGGTAATGTTCATGCTTTTTTCTAATTTTGCATCGACGGTTTTAAAACGATTGGGTTTTAAACGGTCGCTGATGTTAACTTTAATAATTTTATTATTAGGCTCATTATTTCGATTGATAGTGACGATGCCAACGATCCTTTTGGGGACGATTTTAATCGGCACGGCAATTGCCTATTTAAACGTATTTATGCCATCGTTTGTTTCGGCGTATTTTCCACAACGAATTGGAACATATACAACCTTGTATACCTTTTCGATGATGTTTGGTAGCTCAATTTTCAATTTGATTACTGCCCCGATTATTGCGATTAGTGGGTGGTGGTCGATGCTAGTAGTTTTAGTTGGAATTCCATTGGCCGCACTAGTTGTCTGGATTTTAACGATTAAATGGGTACCAGAAGAGATGAAAACTAGTGTGGAAGCACCAATTCGGAAAGAAAAGGGTTCTAAAATATGGTCGAATAAACGGGCATGGCCTTTTCTATTTACTTTCGGTTGTCAATCGGTAATTATGTACACAATTACGGCATGGATGCCGCCGTTGATGAAGTTTCATCACGTTAATCCAGGGATGGTTGGTATAATTATGGCCCTTTTTTCTTTGATGGGACTACCAGTATCCATCATCTTGCCGCAATTATTGACAAAGTTAAATCGAGTTAGTGAAATTGTATTAATTTTATCTGGCGGAATCGCTGGGCTAATCGCGGCTGGAATGCTGTTTGTTCAAAATACCTCGGCAACTTGGTTTTGGATGCTAGAGATTTTATTGATTGGCTATACGGTGAATCTGCTATTTATTTTTGTAATGACAATGTTTGCCATCAAGACGACGGACCCATATCAAACGGCGCGGTTGTCTGGGATGGCACAGGCTGGAGGATATTTCATTTCGGCTCTGGGGCCAACCCTTTACGGAATTGCGTTTTCAAGCAATCCAACGGGGATGACTCAAAACATGGTTTACATGGGATTGGTAATGTTGGGAACAATCATGGCAATAATGATTGTGCGAATTGAAGATGTTTAGAAAGTGATATCTGTAATCGAGGATACAATTAAATTTTAAAAATACTTAGGGAACCATGACATGCTGAACTTGTCATGATTCCCTATTTTTACACTGAGTTTACATAAACTTAGTTGGAAATCCATGTTTGAATCTGTTTCCAGTTTCGCCGATTAATTAGTATTCGACTAACTTCAAAATCTTGATGGTCGCTATTACCGATGATTTCCTGAGAAAGATTGAAGTAGGCGGTAACTTCGGGAGTGCTATTTAAAAATTTTGCATTTTGGGGGTGGATATTACCGTAGGGAGCGGCAAAATAATTGGCTTTAATTCCCAGATGTTTTTGTAGTTTATTCTGGGAAACGGCGTAGTCTTTTTTAAAATCTAAATTAAAACGTGCAATTTTCCCCACGGCAACGTCGTTAATTAAATAATGCATATCGTGAGTATGCAGGCCAATTGTCAGTAATCCGCTATTCTGCATCTCTCTCAAGTGATCCCAACTAGCCATTTTCGAATCAACAACGTACTTGTCGGTTCGACTGGTAATGATAAAACTAGAAAAAGGAATTTTATATTTTTTTAGAACAGGATAGGCGTTTTTGTAGGCACTGTCAGCCATATCATCAAAAGTAATTGCAACATATTTCCCTTTGATTTTTTCAGGATTACGGGCTAGATTTTCCGCCTCGGCTAAAGTTATAAATTTAATATTAGCCTTTTTTAATTCTAAAATTTGATTTTTAAATTCTTGCGTAGTGATGTTGTAATCGTGAAGTTGGTTATTGTTAGTTACCTTTTTAACGGTCCGAAGTGTTAACGAGTCGTTGAGAACTCGATGATAATTTAAAATTGCCAGACCGTTTTTCTTGTTAGTTTCAACCGCGGCAATTGCAAATTTAGGGTTATTAGCAGGCTTACTGTGTAAGTCATCTTTTCCGATTGAAATACCTAAGAAAACTAGAAATATGGTGAAACCGATTGCAATTAGAAAACGCTTTAGACTATGCATCTCTTTTACCTCCCGTAAAATTAAGGAACGATAAACGTGCGATGGCTACTAAAAAGATTAAGGATAAGGCGATGCTGACGTTAAAGATTAACTCATTGGATGTCGTAAACTCGATGTTAAACAAATTGTATAGGGGAGCCAAATGATCGTTAATAATTCCCCAGTCAAATAAAACGTTGAGTGCGATTAGAAAGAAAATGAAACTCCAGAGGGCGGTTAGTAAAGTTAGATGAATTATTTTGGCGACAAGTGATGTATGATATTTAATTTTCACCTGCATTAGAAGATACCTCCTTGTTATTAATAATTCGTTGAGGTGAGACCCATTTTCCATTGTTATCGGGCATGTAAACCATTTTGAATACGGACGTGATCAATGCGTATAAGTTAATAGTCCAGTAGTAAAAGAGGTAGAGGGGGATGTACAGATAAATAAACCAACGAATTTGTGAGGTTTTTTGATTAATTTTTAAACCAACCAAGAATTGAATTAATCCCATAAGAATGATATTTCCATCGAGATGCAATTCTTGCGCGAGATAAATATTAACAAAAAAGAAAACGATTGAAAAAACGGTCGTGAATGACCAGAAGATGCTTAAAATCATTTCATAAAGTAGTAGAGATTTCATTTGAAATGGTTTTAGAAGCTGGATTTTATTGCTCAGCAGCATCTGTAACCCGCCGTATGCCCAACGTCGACGCTGTTTTAAAAGGGATCTAAAAGTCGATGGGACTAAAATCCAGGTAAGTGCTTTGGGATTATAGCCGACCGAAAAGCCCTTCTGCGAGAGTCGCCAGGTAATATCGATGTCCTCGGTTTGAACATTTGGATTCCAGCCGTTGATTGAGAGAACGGCGTCCTTGCGAAACATAGCAATGACTCCGGAAATTGTTAAAATGTTGCCAGTAAAGAAGGTTTGGGAACGTTTAATGAGGTCAATAATCGCGGTATATTCCATCGATTGCATTTTTTCAACTAACTTATCGCGATTAATTACTTGAGGTCGGCCGGTGACACCGCCCATTTGAGGATTTTGCTTTAGAGAAAAGACCAGCTGATCGATCGCATTGGAATCAATAATGGAATCGGCATCAATTCCTAGAACGTAGTTAAATTGGGCATGCTGAATGCCCGCATTCATTGCGGTCGCTTTTCCGAAGTTTTCTGGTTGCGAGACGATTTTAACGTTAAAACGGGGGTATTTTTGCCGTAAATTATGCATGATGCTTAAGGTATGGTCGGTTGAGGCATCATCGATTAAGATGATTTCAATGTTTTTGTGTTGCTGGGTGACTAAAGACTCAAAAGTGCGTTCTAAATGCTCTTGTTCATTAAAACAGGGGACGAGAATACTGACCCCATCGGGTTGTTCATCAACAAAAGGTGGATATCTTCTATGCGTTTGCATCTGATAAAAAATAGATCCAATAATCCAAAACATTGTCATTATTAATGGATATAAAATGATCAGATTGGTAAACATAATAATGCTCCCTTCTAAATAATCGGTTTCAAACGGGTATGCACTTCAATGAGGGTAGTATAGCAATAAAATTTGTTTATGTCATCAATTATGCTTACTATAACTTATTTTATGAAAATATAAATATTTGTTGGATTTTAGAAGGAATCATTAAAAAAATTGGTAGAAATAATAGTATTAAAAGTCAAGAAGATGGTTATATTTTCAATTAACGACTGATAAAGTCAAAGTTTATAAAAACTAATGATTGATTTTTTAGAACAATTTAATTCGATTTGTACATAATTAGTTTTATGAAGAGTTTATTGATCGAAGTATTATTTTTCAGTCCTAATTACATATGAATCCAATAATACGCGTGATATTACTTGAAGTGGTAGCCTCGAATGAACCTCAAAAGCTGGGAAATAAGTTGTTTCCGACTTATAACCACAAAGTTCGATTGAAGCAAATTCACCAATTGCACTTTTGGAGTTGGTTGTTATCAAAATAATGGGAACTTTATTTTGATTTACTTTAGCAGCGGCCTCCACGAGTTCAGGAGTTTCACCATTTAGAGAAATAATAATTACCAGATTGCCTGAACGAATTCTAGCAGATAAGGTTCGAATAATATTAGGATCGTCGCTAAGCTGACAGTTTTTGTTTAGAAGCTGGAGTTTAACCAAAAATTCTTCGGCAATCAATTCGGAAAATCCGCGCGCAAAGATATAAATTGTTTTTGCGCGCTTGATCTGTTGTACCGAACTTTCAATGTCTGGAATATGAATCATTTTGATAGTATTAGTAACTTCGTGTTCATTTTTTAGAATGGCGCTCCTAATATCACTATCTGTACGGTCGAGGTTTGTAAAGTCACTTTTTGCTTGAACTTCAGTTGTATCATGCTTAAAGTCACTATACCCTTGATATCCCTTTTTACGCAGAGTACGAACAATCGTTGCGGTTGAAACGTTTGCCTTTTCTCCAAGTTCGACAATAGACAGCGTTGGTATAATTTCTAAATTATCTTGAATGAATTTCCAGGCAAACGATTCTGTAGAACTTAATTTATTTTTATCGATCAAGACAGGCACCACCTTTATTGTAAATTCTTTTTCAACAATAACATATAAAAAGTGAATTTTGAAAACATTTTCATTCTTACGATATATAGAATTAATGGTGTAAGAAAGAGGTGCTGAAAAATGATATACACTTGTACATTGAATCCAGCGATTGATTTATTTATTGAAACCGATCATCTTAAACCAGAAGTAGTAAATCGAACTAATGGTTATGATATTCAGGCTAATGGAAAAGGTGTAAATGTTTCCTTTATTTTAAAGATGCTAGATGTTAATAACACTGCAATTGGGATTGGCGGTGGTTTTACAAATACCTTTATTGAAGAAACTCTTAGAAACAAGGGAATTGAAAATGAATTTGTACATACCGATCAGCCGACTAGAATAAATGTTTTTACTCGCGTTTTGGATGAAAACGTTGAGTATAAGGAGGTCAATAGCGGACCTTTAGTAACAGACAAACAAGTTGAACAATTTAAAAAAATTATTGACACGCTTACTAAAGACGACATATTAGTAATTTCTGGAAGTTTTTCTAGGGGGATTGACCCAGACATTTTGGTTGAAATTGCTAAGAAATCTAAGATTAACGGATTTGAACTAATTATTGATACTAATTATGAGGCTGTTTTGGGAACGTTACCATATCAGCCGAAGCTTTTAAAACCAAACGATGAGGAGTTAAAAAAGTGGTTTGGACCAAATCAGAAACAAACGCTTGATTATTGGATCAAGTGCTGTAAAGAGCTAATAAAAAAGGGCGCACAAAACGTATTGCTATCTCTAGGCGACAAGGGAGCATTATTTGTGAATAAAGATATCATTTTGGTGGGAAATGCTCCCCATGGAAAAGTTGTTAATACAGCATGTTCTGGGGATACCATGTTAGGGACATTTATTGCAGGAATGCAAAAAAATAAGTCTTTAGAAGAAAATTTAAGGTACAGCATTGCCGCAGGAAGTTCAACTGCTTTTACTGCCGGACTGACGGATTTTTCAAATGTCGATGAGTTAAGTAAGCAAATTAGTATAAAGACAATTGAAGGAGGAGATTAAAATGGCAAAATATAAAATTATTGCAGCTACAGGATGTCCAACAGGAATTGCACACACATACATGGCACAAGAAGCGTTAGAGCAAGCCGCTAAAAAACAAGGCGTTTCGATTAAAGTTGAGACACATGGTCAGAGCGGAACCGATAATCCATTTACTCCAGAGGAAATTAGAGAGGCGGATGGTGTAATTATTGCGGCTGATAAGGATGTTGATATCGATCGATTTGATGGTAAAAGATTAATCAACGTATCAGTTACCAAGGGAATGAAAGAGCCAGGCAAACTAATAAATAGTATTTTACATGATAAAGTACCCGTTTATCATAGTGATGGATCTCGTAGCGAAGAAGAAAATCACGAGGAAGCAAGCGGTTCATTTTGGCACAATATCTATGTGTACTTGATGAATGGTGTTTCACATATGCTGCCACTGGTCGTAGCCGGAGGTGTTTTAATCGCAATTTCATTTTTCTGGGGTATTAATTCTGCGGATCCTAAAAGTGATCAATTTAATTCTTTTGCACAATTATTGAACACTATTGGTGGGTTTGCGATGAATTTAATGGTTCCTGTACTTTGTGCTTACATTGCTGAAGCTATAGGGAAACGTTCAGGACTGGTTGTTGGATTTGCAACGGGGATGATTGCATATACAAACGGAACGGGATTTTTAGGTGGAATTGTTGGTGGATTTCTCGCTGGCTATACCGTTTTGTTATTGCAACACCTATTTAAAAAGCTTCCAAAATCATTGGACGGATTAAAGCAAATTTTCCTGTTCCCGGTGATTGGTGTGTTTATTTCAGGAGCAATAATGTGGTATATGTCGGTTCCAATGAAAGATATCAATACTGGAATGATGTCCTTTTTGAAAGGAATGGAGAATTCTAGTCCACTGGTACTGGGTCTGATTATTGGAATTATGTGTGCTTCAGATATGGGTGGTCCAATTAATAAGGCAGCATATTTGACCGGTACAGCACTTCTTGCTCAAGGAAACTACTTCTTTATGGCGGGAGTTTCAGCCGCATGTATTGCACCACCATTGGCAACTGGGTTTTCGGTATTATTCAATCGAAAAGCATATTCGGAAAATGAACGTAGTGCAGGATATGTTAACTTTTTGTTAGGATCAACGCATATTACGGAGGGAGCAATTCCATTTGCGGCAAAGAATCCGTTAATTAATATTCCGATTTTTATGTTGGGATCCTCAATTGCGGCAATCCTAACGTACATGACGCGTATAAGCGTTCCGGCTCCACATGGTGGATTTATCGTCCTACCGCTTGTGAATAAACCGCTGTTATGGATGATTTTTATCGTAATTGGAGCTCTTGTATCTGGCTTTCTACTTTCAGTAGCAGATGGACACCATGCTCGTAAAGAAGAGGTAGCTATTAGCGATGGTGTTCCAGTTGATGATGACATGGAAAATAAAGTAGAGCAAGGTGCTGCATCAAATGCACTAGATGATATTTTAACCGAAGGAAATATCAAAATTGATGTGGACGTAAATTCACGAGATGAGCTTCTGCATTACTTAGCCGATTTGGCACTGACAAATGGGTATAGTAGTGATGCAAATGCAGTTTATGAAAAATATTTGGCTAGAGAAGCAGCTGGGTCAACGGGGATGGAAAAGGGAATTGCTATTCCCCATGCGCAAGACAGCTCCATTAACCGCTCAGCAATGATCGTTTTAAAATTGAAACAACCAATTGAATGGAAAACGTTTGATGGGAAACAGGTTGATACGATTATTTCGTTTTTAATTCCAGAAAATGATAATGGAAATCATTTAACATACTTATCATCAGCTTCAAAACTGCTAATGCATGAGGAGTTTGTTAACGAATTAAAGAAAGCGCAAACACCGTTGGAAATACTGAATCTATTCAATAAGTAACCCGTTACAGAAAACGCTTCCTGAAAGCGCTTGACATACTGGTACCAACCAGTTAGAATATTCATTGTTGAGTGGTACCAACCAGTAAGAGAATAAGAGGAGATATTTAACATGGAAAATGGTAAATTACGTGGAATCAAAGCACTATCAGATGAAAACGGAGTAATCAGCGCATTGGCAATTGACCAACGTGGTTCATTGAAAAAGATGATCGGCG
>NZ_JQBX01000026.1 GCF_001437075.1 Pediococcus stilesii
CTTTAACTTCTGGGGTACAGGTCAGTTGTGGACGGCTTTTAGTTTACCTGTTTTGGGTTCTACAATATCTGTTGTGGGGAAAATATTTGATGAAAATAAATTAAAAAATTAGTTTTAACGTACGTAATGCTAAGGAGGAAATTAAAACCGAAAGTTTAAAATATATTGAGAAGAGAAATTATGGTGAATAAGTTATTGGCAAAGAGTTGCAACGCTAAAGTGATATAATAATTTAAAGATAGAATCAAGGGGGTATCAATATGTCAATGATGGAATTAAGTAAACATGTTTTGAATGTTGGTAGAAACTGCGGCGTAACCAATTTGCAGCTCCAAAAGGTTATGTACTTTACTCTTAAAGATTATCTAAAAGATGAGGGCGAAAGTGAATTTATTGAAAAACTTTACGATAAGCCGTTTGAAACCTGGCAGTATGGACCTGTCGTTCCAGATTTATACTATCGTTACAGCGGTAACGGAAGTATGACAATCAATGATGAAGGAAAATACAACAATAAGTATTCTATTTTTGATAAGGCTATAAAAAAGTATTTGAGTGAAGATGTTTTTGAGTTGGTCGAAAGATCTCATCAAGAAAAATTTTGGAAAGAACATCAGGGTGAAAATCAAGAAAGAGACGAATACACCCTTGATGATATAATTGGTGAGTAAAATTGGATGGGACGGCTGAAAAAATTGTTAAAGAATTTCAAATTCTTTCTAGAGAAGCACCTCTTCCAAAGCAAATACTGAAGCATGAAAGTTTTAAAAATATTTGGCATTTACTAAATACCACAGAGTATATAGGATACGCGCCAATAAGCCGATTTGCTTTTCAATATGAGGAGCTTGATGCTTTTAAACAGTCCTTACAGGAGGCAGGATTTTTAGCTAGAAATGATGAGGAAAGTTTTTATAATGAAGTGGCTGAAAAGAACTTTTTAAAAATACTTGACCATATGGAATTAGTAAGTATCCAAAGTCAATCAATTGATTCTCACCAACAAAGAAAAATTGATCTACAAAATGAAAAGTTGGAATCTTTAAAGTCCTCATTGAAAAAAGCCAATGATGAGTTAGTTAGTCTTCAAAAAAATAGTGAGAACCTAGCAAATAAGTTAACCGCCGATTTTGTTACGATACTAGGTATATTTACTTCGATTACGTTTGCTACATTTGGTGGATTACAGTTGCTAGGTAATGTATTTGGAAAAATTAAAAGCACCGATGCGGTGAGCGTGGGCAGTGAAGTAATGCTCGGAGCAATTTTTTTATTTGGAACATATATGATTTTAGTAGCATTATTGACTGGTATTTCGAAATTGATTGGTAAAGAGTATAGGACGTCATTTCCGACGAGGTTTTTGATAGTTTTTAGCTTTTTTACGATTTTCATGTTTGGACTAATTTATTCAAATATCGACTATATTGAAGATATTTTTATTGTTCACCCGTTGATTTCAATGATTGTTGCAATTATTACGGGAATGGTCATTTCCGTAATAGCATTTATAATTGATTATCGGTATCGAAAAATTTGGAGTCGTCAGGGGAGTTCGAAAAATGGTTAACTTAGTCATTAAGTAAATCAAAAGGAATTGTAAGCAGCTAATCTATTGAAGTGATGTGACTGAAACTGAATTGTTCCACAATGAGTGCATAGAAAAAGAGTTATGAAACTCCCGTGTAGAACCGTTAAAGCCGGTGGCTATGCCGTAAAACTTTATAAGAATAAATTAAAAGCCGTCCAACTGGCCAAAGCTAGGAACGGCTTTTTGATTTGCTTAACGATCGCAACTTCACATGCTATTTAAATATAATAGATAGTCATGCCACCTAGAAGTAAACTTCCTCGCACACGAAGCGTCGGTCCTTCCTTGGTGCTATCAAGACCACGTTCTTCAACGCCCGCCATAACAGAACTGACATCAATCACAACGTTCCAACTCCTAGGAATGTAAAGACTAACTCCGCCTAGTGAACAATCGACGTTGACGATTGCTTGATCAAGAATTTGCGATTTATCGAAATAAACTTTTGTCGCTCCCATTCGGGTGGCAATGTTGACCTGTTTCAAGTCGTCCGATTGAACGTAACGGATACTATTACCCATTGCCGTATCGATGTTAACGATACTATCATCATTAGTTTGAACATCATTTTCAGCAAAATCTCCATCAAATTCACCGTGCATTTCCCAATTGGAATGATTTCGATGGTGACGCATCCAGGTTTGTCGCCGTGCATGCCAGTAGTTATTTTTTGGTCGAATAATAATGGATAGTCCCGCCGTTAGAAGTGCGGCTGCCCAGAGAATTGTCCACGGTACAAGATTCGAAATGCCTAATGGTCCGTTATAAAGCATTAACAGAAAAGCAATCGAAAAAACGGTCCCGCCGATTGAACGATGAATTAAGTTTTGAACCAGCATTCCCGCCAAAAAGATGGTGGCAACGATGGTCAATGGACTAAAAGTTAGCGCCCAGCCCATTTGAGTTGCAACCAAGAGTCCAGCCGCTAGAATTAAAAAGATGCCCCAAATCCATTGCCTATTTTTCATAATAATTACCTCAGTTTTTTTAATTTTTCTTGGAGTGGTTTGTAGTATCGTCGGGATGCGTAGACCTGTTTATGGGTGTTCTGAAATTGAATCAAACAGTTTGAAAGCGACTTTGTTAGCGCCAAAATTTTAGTGACGTTAACAATGCACGATTTAGAAATACGCACAAATTGAACGGGCAGCTGTTCCTCTAATTCGTATAGTCGAGAATGCGTAGTGTACATATCACTGCCGGTATGAGACAAAACTTGCCGATCTTCAGTCTCAAAGAAGAGAATGTCACCAACTTCAAGATAAAATTCGGTTGAATCTTGGTAGAAGGCCATCACTTTTTGAGTAGCGTTTTGCCGTTCAATAAGATTTTTGATTTCTTGAATGTCACTGGTGTATTCGGGCGCTCGAATTATTACTTCGCCGTCTTTAAATTCTTGATTAATCTCTACGCGTACTTTCATCAGGTCCTACATCCTTTTGCAATATAAGTACATCACAAATAGGTTAGTAGGTAAATAATTTTAGGTTAAGTGGTTAATTTATGCGGGCATGTGGTTAATTAAATTGACCAAAGTAAACAATTCAATCCAGCTTTTTCGGTGCATGTTAAATGATAACGTAAGCTGGATGCGTTTTAATCTGGATTTGTCGTTGCGGTACGTAATATAAAGTTCGATTCAACGGCAATCTTTTGGATACCTCCGCGAATCGCAAGCTCACAGGCGCTTTTTCCGACTAATTTTAAATGGTGGTCAATGGTCGTTAGATTTAACGCAGTACCAGATACTTGATTTTCTTGGCCCATCAACATGGGAAGCGGGCGGTCGTGATCCACATAAAATTGCCGAACACCGGCCGCGATATCGTCGCTATTAGCGAAGATAAAATCGGGATGAATTTGGGCAATAGCGGTGGCAACGTGGTAACCATCCTGATAGTTGAACAAATTAGTGAACACGTTACTATTCAGGGGTGCCTTTTGAAAAACGCGCTGATAGGCTTTAAAGATGGTTTTACTGGTTGAACTAACTTTGGAAGACCGACTTAGCAAGATCGCAATTCGACGAAATCCTTGGTGATTGATCCAGTCAAAGGCCTCAACGTAGGCACTTTCTCGCATGACGTAAGAAGCAGCGATTTTAGTTGTTCTCGGATTTTCACAGCAAATGACGGGTCCATATTTTTGATAAGATGTTAACTGTGCCAAAGGTAACTTATGTGAAGTGAAAATTAGCGCATCATAAGCCTTTCGATGTAATTTTTCGAGGTATTTTAATTCAATTTTTTCATCGTATTGTGATTTTAAAACGAGCACGTTATATCCTTCGGCAAAAGCGGTATCCATGATTCCATAAAGCAGCTGAGTGAAGAAGGGGTGTCCTGTATCCGGAACCACAACACCGATGGTCCGCGTTTCCCCGTGCTTAAATCACGCGCGATGGCGT
The DNA here is from genome assembly GCF_001437075.1 of Pediococcus stilesii. Taxonomy (GTDB): domain Bacteria; phylum Bacillota; class Bacilli; order Lactobacillales; family Lactobacillaceae; genus Pediococcus; species Pediococcus stilesii. Next base: position 3,999 of record NZ_JQBX01000026.1, read on the forward strand.
TCGGAACGTAATCGAATTCATCAATCACCTGCTGAATTTCTTCTTGAGCGGTGTCAGAAACATATCCACTGTGGTTGATAAAGCGTGAAACGGTTGATGCAGAATATCCAGAACGTTTTGCGATATCTCTTATGTTAGCCATAATCCTCTTTTCCAATCTTAAATAAAATGTTGAATACCGTAGGCAACTCCGGCATCATCGTTGCTTTTAGTCACAAATTTTCCCAAAGCTTTAATATCTGGAAGGGCGTTTTCCATCACAATTGGTACGCCGACGGATTCAAACATGGGTAAGTCGTTATAACCGTCACCAAAGGCCGCAGTTTCGGATTTATCTAAATGCTCGGATGCTAAAATTTGCGAAATTCCATGCGACTTTTTGGCGTCACGACTGGTGATTTCTAGATAAAGATCGCCAGATTGTTGAATACTAATGCCGTCGATCTTGAGGGCACGAAGCGCAGCCAGCAGCTTGGTCATTACCGTCGGATCAAATACAATCATCATAATCTTGTAAACCTTAGTTTTATCAGGAGTTAATTCGTTGATTAAAGTTGGTGATTGGTGGGTGAGCCGTTGTTCAAATTGAATTCCACGATCGACCTTTTTAGAATACCATTTGGTCGAATCGTAATAACTCAAGCTAACCGATGGAAAATGGGTTTCAACAAGGTCAAAAACGGTTTTAAAATCAGCGGGGTGAATGGCGCTATCCTGAATAATTTTTAGTCCTTGGACGTTCGGCATAAATAAAAGTCCACCGTTAAATCCGATTTGTGTAGTACGAAGTTGAAGCTGTGAAATGGCAGTTGACATTTCCATCGGAGCCCGTGCGGACACCAAAGTGACTGAAATTTCAGAGTTAATAATGGCATCAATGTTGCGTTGATCAACCTGTCCTGAACTATTTAATAACGTTCCATCCATATCTAAAAAAATGTGTTTAATCATGTCAAATTACTCCCTTTGATTGTCTCAATTCATTTTAAATCATGAAACGGGTTCCACAACAAGAATTCAGATGGAACGGGTTTCAGAGACTTTTGGCTTGTTATGAAACCAGTCTCACACCCTAGACTACATCTGGAGGGTGATAATATGAATACTTATTTAGAAATAATGTCAGGGGAAAGTAAAAAAATTGGTTATGCAGGAATCACTTTTACGGATGATCAGATGGTTTTGACTTTTTCAAAAGGTCTCGGTCCGGCAAATAAGCTTCGACTCGACTTGCAAGACATTAATTATGTCGCTAAGAACTCGCTGATTGGCGGGAACACGTATACTTTTAATTATGAGAATTATCGCATTACATTATATGAAAATGGGCTAGGAAATACGGACTATCTTGAACAATATTTTAAATATTTAACGGTGCAGATGTAGACGAAATTGAATTGTGCTATAATGAGGGCATAGAAAAGGAGTTATGAGAGGGTACTCATAACTCCCGTGTAGAACCGTTAAAGACGGTGGCTATATTGTGAAACTTAAAGCTTTATAAGAATAAACTAAAAGCCGTCCAACTGGCCAAAGTTAGGGACGGCTTTTAGTTTACCTATTTGTGCTGATTGTCGATATACGTCAGTAAGGCAAGCAAAAACATGCCAAACATAAGCATAATCTCTAAGCAGTCCGAAATAGACACTTGTTGCAATTCCTTTCATTAGAATCTGAGTCATAGTTTTTACACCATAAGCACCACTTCTTTCAAGAGAATTGCCACCGTCTTAACTTTTCTACGGATTATAGTATATCAAGAAATAGTTTTTCGAAATAACAGTTTTTAATTGTGGGCTAAGTGGTGTTGGTGAGATCGAATTGTGCTATAATGAGGGCATAGAAAAGGAGTTATGAGCTGGTACTCATAACTCCTGTGTAGAACCGTTAAAGACGGTGGCTGCGTTTTAGAACTTAAAATTAATTGTAAACTTCAAGTCGTCCAACTCGCCAAAGTTAGGGACGGCTTTTAGTTTACCTATTTGTGCTGATTGTCGATATATGTCAGTAAGGCAAGTAAAAACATGCCGAACATAAACATAATCTCTAAGCAGTCCGAAATAGACACTTGTTGCAATTCCTTTCATTAGAATCTGAGTCATAGTTTTTACACCATAAGCACCACTTCTTTCAAGAGAATTGCCACCGTCTTAACTTTTCTACGGATTATAGTATATCACGAAATGATTTCTCGGAATAATGGTTTTTAGTTGAAAGATAGATTGTGCTATAATGAGGGCATAGAAAAGGAGTTATGAGCTGGTACTCATAACTCCCGTGTAGAACCGTTAAAGACGGTGGCTAGTAAAACAAAAATTTTAGTAAACTAAAAAGTCGTCCAACCTGCCAAAGTTAGGGACGGCTTTTAGTTTGCTTATTTCAATCTCCAAATCTCCCTAAAAAATGAAAAGATGCTTCTATTTTTGGCTCTATAATATGCAGTGTTGATGACGTAACTTCGCTACGATGATCGACACTTTTTTAGTATGAAAAAGACCTAGTGTCATCCTTTTAATGGTTGGTACAGAAGTTATCTTATCGGTATTTTTAGATTGGATATAGTCGAACTTACCAATAAAAAGAGCTCGTTACTAGGTGAACTAGTAGCGAGCAATGTACAAATTTATGTACTCCGAAGAGTATGCACTCAGTGTAGTGCAATTTTGAGGTGGCGAGGGTCCGTGTACGATAAAAAATATTTTTTACTTAAATTACTTCCTCTGTTGCAAAATTAATAATTGGACTTTGTACATACGAGTTGATAGAATGTACACACGGAGGGATGAAAATGATTAATCCAGATGAATTAAATCAAGATGTTAAAATGTTTAAAAATGGTAATTCCTATGCTTTCAGAATTTCTAAACAGGATCGTGAATTTTTAAACGTCGATACTGACACTAAGTTCGAAAAGATTGTGTCTCCAGATGGAAAAGAGATCACCTTTCGCAAAATAGAAAAAGTACGTCCAGAAGTTATGAAATTAGCCAATGAATTAATGGATAAACATTCTGATCTGATGCAGAGATTAGAGCGGCTATGAAGTATTTGAGTAAAGAAGAATTAGTGGCCATTAACCAACTGGTTCTAAAACGCGCTAATAGTCAGTTAATTGGTGTACAGTATCCGCAGGGATTGGACCTAGTAATTGAGCAACCACAACAAGTGATTTTTGGTCGAGAATTGTATCCTAATTTGTGGATCAAGGCGGCGTTTGTCATACAGAAAATCACAAAGAAGCATATTTTTACAGATGGAAACAAACGCACGGCAATTTTAGCCGGTTTAATATTTTTAGAAATGAATGGCTACAAATTAGAATTTTCAGCGGATGCGGGTGAAGAAATCATGCTAGGCGTCACGAATAGTGCCGATACGGAAGAAACGATGTTATCACTGGCTGAATGGCTGAAGAGCCATGCAAAAAACGTGGAAAAGTAATTGAAGAGACGTAAATAGAAGCTGGTTATTAGAGGAAACGTTTGAATGAGAGAAGATTATTTTGTGTCGGTAAATATAGTAAAGAAGTGAGTCGGAGATCAAAATCTTGGACTCTTTTTTGTTTAAGAAACCCCAGTGAAAGAGCTTTTTAGCTAGTTCGCGGAGCAATCAAATGTCAAAAGTCTGGTAAAGTTAGTAAAGAAAACAAAAAGAGATGTAGATATGAACGGCGATTCGGATGATCGACACTGCTTGTTATAGAACCCTATTTTGGCGAATAAATCGTAAATCAAAAAACCAGCCCCAAGTCGGCACATTGACTTGAGGCTGGTTTTGTAATTTAAAGGGAGAAAACTTTAGTTATTATTGTTTACGAGATGGAGCTGACTTTTTTCTTGAGATTTTGGTGAAGGCGACGACACATACCAATGCCTGGAAACCAAACGTCCAAACATTGTGACCAAATACGACAGGAACAGTTGATGCGGCGATCACGACCATAGCCCAAGAAATAATGAGTGACATTCTACTTTTGCGTTGTTCTTTTGTCATTTTATGTGTTCCTTTCGGTTAAAAATTAAGCTTCTTTAGCGGCCTTTGCAGCTGCATATTCAGCATTACGTTTCTTCATTTGTTTTGAGTACCACCAGAAGAGGAGAACGTAAGCAACGAGAGCTAATAATGCGTAAAGCATGAATGTGATTTCACCGGTTGAAGCTTTACCAACTAAGTATGCAAGATATTGTTCGATAGGACCTTCTTTAGTTGATTCGGCAATTTGTGTACCAGCCTTAAGTCCGGATGGAAATGCACCAACGGTTTTAGCAACGTTAGTAACGAATGGAGCACTTAGAGTTCCGGCCCAAAGGAAGATTGGCATTTCAATTGCACCAATAACAATCATGCGAATGATCTTACCACGCGTAACAACAAGAAGAGCAGGTGTGACACCCATGGCGATGATTCCGCCAAGTGGAAGAATGTGGTTGCCAGGTAATACTAGAGCTTCAAGTAACATGATTGGAGCTAAAACGTTAGCAGCAGCCCAGATTTCAGCACGACCAGCGATAAATGGCCAGTCAAGACCGATATTTAATTTACGGCCATGAAGGTGCTTGTTAGCAAGGTCTGTAACACCTTGTGATAGAGGTTCAACAGCTTCAATAAACCATGAACCGATTTGTGAGAATAACTGAAGGCAGACACCACCAGTGAAGGCAAGTGTGAGAATTTCTTTTGGATCCTGACGAGCAACTAAACCAATAAATACACCAAGGTAACATCCAATTGCGAAATGACTTCCCCAGAAACCAATCCGTTTGTTCAATTCAGCTGAATCAAAATCATATTTATCTAACCAAGGGAATACTTTATCAAAAATCTTATCAAACAGCATGATAATTGGGTTCATCATGTAATTCAAATGGGTTGTTGTCATTGGATTATCATCTGGAGCATCCAACAAATCGTTGAAGGTAGGCTTCATTAAGTCAGAATTGATAATCTTCAAAGCGCCGATGATGAGAATTAATACGGTAGCAACAAGTAAGTTGGCACCGAAGTACATTGCCATCAAAGCGGTAAATGAGATATGCCAAATATCGAACACATCAACATCCAAAGTGTTTGTCCATTTCAAACTTAACATTACAAGGTTTAAAATCACCATGATTAGTAAGAAGAATAGGGTATATGGTGATCCCCAAGTAATAGTGGCAAGTGGAGCCCAACCAACGTCAGTGATTGAAAGGCTGATACCGGTTGATTTAACAAATGCGTCCAAAGGTGCTTGGTAGGCGGTGGTTAAAATATTAATAATGGCACTGATACCTGTTAAAGCAATGGCAAGTTTAATACCGCCTTCCAAAGCCTTCGTGAATTTAACGCCTAACGCCCAAGCCAAAAGGGTCAAAACAATTAACATAATTGGGGCAGCGCCCAAATCAATGATTGGCTTGAAAATCGTGTTGGCGAAATCAATAATTCCGTTCATACGGATTCACTCCTTTTTCTATTTTTTTGTTTAAAAATTTAAACACGTTATTTATATGTAGAAAGGGTCTAGGAAAACTATGCTTTCTATCGGCCCTTGTACAGGTGTCTTTTCCAAAAAGGAAGGGGAATCCGAATCTTTCGTCCTCCCCTTTAATTTTTAAGTTCTATTGGATTTTCTTGATTTCTTCTTCAATCTTGTCGTAAACCGGTTTTGCCATTGCGGGCATGCGGTAAAGAATTGCGCCTGCATCGATTTCAGGGATGCTGATATCAAATCCAAGGTCGGGATGGTTGATTGGAAGGAAAATTTGAACACCTTTCATCATGTCTGGGTTAACGTCTTTAATCATTTGAGCGTTAACTGAAACATCATATCCACGGTTCTTCATTTCTGTTTCAACAGCATCCTTAATTTGGTGGCTTGAATTAACACCAGCACCACAAGCAGTTAACATTTTAATCATAGTAAATACCTCCAAATATTATAGTAAGAAAATTTTTTATTTTTCGTCAAAGTTGTCACGAAGGAAATTGTAGATTTCTTCGGCGGAATCGCTTTCAAACATGTGTGACAAACGATCCCACGGTGTTTGAGTTAAGAAATCCATAATCTCTGCCAGAACATTGGCCTGGCCTTCTGGGTCATTATTCAAAATCATGAATAGGAAGCGAACGCTCATTGTTTTTGATGGTTCAATCATATTGTGAAACTCGATTGGATTCTCAAGCTTTACTGGGACGATCCGACGTTTATAAACGAAGTTTGCTTCCGTATGAGGAATTGCAACATTGGGATATTGTGATCCAACGACCGACAAATCCATTCCAGTAGGATAGGCATCTTCTCTACTATTAAGATTGTCGAGGAATGTGTCTTTAACGTATCCCTTTGCGACTAAATCATTTGAAACCTCTTCAAATACTTCCTGTCTCGTTGTACCTGAACTAACATAGACAATCTTTGGATCAAATAGAGATTCGATTGCTGTTTCGCTCATATACATCACCTCTTTCAAGCAAAGTTCATTTGTGTTTGCTTTTGTTTATTTTTGATTACACCTTTATTATAAATAAGCGATTACATTTGTCAATATCTTTTTTTAAAATTGATTAAAATGAATTTAAACGTTGACATAACAGTTATTTAATATTATTCTATATTCGAAACATAAATAAACATAAACAAACATTTAAAAACACAAAGGAGGGAAGCGAGTGTTAAAAAACGAGCGAATGATGAAGATCCTTAACGCTGTTAATAGCGAAGGAACCATCACTGTGAATGATCTAGTGAACGAGTTGGATGTTTCTTCAATGACAATTCGGCGTGACCTAGATGAATTAGAGAAGCAGGCTAAAATTGTCCGCGTGTTTGGCGGAGCACAGAGCGTTAATCTGGTTTCCCAAACAGAACCTTCCTATATACAGAAGCGAAAAATTCATCTGGATGAAAAAAATGAAATTGCCAAGCAAGTTGCAAACATGATTAAGCCGGGCGAAACGGTTTTTCTTGGTCCGGGATCGACCAACGAGTTGGTTTCTAAATATCTTGATATGGATAATTTGCGAGTCGTGACCAATAGTTTACCGGTGTTTGAGCGGTTTTTGGATGAACATGACTTTGAACTTTGTTTGGTGGGAGGCTCTTACCGGCGCCGAAGTGGAGCATTTGTCGGTCGACTTGCCGAGGAGTTTTTACAGAACATCAAGATGCACAAGGCGTTTGTCGGCGCGAACGGTATTTCAAGTACCAGTGTTATGAATGCAAACACCGACGAAGGTTCATCGCAACGGATTGCCTTGGAACAATCGCAACAGAAATTTATTGTGGCTGACCATCATAAGCTAGACCATGATGACTTCTATAATTTCTACGATTTATCAAACGTCAACGGGCTGATAACCGATTCCGAAATTGGTGAAGAGGTATTAAAACGTTACGAACAAGTTACTGATATATATGTATCAAAAAAGATTAAGGAAAAGGAGTAGTGGATATGAAAGTTGTAGTTGGAGCAGATAAAGCAGGTTTTGATTTAAAGGAAAAGGTAAAAGCATATCTAAAGGAACGTGATTACGAAGTGGTCGACGTAAGTGAAGTACCTCAAGCAGATTTTGTGGATTCATCTTTGGCAGTTACCGATCAAGTTTTGAATGAGGGAATCGGAAAAGCAATCATGTTTGATGAATACGGCGTTGGATCGGCAATGGCAAGTAACAAGGTAAAAGGGATGGTTACGGCGAACGTGATTGAAGAAAATACCGCCCACATGACGGCCATGCATAATGGTGCAAAGGCAATCGCAATTGGTGCAGGCGTTGTTGGCGACAAGTTGGCTTACAATATCGTTCAATATTATTTAGATACAGAATATGCTGCTGGCCGCCATCAAGTTCGTTTAGACATGCTTAACAAAATGATTTAGGGAGGAAGAAAATAATGATTATCTCAATCGGAAATGACCACATTGTAACAGACGTAAAAATTCAACTATCAAACTATCTTAAGTCACTTGGACATGAAGTGATTGATGAAGGAACTTACGACACGACAAGGACACATTATCCAATTTATGGTAAACGAGTAGCCGAAGATGTTGCCGATGGGCGCGCTGATTTAGGTGTTGTTTTATGTGGAACCGGAATTGGAATTAGTACTGCTGCGGATAAGAACGAAGGCGTTCGTGCAGCATTGGTTTCAAATCTAGTTGCTGCAAAATATGCAAAAGAAGAATTGAACGCAAACATCATCGGATTTGGTGGAGCAACGGTCGGCGAACACCTATGCGAAGACATCATTAAAGTTTTCCTTGATTCAGAATATAAAGAAACCGAAGAAAACAAGAAGATCATCGACAAAATTGACCACATTGCAACGCCAAACCCAGACCAAAAGGACAACCCCCACTTCTTCGATGAAGAAAACGAAAAATGGGCGGAAGGTGTGTACCACGATTAAATATCTGAGCGCGAAGCAAACCGGGTTGACCCTGAGGATTAACATAGCAGGGTGAAATATCCACGGGTTGGGTGGATGTTTTGCGAGCATGTTATTGCACTAAAATGTAAGCGTTAACTGAAAAGGCATACAAAAAATTAAACTTAAAAAGGGGATTTTATCGAACATGAGGACATTGTCAGAAGGTAAATTACGTGGAATCAAAGCATTATCAGATGAAAACGGAGTGATCAGTGCATTGGCAATTGACCAACGCGGTTCATTGAAAAAGATGATCGGCG
>NZ_JQBX01000027.1 GCF_001437075.1 Pediococcus stilesii
ACGTAAATATATGATCCAACCATTATTACTTGGAATATATGTTAAGCAACGCTTAACACCGTTTTTAACTAGATCGTTTTCAAATCCACAATTCGGACAGCGATCAACCTGATAGTTAAGGTATCCCTCATAAACAAGGCACTTATTACCCTTAATATATTCGTAGTGATTACTGTTTGCATCATCAAAAATAATATTATTATCTGTTATTCCAAGACTTCTTCTAGTACAATCATTATGGGACATCGTTTTTCCTCTTTTCAATGCTTTTGTGGTGAATTCATTGTAGCAGAAAGGACGATGTCCTTTTTATTTAGTTCTACAACGGAGCCACAACTCCTCTGTCTTAGTCTCATTATCGAAACTGTCGATTCTATTGGTAAATAGTTATTTGTCAATTTTGTACAAGTTATGGAGATTATCACGCTTTAAAGAGAACTAAGGCGATCTTTGTTATAAACTAATAATCATGATTTTTACTCCAATCTTTAGCTAAGATACTAATATTTTTTAATGAATTGAGACGGAATATTTGATACCATAGTTTTAGAAAGTCAGTATTAAGTTAGCTGCGAGGTAACCTTATGAATAGAGCGTTAAATAGTATCATAAATTACTTAAATAATGAAGTTAGATTTGGGACATCAATTTTACAATCTGAGGTTAATGACTTTATTCGTTCTTTATCGTATTCAATGGATGATGTTTATTTTTTGTACAAAGAAATGAAAGCGCTTGATTTAACGGTATATAAGGATGAAAATTCACTTTTAGGTGAGATGTTATACATAAAAGATGATTCTTGGAAGAAAGATGTACTAAAAATTATAATGAAGTTACCGTCAGATAATTTTAATCTTACAGATGTCTATCTTTTTGATCGTGATTTGAAGATTGCGCATCCGGGGAATGAAAATATTAAAGCAAAAATTAGGCAGGTGTTACAACAACTGCGGGATGAAAATTATATCGAATTTTTACAGTTGGGTGAATATAAACGTTTAGCAAAGAATGAGAGGATAGAGGATGATACCAATTCAATTAAAAAAAGTGAGCAAAGTTTTGATGAACTTGGTGATTTAGATACGTTGTTAAGCTCCAAAGAATTTATTACGGAACTAGCGAATATTAAGGAAGCACCTACCTTTGAAAATAACTCTGAGTATATTGAGAGAATTCAAGCGAATGAAGACACGGAAGCTTTGGAGCAATTATATAAAGCAAATGACCGTCTTATCTGGAAAATAGTGAGTAGATATACCCAATATGCGACTACAAGCTTTGATATGTACGATATGTATATAGAAGGTGCAATCGGTTTAAAAAGGGCTCTGGAGAGATTCGATCTATCTAGGGGGCTTCAATTTTCCACTTATGCAACATGGTGGATTAGACAGGGAATTACTCGAGCAATTGCGGATCAGTCGAATACAGTTCGACTACCAGTTCATATGCAAGAAAAAATAAATAGATTAACTAAGATTGAAAATAGACTATCCATAAAATTAGGAAGAGTACCAACAAATGAAGAAGTTATGAATGTCTGGAATGAAGATGGAACAAACGAAACGATAAATTCAGATGAAGAAAGTTCAATGGAAGAGATTAAAAAATTAAAAACGATCAGAAGTAACTTTGGAACTAACTTAATTTCATTAGACGTACCTGTCGGCTCATCTGAAGGGGGTACAACTTTAGGTGAACTGTTACCGGAAAAGGAAATAAAGTCTGAATTGGACCTATTAGATGAGAAAGAACTGCATAATGAAATTGAGAAAATGTTGGGAAAATTATCTGATCGTCAGGCAAAAGTAATTCGGATGAGGTTTGGAATTGATGATTATGAAGAAAAAACGCTAGAAGAAGTTGGACAAAGTATGGGTGTAACACGTGAACGAATTCGACAAATTCAAAATAAAAGTCTTTTTAGGCTGAAGAAAATTGCGCATTTGGATCATGTTGATGCATGGAATGAAAGATAATGAGGCGTACTATGACAAAAGTTAATGAACGAATTGAACAGCTAATATTAGAACAAAATTTAAATAAACCGTTAGTCATTACTATTGGTTTTGACGTGAATGATTTAAATCATTGGTTAATTGAACCAATTGCTCAAAAGCTAGATATCACTGATATTGAAGCAAAAAAAACAAAACTCATTTCAGAAGCGTTTTCAAATATAGATAAATTTGACGATTATTTGATGGTCAGACCTGAAGAGTTCAGCTTGTTACGAGATGCAATGGACGTTGAAATGATCTATCATACCGATATTGTGGTTTTGAAGAATAATTTATTTGATAAGTCATTTCCTTATTCAAACACCTTGTCAGATGTGGATAAAGCGTATGAAATGCTTTATCTCAGTGAAGACATTGAACTGGAAGGACTGGATAAAAAAAGAGTTGAACGAATTAATATTTTTTATGGTAGCATTAATTTTTCAAAGAATTCTAAAAAATATTTTATTACTTATAAAGAAGATCTTTGGGATAAGTATCCAAAGTATGACTTTTATAGGATCAATGGAGATACAAAAGTTATAACCGTAGATGTACCAAAAGCAAGTATTAATGTGGCACTTGATGAAGAAGAAACAAGATTTCTGGACTTTGAATTAGGACATGATTTTCTTGAACCGGTTAACTTTGTTGTGGATTCGGTAGATCATGTTCCTCACAAATACTTAGAACGTATAGCAGTTTTAAAGATGTTAAATCCTGAATTGGTAGTTACTTTTTCTACGCAGTCAATAAAAAGGGAACAAATAAAACATCTTAATGAATACAGAAATATATTAAAACGCGTATGGGACTATGATGATTTTCGCGACTTGAATATGTACGCTAACATTGAAAAGAGGGATAAAAAATTAATTAAAATATCACAAGCACAAATTATCGATGACATTGTTAATCAAGCTGAAAATGCAAGAAAAAATGAGGAATATCGGGACATATACATAACAGCATCAACCGGAGCGGGAAAGTCTGTCATGTTTCAAATACCAACATTATACTTAACTGAAAAATATGTAGACGATAAACCATTGATTTTAGTCATTTCGCCGTTGATTGGATTAATGAACGATCAAGTTGATAGTATGAAATCTAAGGGCGTTAATAATGCTGAAACAATTAATGGAAATACGCCACCATATGAAAAACAAAACATCTTACATAAAGTTGCTGATGGAAGTATCGATATGTTGTATCTTTCGCCTGAAACATTGCAAGCCCGGGGTGATATCAAGATGCTAATTGGGAATCGAAAAATTGGTATGTTAATTGTGGATGAGGCTCATATTGTAACAACATGGGGAAAGTCTTTTCGTGCAGACTACTGGTATTTGGGAATATATCTACAAAAATTGCGAAAGGAGTATCAATTTCCAATTGTTACATTCACTGCGACAGCAATTTATGGTGGGAGCGAAGATATGTATTTAGACGCTCGAGATAGTCTTAATATGATTAGACCAATTGCTTACTTTGGTTTAGTTAGACGGAACGATATTTCAATGAAAATTAGATCTGGATTGGTGGATGAAGGAGATAAGGATTATCGAAAGAAAAAAAGTGTTTTAGCCTTTAATCATTTAAAAGATGCTTTTGAGAAAAAACAAAAATCGTTGGTATATTTTCCAACAGTTCGGCTACTTAATGAATTCTTTCGTTTTTTAGAAGTTAATTATGAAAATATTGCAAATGTAACTGGTAAATACTATGGATCTTTAGATAAAGAAGAAAAGGATACTGTACTAGAAGAGTTTAAGTCTGGTGAAATTAGATTTGTTTTAGCAACAAAGGCTTTTGGAATGGGAATCGATATTCCTGATATTACAAATGTTTATCATTATAATCCAACAGGGAATGTCGTCGATTACGTTCAGGAGATTGGGCGTGTGGCACGTGATCATAGTTTGGTACCAAAGGGATTTGGAATATTAGATTACTTACCGCGAGATTTTAATGCGGTACAGCAACTTCAGGGTATGAGTGCGATAAAGACCACTCAAATTCAGGGAGTTATGAAAAAAATATTAGACATTTATCGTGTTAAAGGATCTAATAGAAACCTAGTAGTTAGTGCAGATGATTTTAAATATATTTTTTCGGATAATTTGGATGATGATAACAATAACCTTGATAATAAAGTGAAAACCGTTTTATTAATGATTGAAAAAGACTTTTCGTCTGACCGTAAATTGGGATATTCTCCCTTTGTTGCACGACCAAGAAGTGTGTTTGGAAAAGAATTAATTATTGTCTCAAGAAATACTCAGACTGTACTTGTCAGGTCAGCACTGAAGGATTATTTTGAAGTTATAACCTCGCTGAAAGGTGAAGGCTATTCAACAGTTTTATCCGTTGATTTATCAGGAATATGGGAGAAATACTACAAAAAAATTTCGTTTCCAGAGTTTAAATATAAAATTAATACACTCGAGGAACGAAAAAAAATGGATCATGCAAAAATTTTTGAGTTATTTAATTTTGCAAGTGGTATCCAGTATACTTTTGATGAGGATAATGATTCACGATTAGCAGGATATAAAAAGGTAATGGAGACTTATCAAAGTTTTTTGGATTCAATGCAGCGAGAGGCTAAACAATTTGAGGTTAGAGAGCTGGGATCATATATTCGCAGCTCTTTAAATGTTAATGATGAGTTTAAAGCACGAAGTTTAGCTCAAGTATTAATCAACGCAACGTTTGAATATCAAAAGCTAAAAAATGTAAAAATATTGAGAGAAAGACCTGGGGCAAGCAAAACGTTATTTGCTACTGTGAAGTCAGGAGAGATGTTTGGTGAATTTATCAATCAAATTGCAACTCGTCTGTATACTCCTATATATAGTTTTTCTAAGGGGAATAATAAAATGCGTGTTTTTCATAATCGTAATTCAGATAATTTTGATGAAGAAATTATTACGTTGGGAATTGGAGAAGCGTTTGACCAAACGATAGGATTAAACTTTACGACTTTGGGTGGTTATAATCCACAAATTTATGTTCGAATTAACTCTGTTTATCCCGTAGAACAAGCGATTAAACAAGATAAAAGATATCGAAACTTCATACTGCAAGATGTATTGCAAAAGCACAAAATTGGAGTGGTTATGCAAAAATTTTTATTTACTCATAAAGAGAAAGATATTAATGAGTATACAAACTGGTTCTGGAATCAAATTGAAGATTATTTTATGGGAAGACTTCCGATTGAAGTTGAACAAAAGTTAAACTCGAAAAGAAAATGACTGGTAGTAGTCATTTTCATCGAAGATTTGAAAATTAAGAAAAACATGAATTATTTGGTAAAATCACCCTGAAATGAGTGTCCGATTATATGAAGCATGAATATAAGTCCCTTATAAAACTTAACACCTAACTAAGGAGAATAATATAATGACATTGCGTCCAGTTGATTTACGTGCAATAACAGCGCGATCACTAATAGGAAATGAAGATGTATTAAGGGAATATTTAGGTTATCTAAATATTCATTTTAGACAGCGTGAAATACAAGATTTATCACAATTAGTTGATCATTTAGATGATGAAACCCCGCTGAATAAGTTTTTTGTTGGATTTACGATTCCTCAGATTGGTAAAGAATTTGATTTATTGAAAATAAATGATTCCACAATTTTAAATATCGAACTAAAAAATGGTAAAAAAAACCTGGACGAAATTCGGCAACAATTAGAAAAAAATTTATATTATCTGGATGGGTTTTATGGTAATAGGGTTTCGATTTTGTTTACTTATCGTGTTGACACGGGAGAATTATTTGAATTAGTCGACGACGAATTAGTAGAAGGAAGCTGGGATCGATTAAATAAATTATTAAAGACTGTTTCAGAAGATATTTCGTCGATCGAAGAACTTTGTGATCCGACAAAGTTCTTAGTCTCTCCTTTTAACACAACCGACAAATTTTTATTAGGAAAATATTTTTTAACGCATAGTCAAAATGAATTTAAAAATAAAATACTTAATTCTGAAGAGAATGTTTTCTCTATTCGAGGAAATGCAGGAACGGGAAAAACTTTACTGGCCTATGATATTTCAAAAACATTTATGAAACAGGGCAAAAGAGTAGTAATTTTTCATTGTGGATATTTGAATGATGGTCAGAAATTATTGAATGACGATGGATGGAATATTATTGAACTGAAAAATATTAAGTCTACAATCGAAAGCGATTTGGATAATTTTGATGTTGTAATTATAGATGAAGTTCAGAGGATTAATGTTAAAAAGTTAACTATATGGTTCGAAGTTTTGAAGTCTTTTAATGGTAAACTAATTTTTTGTGGCGACCCAAAGCAATTTTTAAATGTTAACGAAAATGGAAATGAATCTTTTGAGTATATAAATTCAATAGTAGCAGATTCTAATCAACTTAGCTTGACCGATAAAATACGGTCAAATGCGCAAGTGGCAGCTTTCATTAGACGTTTATTTAGTAAAAAAGCAAATATTGGCAAATTACATGTTTCTCCAACTAATATTTATGTGGAATACTTCGATACAAAGAAAGCGGCTAAACTGTATGCAAGTGTTCTTATGAGCAAAGGCTGGGAAGTTATATCGCCAACTCCTTCGTTTTGGAATCAAGAATTTTACGAAGAATTCGATAGAGTATCTGGCATTTCAAATTCACATCATGTTATTGGCCAAGAATTTGATAATGTTGCCACTTTCATTGGACCCAATTTCAAATATAATGAAGGAAAATTGGAGGGATATGAAACGTATTATCCGAGTGTAAAGATGTTATTTGAAAACGTAACAAGAACTCGAAAAAATTTATGCCTAATTATAATAAATAATCCTGATGTGCTGCATAATATTTTGGAGATCATGACAGAATAGCTTTTTACGCGATTAGGTATGCTTTCTCTAAAAAGGCGCAATTGGAAACCGATTCTAAGATTGGATTCTTATTTTGAAAATATTAAAAGCTTTGATGATGAGCAATCAGTTATTAGAGTAATAAATAATTGCTCCTCTATCATGCCTGAAGATATCGCCGAATATTTAAGAAAAATATTTGGGATTGAAAGCATCCTAAAAATTGAAAGATTATGCTACTAATTTATTTAGAATGTTACCCCTAACTAGAGTTAAGTTATCTAATAAGCCAATATGGCCTTAGACTATCATTCGTAGTTTGAAAGTTTATTCTGCTTAATAAGAGAGATACGTTAACCCCATGATTTTAAAGCACTCAAGAATTTTGAAAAAATCTCATAACCGATGAATTAATTTTTGAATATGATGAGTTTTAATTAATTGTAAAGCCTTCCACATTTTAAGCATTGATGAGAAAATTAAATAAACATAATTACGAAATTAAAAAGCATAGAAACCAGCCTGCACAAGGCCAAATTTCTATGCTTTTTGTTTTCCAATGAGTGGCTTTACAACCATACTAAAAATTAAATACCCAACCAACACCCCAAAAGCATTGGTTATCACATCCGTAATATCTACGGTGCGTTGAATTTTAATCAAGACATCGAGTACTAACTGAGTTCCTTCATTAAATAGTCCTATGCCTACCGCCAGGACGCCGACGGAGAACCAATTCAAATGTTTATGGAATAAAATTCCAAGATAAACCCCTGCTGGAATCGTCATAATTACGTTCATTAGTGAACCCATCGAACGCAATGCTGACGGGATATAAATAATTTTTGCGCTATGCCAGTAAAAATAACGCACATCGACGTAATAGGGGTCAAAGAAGTATCGTCCAGGTGTGAACAATAACCATGCAACGCAAACCAGATAAACGGCTAGGCTACCAAAAACTATGGCACGTTTAAAAGTTGGGCGATGCTCGAAAGCAATCAAACAACCAATAATAATCAATGCGGTGAGGCCGATAAAAGGTAAATATTTAATCACAAACATTATAATAGAAAGCCTCCTCCAAAAGTTTTGAATATTATTCTATGATGATTTTCGATTAGTGACAAGGTAAACAGGAATTCCTAATAAAGTTATAACTATTCCAGTCATTGCTAAGATAGGTTGATTAATAATCGTAGTAACTAAAACGAAAAGGCCACCTAAAATTGCAACAACTGGCAAGAATGGATAAAGTGGAACCTTGTATGGACGCTCTAATTCTGGCTGAGTTCGACGTAGTTTAATAACGGCATAGAAAATGAGCACGTTGAAAATCCACATCACGAAGATTAGCATATCGGTTAGCAAATCAAACGAACCAATGGCCATCATAAAAATGGCGATTGCGAGCTGTAAAAAGCCAGCGATGTATGGCACAGAAGTTTTTGACAATTTTTTTAGGTGTTTACTCATGGGTAACGCATCTTCAGTTGCCATAGCGTAAGGAATTCGCATCCCGGTCATTGTATAACCATTCAATGCTCCATAAACTGAAATCAAAATTCCAATCGTAACTAGTTTTCCACCAATTCCGCCAAACAACTGTCCAGCTGCCATGGAGGCTGCATTTAAATTGCCGGCCAAATCACTGATTGGAAGTGTTCGCAGAAAAACTAGGTTGATTGCCAGATAAACCACGGTGATTCCGGTTAAACCTAAACCAATCGCTAGTGGTAAATCGCGTTTAGGATTTTTCATCTCACCAGCAATTGCACCGATCCCTAGCCACCCGTCGTAGGCAAAAAGGGTAGCCAATAATCCACCACTAAAACCGGTCAATGTTTGACCAGTGGTAAAGCGGTCGGGAAGTAGACTCAGGTGAACATTGCTAGAAGCAAAGATTCCAAATGCGATGATAACGATAATTGGAATTAATTTTGCAACTAAAGCAATTGATTGTAGCCGCGCTCCATGCTTGGAACCTAGCAAATTGATTCCAGTAATGGAAGCTCCGCAGATAATGGCGACTGGCACAACCATTCCAACGGAAAGGTGAAATAGATTAACAAACTGGGTTCCAAAGATAATGGAAAGTGCAGCGATGTTAGCCGGGAAATAAATCAGCATTTGTGCCCAACCAAGTAAATAGCCCGTTAGGCGTCCGTATGTGACTTCTAAGTATTTGATTGCTCCACCGGTAACTGGAATGGCTGAAGCTAGTTCAGCACTAGTCAGTCCCCCACAGATGGTTAACAATCCACCAGCAAGCCAGGCGATTAAGCTTAACCCGGCGGACTGGGTGCTGGCGGTGACACTTGAAACTTTAAAAAAGACGCCGGCCCCGATTACGGTTCCCATTACCGTTGAGAAGGCGGCAAAAAGTCCGATGTTTTTTTGAAGATGGGTCTGTTCGGTATTTTTCATAGAAACTTTCCTCATATGCTTTTTAGAATTATGTTATCCATTATAATTAATTTTAAGTAAGAATTCGAATATTATATTAAATAAGTGTACAATATTTGTAGGAGGTCGCCTATGGAGCGTAACGATCGATCAAAGCACCGTCCAAAATTTAATATGCGATTTGTACATCATCGCCGCCGAACAGTGCTATTAGTCTTACTTGGAATCGTTTTGCTATTGATCGGTGGGTTTTATGGCTTAAAGGCTTATCAGCAGGGGGAGTCGAAGGCTCTCGCTCCATATCCGGTTCGAGGCTGCGTGGTTGATCAAGCAGATGGCGCAATTGATTTTCAGGCTCTATCTAAAAAGGTTAGTTTCGTTTATTTGAATGCAACGACGGGCGCAACCTATTTCGACGATAATTTTAATACCAATTATGACCGCTTAAGAGCTACTAATTTAAAGGTTGGATTTATCCATAACTTTAGTTTTGAAAAAGGTGCGCAGCCGCAGTTAAAATATATCGTTCACAAGGTTCGCAGTGATAGTGGCCAATTACCAATTGCGATTCGAGTAAGCTATTACGGCGATGACGATGAGAAACATGTCGATTGGAAAAAACAGGGACCGGTTTTAGCGGATCTGGTTCGTCTGCTCGCAAATGATTACGGCCGCCAAGTCATCATTAAAACGACTCCAGAAATTAAAAAAGCAATCGAATCAAAATATATTAAGCAGAGTCATTTTTGGTTGGAAGATTCCCAATTAAAGAAACGCGGAAAACGAATTGAATACGTGGAATTTGATACGAAAAATACCTTTAAAAATGATGGAACAAAGGTTAACTTGCCGGTCTCGTACTTTAATGGAAGTAAAGAGCAGTGGGAATATCAAAATTCGTAGAATGAGTTAATTGATACGATATAAAAGTAAAAGAGAAATGAACCTTAAAGTGACCTGTACCCCAGAAGTTAA
>NZ_JQBX01000028.1 GCF_001437075.1 Pediococcus stilesii
AGATTTGAATGTCAACAACTTTTTTCAAAGTAATTTTTATCATTCCTTCTCTCAAAGTGCGGTGTAACAACGCCGCTCAAATATAGTACCAAGATTAATGACCATTCGTCAAGCATTTTCATGAAATTCTTTTTCTTTTTCTTTCCTACTTACTTTAGCTTCTCGAGAAAGCGGCTCAAAACCACTGATATAATGGGATTTTGTCCAATATCTCTTTCTACCTACGTAAAATGTAACTGGACGCGGATAGTCCTTTAGATTCCCCTTTGTTTCCTTTAAAGCGCGGATAGAAAGGGAAAATTTTTTATCTCCGTCATCTTCCATCACGATTGCTTTAACTTTTTGCCCCACCGCAAATTTAACCTGCAAGTTTTTTATAAAACCGTCGTCACATTCCGAAACATGGATTAACCCTTTTCGATCTTTTTGATCCGTTACAAATAGTCCATACGCTCGAATACCAATAATTTTAACTTCAATGATATCGCCAATTCTATACATTGTTAATATTCCTCCAAATGTTAATTTTACGGTAACCTTCAAATAATTACAAAAATATATATAAAAATATGCAATAATGTACAAGACCCTGTATCTAATATATAGGAGTACTCTGAAAGGAATGATTTTTTTGCAGTCGCTTATTGACTTTGTCTTACACATCGATGCGCATCTCGTTTCGATCGTAAACACGTTTGGAGATCTTACCTATCTAATTTTGTTCTCCATAATTTTTATTGAAACTGGTGCCGTGATCCTCCCATTTTTACCTGGTGACTCGTTACTTTTTGCCGCAACTGCTCTTTCTGCCAAGCCCGAATACGGATTAAGTGTATGGATCTTTGTCGGTATTTTTTGCCTCGCAGCACTTTTAGGAGATTCACTAAATTTCTATTTAGGAAAGCACGTCGGTATGGCCCTTCGCCGTCATCCATTTTTTGGACGTTTTATTAGTGACGAAAAAATGGTTGAAGCTGAGCACTTTTTTGAAAAGCATGGAAACATATCAATCACGCTAGCTCGTTTTATTCCTATTATTCGAACTTTTGCGCCTTTCGTAGCCGCTGGATCAAACATGCCATATAAAGACTTTATTAAATATAATATTATTGGAAATATCGCCTGGGTTTCCATTTGCTGCAGCGCAGGCTATTTCTTTGGCAACATTCCATTCGTCAAAGAGCATTTCTCTCTAGTTGTAATTGGAATTATTGTTGTCTCGTTGATTCCCGCGGTGCTTTCCTTTGTAAAATCTAAAACAAAAAAGCAAGCATAGCCTCAACAAAATTCAATCTCAAGCCACCACTTATTCCTAATATAGTACTTTTATACACAATAAAGCTCTTAAGCAACGTCGACTGCTTAAGAGCTTTATTATTTTTCTTGATTCATTTTTCTTTTAACTATTATGAACGAAATGATTAAATAAATTTCAAGTAACACAAAGATGCTGATAAAACATATTGTAAAAAAACTATCTGGTAGAACATTTATGATCGGATCTTTCACCGGATCAAAAATCCAATAGTTATTTCTGAAAAAGAGTTTATGAAACATGACAAACCAATAATCAAAATTAAGGGTCAAAAAAAACACAATCATCGGAATAATAATCAGCATATTCCGAAGTCCCATAACTAAAATCCACCAACTATTATTTTTTCTGACACGTGAATACATAATGATGCATAGAATAGTAAAGGCCACTAGAATACCAAAATTCAGTAAAAATAGATCCTTGACTTCATGCATATGTTCATAACCATGGATTGAAAATGGAAAATCACTCAGTTTTAAATCCTTAACCCAAGGAAATTCTAAATACATTATCAACTGGTAATAATTCTTCATGATCTTAGCAGTTGTCATCCCTACCAACTTTGTCATTTGAGCATTAATTGTCATTCGAAATAAAAAGAACGAATTAATTGTTATAAAAATTGCCCAACTTAATCCTGTGATACAAATCACCAAGGGATATAGCAATTTTTCCCAAGTCTTTATTGCCATTCGTCTAAGCTGTCGATTTCGTGAGTTGGTTTAATTTCTTTTTTGGCAACTACATCTTTAGTGGACACCCCGGTATAGACGAGTAATGTATCAATGCCAAAATTTATTCCTGCTGAAATATCAGTCATATAATTATCACCAACCATCACTACCTGGTTTTTCTGTAAATTAATAACATCTAGAGCCTTTTCCATAATGATGGTTTCAGGCTTTCCAATATAAAGGGCTTTTTGTTGCGTGGACCGCTCTAAAAGAGCAATAACTGATCCGGCCCCCGGTACAAGTCCTCGTTCGTTGGGTAAATTCGTGTCGGCATTTGTACCAATAAATTTAGCTCCCTTTTTTATTGCTAAAGTTGCTATCTCAAATTTATGATAAGTTACATCATAATCAAGACCCGCTACAACAAAGTCTGGATGGTCTTCTTCCATTTCAAATCCTTTAGACAAAATAGCCCGTTTTAATCCCAATTCGCCAATGATATAGACCTTCCGGTGATTTTTATCAGCAATTCCGTCCAGATAATCAGCCGTGGCCAATGCTGCGGTGTACACATTAGAGGCTTCAGCCTTGATTTCATGATTATCCCTTAGATTTTTAGCGACATCTTCAGGAGTTTTAGTCGTGTTATTCGTTAAAAAAAGAAATGGAATATTGTTATACTGTAATCTCTCAATAAACTTTTTGGCTGCAGGAATTTTTTCTTTCCCTCGATAGATCGTTCCATCCAAATCAATTAAATATCCACCATAGCTGCTAATCATTTCTACCTTTTCTCCCTAATTGTAAAAGTTTTTTGCTTCTTCTTTTTGCCTGTACTAACGACCTCGTTGTGTCTTTTTGACACTGGCTTACGTGTCTTTTTCACTTTTTTGCTCTGCCGAGTTTTAGTACTTTTCTTTGAATCTGAACGTTTCTGATCTCTTAACCAGCGATTTTTGGCACGCTCGTTAACTTGCATATTCTTTAAAATAAAATATGGACAACCAAATCCACAATATTCATAAAGATAGTCCTGTACTCGGCTTATTTTTAAATTATTTGCCACAGATGTACTATCGGAGTAGAACCCCTTTAATCTTAATTGCCCTGATCCGATATCACCTACCAAAAAATCATATCGACTAAATAATCCAACAAATCGTTCTGCTAAAAGTTCATCATTAAATGCATCTCGATAATTTTCTTCCAACCGATACTCATGATCATTGATTAAGACCTCGTCTTCACTGATCCAGTCGACTTTATTGATAATTGGTCTTCTCATCTCAGACAATTCTTCACTCGTTTTTTTCATTCAAGTTCCCCACTTAACTAGCATAAATCCTATCGTAATTAAAAAAAGAGGAAAGGTCAACGCCTACTTCCTCTTTTTAAAATCAATTTCTTTTCCAACAATCATTTGTTCTAAGTCTGATTCCGAAAATGGCGTTCCAAAAGGAATTTTATAATCTAAATAATCTGCTTCAGGAGTGTCCACACCCACATTAATATTTTCCTTGATATTAACGCTAAAATGGTGAATATGCCCATGTAGATTAATAATTTGTTTTACAATTCCGAGCATAATTGGGTAGTGGCTCATAATCAATTGTCGATGGTTTAGCTTTATGATTGTGCCAACAGAATGAAATTGAAACTTGGGCCGCCCATTCAGCAAATAATTATGCGCCTCTAAAAATTTAAATAAACTTCTCGAATCATGATTTCCCTTAATAAAGATTAGGTGTCCATGCAAAGCATTGAGTATATCAAAAACCTGCTGATTTGCAAGACTTTCAGGTCGGACAAAGTTTAATGCAATGTCGCCTAAATGATAAACATTATCGTCGTTTGATACCCGTTTATTCCAATTGACAATAATGGCTTCATTCATATCCTGTATATTGTCAAAATCACGGGGGGCAAAATCTTTATCTCCCAATAGTTCTTTATGAAAAAAATGGGTGTCAGATGTAAAAAAATTCAATCTACAGTTCCTCTTTCTTTCTGAATTTTGCCACACTGAACATTACTACAAACCATACCAACGAGCCTCCCAGCGCAATTGCCGTCTCTTTTTGCAGCAGCAAAACAACTCCAACTAATGCCAAAAAGATGAGTACGACGTAGTTACTCAAGGGAAACATTGGCATTTCAAATCCAACTGTTTTTTTAGACTGCTCTTTTTTAAACTTCAGATGGGCTAACACAATTGTACCCCAAATGAATAAAAAGCACGTTGTTGCAATACTCGAAATTAAAGTAAAAACTCCGTTTGGCATTAAAATGTTTAAAACTACCGCAACTGCAATTACAACGGACGACAACAGAATTGCATTTTTAGGAACCTGACTTTTTGATAATGTTCCTAATTTTTTACCAAAATTACTTTTGCTTCTGTACGTTAGTGAAAAAAGCATTCGGCCCGTTGTAAATAATGAACTATTACAAGCCGAAGCAGCGGCCGTTAATACGACAAAATTGATAATTCCACCCGCTCCAGGGATACCAATGTTCTTAAATACTTGGACAAATGGACTACTATCTGGGCTAATATCTTTCCAAGGATAAATTGCCATTAGGAAGAAAAGTGCTCCAATGTAGAAAATACCAATTCGAACTGGGATTTCATTAATCGCCTTTGGTATTACGCTTTTAGGATCTCTCGTCTCGGCAGCTGTCATCCCAACCATCTCAATTCCAACAAAAGCAAACAACACCATCTGAAATGATAAAACAAATCCCTTTATCCCTTTAGGAAATATTCCCCCAAAATTAACTAAGTTGGTTAATTCTGCTTGGCCAACATTTGTCTTCGTATGTAGAATCACCATTATGAAACCAATCGCAATTAACGCTAAAATCGCCGCTATCTTGATTATTGCAAACCAAAATTCAGTTTCACCAAATGCCTCAACCGTAACCAAGTTCAATCCAATTAACAAAATCAAAATAATGAATCCTGGTATCCATTGCGGAACGTTAGGAAACCAGTACCTAATATACATTCCAGCGGCAGTGATTTCCGCCATCGCAATTGTTATCCAACATATCCAATACGTCCAGCCCGTAACAAACCCGATTTTCTCTCCCAAATATTTAGTAACAAAATCAACAAAAGAAGTAGAGTTCAAATCAGATAGCAATAGTTCCCCAAGCGCCCTCATTAACCAAAAACAGACCAAACCAGTTATTATATAAGCTAACAAAATCGAAGGGCCTGCAAGATGAATTGAACTACCTGCTCCCAAAAATAATCCCGTCCCAATCGTTCCCCCAATTGCAATTAATTGGACATGACGACTCTTTAAATTTCGAGCTAGTTCATTTTTGCTCTGTTCTTTCATAGTTAAAACTTCCCCCAGATTGTCTTATAAATATTAAAAAATCATTAGACTTTAATAGCCTAATGATACATAAATCTGGTTGATTAGTAAAATTTTAACTTAGACTGCTTGCCGACCATTTTTTAAAATCACTCAAAAATTCTAACATTTTCTTCTGATCGTTAAACTCTGGAAATTCTCCCAATAAAACTTGCTTAGCTTGTTTTGCATTATTTCCAACCTTTTGCAGTAATAAAATTGACTTTTGAGTTTGACCGCTTTTAAACATTTTAGTCGGCAAATTCAAAATTGCCTGCAAATAAACTCTGTCATGGAAATAAGAAAGTAATTTCTTAGCTTCTTCTGTTTGAAATAAATTTCCTGGGACTAAAAACAGCCCATACCCTCCGAGACGTAGAGCGTTCATCGATTGTTCAATTAACAGATGGTGGACAAACGAATGCCCATCTTCACTATGCGTTTTAAAATCTTTAACCCGTTCATCAATTGGATAAAAGCCAACTGGTAAGTCTGATACAACTATATCAACATCTTTAACCAATAAATTATCAATGCTGTCTTGATGGAATAAATCAACGTTTAATTTTTCAAAATTAAACGACATACTGGCGATTGACAAGAGCGTATCATCGTTATCAACTCCAACTGCTTCAAATTCAATTTGATGACTCTGAAAGTAATTTAGAATTGTTGATAGCAGATTTCCTGTCCCAACTGCTGGATCAAAAATCGTGATTCTTTTCTCGTTTGTTTTTAAATTTTCAATAATATAATTGAATAACATACCAATCGATTCAGGCGTAAATTGGTGATTAGCCTGAATACGTTCTTCTTTATTTGCCTGAATCATTACCAATTGAATTGCTTGTCGTAATTCTTCGGGCTGGTACTCAGAATATTGGAATTCTTTATATATTCCATTTAGTTTTGCCACCGTTTTTGCATCTGGTTTTCCATCTTCGACCTGAATTTTTCCAGAAATTAAATTATCACCCGTTTCAATAAATGCATCCAAAAAATCAATCTCTAAATTTGACTTTAATAGCTGAATTGATTGATCAAATATTTTATAAATCTTTTCAATATTCTCTGTATTCATATTCGTCTCCCCTAAACGTATTTATCAAAGTTAGTAGCCATTCTGATTTAATTCAACCTCTACAGTTTTACCTTTTGTAACTTTTATAGTCAAGTTCTTTCCACCATTTAATTCTACGGTACCAAAGTGCTTATCGCTATAGTTTTTAACATTTTCCTTCTTTCTTTGAATCAAAAGCTCATTCGCAAGAATTTTTGATTTAGTTAGCTGTTGTTCATCTTTTAAAGTTAGAATTCGCTGATGTGCCCGTTCACTAACCACATAATTAACTCCCGTCAGAAATGTTAAGACTAACAAAACGATTAGTAGTGCGCTACCTCGCTTATTTTTCTTTTTGGGGAATAAACACCAACGCATCAAATTTTTGGTTTCGGACCGTAATTTCAATTTTAATTAAATTTCCTTCCTTACTAAAGCGAACATGCGCAATTTCAAGCATGAGCGGCATATGCCCTGGAGTGTATCTAAGCATATTCCGATATAAGCCCAAGTAATACGTTTTTTCTTCGACCATTGAATAAAGCTTTAGCTGATCACTTTCCAAACCAACTAACTTAAAACCATGTTTGGGGGATTCCAGATCTTGAACAATCGTTTCTAATTTATTTTCATAATCTCTTTTCATTTCACCGTTAGCAGTTTCAATCGATAACGAGCCTAATAGAACAACCATAGATAGAATGCTCAAGGCAATCACTGCTTCAATCAGAGTAAAACCCCTTTTTTTAAAGTTTTTGCCTAATTTCATTTAATATTTTCCGTTCATAGTTTAATTCAATTTGATTATCTTTCATTTCAGCGTTCCATCTATGCCACATGCTTAAAGAATTGGTCACGTAGCCACTTATAATGATCAAAGCAATTACTCCCTCAATCAAAAGTGAGCCCTTCTTAGTTGTTTCTCTTAATTTCATATACTCCCCACCCCATTTGAACCGTCAAGTCGTATTTGGGCTTTTTCTGATTAGCATCACAGATGATGACTTTGCCAGGCGCAGTAACGCCATTTCTCCCGATATAAAAAACTTTATCCCTTGTATACAAACTAGGAGGGACTTTTAAGTGTTTAACCCATTTTTTACGATATCTTTGGCACAAAAAAATAATTTCTTGCGTGTTTTCATCAAAGTCAATTGATCCCTTATAACCGTCATACGTAGTTAATCTGTACATATTTTTCCAGTTCATATCGAACCTTTTTAAAAAAACTTTTTCGTTAATATTGTCTCTGGAAGTCCGAATATTCACATATCCAACGATTAATACACTACTTGTAATTAATAGAACGATCGACGTTTCCAATAACGTAAATCCTTTTTTAATGTGCATTCACGCGTCCTTCGTTGATTTTTATTCCGTCTCGGCTGGCTTGTTGGACCTGCTTATCTGATAAATATCCTTTTTCCTTCAAATCATCAAGGCTCTTCGGACTTTCATCGAACTCATTTTCATATAAATCAACTTTGGTTTGAACCACCTCTGTCATTGCATCACCCTGGATGCGTTTAGCGTTCTTCTTTTGACCCGACACGTTTGGCAAAATAATTAGAATCAATAAAGATATAATAAATAATACGATTGTCATTTCAATTAAAGTAAAGCTCCGCTTCATTTTTTTCATTTAACTTACCTCTTTCATCGAGCTATACATTGGCGTCAAAATACTTATATACATTAAAATAATAACTATCCCGACAATGCCAAATAATATTGGCTGAATTATTAAAACAAGTCTTTCCATGGCTTGAACCAAGTTTCTGTACTTAAGTGTTGATAAAGCATTAATCTCTTCGGATAATGTTTCTCGGTTGCTGCCCTTTTTAATTAAAAATACCAGTTCGTCAGGTAAAAATACTGCATTCAAAATCATTTTATGCACATCTTGGCCATCAGTGATCCCCTTCTCAATTCTCTTTCCGATTTGATAAAGCAATGATTCCCGATCAAGGTGTGTCATATAATTACAAATACTACCGATTGACATCCCACTTCGCACAAAAAGAGCTAAATTTGATGTCAGATAGTAATGACAATATGTCTTGTACAACTTGCCAAAAACTGGTAACCGGCATAGCAAAGCGATCTGATTTGTAATAGTTTTCTTTTTAAAATCAAGCAATAATTTTAATGCTGTTAACACTGATAATAAAAAAATAGCAATTAAAATGATTTTAATTAATTTACTTCGAAACGAGGCGGTACCTGTATCCCAATTAGCTAATTCCGGCATAATATAAATCCTCATTCCAATCAACATCACGCCCAAGAACATCATCAAAAAAATCGGATATTGGATTAAAGATTTTATCTTTCGTCGTTGTTCGTAGCGGCTATTAAAAACTTTAGAAATAGATTCCAATGTTCGCCTTAAACCACCATGATAGTCTGCAATTTTTAGTTGATAGTACACATCAGTTGAAACATACGGACGAAAGGCTTCTGAAAAGCTTTTTCCTTCTTGTAATTTTTTTATCACAACATCCATTTGATTTTTAATCTTAGGTTTCATTACTCGAATAAATTCAACACTTTTTTGAATTGAAACCCCCATATCCGTTAAATCAACAATCGTTGAAAAAATAAAGGCTTGATCCTTTAACATGATTTTATCCGTATTGAAACTCTTGGAAAGTTTCAGACGTGATTTTTTTATTTCTATACCATTCATTTAATTTTTCTCTCCAACTTTTGGATTCAAATACTAAGTCCGGATGATACGACTTGATTTCCGTTAAAATTTTTCCTTCCAGGTTAATCATCGGTACCATTCTTTGATAAATCGTTGCAGTTAACGCATCCGTTAGATGATCCTTTTGCACCCCTAATTCAACTATTCTGTTGTATACACCGCTAACATTCTTAGCATGAATCGTTGTTAAAACTAAGTGTCCACTCAAAGCCGCTTGAACGGCAATCTCTGCCGTTTTTTGATCTCTAATTTCGCCTATTATAAAAATATCCGGTCTATTTCTTAGGCCACTTTTTAAGAGTTCTTGATATGACATCCCCGACTGATCATTTACCTGCAATTGCAAGAAATTATCTTCATGAATTTCCACAGGATCCTCAATTGACATAACAACCTTCGTTTCACTCAACTTTTTGGCAATTTCATAAATTAACGTCGTCTTTCCAGATCCCATCGGTCCTGAAAAAACAATTAATCCTCGTAACCTGGCAGCAATTTCAATTATGTTCATGCTTTCGACATCTAGAGGAGCATGTTGATCACTTATTTTATAAATAAATCTGATCACCATCGATGGTCTATCTAAAAAATCACCAACCGTTGAAATTCTTAAATTAACCACTTCGTTTTTTTCATCCATCCAAGCCATTGCTCCATTTTGTGGACGCCTTTTCTCACTGATCGACATATCGGCTTTATATTTCATATAACTCATTATCTGCTCAGCGTCCGCTTGGCTAATTTGTTCCGCCTTCTGATAACTTTTAATGTCACGGTATAACAGTTGATAGTAATCGTCCTTAGGCATAATAAATAAATCACTATAATGCTGGTTAATCGCCTCTTGAATAATCATAGATACTTTTTTCAAAACTTACATAATTTGTTCCCCCTTTCCTTTTAAATTAAGCAAAAGATTAATATTTTATTTTTTAAAATAAAAAAAGAAGTTGCGACTGACTTTTTCATCGCTCAGAAGATAAAATGGCTGTACAATATTTGGTGT
>NZ_JQBX01000029.1 GCF_001437075.1 Pediococcus stilesii
AGCACATTTTAATATTCTAATATAATTCATCGAGGTTATACAATTAAAATTATGATAAGAACGCATGATTGCAAAAAAGCTAGGATAATATAGTTCTATCCTAGCTTTAAATCATATTTTCCGTTTAGTCTACTGCCACGCAATTTCGAACTAGATGGTAAATGACAGTTCCAAACTATCCAACAACAATGTTAACAATCTTGTTTGGAATTACAATGACCTTACGAACATCCTTATCTTGAAGCCATTGTTGAATTTTTGAATCTGAAAGTGCAACTTTTTCAAGTGCATCCTTTTCCATATCTTTATCAACGGTAATTTTGCTACGAACCTTACCATTAACTTGCAAAATAACTTGAACCGTATCTTCCACTAGCTTGGATTCATCGTATGTTGGCCAAGTCTCATACGTAATGCTTTCATCGTGGTCCATGAGGCTCCACAATTCCTCAGCAACATGCGGAATAATTGGCGAAAGCATCTTAACTAGACCTTCCATGTAAACTAATGGTAGCGCATCAACTTTGTAAGCCTCATTGACGAAGACCATCATTTGCGAAATTGCGGTGTTAAAGCGCATATTTTCAAAATCTTCAGTAACTTTTTTGACGGTTTGATGGTAGATTCGATCTAATTTACCATCATCAATTGTAGTGATTCGATCGCGAAGATGATTATTGTCATCAATCATTAATCGCCAAACGCGATCAATCCATTTCCGACTTCCGTTTAATCCGTCTTCACTCCACGCAACTGATTCTGTTAGAGGTCCCATGAACATTTCGTAGAGTCGCAACGTGTCTGCTCCATAACGTTCAACAATATCATCCGGATTTACAACGTTTCCTTTTGATTTTGACATCTTTTCATGGTTACTTCCAAGAATCATTCCTTGATTAACAAGTTTCTGGAATGGTTCCTTCGTAGGAACAACACCCAAGTCATATAAGACCTTGTGCCAAAAACGGGCATAAAGTAAATGCAATACGGCATGCTCGGCACCACCAACGTATAAATCAACGGGTAGCCATTCCTTTAAAAGATCCTCATCGGCAATTCTTTCACTGTTCTTAGGATCCACGTAACGTAAGAAATACCATGAGCTTCCGGCCCATTGCGGCATTGTATTGGTCTCTCGTCGTCCTTTACGACCATTTTCGTCGACAACATTTACCCAATCGTCTAGATTAGCTAATGGACTTTCGCCAGTACCAGAAGGACGAATATCTTTTGCGGCTGGTAGCTTTAAAGGTAATTCATCCTCGGGTACGAGAGTCGTTTCACCATCTTCCCAATGAATTACAGGAATTGGTTCACCCCAATAACGTTGACGAGAGAAAATCCAATCACGTAAACGATAATTTACTTTCTTTTCTCCTGCCTGATGCTCTTCTAACCACTGGATCATCGTATCGATGGCCGTTTGCTTATCCATTCCATTTAAGAAATCAGAATTAAAGTGGGCTCCATCACCAGTGTAAGCCTCTTGGCTAAGATCGCCGCCCTCGATAACTGGTACAATATCAATTCCGAATTTTTTAGCAAATTCATAATCACGCTGGTCATGTGCCGGAACCGCCATGATTGCCCCAGTTCCATATGATGCTAGAACATAATCTCCAATCCAGATTGGGACCTTTTTTCCATTAACTGGATTAACTGCATAGCTTCCGGTGAAAACTCCAGTTTTATCTTTGTTCAAATCTGTTCGTTCCAAATCTGATTTCGTTGCAACCGCACTCCGATATTCTTCAACTGCTGCTTTACTTTCGGGCGTAGTTATCTGATCTACCAACTTATGTTCTGGTGAAATAACTAGATAAGTTGCCCCAAACAGCGTGTCTGGACGGGTCGTAAAGACCTCTATTTGTTCGTTCATATCTTCGACGTTGAACAAGACGCTTGCCCCAATTGAACGACCAATCCAATTTTTTTGCATTTCTTTAATGCTATCGGGCCAATCAACTAAGTCCAAATCATCAATAAGACGATCCGCATAAGCGGTGATTTTCAAAATCCATTGCTTCATTGGCTTACGATATACTGGGAAGCCACCACGTTCTGTCTTACCATCGATAACTTCTTCGTTTGCAACAACCGTTCCGCCCATTAAGTCGGGTGCCCAGTTAACCAATGTTTCTTTTTCGTACGCGAGTCCCTTCTTATAAAGTTGTTCGAAAATCCACTGCGTCCACTTGTAATAGGCCGGGTCAGTAGTGTTTACTTCGCGAGACCAATCATAAGAAAAACCAAGTGACCGGATTTGACGCTTAAAGTTTTTAATATTTTGAGCGGTAAATTCACGCGGATTATGGCCTGTCTTCATGGCATATTGTTCTGCTGGCAAACCAAATGCATCCCAGCCCATTGGGTGTAATACCTTATATCCTTGCATCCGTTTCATTCTCGACATAATATCCGTCGCCGTATAACCTTCCGGATGACCCACATGCAATCCTTGACCAGATGGATATGGAAACATATCCAACGCATAATATTTAGGTTTATCTTGATTCTCAACTGTCTTAAAAGTTTCATTCACACGCCAATAATGTTGCCATTTGTGTTCGATTACTTTGTGATTATAAGCCATAATTTCCTCCATTGTTTGTTATTGCCAATAAAAAAAGCCTAAGAATTCTAAATTAAGAATTCTTAGGACGAAAAAATCCGCGGTACCACCTAGATTTGCATAAAGCACACTTGATATCCTTAACGCGGAAAACGTCATTTCCTACTTCATTCAGAAACAATCCGGCAAAAGACGAGTTCATCGTGCTACACTCCGAATTTACACCATCCATTCGGTCTCTTAAAGTGGATCAACAACTACTACTTCTTTTCATCGACAATATTTAATTAGGCTTATCATACCAATATATGGACTTTATTACAACTCAATATGCTAAAATTAAGTTTGAAATTAAAGGAGAAGTTTATGAACAATCGGTCAATCACAAATTTTATACTTAACCTCTTACCTGTTTCTTTGTTTATTATATTAACAGCTTTAGTCAGTTTTAAGTCATCATGGGTTCAATTCTATGACACGAGCATTAGTTCCTATATTCAGTCATTTCGCACACCAACGCTAAATTCAATTGTTAAGATGTACACGAAGATCGGCAATAGTATCCCTTTTATAATCATCAGTTTAATTGTCGTTGGAATTTTTTATTTATTTAAAAAATATCGGGTGTCCCTTTTCCTATTAACCACTATTTTTTTGGGCACAAGCGCTAATTTTTTAGTTAAACAACTTATCCGACGGGATCGTCCAGAATTTCGTTTAATTAACATTGGTGGGTACAGCTTTCCTAGTGGGCATTCTGTAGCCGCGATGGTCCTATTTGGAAGCTTGATTGTATTAACCTTCCGTTATATACAAAAAAGATCGTTGCGAATTTTTCTGACGACTTTACTTATCATATTAATGTTGCTACTGGCACTTTCTAGGGTCTACTTAAATGTCCACTATCCTACCGACATAACGGCGGGATTGTTGCTCGGGTTAATTGTGCTTCAGATTACCAGTCATGTATTTTTCAAAGAAGGAGTTCAACAAAATGTTAAATAATGCAATGCAATTTAGTCACCGGCTACTGTCTGAGACGGTTCAATCTGGCGACACTGTAATCGATGCAACCATGGGAAATGGACATGATACACTTTTTCTTGCAGAACTTGTTGGCACCCAGGGAATGGTTTACAGTTTTGATATTCAGCCATTGGCCTTAGAAAAAACGCACGCCTTACTGGATCAAAGTCATAAAAAATTTCCACAAGTCAATCTAATTGAAGCCAGTCACGACCAAATATCCAAATTTGTTACATCCCCCATAATGGGTGCGATTTTTAACCTGGGCTATTTACCAGGTGGCGATAAAACGATTATTACAAAATCAACTTCGACGATTTCGGCAATTCAACAGTGTCTCAATCTTATCGAAATTGGGGGACGCGTTGTTTTAGTCTGCTACTATGGACACCCTGGTGGTCGAGAAGAATTAACTCGGCTTTTGGAGTTCGTCTCAAAGTTAGACCAGAAAGAGTTTTCTTGTCTACGGTATGAATTTATTAATCAAATAAATAATCCCCCGATTCTTTTATGCATTGAACGAAAAAAATAATGAATTTAGAAGTTATGATATTTATCACTTAACTTCTAAATTCATTTTTTTAAATCTGTTTATTTTTATGATCAAAAGCATTAATAACTATTGCGATAACAATTAATATGAAGCAACCAACATAAATATTGTGCAAAGCAGAATACAAAATATTTCTAAGCGTCGGGAGAAGATCCACTGGTAGATGCTTAGCCGTTTGTGGATTGATAACTTTATTCATCATATCCATATTGATTCTCGGATTTTTATCGACGCCTGCGTTCATTGTACTATTCATGACGATTCCAAAAACTGACATCATGATTGTTTGCCCCAAAGTCTTAGCTAGGGTGTTAAACGATGTTGCAACTCCAATTCGGTCATCCGTCACCAACTGTTGGGAAATGACCAATGTTGAAGTGATCGTAATTCCGAATCCTGTTCCAAGAACCGCCGCAATTAAAAAGAACGCTACGAACGGCGTCGACTTGGGAACAATCGCCATCATGAAACTTCCAACTGCTAAAATTGACAAACTGACTGTCAAAATTTGTTTTGGTTTTAATTTGAGCATCATTTTACCAGCTAAAAATGAACCAAAAATCCACATAATTGAACTTGGTGTTACTGCAAATCCAGCCAGTGAAGCTGGCAAACCAAGAATCCCTTGTGTCCAACTTGGTAAATAAACTTCAAACCCAATTAACAATCCAGAAACTAACATAGTTGCAATGTTTTGGATAACAAAAGTTTGATCGTTAAAAAGATCTAAGAAAATAATTGGATCTTCTGCACGTCTTTCTTGCATAATAAATAATATTCCGGCAACCAAGAAAATTACGAATGAAAGAATTAGCATTATCATTGAAAATGACGCTTCGCCCATTAATTGGAAGCCATACATCAACCCTAATAGTGCGACCATAAGCCAAAAACTGCCTAAATAATCAATTTTTTTGTTATGAACGCTAACTTCTTCTTTTAAGAAGAACTGGATTAATAAAATAGTTATAATTCCGATTGGAACATTTATGAAAAAAATCCAATGCCAACTCAAATTATCAACGATAAATCCTCCTAACAGAGGAGCAATAATCGAAGCAATTCCCCAGGCAGATCCGTTTAATCCCATGACCTTCGCACGTTTTTCAATTGGATAAATATCCGCAATGATTGTATTGGAAACAGGCATAATTGACCCGGCCCCAATTCCTTGTAACGCACGCCATAAAATCAAAAATGTCATTGAATGTGCCATACCACTGAGAATTGATCCGATTAAAAAAATAATAATTCCAAAAATGAAAATCTTTTTTCGCCCAAAAATATCCGACAATTTACCATAAATTGGTGTAAAAATCGCATTGGTGAGTAAAAAAATTGAAATTACCCAGTTCATTAAATTAACACCATGCAGGTCACCAACAATTGTCGGCATGGCCGTCGAAACGATCGTTCCCTCAATTGCCGACATAAATGTTGCAACAAAAATTGCAATTGTAACAATTACTACGTTAGTTCCTTTTCTTTCCATACATACCCCACAGCCAATAGAATAGCCGTGTTAAAGTTTAAATTTAACCTTAACACAGCTATTAATTAAATTATTTTACTTAAAAAAATCTTGTAACTCTTGTACTTTATCTGTCTTCTCCCATGGAAGATCGACATCCGTCCGACCAAAATGACCATATGCTGCTGTTTGCTTGTATATTGGACGTTTCAAATCCAACATTTCAATAATACCAGCTGGACGTAAATCAAAAATCTGACGAATTGCTTGTGTTAGCTTTTCTTCAGAAACATTCCCTGTCCCAAATGTATCTACCATAACTGAAACGGGCTCTGCAACACCAATTGCATATGCAATTTGGACTTCCGCCTTTTTGGCTAATCCAGCTGCAACAATATTCTTTGCAATATAACGTGCGGCATAACTGGCAGAACGATCAACTTTAGTTGCGTCCTTTCCAGAAAAGGCCCCACCACCATGTCTGGCGGCTCCACCATACGTATCAACAATTATCTTTCGCCCTGTTAGCCCCGCGTCTCCTTGTGGACCACCAATCACGAAACGTCCCGTTGGATTGATATAAAAATGGGTCTGTTCATCTAATAATTCACTTGGAATTACCTTCTTAATTACTTGATCAATAACATCTTTACGAATTTGTTCCAATGTTACGTCTGGATCATGTTGCGTACTCAACACGACTGTATCGACACGCAATGGACGATCGTTATCATCATATTCAACCGTCACTTCAGCTTTTGCATCTGGACGTAAATAACCGATGATTTGTTCTTTACGTAGCTTAGCAATTCTTTGCATTAAATGATGGCTTAACATTATCGGAAGTGGCATTAACTCTTTGGTTTCGTTCGTAGCATATCCGAACATTAAACCTTGATCACCAGCACCAATTTTATCAAGTCGATCTTCTTTGCCTTCACGCGTCTCTAAAGAGTCATCAACTCCCTGTGCAATGTCTGGTGACTGTTCATCAATAGCCACAATTACAGCACAATTTTCACCATCGAAGCCATACTCCCCACCAACGTAACCAATATCCTTAATCGTTTTACGAACGACCTTTTGAATATCAATGTAGGCAGTAGTCGATATTTCACCAACGACAACAACTAACCCAGTCGTAACAGTTGTTTCACAGGCGACCCGAGCATCAGGATCGCTTTTTAGTAATTCATCCAAAATTGCGTCACTAATTTGATCGGCGATTTTATCTGGATGTCCTTCAGATACTGATTCTGAAGTGAATAAATGTCTTTCTGACATATAAATTCCCCCTAAATTAATTTCGGTTACAAGGATCTTTTGGATAACTAATCCTATCGGGAACACTAGTAACTTAATTAGTTTAGCATACCGAAGCTTTCTTTTAAAGTTAGGTTGACGGCCTCCTATCTTTTGTATACGATTAAAAAGAAGATACATAAGGAGTTCTATATGAATAAAATAAATTTACCAAAAATAAATTATCATGTTGACCGAAAAAGCTATTTACCCGCAATTATTGCGTTAATTCTTTCTCTTGTTCCGTGGTATTTTAGTAGCCATTTTAGTTCGGATTTATTTAGTAAACATTTTACAATTCAGATTCTATTTTTTTTAGCAAATTTCATGATCAACTTTTTAACAATGGATCGGCTAACAAATAAAACAAATATCAGATTAATGGCTCCACTTGCTTTGATTCCACTTTTAATTTTTGCCATTTTGCTTTTAAGTAACGATCGATATATTTCATTGATTGGTATTTTGACTTTCGTGCCGTACATATCAACCTTCCTACCCTTTAATGGAAAAAATGGAGTGGGCCTAATTAGTTTTTCAATTAGTTTGGGTACATTAGTTCCGATTACGTACTTTTATATTAGAAATGACTTTGTTAGCAGTGTATTTTTAAAAATCTGTTTATTACTAACCTTAACTTTTATTTCTATTTTATTCTCAATTTTTATTAATCATTCTAATAAATTTATTATCTTAGGCATCGTTTTAAATATTTTAGTATTGATTTTAAGTGCTTTTATTTTGAAAAGTTGGAATTCTTTGGTCTTTCCAATCTTAGGACTGATTGGCTGGCTGATTCCTCGATTTAAATTACCTAGCAATTTAAATCTATTTATCTTAGCAATTTTAACCTGCGTATTAATGATTTTTACCGCTTCAAATTAAACTTTCAATGAACCATCTCATTAACATATTCTATTAAAGCCCTACTGAAATTATTATTTTTAGTAGGGCTTTTACCTGAAATAAAATCTTATATAAGCAACGTGAAAGTTTGGAACCCTAGCAGTAGTCCCACCTTAGCAGATAAAATTAGGCAATAAAAAAAACCTTCAACCACTTGATTGAAGGTTTTTTAGTTATTCTGTTTGAGTCTGGACGGTCCTAACGAGACTCGAACTCGTGATCTCCTGCGTGACAGGCAGGCGTCCTAAACCAACTAGACCATAGGACCATAATTGCGGGAGCAGGATTTGAACCTACGACCTTCGGGTTATGAGCCCGACGAGCTACCAGACTGCTCCATCCCGCGATAATATTAAATGACACTGTCATCATCATGATGACCCGTACGGGATTCGAACCCATGTTACTGCCGTGAAAGGGCAGTGTCTTAACCACTTGACCAACGGGTCATGTCTATAAATTAGAATAAGCTAACGGAGAAGGAGGGATTCGAACCCTCGCGCCGCTTGCGCGACCTACACCCTTAGCAGGGGCGCCTCTTCAGCCACTTGAGTACTTCTCCAAATGGGCCTAAATGGACTCGAACCATCGACCTCACGCTTATCAGGCGTGCGCTCTAAACCAGCTGAGCTATAGGCCCATTAACTAACAAAAGCGGGTGACGAGAATCGGACTCGCGACAACAGCTTGGAAGGCTGTGGTTTTACCACTAAACTACACCCGCATAAAAAATATTAAAATGTCAATGGCGCGGGACAGAATCGAACTGCCGACACATGGAGCTTCAATCCATTGCTCTACCGACTGAGCTACCGAGCCATTACGGTCCTAACGAGACTCGAACTCGTGATCTCCTGCGTGACAGGCAGGCGTCCTAAACCAACTAGACCATAGGACCATAATTGCGGGAGCAGGAT
The DNA here is from genome assembly GCF_001437075.1 of Pediococcus stilesii. GTDB lineage: Bacteria > Bacillota > Bacilli > Lactobacillales > Lactobacillaceae > Pediococcus > Pediococcus stilesii. The sequence continues at coordinate 8,748 of NZ_JQBX01000029.1, forward strand.
TTGAACCTACGACCTTCGGGTTATGAGCCCGACGAGCTACCAGACTGCTCCATCCCGCGATAATGAAAAGGAGGATGAGAGATTCGAACTCTCGCGTGGTTTGACCCACCTGACGGTTTTCAAGACCGTTCCCTTCAGCCAGACTTGGGTAATCCTCCATCATAAATATACGTTTTACTGCCCAGACTCTAACGCTAAAGCTAGATGGACCTTGTAGGACTCGAACCTACGACCGAACGGTTATGAGCCGTTTGCTCTAACCAACTGAGCTAAAGGTCCAAGTTCGTATATAAACCCTATCGCGGCGGAGGGGATCGAACCCCCGACCTCCCGGGTATGAACCGGACGCTCTAGCCAGCTGAGCTACACCGCGATCTATCAAATAAATGTGAAACACATTTAATCGGGAAGACAGGATTCGAACCTGCGACCCCCTGGTCCCAAACCAGGTGCTCTACCAAGCTGAGCTACTTCCCGTAAAACAATGCACCCAGTAGGAGTCGAACCTACAACCTTCTGATTCGTAGTCAGACACTCTATCCAGTTGCGCTATGGGTGCATAATAAGTGCCGAGGACCGGGATCGAACCGGTACGGTCATCACTGACCGCAGGATTTTAAGTCCTGTGCGTCTGCCAATTCCGCCACCCCGGCATTGTTGCTTAGTAGTAATGGCGTACTACTAAGCGGAAGACGGGATTCGAACCCG
>NZ_JQBX01000003.1 GCF_001437075.1 Pediococcus stilesii
CGAAGCTTAAATATTTCCATCACACTATTTCTTACTGATAAGGTAATTGCATCGCGTAAAGCGATTCGGTTATAGTCGGTCTGTACTGGTTGCTTACTTACATTTGACGGACATCCTATTTTTTAATGTACGCATTTTAAATGGTGGTCTCTGTATTTTAAATCCATTCATATAAACAACCCTATTAAAGGTGCCTGAAACGCAGTCCCTCATCACTTTTTCAAGTGCGCAAATGAGTTGAATCTATCCTTGATAAAAAATTGTTAAGTGCTCATTTTTAAACAAAGATACCCGACTCTTACGAACTACTTTCAACCAGTAAATGGAAGCCCACGGCCTTTCTACTAATGCAAAAGCTTCATCCATTGAAAAAATTTAAACTTTTCAAGTTTAATAATTAAAAGAGTTATACAAGCACATACAATAATAGTCATGATCCATTTTACTAACGAAATTAAAAAAGTATCATTTGATAATCCCAACATTAAAAAAAAGAGAGATGGTATCTTCGCGAAAGATGCGTGTAAACAATATGTTACTGTTGAAAAGGCTCTTAACTGTTTTGCTCTACTGTTGTGTAAATTAGTATTTAATAGGAGAGCAAACAGCGAGAGACACAGTGGAACCAACATAAAATAAAAATCAGTGGTATGACTAGAATTTAAACGTACTATCAGGATCTGTTCTAAATAAAGCAATAATACCATACCACTTATTATAATTTTTTGTTTTTTAATTCCAAAATAAAATGCATTCTTATTCTCGGCAAATATCTTTCCAGCTATTATCCAAATAATTCCTGCTGTAAAACTATTATAGGGAGTCCAATATAACAATAAATCATGAAATGTAGTCATTATAGCTAACTTTCCATAATTGCTTGTTAATACACAAAAGGCATAAGTTAGAATACCTATAGAGAATACAACCAAATTACTAAATCTAGTCGTTAAATAAAAAACGACGGTCAGCCCAATTATCAGAGCCATTATATACCAAGAAGCTATAAATGTTGACCCGACAAAAAAATTCCACACTAAGGTTAATAACCCTATCAATAATCCTTTTTCAAAATAGCCTCTAATATAAAGGGTTATTGGTGATAGAATAACGAACCAAAGTAAATATAATTGTAAGTTTCTCCTAATTGCTTTACATAAATACCTTTTTCGTTCCTCATACGTCTTCAGCATATTAATTCTTGAGAAAAACAGGTAACTACTTATCATAAAAAACAACGGGACTGCTATTCTTAGTATTGGAAAAATGTAAGTTCCAATTATGCCCAATTCATCAAGCGAAACGATATGAATTATTGTGATCATCACTGCCATAACAGCCTTAATAACATCAAATGTGTCATTTTGTTTGACTCGTTTCATTTAACTATTCCTCCGTTGCTATCTTTTCAATATTAATTTAGCATCTTTGATAATCTTAACTTTCATTAACATTAATAAAAATACGTAAATTACAGCACCAACAAATACTTCAACAATTAACATTAACCAGCTGTTAGATAATATTCCATCCAGGAAATAAATTACGATAAACATAACTACTCCCGAAATTAAATATTTCCACGTATCTTTAAACAGTTTTTTATAGTCAACCTGATTTCTTAGTACATACAATTGGTAACCAGTAACTGAAATTTCCGATAGAACAGTAGCAATCGTGGCTCCCATAGCTCCCCAAAGTAAAATTAGCGGAATGTTAACTATAATATTTACGACAGCTCCAATGATCACGGATGTGGTAAATGCTGCGTTTTGGTTCGTCGGTAATAGATATTGCGTTCCCAATGCATTACTCCATGCAATCAAAAGAATCACCACCGACTCGATCATCATTAACGGAGTAACTGCTAAAAATTTATCCGTAAAGAATAGTGGAACAAACTTCTGTGCGACAGCCGCAATTCCAAACATCATCGGAACTGATACAGCTGTTACAAAAGAAAAACTGTTGTACAAGAACTGCTTTGTTTTTTCAACTTCGCCTCGCATAAATGCATTAGCAACATGTGGTAGCATCACCGTTCCAGTCGCCGTTACAATTGCTAAAATCATTTTAATCATTTTATCGGATTGATCAAAATAACCAGCTGCTTGAACGGATGTCATTGACCCCAGCATTGTTTTATTTACAACTAAATAAATTTGAGTAGCAATTTGTGGCACAAATAAAACTAATGATGGTTTTAAATGATGCCAAATATGCAATTGTCCTATATTCAAGTTGCCAATATATTTCTTTAAATTTGGGAATAGTGTTAAATTTCCAATTAACAATGATAAGGATAAAATCATAATGTATAGATATAAATCACTATACGATTTAACAAAAGTAAAAATACTTACAAGCGTTAGTATTTTAACGATAAAATTCCGAACAACCGTTACCTTAAAATTTTCTACTCCCATAAAAAACCAAGAAATATCAAAGGCAGCTGCAATAATAGAAAGTGATTGCGCCAGGTAGTAAACATGATAATTACCGATGAACACCAAGAAAATTAAAAATGCGGCATAAGCCAATATAATTGTCATTATCCGCATTAAAAATATTTCGTAAAATGTTTTCGTTAATTCATCTTTATTATCACGCACGAATGCAATCTGTCGATTACCATATAGATTAACCCCGATACTACCAAATAGAATAAAGTACTGAATAATAGAATTTGTGTATGCATTAATCCCTACTCCAGTTGGACCTAACACCCGAGCCAAATATGGCGTCGTTATCAGTGGAACTAGTAAAATAAAAACTTGGTATGAAGCATTATAAAGATAATTTTTAACGACTTGCATAAACTATTTTTCCTCAAACTCGTGTTGAACTGTTTGTAAAGCTGCCATAATTGTTTGATCCATATTATAGTAGCGGTATTGCCCTAGACGCCCGCCAAATAATACATTTGATGCCTTTTCATTAGCAAGCTTAACATATTTAGTGTAAAGTTCTTTATTTCGTTTATTATTAATTGGATAATATGGTTCATCTCCACGGTGCCATGACTTAGGATATTCATGTGTAATAACCGTTTTTCCTTTATTACCCTTACCAAATTCAAAATGCTTGTGTTCAATTACACGAGTGTATGGTGTATCAGCATCCGTGTAGTTAACAACTGCATTTCCTTGATAATTATCAACATCTTTCACTTCTGTCTCAAAACGTAAACTCCGGTATTCAAGCTCGCCAAGTTCATAATCAAAGAATTGGTCAATCATACCGGTAAAGATAATTTTCGCACCAGAATTTAGATATTCGTCTTTATGGTCGAAGAAATCAACTCCTGTTTCAACCTCTATCAGTTCATGATCAAGCATTTTTTCAATAATTTGCGTATATCCACCAACTGGAATCCCTTGATATGGATCATTAAAGTAATTATTATCATATGTAAATCGAACCGGAAGACGACGAATAATGAACGCAGGTAAATCGGTTGCTGATTGTCCCCATTGTTTTTCTGTATAGCCCTTAACTAGCTTTTGATAAACGTCTGGTCCGACAAGTGAAATAGCTTGTTCTTCCAGATTACCTGGCTTACCATCTAACTGAATACTTTGCTTTTGCTCTTCTATTTTGGCCTTTGCCTCATCTGGCGTAATCACACCCCAAAGCTTGTTGAAAGTATACATATTAAAAGGCATGCTATAAATTTCACCATTATAGTTTGCAATAACCGTATTAATATAATTATTAAATTCGGCAAATTGGTTAACATAATCCCATATGTTCTTCATGCTCGTATGAAAAATATGTGCCCCATACTGGTGAACCTGAATTCCCTCGACTTCTTTTGTATAGATATTTCCTGCGACATGGTCGCGTTTTTCAATCACTTTAACTTTATGACCTCGTTTTGCTGCCTCATGGGCGAAAACTGAACCAAAAAGTCCTGATCCTACTATTAAATATTCTTGCATGCTTGTAATAATCCTTTCTTATTAAAATACTCTGACGCCAAAAGAATAAAAAACGGGTTGTAAGCTATATCTATAAAATGTTGTTCAACAATTCCCGAAAGCAATATTAATATTACAATTAATATTGTTCTTGAATTTTTACTTTTATATAAAAAGAAAATTATTATTAATAAAAACAGTAAACATGCCATTAATCCATAAATTATTAACAATCTCATAAATGCGGAATCAATATAACTGTACTCGTAAATATTTGTGTTTAAATAAAATCCGCTTCCTCCCCAACCGTGTTCAATGATTTTTTGTCCCCAAAACTTAACACCACTTTCGTTTAAAATTTCCTGAACAATACCCAATCTACCTGAAAACAATTTATTCAAGAGATCAAAGATAAAGCTTGTAGGATTATAAAATCTCGATGCTAAATATGTAAATAGGAAACTAAAAATTGGTACTAACCATGCAACAGTATTTAAAAAGTCAAGTTTTTCTTTTTTACCTAGTAATCCAACCACTATTAATAATAATATCATCCCAAAATTAAGTCGCGCATCCGTCTGTCTATACACCAATAAGGCAGTCACCAATAAAAAAATCACATCAAAGAGATTAAATTTTTTAAATCGTAAAAATACATACGCACAACAAACATAAAAAATATGCGAAGCAAAATCGGTTGGGTATACTATTCCATAAGAGTGCCGCTCAATCATATTTCTTGTATATGTCAGGTCCATTATCCAACCCATCTTAGTAGAAAAGTATGAAAATAAAAGCACTAACAATGAAACAATTAAATAAATTTTCAATAATGGTCTGCTCTTAACGTTCTTAGACATTAACATAAAGATAGCTACAACAATAAGTTGCTTACTTTCTGACTTGATCATTGAAATAAGCAAAATAATTCCGATAAAGAGATAAAGTGTATATTCAAAAAAACTATGCTTATCCGTAAAAATGAATTTACAAAATAAAATACTAATCCCTACTATCAAAATTGAACTTACATAGGGAGCAGGAATTATGTGCGCATACAACGTGGTTGTTAAACTACTGATAAATATAACTATCGTGTACGCAACTAGGAACAATAAATTAGATAAGGTAGATTCTTTTTTTTCATTAAGATCCATTAAGATACCCCATATTCAAGATTAAATGCTTTTTAGAGCTTGATTTACAACATTTAAAGTAAAAAAACCATTTCTAATTTTTTTAGACATCTCTTTAGTATTTTTAACCAATTCTAAATATTCATCTTCCGACATTTTAGATAATACTTCTTGCAAACTATATATGCTTGAAACAGCCAAACCAACCCTATTATCTTTAACAAAACCCGCAATTGCAGCCTGTTCCCATACAATTATCGGAAGACCACAACTAATATATAAGGAAGCTTTGTGGGGATTATTATACTTAGTATATTCACCAAAAATTCCACTATTTGTTGTCATAGAATTCCCATCCCAAACAAGCCCAAAGCTTCCTTGAAGAAATTCAGGTAACTCATCGGGAGTTTTTACACCTTTATAATCAACATTTTGAGGATACTGTTTTTCAGGATTAACTCCAAAAACTGTAATTTTTTTATTAATATTCCACTTTTTTAAAAAAGAAGCTTTAGCCAAATTCCCAGCAAAAACCAAATTCTTTTCCTTTGCATTTTCTTTAGCCTTTTGTTCATTTAAATAGTCAAAAATTTGCAATTCTGAAATTTTCACCTTTATTCCTTTTTCTCTTAACCAATCACTCATGGAATGATTATGCGTAATTAAAAAGTCAAAGCCCCGTAAAATTAATAATTCATCATGAATTTTTCGATCATTATTTTTATACAAACGTAAAGATTCTATATCGTGTATAATGCAAATAGTTTTTATTTCTCTTTTTTTGCAATAATTTAGTAATAGCTTAGTTGCATAGCGGCTATACATTGGATATTGAATTATAAAAACATCTCCCTTGTCAATATCTTTTATTTTTTTATACACTTCATACCGCGTAAAAAGAAGTTTACCTAATCTGTTTTCCTTCAGATTAAGTTTAATTACCTTATAATCATTCCCTTTTAGGATATTAGTTATATCGTTTTTAGCTTTCTCTCCTGCTGTATTTTTCTCACCTTCGGAAACTTCTAATACAAATTTTTTCAAATTACAAACCTCAACACTTTATATTTAATTAAAATCTTCACAACTACGTAAGTAACTCAATTATTTATATCTCTGACATTGATTTAGTGGGAAATTTATCCTCCAAAACATTAATTATATCTTTTGAAATTTTAACTTTATCCCTTAAGCTTTTACTCTGACTATCATCATTGATACAAATTAATGATTCTTTTCCTTTTTTTACGCTTTGAATCAACGCTTCAACATTATCAAAATCATAGTATCCACCGATAGATTTTTTTCTCGGAGAAAATTCTCCTTGCATGAATCTTAATTCTAATAATAGCCAGATGTTAATATCCATTTCAGACCTAAAATGCATCTTTGCCGTATTAGTAATTTCCTTCTGTGCATACTTACGTAATATTCTATAATCGTCTTTTCGTAATGAATACGGAATATGCTGAATTTTAAAGGTACTCCAGTTACTGAATGGCACGGTTAACACGGCCTTCAAAATATTTGAAACCCCATATTTCAAACAAAAAAACTTGCTAAAATGTTCTTTCAACACTTTTCCTTTGGAAAAATTACGATTTATCACTAATGAATTGTTGAAAGGTATAGCATCAAAATCACTAACAGGCTGCAATACTGATGGAATTGCTGAGTCTTTTGGTAATCCACTTTCAGAGAAAAACGTCTTCGGGGTCACAAAATTGTTCAGCAGCATGTCATCATTAAAGTATACAAATTTTTCTTCAATGCCTGGTATTTTATCTAAAAATAATTCTATAGTACTTGAACTAAATGTGGGGAGAAACTCCTGAGGTATAAATTGTTTATGGTCGATAATAGTAACTCTTTTATTGCCTTTAAAAAAAGAAGGGATTTGAGAGTCAGTTACAAGGTATATATGATTAACCCATGATGCATACTTTTCTACTGCTCTAAACCAATATCTAAAAAATCCAAAATCATGGTACCTTTCTTCTCCAGTCATAAGTTGCTCTTTTCCCATTAATTCAAGTTGGCTATTCATCTTTTTTTGCCACTCAACGTCATTCGAGTTAACCCATGTTACAACAAAATCTATTTTTTCATTCGTTTCCAAAATATATCTTACCCTTCTTTAAGACATCTACTAAGCAATCTCGTAATTGGTATAGATAATCTTTTTCCAAAAAGTAAAGTAGCATATGCTACAATTTCCTTTTTTGTTAATCCCTTTTTTATATTAATTTCCTTTAAAAGCCATCTTAGTTTATCATAAATCAACCTTATATCCGTTTCAGTGGCATTAGATCTAATAGCCTTTCTATACACGCTAAATGTACCGGCAATTGCTTTTGATAAGTACGCATCTCTAGATTCAGGCAAAGCATTATCAATAAACGGAAGACCTTCACTAACTATTGATAATATATCCAAATCCCTTTTCTTAAAATCCGCCGTTATTATGCTATTAGGAGTTCTTATATACTGATATTTAACAGCATCGATAAAGGAAATCCAATATTTTTCTTCAATTCCAGAAAATAATTTAGGTATTATTTCAAAATCTTCATATGTGATTCCATCTAAAAATTTAATTTTCTTAAATAAACTTGTTTTATACATTTTAGCCCAAGTAGAAACGTCGTACCCTTTACTTTGCAGTAGTAATTTATTAAAACCCGAATCTCTCTTCAAAAATTTTATTTCTCGTGTTTTAGTGAAATAATTGGATGAATAAGTATCTGTCCTAAAATATTTAACTGTACTTATTGCCACATTATTTCTAATTAGAAAGGGGGCGATTAACGTTTCCACATAATCACTGTCAATATAATCGTCGGCATCAACAAAGGTAACGTAATCCGTATCTGCATATTGAAGTCCATAATTTCTAGCGCTTGAAAGGCCGCCATTCTTTTTTTCCAAAACTACTATGTTATCATTATTAACAGCCATTCTTTGTAAAATGTTCAATGAATTATCGCTGCTTCCGTCGTCAACAACTATTATTTTTAAATTTTTATAAGTTTGATTTTTTACCATACTAAAAGTTTTCTCAATATACTTTTCAGCATTGTATACTGGAAATATTAAACTGATTTTTGGCTGCTTCGTACTGCTACTAACCACGTTCCTCATATGCTTTAATATACAACTCCTCAATTTCATTCACCATGTCTTTGGAATTAAAAACCATATTTTCCATCTCAAGACTCATTTGCTTCCTAAAATTCATATTAAAATTTTTCATTTTCAAAATATATTTGCCCCAAACTTCAACATTATAAGAATCAAACTTTTTAAACAAAACATCAGAAACCTTCGATTCATCAGGAACCCCATCCGAAACCAAGGTCGCTAAACCATTTGTTTGTGCCTCAATTGCGGCTATGCCAAACGCTTCTGCGGTAGACGGAAATAAATATACATCTAATGCTGAATAGTACTTACTAATATTTTTTTGACTAGGAATAAAGATAACATTTTTAGTTAATCTCGGGTGTGACCTAACGTATTGCTTTAAGTCATCTTTATTAGGTCCGCTTCCTATTAAAAGTAATTTATACTTACTTGCATCATTAATCATCAAATATTCGAGCACTTTTACAATAAAAAGTATATTCTTAGATTGAACCATCCTACCAAAACTGCCTAAAAGTATTGTATCTTCGTCTACTTTTAGTTTACTGCGAATGTTTTTCCTATTTTCTTCAGAAAAAATAAATTTTTTGGATTCTATTCCATTTTCTATAACAGAAAATTTTTTGTTTTTAAAAACCCATTTCCCCGTTTTAAAAGTTGGTGCAACTCGATAATTTGGAAAGACGTTGGCAAAAATTGATAAGATCCATTTCGTAAAGTTTTTTAATTTTCCAGCGTTAGGTGATATTAGATTATGGTTATGATAAATCCTTACTCGCACTCGGCAAAGATACGCTACTGCCAATGGAAAAACATTTAAAGTACTAATGTTAGCGTGTACAATATCATAATTGTTTTCTAAAAACAGCTTCCTTAACGCACACAAATACGTAATAATACTTTGGTATGGTGGTACATATATAAGTTTAACTCCTGACTCTTCTATCTCTTTTTCAGGTACTACTTTGGAATCCTCATCCACTAAGATGTCAACCTCAAATCTATCTTTGTCAATAAATTTATTGAGATTCATTAGGACGGACTCTACTCCGCCGCCAACCATTTTTCCTGCAATTAAAGCCACTTTCACTTTTTTCAAAAATAACCCTCACTTAGTATGCTCCATTCGGCCTAAAAATAATCGTTACCGTTCTAAACAAAATACCAATATCATAAAAAATGTTACTATTTTCAATATAATTCAAGTCCAGTTCAACCATGCCTTCGAAATCCACGTCGTTCCGCCCGCTGACTTGCCATAGACCAGTACAACCCGGTTTCACAATCAAACGCTGTTTGTCATAATCTGAATAATCCGCTACTTCACGTTCTAACGGTGGGCGTGGCCCGACTAGTGCCATGTCTCCAATTAAAACGTTTAACAGCTGCGGAAGTTCATCCAAGCTATGTTTTCTAATAAATTTACCCACTCTTGTAATCCGTGGATCTTCTTTCATCTTAAACATTGCACCATCAACTTCATTATCTTTTAATAACTTTTCAAGTTTTTTATCTGCATCAACGATCATTGATCGGAATTTGAACATTTTAAAAGGCCGCTGACCTTTTCCCAATCTCGTCTGTGAATAAAAGATCGGTCCCCTAGGATCTTCGGCCTTAATGGCTAAACTTACAATAAAAAAAACTGGGGACAATATGATTAAACCAAGACCACTTGTAATAATGTCTACAAAACGCTTAATAAATCGGTAAACATACCGCTGATTTTGATATTTCTCATCAACTATAACTTTTTTGTTTTCAACCATCTTACTCTCCATTAAAATAACCAAAACCTCTTTTTCTTTCTCTTCTTCAAAGAAGATACATGCATAATGTCAGTCGTATCAATTGAGTCCCCATTCACAATTGATCGGGCATTATAATTTAAAAGTTCTGCTCGACGTTCAGTCGTCTCTTTTGTTAATTTTCTAAAGGCATCCGCCATTAAAAAGCGACGCCCTTCAAAGTTATGTGCATCAGAAGCGAAGATAAAGCCTAAGTTGGCATCAATAAACTTCTGCGTCAGGCGCTCGACATGATCGCCGAACACCCCAAGATAACTACTACTTGTCAACTGAGTTAAACAACCCATCTCAACAAAATCGTAAAGACGATCGGGTTCTTTTTGAAATCCGTGATTACGTTCCGGGTGTGCAAGAACCGGAGTAATCCCGCGTGCAATTAATTCAAAAACAACCGTTTCAGTATACTCCGGAATCCCACTGTGTGGCAACTCCAAAAGTAAATATTTTCCACCTTCATCCATAAATAAAATATCGTCATCATCGATGGCCTGCAATAGTTCACCCGTCAAATGGACTTCCTGCCCCGGAAAAACCGTTAATGGAATTCCAGCAGCATTAAGCTCATTTTGGAAATTAGTTGTCTTCTGGATAACATCTTTTTTATGATTGGTGTACATTCCATCCATATGATGAGGCGTTAATAGAATATGTGTAATCCCCTGTTTAACTGCTTCACGAGCCATGTCGAGTGCCATCGGCAAATCCTTCGCACCATCATCGACCCCTGGCAGAATGTGACAATGTAAGTCAATTAAGTCCATTATTTCTTATCATCCGTTCCATAATATCCGCCGTAGTAACCACCATAGTAACCCGTTGATTTTTCCGCCGAAGCGCGATTTAAGATTGCGCCAAGAATGTTGGCTTGAACGGCTTCAAGTAATTGCTTCGCATGGCGAACGCCTGCTTTATCAGCAATCCCCTGCGGAACAACCAAGACCGTTCCGTCAGCATGTGCCGCTAAAACTTGGGCGTCCGTAACGGTATTAACTGGCGGTGCATCGATAATGACCAAATCATATGCATTCGTCAATGTTTCAAGTAAACTGACCATCTTTGTTGAGCCTAAAAGCTCCGAAGGATTCGGCGGAATTGGTCCACTTGGCATAACGGACAAGTTGTTAACGACCGTTTCATGAATGGCCCCTTCCAGGTTTCCTGTCCCAGCCAGAAGGTTACTTAATCCAATTGCATTACTAACTCGGAAAGTTCGGTAAACAGTTGGACGGCGCATATCGGCGTCCACGATTAAAACGCGCTTTCCTTGATCTGCCCAAGTGACAGCCACGTTATTACTAATGGTTGACTTTCCTTCGGATGGTGCTGAAGAAGTAAACACAATCGACTTTAATTGTTTATCAACGGACGAGAACTGAATGTTAGTCCGCACCGTTCGAAATTGTTCAGCAATTGAAGACGTTGGTTCAGTAAACGTAATTAGTCCAACACCATTTTTCAAACTTTCGTTATCTAATTTTTTTTGTCGTTTTTTCTTTCCAAACATCAGCTCACCTAAACCCTTCTGCGCATTCTTGATTCCGTATCGTCATCATCTGATGGATTAGTAATTTTAGGTGAAATTTTACGACGAATATCTCGATCATCAATTTCACTAATAATTCCTAATCCCTTCAAGCCAAGCTCTTCCGTTAGGAACTCTTCTGACGTAACGGTCCGATCGCTAAGTTCGCGTAAGAAGGCCAATCCGATTCCTAACAATAACCCAATTACAATTCCAGCCGCGATGTTTAACTTAGTACGTGGACTAACGGGCTGATCATCGGCCGTTGCCTTTGAAACAATCGAAACGTTATTAATACTCATAATCTTGACTACTTTATTTTTAAAAGTTGTTGCCGTCTCATTGGCGATTTTAGCGGCGGTTTCTGGATTAGTGCTCTTTGCTGTGATTGAAAAAACCTGTGAATTTTGTTGACTATTAATGGCGATCGAACTCTTTAAGTTATCGATTCCATCCCGGTAGCCCGGTTGACCTTCCAACTTGGTGTTAACGTCCCTTAAAACTGTGGGACTGGTAATAATGTCCTTATATGTACTGATCATTTGAACGTCAGCTTGAGCTTGTTGGTACTGCGCACCCGCCATATCAGCGGATAACTTCCGATTTACTAAGATTTGAGTTGTTGCGCTATACTTTGGAGTCATAACGAAAAATGTCATTAACGCTGCAAGCAAGGTGATAATAAAAGTACTGGCAAAAATTAGACCCATATGTTTACGAAGTATCGCCAAGATTTGACCAATACTAATTTGTTGTGTTTCTGCTGATTCCATGAAATCCTCCAAGAATTAATTTAGATAATCTAACATATTTGATGAGATTGTTGATAAGTTGTCTTGTCCGTTAATGTAATTGCTAAACAAGAATGTCCCACTGTTCTTTTTCAAGTTCCATTCAATTCGATTACGTCCACCAGTAATTGCTTGAGCCATACTCAATGAATCACCGTCGACCGCAAATCCAGCAATGTGACCACCTGAGGTATTAAAAACCTTACCAATGGTCGAACTTGAAACATAATCACTATTAAATAGGTAACTATACAGTTGGGCGATATCTCCCGGTGAGCTAACCAACTGGTCATCCCCCATTCGATTAATCGCGTCCGTATTTAAATCCGCCGTTGCGACTTTAGTTGCTGAAACGGTATCGCCAACCTGATAATATTCCACGGTTCGTTCTTTCATTCCAAAGGTTGTTTGTTCCAACCCTAATTGATCAATCAAATCTTGAACGACCGTCTGGTACTTACTTCCCGTGGCTTTTTCGATGATTGCTGCCTGTAAAATCGTGTTAACCCTTGAATCTGCATAAACCCCCGCACTAGCAGGATCATAGGTTGCATTAGCATTCACCGATTTAACCAGGCTGGCCGTGCTCCCCGACGATGCCAAATCCGTCGCCGAAATTCCGCTGGCCTGATTCATCACTTCTTTAACCGTCACTGTATCTGATCCAGCAACGTTCTTATCATACTTGGATAACTTATCATTTAATTTGACCTTACCACTGTCAATCAGGTGCATGATAATCCCACCGTTGATTGTATCTTGGACTTTTCCAATTAAAAACTTACTTGAGCTCGTCATCGATTTTTTAGTATCGTGATTACCGTAACCACGTGAACTGACTAGTACTTTTTTTTCGGTATTTAACGCCGCGGAGCCGTTAAACTCTCCGTTATTTAAAATCGAATCTAAATTACTGCTTTTGGTAACTTTCAATGCTACCGCGTCGGCTACTTCAGTCGACGAAGAAGATGTATTTCTAGAACTACTCGAGGAATCTTTTGAAGATCCCGTATACTTTTCAATAAAGTGCGTAGCCAGTGAATCTTTATTTACCAAGGTTAAACCAAGCCCTGCCCCAGCAAAAACTGCCAAAGATCCAACCGTAACTCCTAACCATGTTAGTGTTTTTTTCATACAGTATCTCTCCATTTTTTATAAGTCACAATTCAATCTATCATTTAATGGGGTAAGTTTCAACCAAATAATTCGATATCGTAGATGAAATTATTAAGTTTAGTTTAAATTGTAATTGTCTTGTAATGTTTTGAAGCAAAAATAAAAAAGTTAACAAATGAATTTTTATCATTTGTTAACTTTCTGAATTGGCTTCTCCATAAATCGCCTTTAAACCATTTATATCAGCCTGGCTTAAGGTGACTTGCCCGCGATCCAAAGGATACATTATCGATCGTAAACTAGTACTATGATCTAATCCGAGCGCGTGTCCAATCTCGTGGGTTGCGACCGATTGTGAAATGGATTTGCCGTAATAAATATTCAATTTTGCTGAAGCATGATTAGCAATCCGACTAACCAACCCCCGTTGTTCCATAATTTCGGGTCCGCCAACACCAAGTTCGAGAACATTTTCTTTTCCCGCCGGCATGGCCTTTTGATAGGTCCCCAAAGTGATGTGATTTAACCAACCTTTTGTTTCACCAGGTTTTAATTGAACAATCCCAGTTGCGTTATAGGTGGCAATCGCTTGATTAAAAACTGACCGAACGGCATCCGACGTTCCATCGGCAAAACTATAATAGTAAATTTTAGATAGATTCTTATCGTTGACAATTGATTCTGACGGCGTTTTTGCTCCAACCGCCGTATCTTTATTCGAACTCGCATTTTGATTAAAGTTCCAATTTGAGTCAACAATCGAATCTAGCCCCGTTGTTATTTGACTAATTCCATTTTGAAACGTTTGTTGGACGTTTGACGGGATTGTTATCACGTTATTTTTAACAATCCAGGTCGCGCCTAAAAAGACGACTAACCAACCAAAAATCGATTTCATCCGCAAGTACTTTTCCCCTTACTTTACTTAATAAGCATTATTTTAAATCCATTGTGCCAGAATCCAGCAAAAAAAGCTCAGCACTTTACCAAATACTAAACTTTTTGATGTTTTCGTAATATTTCAAAAAATTGTGAACCGTACTTCTCTAGCTTGCTATCGCCAATTCCCTTAACATCCAGCATTTCTTCCAACGTCTCAGGCATTACCGCACACATGTCGTGTAAAGTTTGGTCTGAAAAAATAACAAACGGCGGAACATTTTGCTTTTCAGCCAGATTACGTCGCAAAACGCGTAGTTCTTCAAATAGTTCATTGTTTTCGGACAACGCTTTATCGACCTTAACCGCTACTTTTCGGAAGACCCGTTGTTTTCCCAGTAACACCTGTAGTCCGGTGGCGGTGATTTTTAAAATTGGAAATTGACCACCATCTGGTGCAATGTACCCGGAGGCCACGAGAAAGTCGATCAATTCTGTTACATCCTTTTTAGTTCGTCTTTGCATTAATCCATACGTGGATAGTTCGTCATAACGAAACTGTCTAACTCGCTGATTTTTAGATCCCGTCAGAACTAGCGCAATCATTTCTTTACCAAACCGTTCGTTCATTCGTTTGATGCAAGACAACACTTGCTGAGCCTCAATGGTAATGTCTTGCGATTCTCGCGTATCCAGACAGTTACTGCATTGACCACAATCTTCGGCGTCCTCGTTAAAATAATTTAAGATATATCGTTGCAAGCATTTCTGTGTATTACCATACTGACTCATCGCCTGCAATTTTTGATATTCCGCAGCCATACTTGCCTCATCCCGTTCAGACTGTTCAATGTAATAGTGCTGAATCTGAACGTCTCTTAATTTGTACAGAAGGATTGCTTCACTAGGAAGGCCATCCCGTCCCGCACGTCCCGCCTCCTGGTAGTATGACTCAATACTACCAGGGATTTGATCATGAATAACGAATCGGACATTGCTTTTATCGATTCCCATTCCAAAGGCGTTGGTCGCAATCATTACTGGAACACGATCGTATAGGAAATCGTCTTGATTTTGGCGACGTTCTTCCTTATTTAACTGTCCGTGATACATTGCAACTCGAAAATGCTTTTTGGACAGCAGACGGTATAAGCGTTCTACTTCCTTTACCGTACTGGCATAAATAATTCCAGATTGTTCCGAATTTACTTTTAAATAATCCACTAAGAAGCGGTCACTATCCTGATCTTTAACCACTTTGAACGAAAGATTGGGACGCGCAAATCCAGTTTGAACCTCAGAGCTAATTTTTAAACGATCCTTGATATCTTCCGCAACCCGCGGTGTTGCCGTCGCCGTCAATGCGATAATGGTCGGATTAGTCGGTAGATGCTGAATGATATCCGTTATTTTAAGGTAGCTTGGACGAAAATCGTGTCCCCATTGCGAAATACAATGAGCTTCATCAATTGCAATTAAATCAATTGGTAACTCCGCTAGGCGATCGAAATATTCTGAATCCAATCGTTCTGGTGAAATATAAAGTAATTTGACCTCACGTCGGCGCGCTTGACCAAAACGTTCATTTATTTCGGTGTAATCCAATGAACTGTTGATAAACGTTGCATCAATCCCATTTGCATTTAACGCATCAACCTGGTCTTTCATTAAGGATATTAGCGGTGAAACCACCAAAGTGATTCCATCTTGCATTAGAGCTGGAATTTGGTAACAAAGTGATTTTCCACCACCAGTCGGCATGATGGCTAGAACATTTTGCCGCTGTAACACGGCATTGATCGCCCGCTCTTGTCCAGGGCGAAAATCATCATATCCAAAACTCGACTTCAAAATTTCCTGTGGCCTCATTAAATACCTCTTTCTCTTTAAAATCTCTTTTTCCAGTATAGACTATTTTAGAATGAGTTTTGACCACTTTAAACAAAAAAGATTTATGTCGAAATCAAATTCGTCATAAATCTTTAGTTCTTGCTATTCTTCTGGTTCGCCGGATACGCGTGATAAAGTGACTGTTAGAACATTATCCGAATTAGTATCGTAGGATGCTAGCATTCCTTTAACGATACCCTCGGAATGTCCGTGACGGCTCGTTGATTCTTCGTAATTTTGAATCCAAGTGCTGACGGCGTTAAACCCAAACTCGAAGCCTTCGAAAGTCTGCATATACTCCGTTGATCGTGGGTTCGTTGTTTGAATTGTCACGCTGATTACCCGTCCACCTTCAATATTCATTGTCATCTTAATCAAACCATCATCAATAACCGTCTGTTCTCCATCGGCTAGTTGTTGTGGTAAATGGTATTTTTTAATCCGCATATTTTCGTTGTAAACTCTTGAAACGTATTGATAACTACCTAAATCTAATGACATGATAAACACCCCTTATATTTAATCTGGTTTAATTATCGGTGGCATTTAGTAATTGGTCAATCAATTAGGCTTGAAGATGGTACTTCCAATCTTGCTGGTAGTACGCTTGATCCCAAAAATCGTACTCAAATTCACAGCTTCTTAAAAAGCGTTCTTCAACCCGTTTGAGGTGGGCAGCGCTCGCTTCTTCGGCTAATTCGTCAATCATCGAAAACAACGTGTTTACCATGCTATCATCGACTTTTCCCTCTTCTGGTTGATAAAACTCTATCCATGGTAAAAATGGATTTGTCGGATCTGAATCGCTAATAATTTTTTTGCTAATTTCATTATATGTCCAGGGACAGGGCAGCATTGCGGCCGCAATATCAATTAGTTGTCCCGTTCTTAACGCGTTAAAAAGATGTTCATTATATAGGTAAGTTGCTGGCCGAATTTCTGCATTTTGGTGTTCCTCAAGTGCTTCATCGGCAATACCACATAAGATTTTATGCGCACCAGCTTCATCATTTAGTGTGTATCGAATTTGCTCATCAAAAAATTGCATTTGCTTTTTTGTCTTACTTTTTTCGAGTGCTCCTGCATATACCTTAACGAACGCCTCTAAAAAACGCGTATCTTGCTCAACGTAAACCATTAATGCATCCCTCGAAACAGCTCCATCACGAATCCCTTCGACAAATGGATGATTTTCAATATCCGTTAAGATTGGCGCCGCATCTCGTTTTAATTGCTCTGAAAACATATCTTTTCTCCTTCGCTAACCAACAATTGCCTTAATTTTTTTCATCTGTTCTTCAACATCATTCATCCGCGTAAACAAACTAATTGCAGCAAAGCCTTCCACTCCGGCAGCCATTGTCTCTGGCAGGTTATCGAGGTCAATTCCTCCAATCGCAACAACCGGATAGCGACTAAGTTCAACTAAACGTTTTAGCTCTGCGGTACCGATTGCAGCGCCCGCATCCGCCTTAGACGTCGTATCAAACACCGCACCTGTTCCGAGGTAATCAATTCCTGAAATCAAATTAGCCTTTTGAACTTGTTCCTCCGTATTACATGACAGTCCAATCATCATCGACGAATCAATTCGTTTTAAAACAGATTCAATTCCTTCGTCTTTTTGGCCGACGTGTATTCCATCTGCTTGAACCTTAATTGCCAAATCCACGTCGTCATCAATAAAAAACGGAACATTGTACTTACGGGTAAGTTCGCGGCATTGCTGCGCTAGTTTCAATAATTCTGTCGGATTTTCAATGCTGTTATATCCCTTTTCACGGAGTTGAAACGCCGTAGCGCCATTCTTCAAAACTTCCTCGACCTTTGGTAAGAAGTCTTCCTTAGTATTCACATCCTGTGTTCCCGCCACAAAATAGATCTTCAACATATTTGGTTTAAAATTCATTTTGATTCTCCGTTCTGATACACCCAATGATTTAACGGGCCGTGTCCATGTCCGACCTTAATCCCATTACTAATCGCCGCATTAATAAACGCCTTTCCAACTTGAAGAGCTTCCTTTAATTCAGCTCCCTTTGCTAGTTCCGAAACAATAACGGAGGAAATTGTATCACCCGTTCCATGCGTATTTTCAGTCTCAAAACGTGGACCGGTCAGTTCCATCTCTTTTCCATTTTCAAAAAGAACATAATCACGACTCTCTGGTTGATCACTAAAGTGGCCGCCTTTGATTAAGACATTTTTGGCACCCAGTTGTCTTAGTTTTCGAGCAGCTGATCGAACATCCTGATTATTTTTAATCTCCATTTCTGCCAATTTCTCGGCTTCTGGGAGATTAGGTGTAATTAAATAGGCTAGTGGAATCAACTTCGTTCGAACGGCATCGATTGCATCCTCACTGAGCAATTTAGCACCGCCTTTTGCAATCATTACCGGATCGACCACTAGCGGTCCTAGGTCGTACTTTTGATAATTTTCAACAACGGTTTCTACCACTGCGGTGTTGGCCAACATTCCGGTTTTTGAAACCTGAATGTCGAAATCTTCAGCAAGTGCTTGAAACTGATGGTCAATAATTCGTTTGGGCATAACTTCCACGTCCAGAACGCCCAGCGTATTTTGAGCCGTGACCGCCACAACGACACAGGTCGAAAAAACGTGCCGTTCCTGCATTGTTTTCATATCGGCTTGAATTCCAGCTCCACCGCCACTATCCGTACCGGCAATTGTTAAAACTTGTGGAACTTCCAATTCTTCCATTATTTTAATTTTCCTCGACTTTCATAATCGCTTTAATTTCTTCCGGACTGATATTCGCTAATTGATCCATTAGCTGACTTAAAAAGCTGCCCGGTAGATTTTGATGGTTTAGCTTTTGATCAACTAGTTCACCCGAACACGATAAAACTAAGCTAGCTGTAACTGCGGCATCAAAGTTATTGTCAGAAATCGCTGCGAATGCTGCCGAGATACTTGATAGTAGATCTCCTGAACCGACAATTGCTGGTAACAGTCTCGTGTTATTCAGAATGCTTGTTACCCGGTTTCCGTCACTAATGTAGTCGACTTTCCCACTCGCAATCACAACATTGTTAAATTTCCTGGCACATTCTCGAACGATGTCGCTAGCATCCCGATCGCCATCACCTGCATCAATTCCGCGTGTTTGCCACTCAATACCTGCTAAAACCGCAATTTCACCGATGTTACCACGAATAATATCGAATTGATGCCTTTCTAATAAACCAAAATTCAGCTCCCGACGGTACTCCGTTGCACCTACCGCGACCGGATCTAGTATCAAGGGTTTATGATATTTATTTGCGGATTGACATAACTGCTCGATAACCGGCCACCCATCTCGGCGAGCCGCACCGGCATTGATTACCACCGCTGAAGCCAATTTTACTAATTCATCGGCTTCACTGGCTTCATCACTCATAATTGGTGAAGCACCTACCGCATTTAGCCCATTGGCAACTAAAAAAGGAGTTACAAAATTAGCGTAATTTACCACTACCGGATTTTCCGTCCGGATTTTTTCAACATCATTAAGATTCATTGTCTGCTCCCTACCAATACCTATCACTGCCCCGTTGATCACAAAAGCCACCCCTCTTTTCATGAAGGATGGCTTTCGATATTAAACACTTTCCTTCGCAAGTACTAACTCACAGGTTCAAAGGGATCACGCTGAACAAGCGTATCTCAGTTCTTCTAAGAACACCCCTAGTGCAGATATTTATTAAATTTGAATTCGTTTTCATCATACATCTTTTAATAATTATTCTCAAGATAAGCATATTAGTTTTAATCGCACATGTTTTCTTGTTATACTGAAAGTGAACCAAATAACTTATAGGAGGTATTATTTATGTCTGATAAAGAGAAACTAGAAAATACTAAAGATAAGGTAGCAGGTAAGGTCCGTGAAACTGCTGGTAAAGTTACTGGGGATAAAAAAGAAGAGTCAAAGGGTAAAGTTCAAAACTTATCTGGAAAAGTAAAAGAAAAGTTTGAAGATCTTAAGGACTCGGCGGAAGGTGCCGTCGAAGAATTAAAAGATAAATTTGATAAAAAAGATAAATAATTATTAAAGGACGTTCACCATGATTGAAGCCAATTCTGTCATGGTGACGTCCTTTTTATTATTCTATACATTATCTCGTTTTTGGCATATGATACCTCTATTAAAATATTCAAAATGGAGGCCCCTCTTTTGCAAATCATTGACGCTCACACACATGCTGATAATTCTGATTTTATTCAAATGCTTCAAGTCGATCAGGTTTATGCCACCATTAATTGCGCATCGCCACGTGAATTTAACGATCATTTCAAAGCCATCGGTGACTCTAAACGTCTACTACTAAGTGCCGGAATTCACCCTTGGAAGGTTAACCAAATCCAATGGAACGAAATGCAACCAATCTTTGATCAAGTCCCCATTATTGGTGAAATTGGCCTGGATAATGTCTGGACCACGAATCCAGTCGAACTCCAAAAAGTTATTTTAAAAAAACACCTTTCGTATGCTCTCCAAAGTCAAAAACCGGTCATCATTCACGCAAAAGGCCAAGAACTAGAGACCCTCAAAATTTTAAAAACATATCCTAACCGCTATCTAATTCATTGGTATTCCAGTGAAAGATACGTTCAGGATTTTTTAAATCTGGGCTGCTACTTCAGTATCGGTCCTTCCTTTGAAACCGAAGCTAGCGTTCAAAAACTTCTTTATATGATTCCCTTCGACCGTGTTCTAATTGAATCCGATGGACTTGAAAGCATTGCTTGGGCACTTAATCGTCCGTTTAAAATAAAATCATACGCTCCTTTTATGGAGTCGATGGTCGAACGTCTAGCTCAAGTTCATCACGTACCCGTATTAAAAATGGAACAGCAATTAATTCAAAATTTACATTCATTTTGGGGGATTCAATAAATACTTAATCTTGGTCCGGGAACCAGATCTTAATTTCCCGTTCAGCACTCTCCACACTGTCTGAACTATGAACGATATTCCGCATCAATCCGTCTTCCCATTCGCGGCCCAAATCTCCCCGGATTGTTCCAAAGGCAGCATCAGAAGGGTTTGTGGCTCCCGCCATTCGATGGAAGACTTCAATAATTCTGGGACCACTGGCAATCATTGCCACGATTGGTCCCTCTTTCATATAGGTTTCAATTTCGCCAAAAAATGGCTTATCAATTAATTTTGCGTAGTGTTCTTGCAATATTTTATCAGTAGCTTTGGTTACCTTGAGTGCGTCAATCTGATATCCTTTACGCTCCAAGCGAGTAATCACCTCGCCAATATGTCCTAAACTAACGCCGTCAGGTTTTACTAGAATTAAAATTCGTTCTTGTGCCATAAGAATTCCTCGCTTTCTTGGTATATACTTATTCTACTAAGAAAGCGCTAACACATCTAGTGGGTAGCCTTTTTCTTCAAAGATCGTTTATATTTAGAAGTTAGAATTAAAATCACTTTTTTAGAAAGACCATCATACAATTAAAAAACTTCCAAAACTAGACTTGAAATCTAGTTTTGGAAGATTTTTTGTTTCATCCCTCATCGACGGTATTTAATTCTTGTTGCATTGACTTTTGATGGATTCGTTTCAAATGGATTTTTCGTAATCCGATCAGTATTGCCGTTAAACTAATACTTACCGGCAATAAATTAGGTGGTAAAAACATCACTGACATCACTCCACCAGCAATCCACGGGGATTCTAGAATTACCGCTCCCTCCGTAATCGCAAATACTCCAATAAAAAAGATTGGATCAACCTGTGGCAGTAACCGACTAAATACAATCCCTTGAATCGTCGCTGAAAACAAAACCGGGAATATTTCTCCGCCCAGCCACCCAGTATTTAAACAAATCGTCAACAACACCAACTTCAGGAAGGCATTTACAATTAGAAAAATAGCGGACTTGCTTTGCCAAGTCGATGCCAACAATTCAAAGTTTACCATTCCTGAAAAATTAATATTGGGGACAAATAAAGTTGCTAAATATATCATCACTCCGCCGAAAATAATTGAACTTCGGACCGTAATAAATCTTTCTAAAACTCCCTTTTGAATCAGAATCATCGCTCTTAAACAAATTTGCCCAACTAAAAATGCCACAACCGCTATCGGAACCAACCACAGTAGATCAATTAATTTCCAGTTTGAGGATCCTAGGTACACAATTACAGATTGTTCTCCGCCCCACTTACAGGTTAAATAAAAAGCACCAATTCCAATCCCAAGATAGCTAATCATTTTGGGCGTCCACCACGGTAACTGGCGTTCGTCCTGTGACCGTGATTTTAAATAGCGATGTGGCGTAACCATAATTTTCAAGCGGTCAAGTGGTCGATTATCCCGCCAATTTGCGCTAAGATACCGTTGCTTTTCTGAAATCCAAACGCCAAATAAGACCGTTGAACTAACTAACGTTGCCTCTGGTCCGAGACTTGTTCCACTGCATAAAATGATTGGTGGAATCAACAACTGCAACGGT
This sequence comes from Pediococcus stilesii, assembly GCF_001437075.1. Lineage (GTDB taxonomy): Bacteria > Bacillota > Bacilli > Lactobacillales > Lactobacillaceae > Pediococcus > Pediococcus stilesii. The sequence continues at coordinate 22,688 of NZ_JQBX01000003.1, forward strand.
AGATACCGAAAATTTGCCGTCCCAGTTTGATAAAGTTCTAACTTAATTTCACTTAATTTTTTCGGCATATCGCCGATCTTTTCTTTAGTTACGAAAATAACTATTCCAACAATCAGAATTAGAACGGCGTTAAAAACGACCCGAAACGTCTCTCCTGGCCATAGCTGATTAATTAACCAACCTTGAAATAAATAAAACAGCCCTAATAAACTTCCCATCACTAAGGCACAGAATAGTCCATACATATAAATGGACGTCTTTTTAAAATAGTTCAGAATAATTCACCCCAAAAATACTTGTTTCTGAATAACAGAACGGTGGTCAATGTTATATAAAATGGGGATCTTTGTCAAATCGCTAACTCACTTTATCGACGTTCGTTAATCAAACGCCTTTGAATATCTTACCGTTCCTGATATTCCATCCAAGGCACCCTTAAATAAGGGTTTAATCATAAATGCCTCATTCGGAACACTAAAGGGCGGCCGAACATTATACTCACTTGCAGGCACGTAATTAAATTTAGGATAGTAGCTTGGATGACCTAAAATACTAATGAATCTATAATTTAACTTGGTGGCTCTTTTTTCCAATTCTTTTATTAATAGTCTTCCAACGCCCTTCTTTTGAAATCCGACCCGAACAGCAAGCGGTGCCAAAACTAATCCTGTAAAAGACTGGTCTTCATTTTTGATATGAACTTCACTTAATAGCCCATATCCTAAAATTGCTTTATCCTGAGTCACAACCAGTTCCAATCCATCAACATATTCGTCACTTGTTCGGATTTTATTAACCAGTTCAGACTCTTGACCATATCCGTGTTCTGTATTGGTAAAGGCCGCCCGAATCAACTCATCAATTTAACTATAGTCCTCTGGCTTAACCGTTCTAACTTGCATACGCTTAAAATTCTCCATTAAATATTTTCTAAAATTCTGCTATCGACATATTCTTACTTCCAATCTTAACAAATTTTCAAGTGCGTGCCGTGTCTAAAATCACCCTAAAAAAATCCTTTGTTGACTTGTATCATCGCCTTGATACTGTGCAATCAAAAAAGACAAAGTCAAATTCGATTTTGAATTTCGTACTTTGCCTTCTAAAGTATTACCAGAAGTTTATTTCTTTATGATCATTTCAATTGCTTGAGCAATCTTATCATCCTGAATTTCCTTATTATTTGCCGGATTCTCCAGACAATCTTTTAAATTCTCAGCAACCATAATTCCCTTAATTCGATCGACACTAGATTTAACCGCATTTAGCTGAGGAATAATTTCTGAGCATTCCTTTCCTTCTGCGATCATTTTTTGAATCCCACGGATTTGCCCTTCCGTTCGTCTTAAACGATTTAAAATTTGTTGTTCGCAATTCATTTATACAATCTCTCCTCGCCAGGCGTTCATTCCACCTTGAACGTTAATTATATCAAATCCAAGTTGATCCAAATAGGCACCGGCATTAGCTGAACGCGCTCCAGACCGGCAAATTACATAATAGGTTTGATTCTGATCTAAAGTTTGAACTTCGTCTTGTAAATTACTTAACGGAAGATTTTTGGCGGATGCAATATGTCCCATCTGATATTCAAAAACTTCTCGAACGTCAATTAAATTTAAATCTTCTTTTTGAATCTTTTTCGTAAACTCATCCATATTAATATTTTTCAACATGTTCAACTTCCTCTTTCATTATCGTTTTATATAAATCAAATGCCCCATCTAAATTTTCTACTTCAAAGCCATTTTGTTTTAGAATGCGTTCACCAATATAGCTTCGTAGTCCACTGCGACAATAAACGATGTATTCTTGTTTGGAATCTAGTGTACCAATCCGATCTCGCAATTGATTCAAAGGAATATTAATGGCTCCCTTAATTTGACCATCATTTCTAACTTCTTGTTCATTTCGCAAATCCAGCAATTGCTTACCTCGACCCAGTTCAACTGCTAGTTCGTGCCATTGAATATTTTCACTGATCCCTTCAACAACATTCATCGCCACGTAACCAACCATGTTCACAACATCCTTTGCCGTTCCAAACGGTGGTGCGTATGTTAATTCTAACTCTGGTAAATCAAATACCGTCAAATTTCCTTTAATTGCGGTTGCTAATACATCAATTCGTTTATCAACTCCGCTTCTCCCAACGGCTTGAGCACCATAAATTTTTCCAGTCTTTTTATCAAAAATTAACTTAATCCACATTTGTTCGCTATCAGGATAATAGGTCGCATGATCAGTTCCACTAACATGAACAACCCCGACATTTTCATACTTCATCCGAGCCATCCGTTCATTTAACCCCGTTGATGCAGCATTTATATTAAACACTTTGACAATCGCAGTTCCGATGCTTCCGCGATTCATCCGCTTTAGCCCAGCGAGTACATCTGCCACCTGACGTCCCTGGCGGTTTGCCGGAGAAGCGAGTGAAATTAACGCATCATCGTTTGAAATTTGTTGCTTAGTAACCGCCACATCGCCAACGGCATAGATATGCTTCTCACTTGTCGCATAATTTTCGTTAACGACAATTCCATTTTTCAATTCCAATCGAATCCCGACCTGTTCGGCTAGCTGACTATTAGGTCGGATTCCAACCGATAAGATTGTTAAATCAGTCGGCACTTGGGTTCCATCATCCAAAACAAGTAAATCGCCGTTATTTTGGATTTCAACTACAGCTTTAGACAAATGAAGATCAACCGCATGTTTTTGAAGCTCTTCTTGCACAAATGCTGACATTTCAGCATCTAAATTAGGTAAAACATGCGGTGCTTTTTCAATCAAAGTAACATGAATACCACGCTGCCTTAAATTCTCAACTACTTCAATCCCAATAAATCCGGCACCAACAACCGCAACGTTTTTAATATTTTGATTTAGTCGGCTTAAAATCGCATCCATATCTGGAATATTCTTTAATGTATGTATATTTTGAGCTTGTTCGATCCCAGGTATGGGAGGAAAAATTGCACTTGCTCCAGTTGCGAGAACCAACTCATCATAGCTTTCCTGAAAAATCTTACCATTGTGACTAACTTCAACCATTTTTTCTAACGGATGAATTTTAATAACTTCATGATTTGCCTTCACATTAATTCGAAAACGTTCCCACAATGCTTCTGGAGTTTGAACCATCAATGCTTCTCTTTCTGGTATGACTCCAGACAGATGATATGGAAGACCACAATTCGCAAACGACACGTAGGGTCCCTTTTCAAAGACAATGATTTCAGCATCTTCCATCAATCGTCGTAATCTAGTCGCTGCTGACATTCCGCCGGCGACCCCACCGATAATAACAAATTTACTCATTTTATTTTCCTTTCCGGACTGGTCCATTCCAACGATTCATTCCACCGCGAACACTTTTTGCATCATAGCCGTTGGACCGTAAAATTTTAGCTGCCTGTTTGCTACGCATCCCCGATTGACAAATCACGTAGATTTCATGCTCTTTATTGGTCGTAAATCGTGCTATCTTGTTTAACGGCACATTCTTAGCGTAACCAATGTGGCCGCTTCTAAATTCATTAGGCGTCCTCACATCAATTAATTCCGTCTTTTCTTTACGTTTTGTTACTTCATCGATTTTCACACTGTTATTATTCCAAAATAATAAGTTCATCCAAAAATACCTCCATGGGTATATTAAACTTAATTACTGATAAATTGTCAATTGAAAATTATTTTTTATTCTAATAATTAGAAAACAACCTTTATTTAGTAGTCTTTATAATACCCTTATGTGTATTTAAAAATAATGATATAAAATATTCACTTAGGGTAAAGATATTTTTACGTCTATTTATATTCAAGATAAAGCGTTATCATTTAGGTGGAGTACTAATTCGTTCTAAAAATTTAGGAGGTACGATGGATAAATCAAGAATGATAATTGAGCATTACTTTAACATGTGGTTAACCAAAAATCGGGTGGATATCGATGATATTTTCACTTCTACTGCCCATTACGTTGAATGCTACGGGGCAGAGTACTACGGAATTAACGAGCTTAAACAGTGGATGAATCATAAATTCAAGCATCAAACTGTCACCCAATGGCTTATCAAAAATATTTATCATGATGATAACATTTATACCGTTGAATGGACATTTGCCTGCGTCGATCGTGACAAATCTTTTAAATTCGACGGCATTTCATTAATCACATTTAAAAACGGAAAAATTGCAGAAATTAAGGAATTCGAAAGCAAATACAAACATTATCGACCATATAAATGAAACGGAGGTTTTTTCATGAGTTTTACGGTTAATTTATATTACACAGGTGAGAACGGGGCCGCCAGAGCATTTGCAAATGAAATGATTAATCAAGGAATCGTTAAAAAGATTCAAGCAGAACCAGGAAACTTAAAGTATGATTACTTTATTCCATTAGAGGATCCTGAAACTATTTTATTAATCGACAGCTGGACTAATCAAGCCGCCCTCGACAAACATCACGCTTCTAAAATGATGGTTCAAATTGCTAGTTTGAGGGAAAAATACGACTTACACATGCGAGTTGAAAGATACACTGACGATCACTCCTCAACTGATGACCAATTTTTACGACGCTAATTGTTACGATGTCTGACTCTACTATTTCATTTAAATATTCAATAACAAATAAAAGCCATTTTGCTCGTAATCCCAACTATTAGCGGGACTAATCAGCAAAATGGCTTCAGTTAGATTAAATTAAATTTTGGAAATCCAGATTTAAGTTTAGATTCGAAACTAGCATGGACATTACGAATTAAAATAACGTGTTCTAATTTGTAAGTTAACGATCATTCAACTTCCATTTTGGTAATGGCTTCTTCTATGCCATCTCTCACGGCTCTGAATGCTCTTAACTTATCTTCCTCTGTGCCTTGAATTAAAGCCGGATCGATAAATCCCCAGTGTTCCCTTTTTACATGGTTAGGAGTTACTGGACAGCGATCCCTTGCATCCCCACATAGTGTAACCACCAGATCACACGTGTTCAAATAATCCAAATCAATTAATTTTGACTTATTTTTAGAAATATCGATTCCCTTTTCGGCCATAACTTTGACCGCGTACTGATTCAATCCATGTGCTTCAACGCCTGCGCTAGCAATTTTCCAGTCGGGAAAATATTTTTGAGCCAATCCTTCTGCTATCTGACTTCTACATGAGTTTCCGGTACACAAAAAGTATACTTGCATTATTACATCCTCCAGTATCGTTTCGATCAACGTTCCTTTTTATTATAAAACCTAAATCCTAACAACTAACATTTTACAAATACAATTATCTTTCATAATTAGTTCTTAAGATGAATTGTATTCTTAAATTTCCTCTAACATTTTTTCTTTGTTAATTGCAATGAATCTTTTCCGCTTAACTTTAAAATAATCTTCTTCTTGCATTTTATGCAATTCATGACTTAAAGATGCTCTTGAAACGTGGAGAAATTGGAAAATACAATTCGTTTGGAATTTTTTCTTGATTAACTTCTAAGTTATCTTTACTAAGAATCCAGTATGCAATTCGCTCGCGGATTGTTTTATAACTTAAACACGTAATCAAACGTTGGTTTTCTAAGCCACGTTGAATCAGGTGATCAATATAGAGTTTTGATAATTGGAGGTTTTCATTGATAGCGGTGGAAAAGATTTCGATTGGGATCCAGCAAATTGTCACATCAGACAACGAAACTAGATTATAGGTGCAAAGAGTACTACCTGCCAAATATAAATATTCGAGAACCACACCCTTCTCCATAAAAATAGTGCTACAAATTGCTTCACCATTTTTAGAATAATTAACAGCCTTCAAGCAACCTCTGTCAACGATTCCGATATTATTAATTTTATCCCTGCCCATTTTAATTGTTGTATTTTTGGGATATTTAATAGTTTTTTGATGCGCTGATACAGGCGGATACTTGAATAAGTTCTCTACAAAATCTTCATTTCTCATTTGCTACCCCCACTATCAATCATCCATTATCACTCTTGAATCTTATTTTAATGAATCATCCAAGAAATCACAAACATCGTCAAAATCGCGTTCCCCACTAAAACGTTGAATCTCTTTTCCATTTTTCGATTGCTCTTCTTTCGGCTATTATTAAAAAAGGAGGTTTCCTTGATCTAATACCTCAAAAGTTAATTTATTACTTTAGCTTCTGGAGTATAAGTCATAATGTGTAAGGACTCGTGCCCGTTTTCGTTAGTCTTTTTTAAAAACGGCAAGACCGCCGGCTGAATTATTCCAGTCTGGTGCTTGAGCGGTAACGATTAACTTGTCATTTGTAAAGGCAGTTAATCCTAATTGACTCATCTCGCGTCCATAACCAGAACCTTTAACGCCACCAAATGGCAATTCTGGCAAACTTACCAAGAACGAGTTAACAAAAACCATACCAGTTTCAATTTGTTCCGCAATGTGCTTCCCATGTTGTACGTCCTCTGAAACGACAATTCCACCCAAACCTAATTCGGAATCATTAGCTAATTCAATTGCTTCTTCATCTGACGACACTTTAAAGACCTGAGCGACTGGTCCAAACATTTCATCGTAAAATTCAGGATTATCTTTATCAATATCCGTTAAAATGGTTGGTTGTAAAAATTGACCAGGTAAATCGATTGGCTCGTTACCGTAATAAATTTTAGCACCACCTGTTACAGCTTTATCAATTTGGCCTTGTAACTTTTCTTTTGCACGCTTTGAATTCATTGGGGCAATGGTAGTCTTAGGATCCATTGGATCACCGGGAACTAATTTTTCAAAGTTAGCCTTTAATTTCTTCAAGAATTCATCGTATAAATTATCAGCGACAATAAACCGTTTGGCAGACGTGCAGACCTGACCGGCGTTGTAGATACGGACCCGCCATGCTAGATCAACGGCCGTATCAATATCAGCATCTGATAAAACAATGAACGCGTCAGAACCACCTAATTCCATTGAATTCTTCTTTAAGTTCTTGCCAGCAATTTCGGCCACTGACTGACCGCCACGTTTAGAACCAGTTAGGGCCACACCTTGGACACGTGAATCAGCAATAATGCTGGCAACCTGGTCATAGCTGACAAATAGGTTTGTTAATGAACCATCAGGAGCACCAGCATCACGTACAATTTTTTCAAAAGCTGCTGCAGAACCAGGTGTATTGGAAGCATGCTTCAATAACATTGGATTTCCAACCATAAAATTAGGAGCAAAGACTCGCATAATTTGATAGTATGGAAAGTTCCAAGGCTCAACCAGCATTAGAACACCCGTTGATTGATGGAAAATCTCAGCGTCGCCGGTATTACGGCTACTAATTGGTGTTGGCTTCAGCATTTCCGAACCATGATCAGCGTAATAATCAGCAATGCTTGCCGATAATTCAACTTCGTCTTTAGATTCTGCATACAATTTCCCCATGTCCGTAGTTGCAATTCGAGCTAATTCATCTTCGTTTTCACGTAGTAAATCAGCAATTTTGTGCAATGTGGCTGCGCGACTGTTAACTGATTCGGCACGCCATTTATTATAAAGAGCGTTTCCAGTGGAGATTGCAGTCTCAACTTCTTCAGTAGTTGCATCTGGATAAGTCTTTACCAACTTGTTTGTATATGGATTAATAGTTTGATAGGCCATGTTTAATTTCCCCCTAAAATTGGTTTGAAACACTTATTAAGCGCTTACTGAATATAATAGACCTATCGCGTCATAAAAAAAGACCGTACTTTTTTGTAAGTAATGCACAAAAAAGTAAGAATTAGGTTGTGGCATGCTTCTGGTGATTATATTTTTTAATTTTTTTGCTGAAGTGAGTCATATTCTCAAAAGTTAATTTTATATTTTAACTTCTGAGTATAAATTAATATATGAACGGTATGTATCGTTATTAATTTATATTGCATTGTTTGGATTCTAAAACTTTGCTTTTTTGAATGCCCTTTTAACTAAAAAATCAGTTTGTATCGATTTTATGAAAAATAAAAATCCTGTTATATCAGTGCTTTCAGCACTAATCATAACAGGCTTTTGCTACTATATGGAGTCGGCGGGAGTCGAACCCGCGTCCAAGCATGTCGCCACTATAACGTCTACATTCATATTCATACTACTTAAAATTCGCGGATTAAGACGCCGTATGTCGGAGCTTCATTAAAGCGCTAGTCTGTGAATCCTCTTCTCAAATATCCAGGCCAATATTTGAGCGCAAGTCCACTTCATTTAGGACCCGTAACTAGCCCATGGACGAGACTAGGCGGATCTACGTTAAGCTACTATTAAGCAGCTAAAGCGTAAGAATTGTTATTATTTTTTGCAGTTATAACAAACTGAGCGTTTTTACGTAGCCGCAACCTACGAAATGCAGTCATAGTTCGACCCATACCTGTCGAATCCATAACGACCCCAAAATAAATCCTACAATATTTAGTATACCATAGGACGCTCAATTAACGGCGATTTTTACGATTTTCAATTGGAATTGGCTGATAAGCAAGTTGATTTTGGCCCTGTAAATTATTTAAAAGCCTATCAACTAACTCAGAGTTTTGGAGATTCTTTAAAAGATAGCTTAATAATGCATTTTTCGTTTTTTTCATGTGAATTTCCTCCCCTATTTATGCAATATCATAATACATGATAGAGAAAAGTCAAACCATTTTGCCTATTGCTTAACTATTCCTTAAATGTCACAATTTAAGTATCAAACAAGGGGGAAAATCATGAGTCAAATTGATGAACTACACCGAATTGAACTAGAAACTCTGAAGGTGATTATCGACATTTGCAATCGGCATCAAATTAAGTATATGCTCATTGGCGGAACATTACTGGGTGCCATCCGCCATAACGGATTTATCCCATGGGATGACGACGTCGATTTAGGCATGACGCGTGAAAACTATGATAAGTTTGCCAGAATTGCCCCACTAGAGTTTCAACGCTCACATTATTTCATGCAAACGGCGGATACCGATCCAAACTTTGCCTTTAGTTACATGAAAATTCTCGACACAAATACCTATATTGAAGAAAAAAACAATGTTAATGATGCCCGAAAAGGAATTTTTATCGATATTTTTCCATTTGACCTAGTTCCTAGACAACCTGAAATTCGGTCGGCCGTATACAATCGGTTCAAAATCAATGACACGGCAATTTTACTTCGTCTTGGTTATAACGTTATCAAAACTCCATTTCGAAGAGACGCTCGTGAAAAATCATTGGACCTCTTCTTGAGCGTCGCAAAGTTAAAAGAACGTCGTGAAAAAATCATGCGCTTATATGATAATGAACCTTTCCATCACTATAAAAACTACGCCTCCCAATATGCGTACGATAAAGAAGTTCTAAGCCAAGCTGAATTAACCGAGTTAACTACGCATCGTTTTGAAAATCTAGAAGTTTCCATCCCTAAACATTATGATCGAATCTTAACGCGGATGTACGGGGATTATATGCAACTTCCACCTGAGAAAGATCGAATCTCTAAGCACATTGACATCGTTATTATTAATGGAAAAGTAATCAACTAACTGTATTAATAATCTAAATGAGGATCATCAACTGAACAAGTAAAGGCCATGACATATTCCCGTCACGGCCTTTTTTACTGTTTAACTCTTATTTAATATTTTTACGACTTTTCTTAAAAAAAGCAATTCCTAAATCCAATACAATCAGCACCATAATTATTGCTATCGCATAATATATCCAAATTTCGGACTGAATTCTTTCGATCAGCGGTAGTTTTATTACATTAAAGGACTGTTCATTACTTTGGTCACGAATCGTGAACGTTTGAGTTGTATCATTTCTTAAAAACTTAAACCCAACTGGCGCTCCAACTGTCACAACTTGTCCAACCTTAGCATCAACATCTCTTGTTTCAACGAGCGTTATCTTCTTTTCCCCTTTAGTGGACTGATTAAAATAAATGGTGACCCGTTTGCTTTTAGGTTTAACTTTAATATCAATTAACTGATTCTTGCTTTCTGAAAAAATATATTTTTGTGGATTCTTCTTTAGCGTCTGATATCCGGCGAACGAGGCGTTTGAAATGTCGTATTCTTCGTTAATTGGCGAAGTTATTTTTTCCGTTCCAACCACTTGTCCATTCTCAGCGTTAACATATCGGATTAACGCATTTCGTAACCACGGTTTATCAGCCGGAAGATTCCCATTGTCAATTCGATTTGTCACGATGTCCTGCACCCGACCATCCTTAACTGAAATTCCAGAAGCATCAGTCTGGTTTAATTTAGAATTAGATTCCATTGGTCGGAAATGTTTTTGATAGAACGTATTAACACTAGTAATTAAATTAAAATCCTTCTGTCCACTATTTTGAAATGCAACGTCATTATCCAAAATAATTCGATCCACGTGCCAAAATTCCGCCATCCAGACATTCGACCAAAGCTTTTTAGAATTTCCTGGCATAATGTAGGGCGTCCCATTGTACGGATTATATAAATCCGTCGTAACCGGCATTCCAGGAAGATAGACGGTTTTTTCTCCATTCTTTCGAGCTTGCGCAGTTAGTTTTTCGTGCGTATAGAAAACGTTATACGATTTCTTCAAATTATTCATATGCGTCTGATAACTTGGAATCATTAAATATAGTAGACCTAAAGCCGATCCCATTAAAATTATTCGGGACAAAAGACTTTTTTCGGAATACATTTCGTAAGCTCCAAAAAAATTTACTAGTGCAATGATCAGCAACACGTTTACCGCAAACCACAAGCGCGGAAATAAGACCGGCGAAAAAATCATGGCTCCCACGCCCGCTAGTCCACCAAGCAAAAAGATCATCCCACTCAACATTGTTCTTTCTAGTTCAGAACGAGCAACCTCAGAAAAAATTCTCTTCCAAAATTTTCTCTGAACGATGATCAATCCAACCGCTAAAAAAAGTGTCATAATCAATAACGGTCCAGAATAAGTCCACGTACCTTCGACCACTTTTACAACATGAACAGCAAAACGATCGTGCACACCATAATTCTGAGTTTCGGCGGATTTTGAAGATAATTTCAACATGACAACGAACGCTATTGCATTCGATAAAACTCCGATTATTTTCCACCAAAGATCATTAAAATCACCACTTGAACGGTCGAAAAAGGTAAACATTCCAACAATAACGATTGCAGTAGCACCGCCAACTTCATTTGACATACCCACTAGGATGCCGAAAATTAACGCAATCCATGCTGCAATCGAATAATATACCTTTATGCGATAATTAAATCGATATGGAATAAAGAACGCCAGAATTATTGTCGTTGGCCAAAGATAGTTTGCAGCGCCACTGACCCATAATACTGTGCTTCCAAACCCTGATAAAAAGAACCACATTAGTAAGTACGTAATTAGCAATTTAATTGGTTGAAAAATAAATTTTTTACCGCTCGCTAATATATTAATTTCAAGCCCAAGAATTAAATACACGATTGCATTAATAATATTAAACAAGCTTTTGGGGATCTGCATCGCAGCAATTTCAAAAATAATAGACGTTAGCCGCGCGTTCCACTGCGTCATATGAATATAGATTGCTTGTACCCAATCCCACAAATTCTGATAAGTTCGTGCCCCATTCTTTGCCGGCCATTCTCCGGTATAGACAAAGTGATACAAGAAATCATCACCCGTTAGCCCCGCAAATTTGTTGATATTTAAAATATAAATAAACACGATGCCCAAAACTAACAAGCTAGCCAATGTAGTACTAGCAATTTTAAACACGTTTAAAGACTTTTTCTTCATCCAATTGATCCCCTTAAAACTTTTAAAAAGTTTTCTGACAAACTCTACTCTTTCCCATTTATCAAATACTAACAATTATATCAGAGTTGATTTTGTATAAAAGGCGGGTTTAAATAAAAAAATGGAAGCAAGTAACCCCCGCTTTCCATTTTGGTAAAATTATTCAGATGATTTTAACTTTTAAATTACTCGATTAATTGGTTTTCCAGCCATAAACGCTTGGATATTTTCACCGATCATGTTGACCAGTCGCTGTCTTGTTTCCAATCCGCGCCATCCGATGTGAGGTGTCACGATTACGTTATCTAAAGTAAATAACGGACTATCATCGGCTAACGGTTCCTTTTCTTGGACATCCAAGCCGGCACCTGCAATCTTTCTTTCTTGAAGTGCTTCAATTAATGCACTTTCATCCACCAAACCACCACGGGCAGTATTAATTAAATATGCAGTGGGTTTCATTAAAGATAACGTTTCGGCATTGATTAAGTGTTTTGTTTCTGGTGTCAGTGGTAAATTCAACGAGATAAAGTCACTATTTTTAAGTACATCCGTTTTGGTAGTAAAATGAATACCGTCAAAATCGGTTCGAGCCGTGCGGGTTGAAACCAGTATCTTCATCCCCAAAGCCTGCGCAACCTTAATAACCTCTTTCCCAATATGCCCAAATCCGAAGACTCCGAGAGTTTTACCATTAATTTCTTCATGACTAACCATGAGGTGTTTACTAAAATTATCATGGTTCCCGTCAGAAATCATCCGAATCTGTTGCTGTAATGAGCTTGCCAACCCCAGCATTAACATGATCGCTGTATCGGCCACCCGTTTGGTACTGTATTCCGGAATGTTGGTTAAAATGATTCCCTTTTCCTTCACCGCCTCGGCGTCAATGTTATTATATCCAGTTCCCGCTTCACAAATCATCTTCACACTTTCTGGAAACTTCCGGATAACAGCACCACTAACTTTCATTTCCTTTGTGACGACCACCGTTGCGTCGTTCACTCGTTCCAAAATTTGGTCTTCGTCAGTGCTTTCATAAATTTAGACGTCATCACCTAAATTTGAAAAATCAATTTTTTGGTCATAATTAATCAATCCTGCATTTAAAACAACAATTTTACTCATAATTCCACCTCCACATGTTTAAGCTTACCTTACCATATTAAGAACGGATTCATGTGAAAAGCGCCTATCCAATGCTGCCTTCCATCTGAAATTTAATCAGACGATCTAATTCAACGGCATACTCCATTGGTAACTGTTTCGTGAATGGCTCCAAAAATCCCATAATAATCAATTGCGAAGCCGTACTTTCATCTAAGCCACGACTTTTTAAATAGTACAACTGACCTTCTGAGATTTTGGAAACATGTGCTTCATGTTCGATGGTTCCATCACTAGTCTCAATATCGTTAATCGGAAAAGTATCGCTGGCGCTATTATTGTCCATTAAAATGGTGTCACATTCAATGTGCGATTTTGCTTTAACCGCTTCTTTTGTGTACTTGATCAAACCACGGTAATCGGCTCTCCCGCCGTTATGACAAATTGACTTTGAAACGATTGTACTGTGTGTTCTCGGTGCCATATGAATCATCTTAGCACCTGTATCCTGATGCATGTTCGCACCAGCCGCAGCAATTGATAGCATTGATCCGGTCGCACCTTCTCCAACCAAATAAATGCTAGGATATTTCATTGTAACTTTCGATCCTAAATTCCCATCTACCCATTCCATTGTTGCATTTTTAGCGGCCTGAGCGCGCTTCGTTTCTAGACTATACACATTAGTTGACCAATTTTGAATTGTTGTGTAACGACAATAACCATCTTTTTTAACAAAGACCTCAACAACCGCCGCGTGCAAACTATCCTCCGAATAATTCGGTGCTGTACATCCCTCAACGTAATTAACACTAGCCCCTTCTTCCACAATAATCAAAGTTCGTTCAAACTGCCCCGTTCGACCGGCGTTAATTCTAAAGTAGCTTTGAATTGGAACATCAGCATGCACATTTTTAGGAACATACAAAAATGTTCCACCTGACCAAACGGCGGTATTCAGTGCGGCAAATTTGTTGTCCTCCATCGTTACTAGCGTACCAAAATATTCTTTTACCAACTCTGGGTGCTTCTTTAAGGCCGAATCAGTGTCCATGAAAATAATTCCTTGATCCTCTAAATCACGTTTCAAATTACTATACACCGCTTCGGATTCATATTGCGCCGCGGAGCCCGCCAAATATTGTCGTTCGGCCTCTGGAACACCAATCCTTTCAAAAGTAGTTTTAATTTCGTCAGGTACCTCTTCCCAAGTTCGGGCAATCCGATCCGTGGCCCTTTGAAAGTATTTAATCTGGCTTAAATCAATTCCCGATAAATCTGGGCCGTAGTCGGGCATCTCTTTTTCTAGATAAACTTGGTAGGCTTTTAATCGTAATTTAAGCATCCACTCCGGTTCATCTTTTGACTTTGATATTTGGATAATGGTTGCCACATCAATCCCAACGCCAGTCGAAAAAACGGGCGTAATATCGTCAACCCCTCCACGTTCATCACTTAAACTATCCTTCGTTTGATTATTCATTGATTTCCTCCAGAATTTGGATTAAAGCGTGCCATGGCAGCATTCCGCAGCGCACTCGAGTTGGAAATTGATTTAGGCTTTTGAAGGCGACTAAATCTCCCAAACTATTTTCGTCAAACGGTTTATTTAAAATCATATTTTGAAAATTTTCGACTTGCTTTTGGATATTTTCAATTTTAGTCCCGTGAATTGAATCAATCATCATGCTAGCCGACGCCTTGCTAATAATACAACCTTCACCAACGAAGCTAATTTTTTTAATTTGCCGTTCTTCAACCAATGCGAAAACTTGAAAACTGTCGCCACATTCCACATTGCGGAGTTCAACCTGGTGGGTATAGCTTTCCAGCACTCCAAACCCATTTGGGTGGTTGGCATGCTCAAGAATTATCTTCTGGTACAGCTGTTGTACATTATTCATTTCAAAATATCCTCCACCTTCCTAACTGCATCAATCAAACATTTAATTTCACTTAATGTGGTTTCAAACGTAACGCTTGCTCTAACCACGCTGCTGACTCCCAGTTGATTCATCAATGGCTCCGCACACAAATGTCCTGCGCGAACGGCAACACCTTCACTATTTAAAATGGTTGCTACATCATGCGCATGATAGTCACCAACGTTGAAGCTCACAACGCCAAAATGTTGATTGTCAACTTGCGGTCCATAGATTTTAACTGACTTAATTGCCCTTAATCCTGATAAAAGTCGATCCATTAAAACTTGTTCACGTTGCTCAATCGTTTGATACCCAACATCTTGGATATAATCAATCGCGGTACCCAATCCCAAAACGCCCGCAATATTAGGGGTTCCTGCCTCAAACTTTATCGGGGCATTTTGAAAACTCGTATGTTTTAAATCAACTTGATCAACCATCTCTCCACCATACTGAATCGGTGGCATTCCTTTTAGCAGTTGTTCTTTACCAAACAAAACTCCCACTCCTGTGGGTCCGAACATCTTATGAGCTGAGAACGCTAAAAAGTCGGCACCCAAACTTTGCACATTAATCGGAACATGGGCGACGGATTGCGCAGCATCAACAACTAAAATACCATTTTGACGGTGAATCAGATCGGCTACTTCTTTAACTGGGACTAAATTTCCCAATACGTTCGACATCATGGATAATGCGACTATTTTAGTTTTAGAACTTATTAAGTGCTCTAATTCATTTAAATCAAGCTGCCCATCGGGTGTCGTTCCAACCACTTTTAACGTTGCACCCGTTTTCTTGGCAATTTGTTGCCACGGAACAAAATTAGAGTGATGTTCAAAAATACTCACAATAATTTGATCTTGATCAGTTAAATTAGTTGTCCCATAACTATTCGCAACCAAATTAAGTCCGTCAGTTGTTCCGCTAGTAAAAATCACTTCAGTACTTTTGGAAGCGCCGATCCACTGGGCCACCTGTTCACGAACATGTTCATAATCTCTGGTTACTTCCCCAGCTAAATCGTACATTCCACGATGAACGCTGACTTTTCGGCATCCATAATAGTTATTAATGGTTTCGATCACACTTTTGGGAACAGGGGTTGTTGCGGCGTTGTCTAAATATGCAATTTTTTTATATTTTGTCACCGATTTTCCTCCCAAAATTTAATTCATCTTTTTTAATATCGGATTCATAAAATTATCAATTAGAATCTGCTTAGCAACCACCGTCGACAACCCTCGACTGAGTAAGTAATATAACTCATCTTCGTCGTACTGACTAACACTTGCGGCATGCCCTGCTTTAACATCATTTTCGTCAATAATCAGGGCGGGATTAACGCTCCCTTTTGCTTCCTCAATTGTCATTATTCTACTTTCTTGGTCAGCATTTGCACCGTGAGCACCGTGATTAATTTTCCCAATACTCGTAAAGTTTACTTTTGAATTTTTGTACAAAACGCTTCGCATATTGATCCGGCTGAACGTATCCGGTGCATCATGTTCAATCATTCCTTGAACCCCAACCCAATCGTTCGGTTGTCCGTAGCAACCAAAGTTGATTTCACCACCGCTTCCGGTTTTTGCCAGATAAATTCGCAGATCACCTAGTAAATCTCCATGAACTTCAGGAAATAAATTCAAATTGCAGTGCGCATCCCGTTGGCATTGAATATCGCCAATCAAAGTCTGCTTCACCAAGTTAGGGCTGTCTTCTACCAACGTATAATCCAATCCGCTTCCCGTTGCAAGAGCGCCATTGACGCATAAACTTAAATTCGAAAATTTTCCATTAAAGTGAATTTTATTTTTAAAATTTAAGTGACTGTTTTCTCCCAGATGAATTAGAATTGTCAGAGCAATCGGTTTTGTTGCGCACAGATCAATATTAATTTCTAATTGTTCATCAATCTCGGTATTATCAGGAATTAAAATTTCTAGTCCCATCAGTTCTGTTCGAAAATGGTTTTGTGTCCATCCGTTCGTCTTGAACGGTTTACCCTTATCTCCCATCTCGCCTTCAAGCTCACGAACATATCCGCCTGCTGCATTAATTTTATCAACCATTTGCTCGTTGATTTTCCAGGACCAAGATTGGTTACTTTGTGAAAATTGCCAGACAAATTTTTCACTGTCATAATTAAAACCCAGATAACTTGGAAACTGAACTTGACTGTTATTCCATTTTTTTACCATTTTTATCCTTCCGCCATTTAATTTAGATTTCCATAACCTGTTTTTTCCAATTGCTTGGCCAATTCGGCTCCGCCCGTTTTAATAATTTTTCCGTCCATCATGACATGAACGACATCGGGAATCACATAATTAAGTAGTCGTTGATAATGGGTGACCATTAAGCAACTAAAATTACGACCACGCATCGCATTGATTCCCTTCGCCACAATTTTTAATGCATCAATATCAAGGCCCGAATCGATTTCATCCAAAATTGCCAATTTGGGTTTCAACATCATCATTTGTAAAATTTCATTACGTTTCTTCTCCCCGCCTGAAAAATCAGCATTGAGTCCTCGATCGGCATAATCTTCTGCAATTTCTAAAAAAGACATTTTCTCTTCTAACTCTTTTAAAAACGGCAAAACCGGGACTGATTTACCATCGTTTTGAGCATTTAAGGCAGCGTGGATAAAATCAGCATTTGAAATCCCGGCAACCTCAGTTGGATATTGCATTGCTAAAAATATACCAGCTCGGGCGCGCTCATCAACCATTAATTCCGTAATGTCCATATCATTTAAAATAATTTGTCCATCACAAATTTGATATCGCGGATTCCCCATAATCGTTTCTGACAAGGTGGATTTTCCAGTTCCATTCGGTCCCATCAGCGCGTGGATTTCTCCATCATTGATCTCCAAATCGACGCCATTTAAAATAAGGTCGCCAGCAACAGCAACCCTTAAGTTTTTTATTACTAATTTTGCCATATCTCTTCCCCTTAACGAATCAACTTATCCCAAATAACTACCTTGTTATTTTCTAACGATTTAGGCACGTCAATAATTCGCTGATTTGCGCTCCCCCGAAACTGTAGCGTTAAATCCTTCTGTTCTTCGAGGAATCTTCCATCAACTAAAATATCTAAATAACTTAATAACTGTAATTTATCGTACGACTCTTGCATTAATTCGTCCCATGTATATCCTGTCCACGACCAAAGATCCTTTTCATGACCAAACTCTGCTCGAATTCTACGAACTAATTTTAGACATACTTTGGTATTGAGAAACGGTTCTCCACCAAGCAGCGTCAATCCTTGAACATAACTATTCGACATATCCTTGATTATTTGATCTTCTAGTTCAGCCGAATAAGGTTTACCGTAATGAAAGTTTTGTGCTACCTTGTTGTAACATCCGGGGCAGTTAAATAGACACCCTGAAACATACAAACTGCATCGAATCCCCTCACCGTCGACCATATTAAATGGTTTGTAATCTGCAATATAATCTAAACTTCGATCGCGAGCTAACCATTCCCGTGGTTCAGGATTGCGTGGTTTCCTAACCCTATTCATTTAGATCACCCAATTTCATATTTTTAACCCTAGAAGAGATTTCCTTGTGTCGTCCATGAACCATTGGACGGATCATCGGATTACCCAAATATCCACAAGTTCTTTTAACTACATCACATGTTTTGGAATCTCGATTTCCACATTGCGGACATTCAAATCCGCGGAAGGTTGGCTTGAAATCTCCGTCAAATCCACATTCGTAACAATGGTCAATTGAGGCATTTGTTCCTAAATAGCCAACATGGTCATAAGCCCACGTCCAAACTGCTTCAAGCGCCGCTGGATTTTGTTTTAAATTAGGGTATTCACAATAATGAATAAATCCCCCCGCCGCATATTTAGGATATTCTTCTTCAAAGGTTAACTTTTCAAAAGGCGTTGGATTTTTCCGCACGTCATAATGAAAACTATTTGTGTAATATTCTTTATCAGTAATATCCTTGATTGAACCAAATTTAGCCAGATCATCTTCGCAGAAAGTATCCGTTAGCGACTCGGCCGGCGTTGAATATACGCTAAAATGATAGCCAGATTCTTTCTCCCACTCCAAACATTGGTCATGCAAATATTTAACAATTGAAACCGTGAATGCGTGTGCGTCTGCATTCTGTTCCCAATTTGGTCCAAAAAATGCCGTGCCAACTTCATATAGTCCAATGTATCCAAGTGAAATGGTGGCTCGTCGATTGTTAAACAATTGATCAACGTTGTCTCCATCTTTTAGGCGTTCACCAAACGCACCATTTTTATACAGAATTGGCGCGTTTTGAGGATCCGTTTCCTTACAGCGCTCAATTCGAAAAAGCAAGGCTTTCTTAACCAAAGCCGTCCGGTCTTGCATAATTTCCCAAAAAGTTTTTAAATCTCCTTTGGATTCAATGGCAATACGTGGCAGATTTAACGTAACCACGCCCAAGTTCATGCGCCCACTGTTAACTTCTTCACCATTTTGATTTTTCCATCCTTGTAAAAAGCTACGGCATCCCATCGGCGCCTTAAAACTACCCGTCAGTTCGATAATTTTGTCATACATCAACACATCCGGATACATTCTCTTTGTCGCACATTCCACGGCTAATTGTTTGATATCATAGTTAGGATCATCTACATTTAGATTAAGTCCACGTTTAATTGTGAAAACTAACTTAGGGAAAATTGCGGTTCGATGCTGTTTTCCCAATCCCTTTATTCGTACTTTCAAAATTGCCTTTTGAATTTCACGCTCAATCCAAGTGGTCCCTAATCCAAATCCCACGGTCGTAAATGGTGTCTGTCCGTTAGATGAAAACAAAGTATTCACTTCGTATTCCAACGCCTGCATCGCATCATAGATATCTTTTTTGGTTTTTTCTTTGGCAAATTGTTCTCGTTGATCTGGAGAAACCCACTTTTGGGCCTCATCTAAATGCTTTTTATAATTTAATTCGGCAAATGGTGCCAACACTTCATCTGTTCGATCGGAAGAGCAACCACCGTATTGACTAGAAGCAACATTTGCAATAATTTGCGACATTTGTGCTGTAGCAGTTTGAATTGAACGAGGAGGCTCCACTTCCGCATTTCCAATTTGAAATCCATTGGAAAGCATCCCTTTGAAATCAATCAAACAACAGTTTGTCATTGAAGTTAATGGCGAATAATCCAAATCATGAAAATGGATATCACCACGTAAATGTCCCTTCGCAACCGTCTCAGGCATCATCGTTAATCCAATCGATTTACCAACCATTCCGGCTGTCAAATCACGTCTCGTGCTAAAAATATTACTATCTTTATTAGCATTTTCGTGAACAACAGTATCATTTCCACTAAAAAGTTGATTTAACTTTCGTTGTGGATCAATTGCGTTTTCCCACCTTTTAACATCATCCATTTGATACTTTTGATATTTTGCTAATGCTTCAAATTCACCAAGATCATTTAAAACATCTTCAAAAATTGTTCTAATCTGCTGCACAGTTATTTCGAGGTTCGATTCGTTAATGCTATTCAGAATCCTATTTTTAACTTCCGTTCGCTTATTTTCTGAAGAAATTATATTATCGACCACTAGTTTAATTTTATAAGGATAAAATTTGGTCGTTTCACCATCTGCCTTAATCACTTTTTTGACACTAAAAGTGGCTAAATCTAATTTTTTTAAAAAACCTTTTTCGATCATCAATCTTCATCCTTTCCATAGTAAAGCTCGCTATTAAAAATTAATATTAACCATTGGATAAATTTAATGGTATGTATTGACTGTTTAATCCGATCATGGCAAAAAAATTCATATATGTGACTTCTATATCTTTTAGGATACTCCCCTTTTTTTAAAAAAATAAGAGTTGAAAACACAATATATATGTGCTTTTAAAATAAAATTAATATATGTTGTATACATCGAGTAAGTAAAGTCAATAACTATTTAACTAAAAATTGAAAATCACCTATTTTATTTCTTACTTATTAAAAGTGATTGTTAATTCTTACCATAACTTTTAGTAAGCGTGTTTATAGTAAAAACCAATAATGCCATAATAAAAAGCAACGAATCGACGATCACTCGACAACTCGTTGCTTATTAAAGAATTAAAGTACTATTTTAATCAAAATAATTGGTCACTATCCTTCGTCGTTAAAATTCCCATCATAATTAACCAAATAAGCGAAGAAATAATCCCTAAAATTGGTACACTAAGGACTGCAATTCCGATAAAAATAACCATTATTGGATACATCCAGCTATGCATAACCCGGTAAGGAGCCATCCGGCGAACTAGATCAGCGACATGATTGGCATCTTTGGTCGCATGTTCATCAATAATCGCCTTGCTAAGCCATTGGTATGCAAATCCCCAAAGTAAAAATACAACTAAATAAAAATATTCAGGAGCTCGACTATTTAAATAACGCCCCGCCCACGCAGTTGAAACTGGTAACAGCGACATCGTAAAAATCCAAAAGTTATTGACCCAATATATTTTTTGGTAATTCTCTTCGCAATTGAAAACATATAATGATGATTGTACCAAGCAACTGCGATAAAAATAAAACTAACAATATAGGCAAAAAGATACGGCACCTCCGCAATAATTCCGGACCAGCGATCCGTCTCAGGAGTCTTGAATTCTAAAATCATAATTGTCATAATGATTGCAACTACGGCATCCGTAAACGCCTCTACACGACTTTTATTCATTGACATTATCCCCTTATCTTTAATAAACAAATTTTATCATAAAGAAAAAAAGTCCTGGCAATTTTGGTTTACTTCCTCGCCGATGAGCAATAAATCTAGTGGCAAACAAGTAATAATCCATTGTCAAAACTTTTAGATTGATTATTTTAATTTAGGATAATTTTTTCAATTTGATCGTATGTTTGAGCGATATAGGTTGGCTGATAATCTTCTGAATTAATCGAATGATTTGGGTTAAACCAAATACTACTTAGTGCTGCTCGTTTAGCTCCCAGAACATCAGCCTGAATCCGGTCACCAATCATTACGGTATTTTTCCCGTCCATATCCAAATATTTATGCTGAATTGGAGTAAAGAAACGTTTGTCAGGTTTGGTATAGCCAATGTCTTCCGAAATGAAAAAGTCCTCAAAATATTGATCAAGATTCGAGCCCTTCAGTCGACTGATTTGGGTTTGCTTAATCCCATTTGTTCCCACCATCAAATGTACTCCAGCATTTTTTAAATTAGCCAGCAGTCGTTCTGCACCACCAATCTTATAAAAATTTTGGTCAAGTCCCGTGCGATATTCTCTTTCAGCTAAAGTTCCATCAATATTCATTCCTAGCAAATTAAAAGTATCCGTAAAACGTTTGTGTAACAGTTCTTCTCGAGGCTGGCCCTGTTCAATTTTGTTCCAAACCACTTTATTGACCTTTAAATAAGTCTTAATTCCCTGATCAATATCATGAACTCCATATTTACGTAGTATTTTTGTGAGTCCTTCACGTTCTCCTTTTTTAAAATCCAGTAATGTATCATCTAAATCAAAAATCGCATATTTAATCATCAATATTCCCTTCGTTAATCAAATTTAGCCGTCTAGGTCAAAACCGGAAGATCTGGAATGCCGAAATAATAGCCTTGCAAATATCGTGCATTAACTTGCTTTCTAGCGAACTCAACATCCTCACTAGTCTCAATTCCGTCCAGAATAAAATCTAAATTGCATCCCTTTGCAATATTTGACCATGCCTTAATATTTTTAACCACTTCTTCGTTAGTCTCACGTACCCGAATATTCTGCATCGCATAACGGATTCCATCGACGTAAGAAAGCATATTTTGCAACTGATTATCTAACTTTCGATCACTAACATCGCTAATGATAATTCTAATGCCGTTTTGGTGATAAAGATCACTCATCCTCTTCATTTGCGCTTCATCATGAATGTTTTCAAAGTTTGTAATTTCAATTGATAATCCGATAATTTCAGAATTATGTTCTAAATATTTCTTTAACTCATTTAACGTATTTTGTTCTAAAAAGCTAGTCGCACTGACTGTTAAACCGACGTAACCCAGATGCTTTTTATCGATTAAATCATTAATTAATCGTAATTGTGTCGCAATTGAAACATGAATGTCATTTGGAACCGTCCACTTGCTCTTACAGTAGTCGTAGGCTTTAAATAACAACTCAGTTTGAATTTTTCTTTGATTGCTTTCAATATCCACCACCGGTTGCGTAAAAAATGCACCTAACATCAGTAATTTTTGACGCTTATTCTCCCAAAAACGGACTTTCCCTTCGATTGTAATTTGATTTCGCCCATTTCTCTTACTCATATAAAGATACTCATCCGCTCGATTATAGAGATCATCAAAGCTTTGATCACTTTGATGCAAACTGGTACCTCCCATTGAAACTGATACATCGATCGGTTCACCTTTATAAAAATAATCAGACTTATGGATAATTGACCAACATTCTCGAAGACTTGGTAATGCTTGTTCAATCGTTTGGTCCGGAAAAATAATGGTAAATTCCTCGCCACCTGTTCGATATAGCTGAGCATTTTGTCCCAGACGCTCTAAAATATTTTTTATCGTAGATGTCACTTCAGTTAGGACCTGATTCCCAGCAGAATGCCCATAAAAATCATTAATTTGTTTAAAACGGTCGATATCCAATTCAACTAAAGCCAAATCACTTTTTTGTCGTTTGGTATTTTCAAAAATCTTTTTAGATTCACTTTGAAAATATGTAAACGACTTGGCACCCGTAAGTCCATCGTAGTCCGCCATTTGCTCCATTCTTTTATTTTGTCGATTGTTTCGAAAATTTCTTAACCAAAAGAACATAATCGTAATATTCATTGAGACAAAAATAACAATTGCCTCCCAGGCCACAGTGTTAGTGACCACGATGTTCATTGAAACATGTGGCAATGTTTTCCAAAAAAGAAAGGATAACAAGAAAACAAACGGTATCCCAAATTTCCAGTTATAAATAACCTGATCGTGATAAACTTGTCCTAGCCCAATGATTACCAGTGTTAAAATTAACGCAATTATCACATGTGGTTCAGACATATTACCCTCATGATGGGCGACCCAAACATAAATGAATGCCGCAATTTGTATGCAACGTTCAAGTAAGTTAAATCCTCCTTTATACATAAAGGGAACAATTAACAAGAAAAGTGCAATATCGTGAAAAACCATTGCAATTGATCCCGTAAAATAAAACATCGTAGTTAGATGTAAATAAAGTCCAACTCCGCACCCCAAAACAACTAACTGTATTCTTTGCCATCTACGATGCTTTTGACTACCATCAAATCCACTAAAAACTTCCGTCCATAGTCGATGAAAATAGCCAATATATCCCGTACTAAAAAAACAAGAAATGATCAAATTCATGATTGTTGTTCCAATCAGATTCGAACCATTCGCATACAAAGTGTCCATTTTTGTATCCCTTCTAATTCAAACTTAGCGTAAACTATCAGGAAGATCTGCAGGTAAAACAGGTTTACTAAAAAAGTAACCTTGACACCTTGTGATTCCTAGTTTTTTGCCATTCTAATATCTTTTAAGCCTTCTACCCCTTCAAACGTGAATAGAAGGTGTCTTTTTTCGGCCTGTTCAAACCAATAATTCAATTGATTCAGCACTTTAATTTGACTTAAATGACGGATATTTTGTGACGCAAACTTAATAGTATCAACATCATCCAATAATGGCATGACGTCTTGAAGCTTGTTATCCGATCCGACATCGTCAACTCCCAGAATAATTCCTTCTTTGTGGTACTTTTCTTGCATTCGTTTAAAGATTGCATATGACGAAACTTTTACCATTTCAATCGTTAGATTATTAACCGCACTTTTCTGATAGAAATCAATAATTTTATCGCAAACAACCTCATCTTCAAATTGCTTCTGGGTTAAATTAATACTAATATTTTTCGAATTTAAATTCTCCAACGCTTCGTTTGCTAAATCGATTTGCAATCCAACTGGCACCTGAAAGGAGGCCGGTAGTTTCCACCGACCTTCTTTTTTATCAAAAATTCTTAATAATAATTCATGTACAACTGTTTTATTTTTGCTAATATCCACAATTGGCTGAGTAAAATACGCATACTCAGTCCCCTCGTAACTGATCATAAAGTCACTCCAATTCCAGAATTAAACTATAAAACTATTTTACACTATTTATAAAGCCTTCAATATTAATAATTATTACACCATCATATTTTAATGGATCTTTGAACTGATAAAGCTTTGAGAAATAATCGTTAATCAACTAACAAGGATATTCTGAAATCCACGGTCCACGCTTTGAATTAAAAAAATAGTTTTAAAAAATCAAAAGTGGATTTTTTAAAACTATTTTTAATTTTTCTTATACTCAAGAGAATTCCACTAGACTGACCTTTTTAATGCCCAGTTACATTTTCACCAAGTTTAAAATGCATCCCCCGTCTAGTCTAACAACTTTCGCCGCTAGCAATCGTTCCCTGTTCAAACGCATCTAAAATTTCTTGCCCGTTAGCAATTAAAACCGCTCCATCGAGCATTCCGGTATCGTCTTTTAGGCTAATCAAGTAGTTCTTAAAATCCATCGTTAGACCCTTATTCAAGAAATGTAAGTCATATTCCGAAGTATACAAATTTAGGTCAGCATTATTTTCAACTTTCACCTGATATCCATCATCCATTTGATCGACAACAACAATCGAAAACTTAGATCCAATACTACATGCCCCACCTTGTAGAGAATACTTTCCACCACCATCATCAGTGACCAACAGTAAAATTTTGTCATTTATTTTCTTTTTCTTTAACAATTCGACCATTGCATTAGTAATTTTTATTGATTGCATCTAAACGTCTCCCCTTTAATAATTTTAGCGTAGCGTTTGGTTAAACTACCTCAATTAAATTTTAAACTAATTCCCGATCATTTGGCAAACAAATGTTTGTAAAATAATAGTAAAATACGATCAAATCTAATATAATTGTATGTGTAATATAATTTTAGGATTTATCATTCAAACTATGAACTGCTGTCTGTCAAGATGAAATGGAATCGAACTATGTCAAAATCAAAAAAATTCAAAAGACCAAAAGTCTTTTCTAAATCCAATTTAACCGTGGTCATTCTGGCCGCGCTTGGATTACAAGCTTACCCTAATTTTAATAATAGTCAGTCCACGATTGAGTCAAACTCTGACGTCTCTGGTGAAAGTGCTTCCGACAAAGCAACCATCATTGAAAATCAAATTGCCGATAATTTTAACGGTCGGATGCCTTGTCAGGTAAGTTTTACCGATTCTAATATTGTTATCAAAATTCCTAAAGTTGATATTTTTAGCTTCACTCGTAATTATATCCCTTACACACTGGATATCTTACGCACCGTTAAGAATGCTAAACTACCAAATTCGCTCAAGAACATTAAGTTGTCCGTTGGCGATAATACCGAAATTTTTTCGTTAGCCGCCATTAAAAAAGCCAACTTTAGCAAGTCTAAAATTCAAGAATTTAATGTTGGCGAAATCACGTCAAACATCACTAAGGAAACTTATGAGAATTACTATAAACAATATTTATCCCCGTTGATTATCAAATAGGTCGCCTCAGAAAAAATGATTCAAAAAAACAAGCCGCAATGAAACTTCATTCCGACTTGTTTTTACATGTGCACCTAGATTAAATTATTCTTACTGCTAATTCCGAAACTCATCTTTGCTAGCTGGCAATTACTTCCGGCTTAGAATACAAATATCCTTGAAAAAACTTAATTCCTAATCCACATAACTCATCAGCCGTTTTTTTATTTTCAATTCCTTCAACCACAAAGTCAAATTGATTTGAGTCAGCAAATTCGCTCAAAAATTTAATCAATCCACTGCTTTGATCCCAGCTGACATACTTGGATAAATTAATATAGGACCATTTTACCCTTGAAATATAGTCCCTTGATAAACATAGATTTCCAAACGTATTGATTCCCGATCCGATATCATCAAATGCCACCTTATATCCCATATCAGAGATTTTCTTTATCGCTTCGATGTTATAGCTGGCATAGTAGCTTCCAGCATGATCGATTGGTGCATTTTCTGTCAATTCGATTGTCAAACGCTGCCTCTGAGTTTCGGATAAGTTATCTAAAAATTCAAAAAGCTCTGGATATTCCAATTCCTGTTGATCGATATTGAAAGAGAAAAGTGCCCCAGGATTAGCATGTAAAATACTGGGTATACTTTCGTTCAAAAATCCGGCATATTCTCGATATGCTTCTTCACTTTCGACAAAGTGTTCATACAGTTCAGCTGGAAAATGTGCATTTTGGGGATCACCATACCGAAGCAATAGTTCATATTCAATCTGATTGCAATTATCAGAACTAATAATTTTTTGTCCGACGAAAAATAACTTTTCTTTTAGATTCAAAATAATCCCTCCTATGCTTTTTAAATTTTTAATCAGTAATATCTACATACGCTTAATTTTCTCCATTGATTTATCTAAACATTGTTTTAGTAGCTCTTAACATCACTTTTGGATCCTTTTCATAGTGATGGACGGGTGTCATCTCATCTTCTGGAATTCCCATAAAGTGATAAACGGCCTTTTGAGCTGCTCGAATTGAATACTGTTCAGTAAATACCATATCAAATGGCATCTCAGCAAATTGACTGACAAAAGCCAAATTTTTAGAATTCTTAGGAACAACGTCTGGGCGATCACCCACTGCACGACGGTTGAACAAGGCACTCGCATATGGCATATAAACTGGAATGACGTTAATAATGCTATCCATGATTTCAGACTCATGATTTCGAATATTATCGGTTGCAGTATCAACTTCCGCAAGATGACCCAAAAGTTCTTGTAAAATCTCTTTTCCGGTCATCTCGATCACGGGTTTATCAACATAGTCGCCATGTTTACGTGGGAACATAAAGTATCCCCAAAATACGGTCTCATTTTCCTTTTGTGCATGAAAATGTGGTTGATGATGCACAACAATTGATAATAAATTATTACTATCAACCCAAGTATTCAAAGCATTACCAGGTTCTTGTTGTGTGATTCGACTAATTTCATTTACTAGAAAATGATTATTAGTTGTTACCGTGAAGCTCATCCACTCACTTTGAGCTCGATCGTTAAAGAATTTGTCCGGATTACCTAAACTATAAAAATGTTCAGTTGCTTGCTTCCACAATGCCGCACTTGGAGCGTATTCCATATTTTCTTTGATTGGTGTATTA
Organism: Pediococcus stilesii; assembly: GCF_001437075.1. GTDB lineage: Bacteria > Bacillota > Bacilli > Lactobacillales > Lactobacillaceae > Pediococcus > Pediococcus stilesii. Next base: position 50,770 of record NZ_JQBX01000003.1, read on the forward strand.
AAATCACCAAAGGATGAACTATCGGTAATTGCTCCATTGATATCAAATACTAAGTCATTTTCATTAACCGGGATCGTTCCCTTTTCATCGCTACCATCAACGTCTTCGTATTGAAGACCAGTCACAATAATGTCATCCCGAAGCGCTGTATCTTTAAATTCAAAGGCAGTAATTTTACGATTATTGATAAACTTAACTCCCTGATCTTCCAAATACTTGCGCATCGGTAAGATAAGACTTTCGTACTGATTATACGGCGTTCTGGTAACTCCTTCAAGCGTGTTAATTCTGCTAAATTCGAGAATCATTCGATTCATGTAACGCCGAAGTTCCATGGCAGAACTTTCCTTTTTGAAAGCAAAAGTTGTTTCCCACATATACCAAAAATTAGTTTTAAAAATATGCGGACTGTCTTTAAACCATTCTTCAATGCTAATGTCATTAAGTTTTTCTTCCTTACTTTCAGGCATCATCATTAATTTTGATAGTAAAAGACGATCTTTATTGTTAAACTGCATATGATAATAATCATCCGCACCACCGTTATTGCGAATTCCATTTTTCTTGTCCATTAAACGCGCAACATCATGTGTCGGATGAGCATGATCAAAGTTTAAGATATCATCGGTAACCGATTGTCCCGGATTATCCAATGAAGGCACACTACGGAAAAGATCCCAAAGATTTTCGTATGTTTCTTCATTTAACATTCGACCACCTTTAGCCAGAAATCCTCGATTATCAGATAGACGTTGATTTCCATATTCACTTTCGTAGTCGGAGACGGGTGCACCATCGTTAGCTCCGTGTTTTTCAAGACCGAACATCGTAATTTGATCACCGGTCCAACCGCCATCACGAATCAAATAAATTCCTGCGGCAAGATTAGCAATTCCTGTCCCAATCATATATGCTTTTTCCATAGTATGCTCCTCCTCATTCTTATTTAAAATACATAGCATTCATACATTTAAATCTATAAATATAATAACACTTTTCCACGGATGTTGCGACCGTTTTCATTTAAATTTTCTTGGTTTAATTATTAGACAAAATTTGGTATGATAATTATAACGATTCTAAAGTAGGAGGAAATTATGAACCATAAGAATAAACTTTTAACCGTTCTAGTCGTTTCAGGTATTGCCCTTTTTCTACAATTTGGCCTTCATTTAGCACTCGGAGCTCAAATCGTAATCACTGCGATTGGGGTAATTTTAACTATTTCAATGTTTCTTGAAATGGTTAAAACCCTCAAAAGCGGTAAATACGGTGTCGATCTGCTGGCTATTACGGCCGTTGTTGCCACATTGGCAACTGGCGAATATTGGGCAGCGATGATTGTTCTAATTATGTTGACCGGTGGTGACTCACTGGAAGACTATGCTGCAAACATCGCAAGTCGTGAGTTAACCGAATTATTAAAGAATAATCCGTCTACTGCACATTTAAAGCAAGGATCTAAAATTATTGATACATCCGTGAAAGATGTTCAAGTTGACGATGTTTTAATCGTAAAACCGGGAGAAATTGTTCCGGTTGATGGCCAAATTTTAGAAGGATTTTCAGAATTTGATGAATCATCATTAACTGGTGAATCCGTCCTTGTTCAAAAATCAGTTAATGACACTGTTTTGTCGGGTTCATTAAATGGTGGCAATAGTATTACTATCCGAGCTATAAAAACTGCTAGCAATAGCCAATATCAAACCATTGTCAACTTAGTTAAGGTGGCACGAGCACATCCGGCAAAATTTGTTCGCTTAGCTGATCGCTATGCCGTTCCCTTTACCTTAATCGCCTACGTAATCGCTGGAATTGCTTGGTTTTACTCCAAAGATCCCGTCCGATTTGCACAGGTGCTTGTTGTTGCTTCACCTTGTCCCCTGATATTAGCGGCACCCATTGCCTTAGTTTCTGGGATGAGTAATGCAAACCGAAACGGTGTTCTTATTAAGAATGGAACGACCATTGAAAAGTTTTCCGAAGCAAAATCAATTGCGTTTGACAAGACCGGAACACTAACAACTGGAAATCTAAGCGTTGAAGAAGTCATTCCAGTTGAACCATTTTCCAAGAAAGAAATTTTACAATACGCGGCATCAGCAGAACAGTTTTCAAATCATATTCTAGCCCGTTCCTTAGTCCAATCAGTAAATCATTCGGATCTCTTAGACGCAAGTAATATTCAAGAAGAAACCGGGTTGGGAATTAGTGCAATTGTTAATCAAAAAACGATTAAAGTTGGACAAAAAAAGTTTATCAACTGGGATACCCAATTGGATTCTAATATTGACACTACGGCTATTTACTTGAGTGTTAATGATGCTCCGGCAGGAATTATTACGTTTAAGGACCGAATTCGGCCTGAATCACCTAAAGTAATTAGCTCACTTCATCAACAAGGAATCCGCAACGTGTGGATGATTAGTGGTGATCGTCAAAAAACCGTTGATGAGATTGGTGCGCAAATTGGAATTGATCAAAAATACGGTGACTGTTTACCAGCCCAGAAAATTGAACTGATTCAAAAAATTTCTAAAGATAAAAATCTTCGACCGGTCGTCATGGTTGGTGATGGTGTTAATGACGCCCCTTCTCTAGCGACTGCTGACGTGGGGATTGCCCTTGGTGCTGAAGGTGAAAATGCAGCAAGCGAGGCCGCCGATATTGTTATTTTAAAAAATAACATTGCTAAAATTCCGGAGGCATTGGCAATATCAAGAAATACCATGAAAATCGCTAAGCAATCCGTTTTAATCGGAATCTTCATTTGTACCTTTTTAATGTTAATTGCATCCAGCGGTATTATTCCCGCCATTTATGGTGCGATGCTACAAGAAGTTGTCGACACCGTCAGCATTCTTTGGGCACTAAGAGCTCACCGTCAACTGAAAAAAACAGAATCCTTACAGTTGAATCAAATTTAATCTAAGCACTGTAAAAGGGCCTAACAACTTTCGTTAGGCCCTTTTACTTTTCAAATTTTTATTATTGCGTGCGCCACCAACTGATCCTAGATGTTGCTCCCATTAATTCATCAAAGATTCCACCACTACGGCATTTTCGCCTTTAACTAATGTGGTTTTCGTGCAAAATGGCATTAAACTCCTTCATTATTCGATCGTCTTTTTGCCACTCCTCCCAAGTCGTCATTGACTCATCAGGAATTTCGTACCGCTCACCAATATATTTTTCATAATTAATCACATGTTGTGAATGCGAAATATTCAATTGAATAATCCGAACAGATTTAATATATCCCCGTTCGGCCGCTAATTCCGCGCGGCCATTCATCATCATATTTCCGATTTCGATATACTTAGTTCCATCTAATCGGGTTATTTCTTGAATTAGTGTAAAAGTTTCGTTACTTTTCATTTTCCCGCCTCCATCTTCTTAGTATAAAGTGGAGCCTGGTCAGTGTCTAGATGCCATGACTGCGATGTTATACAAATAAAAAAGGATCCTGACCTAAATAGTCGGATCCAGCATAAGAGAGAAAGAGAATTGATTGTATAGGTAGGAGATGCGCTACTACCTTACAAGGACAATGATAGCGCTTACACATGCTCATGTCAATGAAAAAATCAAATTCTTTTCATTTTTATTCAACAGTTACGCTTTTAGCTAAATTACGCGGTTGATCAACGTTGTACCCTTTTTGCAGAGTTGTATAGTAGGCGAGCAACTGGGTGGCAACTACGCTGACCAGCGGTGTTAATATCTCATCAACTTCCGGCAATATAATATTATCACCGTCTCGTTGCAATTTTTCACTCGTAATTGTGATCACATTGGCTCCACGAGAAATAACTTCCTCCAAGTTACTTCTAGTGTGGTCCGCCGTCTTAGTTTGCGTAATGAGGCCTAGGACCGGTGTTCCATTTTCAATTAGTGCGATCGTTCCGTGCTTTAGTTCGCCAGAAGCAAATCCTTCCGCTTGAACGTATGAAATTTCTTTTAGTTTTAGAGCCGCTTCTAAAGCCACATCGTAGTCTAATCCTCGACCAATATAAAACGCATTTCGAGTATTAGTTAGATTACTTTCAGCAATTTTTTCAATCTGTGATTTTTCATCAACCACGGTTTGAATTGCATTTGCCACCCGACTTAACTGGCCAGCAACATCAAAATGGAGTGCTGAGTCCCTTTGATTGTAGCGACCAATGGCAACTGCCAGCAGGGTCTCAAGCGCAATTTGAGCCACGTAGGCTTTAGTTGATGCCACAGCAATTTCGGGCCCCGCCTCAAGGGTAACGGCAAACTGGGCTTCACGGGCAAGCGTTGAATTGGCAACATTTGTAATTGTTAAACTGTTCTTTTGCCACTCCTCATTTACTCGAACTAATACTTGACGACTGTCCGCAGTCTCTCCACTCTGGCTCAAAAAGATAAAGAAAGCATCTTTTTCGATAAGTGGATCATCATAGGCAAATTCAGAGGCTAATACTACTTCAGTTGGTATTCCCGTCATTTTTTCAAATATCTTTTTACCAACCAACCCTGCATGATAGCTGGTACCCGCACCAACAATGTAAATTCTTGATGCTTTACTTACCTGTTCAAGGAGCTTTTCATCAAAATGCACGTTTCCTTCCTGACTAATGTATTTCGACTCAATTCGTCTAATTACTGCTGGTTGCTCGTCAATTTCCTTTAGCATGTAATATGGATAGGTTCCTTTATCTGTATCCGATTGATCGATATCAACCTCAAACGGATCGCGCTGGATGCTCCGATTATTTTCATCGGTGATTTCAATTGCATCTGGTGTAATCGCCACGACTTCGCCATCACGCAATTCAATGAATTTATTGGTTACATTAATCATCGCCAAAGCATCGCTACAAACGACATTAAAATCATCCCCAACCCCAATCAGCAATGGACTTTTATTCTTTGCAACAAATAGTGTTTCAGGCATTTGACGATCCATCAAAACGAACGCATATGATGAATCTTTTAAAAGTGAAATTGCCTTTTTAAAGGCCGTCATGGTATCCATCCCTTGTTTAGCAAATAAATCAACTAGCTGAACAACCACTTCCGTATCCGTATCACTTTGAAAGTTTACATCAGATAAATATTCTTTTTTTAAAGATCCAAAATTTTGAATAACGCCGTTATGAACTAAATAAAAACGTTCATCCGATGAAAAATGTGGGTGTGCATTTTCGATACTTGGAATTCCATGAGTAGCCCAACGAGTGTGTCCAATTCCTGTTATGCCTGTGACATCCCCATCAATTTTTTCTTCCAAGTTTTTAATTTTTCCTTGTGCTTTAACCAAGTGATCCCGGCCATTGCCCTCGTTAACATAGATTCCAGCCGAATCATATCCTCGATACTCTAACTTTTTCAGTCCGCTGACCAAAACTTGAGTCGTATCCATTCTTCCTGTAACTCCTACAATTCCACACATTTTAATCGCACCTCTAAATTCATATATTTATTAATTTTAAATTGGTATAATTAACAAAGATTAATATATAACCTAATTAAGAAGATGTCAACACTAATATTTCATGATTGGTATATATCAAAATATAAAATAGGTATAGAAGAACTAAAAAAATAGGATTATGACAAAAAATGTTTTGTCATAATCCTATTACTCAAAATTTATTTCTAAGATGTGAGCGGTCATCTAAAGATCGATGTTATGCTATTCAACTCCAACTTCACTTTGAACTACAGCCACAATTCGATCAACATACTGATTAACCATTTCTTCAGTCGGAGCCTCAGCCATGATCCTCAAAAGATCCTCTGTACCAGAAGGACGAACAAGTACCCGACCGTCGCCGGCCATTTCGTCTTCTACCTTTTCAATAATGTCTTTAATCGCTTGATTTTCAAGCGCTAATTTCTTGTCTTGAACTTTTACATTAACTAGTTTTTGTGGATAAGTTTTTACTTCGGCAGCCAATTCGGATAATTTCTTACCTGTCTGCTTCACTACATACATTAGCTGAATTGCAGTTAACATTCCGTCACCAGTCGTGTTATGGTCAAGAAAAATAATATGTCCAGATTGTTCCCCACCAAGGTTATAGCCGCTCTTTAGCATTTCTTCAACCACATAACGGTCACCAACTTGTGTCTTCACGGAGTGCATATTATTAGCCTCTAACGCCTTATACAATCCTAAATTACTCATAACGGTCGTGACAACGGTGTCTTGTTTCAAACGTCCCCGTTCGCTCAAAAATTTTCCACAGATGTACATAATCTTATCGCCATCGATGATATTACCCAACTCATCCACCGCAATACAGCGATCTCCATCGCCATCAAAGGCAACGCCCATGTCAGCGCCCTTTTCAACAACGAACTCTGCAAGTCCTTCTGGATGCGTTGAGCCGACTCCGGCATTGATGTTTAACCCATTTGGATTAGTTGCCATTGTATCGAATTCCGTATTTAAATCAGCAAAAATCTGGGAAACATAGTTACTCGTTGCTCCATTAGCTGCGTCCACCGCAATATGCAATCCTTCGAGATCATCAGGAATCGTTTGTTCCAAGAATGCGGTATAGCTGAGCCCGCCTTCGGGATAATCCGTTACGGAACCTAACCCTTCTGCCGATGGTCGTGGCAAATTATCCTTATCAGCATCCAGTAGTACTTCGATTTCGGCTTCTAGTTCATCGGAAAGTTTATAACCATCGGAACCAAAAAATTTAATCCCATTATCCTGAACTGGATTATGTGAGGCAGTAATCATAACGCCCGCATCAGCATCTTGTTTACGTACCAAATAGGCCACACCCGGAGTTGTAACTACTCCCATATCCATTACTTTAATTCCAACTGAAAGCAGTCCAGCAATTAAAGCGTGTTTAAGCAATTGTCCTGAAATTCGCGTATCTCTTGAAACTAAAACACGGGGTTGTTGGTCACTATCCTTGGCGTGTTTTGTTAAAACATAGCCCCCCGTTCGTCCCAATTGAAATGCTAATTCTGGAGTTAACGTCTCATTTGCAATTCCTCGAACTCCATCGGTACCAAAATATTTTAATTTCATTATTAATAATCTCCTTCGTTAATTCGCCTGTGTTTCGTCTGTACTGCTCGAACTTGAACTTGAGCTGTTTGAAGAACTGCTATCATCAGCCACCGACGCACTAGATGTAGCATCCTTACTTGTAGAATCGGAATTTTCATTTGAACTTGAACTTGAATCCGAAGAGCTTTGATTGCTGCTTGAATCAGATTTCTTTGAGTTTGATTCCGCTTTACTAATTGGAAGCGTAACATTAATTGACTGCGGTGTTAGCACCACATTTACAATGTTACCGTTTGTATCTAATGCTTGCAACACCGTTCTAGCGTAGACATCCTTTGTAGCATTGCTAGGAACATTAACGTCCGCCACCACCTGTGAAATCCGGTTGATGTCATCGGCGGATCCCGTCGCTTGAACGGTGGTTGTCGATGATTTAACGTTCCCCATTACGTACCCACTTTTTACCATGTTGGTATCATAACGATAGCGGATTTCAAAACTCTTAGTTTTCCTTCTAGCAATCGTTATTTTGGCAGTTGCTGGGTTAATTTTATATTTAATATCTTTCCCTAATCCATCTACTTTGTATTTAACTGTATATTTACCCGGTCCGTAATTTTGAAGATCTAAGTACACCTTAAAATTTCTAGTATTGGTTAACGTAGTAATTAACGCACTTGAACCAGTTAAAGTCACCTTAACATTCTCCTGATATCCGCTGGTAACGTACTTTGAGGTATTGATATCAAGATCAACTGGCACGGATATAGTGGTTGTCTTAGTTGACATCAACGCCGTTTTATTCTGGTTTGAATCTGTCCCAGCAACCCTTGTTGAAGTAAGGTGGTCTGTTTTAACATAGGCAAATAAAAGTATGGCTAAAACTAACGCAACTAACCTATATAAAAAATTTTGAGAAAAAAATTTTTTCATCTAATGCCGCCCCCTTTTTCCCTTAAAGAAAGAAGAAACGTTGTCCACTACAGATGTAAAAAATGGGGTAGGTCCCTCATCATCACTAATTAACTGTGCTCGAAAATATTTTAAGTAAGACTCTTGTGACATTCCCCGAAGGAGTTCCCCATCTTTCATAATCGAAACTTCTCCAGTCTCTTCTGACACAACGATGGTTAAAGCGTCCGTCACTTCACTCATTCCAACTGCTGCGCGGTGCCTAGTCCCTAATTCTTTTGGAATTAAATTACTTTGTGAAAGTGGTAAGTAGGCTGCCGCAACGGCAATTTTTTCATTTTTGATGATTACCGCACCATCATGAAGTGGGGTATTAGGAATAAAAATGTTAATTAGTAACTCTCCTGAGACGTCAGCATCCAACGGAATTCCGGTCTCAATATAATCGTCTAATCCGGTGTCCATTTGAATAGAAATCAAAGCCCCAATCCGGCGCTTAGACATGTACTGAATTGCCTTATCTAACGCTTGAATTAATTTTTCTTCGGCTTCTTTTCGTGAATGATTCTTAGAAAAAATCGATCCGCGCCCCAAATGCTCTAAACCACGCCGAATTTCCGGTTGAAAAATGATAACCATGGCAATTACTCCCCAGTTAATGACCTGGTTCATAATCCAGTACACGGTACTTAATCCTATGTACCAACTACCAACCATAATTATTACGATTACAATGATTCCGCGAAATAATTGAACCGCCTTCGTTCCGCGAAGTAGCATAATCAATTCGTAAATAACAAACCAAACCGCAATTATATCGATTAGATTAATTAAATTACTCCATGTTAATAGTTGGGACCAATCTATATTCATACCCGTCCCTCCAAAATTTTATTCAAGCTCAATTATACCATGCAGTTGAGATTCTAATTGATTAAATTAAAAAAGGAAGCTCGAAAAGCGTAAAAGCTTTCGTAAACTTCCATATATACCAATTTATTTTTCTTCACCAATAATTCGAACCTCAGTCTCCAGTTCGACACCAAATTGATTTAGGACCGTTTCTTGAACGTGATGAATTACAGATAGGTAATCCGTTGCCGTTGCGCCTCCCACGTTAATTATGAAACCAGCATGTTTCATTGATACCTGTGCACCACCAACTGTATAGCCTTGTAAACCAGCCTCGTGAATTAATTTCCCAGTAAAATATCCAGTTGGTCGCTTAAAGACGCTTCCGCAAGAAGGATATTCCAAGGGCTGTTTCGACGCTCTTAATCGATTTAACTCGTCCATCCTAGCACGAATTCGATTGGAGTCTCCCGCACGCAACTTAAACGTCGCCGAAATGACCACATCATGGTAATCTTGCACGCTACTGTGGCGATAGCCAAAGTCAAGTTCACGATTGTTTAATCGCTTAATTTCCCCATCACTAGTGAGTACTTCGGCTTCCGAAACGACTTCACTAATTTCGCCTCCATAAGCACCGGCGTTCATAAAAACAGCGCCGCCAACCGATCCTGGAATTCCTGCAGCAAATTCTAGTCCAGTTAAGCTAGCTTGGTAAGCTGCTTCTGTCGTTTGAATTAATGCTGCACCCGCCTCAGCAGTTACATCCGTTCCGTTAATTTGAATATCGTTCATTTTAGTTAAAATTAATGTTAACCCGCGAATTCCACCGTCACGAACAATTAAATTACTTGCATTTCCAATAACGGTTAGCGGCGTTTTGGTTTCTTTGGCCCAGATAATTAATTTTTTAGTTTCGGTCACGGACTCAGGAAATACTAACATGTCCGCCGGTCCACCGGTCTGGGTGTTCGTGTACTTTGATAAGGGCTCATTCATTAGTACTTTAATTTCCGGGAACACACTGGTTATTGATTGATCCATCATGCTGTCTCCTCTTATCTTATTCTCTTACTCATTATTCAGTTAAAAACTCAACGATTATTTTATCACTTTAGTCTCGTTTATTAAACGCACGCATAATTCATGCGATAAGATTGATGAAGCGGGTGAAACGGGGTTTTCTTCACCGTTGACAATCGCTTTTAAAAAGAGTTCAATCAATGGTTTGAAGCCACGCGTTTCAAGGTTCTCCTGCCAATCAGGCGTCTTTTGAACTAACTTCTGTCCTCGTTTTTGAATGGTAAGCTGATTTAAGTCTTCAACTTCCATGATTCCGTTTTGCCCAGTCGTTTGCAATACTTCAGTATTGGCATTGGCCATCATGTCCACTTGGGCCATGCCGCTCAACTGACCATGTCCAAGTTGAACTTCAGCAGACACTAAATTACCATTCTTTTCAACAATTCTACCATTTAGTAACTCAACTCCATTTGATCCCATCAAAAATTGAACCAGATCAATAACGTGAATCATTAAATCAAAAATTGCAAAATTAGTTTCCTGTGTTTCATTTTCGCGCGTTTTAGTTGCCCGAATACTGTGTAGTAATTTATGATCGGTTAATTGCTGCACCATTGGGACAAATCGCCGATTAAATCCAGCTGTTAAAAATACTTGATTTTGTTCAGCAAGTTGATAGAGTTCTTTAACCTCATCCAAATCTTCTGAAATAGGTTTATCAACAAAAACATGAATTTTATGGCTAAGGAATTTTTTAATAATTTGATAATGTGTCGGAGTTGGTGTATGAATAAATACCGCATCTACTCCCGCTGAGATTAGGTCATCTTGGTTCGTTGTCCCATGCTGAAATCCATAGCGTTTTTGAATTTGTGCTAGCTTAGCACCATTCCTAGTCATTAAATGCCATTCAAATTGATCTTGTAGTTTGCTGTACACCGGCAAATATGCCTTTTGAGCAATATTACCTAATCCGATTACCCCAACTTTTAACATAAAACAATCTCCTTTACTCTCCATTATTAATTAGTTACACTAATCTTAAATTAATATAAGGAAAGTGATTTTTTTGAATTTTATTGCAATGGACTTCGAAACTGCGGCCCCCGCTCGGGCGAGTGCCTGCTCAATTGCGTTAACAGTCGTTAAAAACGATATTATTACTGACGAACTTTATTCGTTAATTAATCCAGAAACGGATTTCAACTGGCGGAACGTTAAGGTTCACGGCATCCATGAGCAGGACGTTGCCGATGCGCCAACTTTTCCTGAACTTTGGCCTGTTCTAGAGCAATTTTTCAGACCTGATCAGTTGGTTGTTGCTCATAACGCCAATTTTGATAACAGCGTTCTGAAAAAAACTCTCGAACGGTATGAGTTAGGTCGTTTGCCCTACCAAACGCTTGATACATTGAAAACTTCTAAAAGTTTTTATCCTGAATATGCTAATCACAAGCTTAATACAATTTGTGATAATTTGGGCATCGAGCTAGAACATCATCATAATGCTTTGGATGATAGCCGCGCGTGTGCAAACATTCTCTTACACGAGGAAAATCAGTTTGGTATTGATGCCATTTCAAGCTTTATTCGTCAGGCTGGTTAAAAGATAACTCCATGTTAATAATTTTACGTCCTTGATCATCGATTAAGGATTTTTTTGGTTTAAATCCGATTTTTTTGTACAAATGAACTGCATATTGATTACTTTCAAGAACATCTAGCCAAATTGAAGTTAACCAACTAAAATTGCTCGCCCAATAAATTGCTTCGTCAACCAAGACCGTTGCAATGCCATTGTGCCAGTATTCTTGAAGAACTCCCACCCCTAGTTCGGCACGTTGCTCGTAATTGGGGGTCTCAATCAACGTTACAATTCCAATTGGTTGGTCTCCGTATTTTGCAATTAACAAAAAGTTGGTTGGGCTCTCCTTAATCAAATCCAGATTTTTACCAATTTGTTCAACACTGTAATCATGAATTGCAGCATCGAATTGAATTGTATCCGTTTCAAATTCTAATTGCTGAATTAATTTAACAATCTTTTCGGCGTCCGCATGACTTCCTTCAATGAATTCAACTTCATCTGCCATTAACTTCATCCTCAATTGCTTGTTCAATTTTTTCATAACGGGCACCGTTCGGTTCGACCGTTAAGAATCGTTGCGTGTTGTCACTGTTTCGATCCAAGGCAATTTTTAAATATTCTTCAGGCAAATATTCCTCAATGTATTGTGGCCATTCAACCACCGTCACACCATTGCCGTCAAAGTATTCATCAAAACCAATATCATCTGCTCCACCTTCCTCAAGTCGGTAAGCGTCAATATGGAACAGGGGAATCCTACCGTCCCGATACTCGTGCACAATCGTATAGGTTGGGCTCTTCACATAACGTTGAATTCCTAAAAATTTAGCAATCCCCTTCGTCAGCGTCGTTTTCCCAGCGCCAAGATCACCATCTAAAATTATCACATCGTTTGGTTTTAAAAACGCACCAATTCTTTCGCCAAAACTGATTGTTTCAGCTTCATTTCTTAGTTGATATGTCTCCATCACTTATTTTTCCTCCAAAACTGTTTGCGGTAATTGCCAATCGATTGGTTTTTCACCCATTGCTTCCAGGGCTGCATTAGTCTTTGAAAACGGTCGCGAACCAAAAAATCCGCGATATGCCGAAAGTGGACTAGGATGAGCCGACTGGATAATAACATTTTTAGATTGATCAATTAATTTAATTTTATCACGTGCTGCTCGTCCCCATAGGATAAAGACCACCGGTTGATCACGCTCTGAAAGACTTTTAATTGCTGTGTCTGTTAGCCGTTCCCAGCCCATCCCTTGGTGTGAGAAGGCTTGCCCATCTCGAACAGTTAAAACAGAGTTTAACAAAAGCACTCCTTGATCAGCCCATTTTTTTAAGTATCCATGCTTAACTGGAGCAATTCCTAAATCTGTTTGAAGTTCCTTATAAATATTTTGTAGCGAAGGTGGAATTTGAACGCCAGGTTGGACCGAAAAACTCAGCCCGTGTGCTTGATTTTGACCATGATATGGATCCTGCCCAAGAATGACCACTTTAACTTTCGAAAATGGTGTCCACTCGAATGCCTGAAAAATATGATACATATCGGGATGAATATTTTGAGTTGCATACTCTGTCTTTAAAAAGGCATGTAATTTCGCATAATATTCCTTTGAAAATTCCTTTTCTAAAACTTCTTGCCAATCATTATGAATTATTTCTTTCATCTTTGAAGCTCCTCGTGTGACTTATTACTTCTATTCTAACCGATTTCCTAAAAAAAAAACCACGTTCATGTTAGAATTAGGATAAATATATGGAATGGATGTGCTTATATAATGATTTCGATTATTGCTTCAGATATGGATGGAACACTACTAAATGAAGAAATGCAAATTTCAAGTGCAAATGCAGATGCAATCAAGAAGGCTCAAGCTGCCGGCGTCCATTTTGCTGTTGCCACCGGACGCGAATATCGTGAAGCAAAACCTCTTCTCGAAGCATATGGATTATCAGTTCCTTTGATTACCTTAAATGGAGCTGCAATTTTTGATGTTGATGGGAAGGCATTAGATATGGTTCCCATTACTAAAACCGCAACTAAGTTAATTATGCATCAGCTTGAAAAAGCGGGGCTATACTATGAAATTACAACTAATGAAGGGGTTGTTTCTAATAGTCGGACTCGTCGGATTCAAACCGTATCACGCTTGTTGGAAACGGTTAACCCAGATACACCGTTCAAACTTGCTGTAGCGATGTCATCCGCACGGGTTGAACTAATGGATATTCGATACGTTGAAGACTATCAAGTCTTGCTTGATGATCCAAAAATTAAAATCTTAAAACTTGTTGCTTTTGGTGAAAATGGGCAAAAGGAATTAAAACCTGTTCGAGAATCTATCAATGCAAAAGTTGAAGTTGCAATTTCCTCTTCTTTTGAAAATAATATTGAAATTAACAGCCCCCGCGCGCAAAAAGGAATTGCCGTTCAGCATTTTGCCGATGGCCTCAATATTCCGATGTCACAGGTAATGACAATTGGGGATAATATGAATGATGCTTCAATGCTAGAAGTTGCTGGAGTCAGTTATGCAATGGGAAATGCCATTCCTGAAATTAAGCAATTGGCTAACCACCTAACCGTTACTAATAATGAAGACGGAGTCGCTAAGGCCATTCTCGAGCAGCTTGCACAAAATCATCAATAAGTGGGACAAATGCCATGCGTAGATTCTATCTAAAAAGTCAGGGGCTTGAAAATAAGGGAGCCACTGCCGTCAGTGACGAAAATCATAATTCAAAATATTTGCTGGTTGGTAAATGGGGAATTAAAAGTGATACCCTTTCAGTTTATGATATGAGTGGTCAACTGTTGTCAGAATTAAAGCAACTATCCGTAGGTAAATTACCAAAATTCAAGCTTTTTTTAGAGGGCGTTGAAGTTGGAACGGTAATAACCCCCGTCGGTTTTATCAAGGGGTTACTATTTGTGCAAAACTTACATTGGTTAATTGTTGGTGACACCGTTACTTGTCACTTTAAAATTTACCGTGGCTTATCAACCATTCTAGAAATCAACCGTGTTCAAATTAATGGCTCGGCCTATATTGAATTAAATGTCTATGACCAAGAACAGATCCCCCTTTTCATCTGTCTGGCAGCCATTTTAGACCGTTGGATTCAAAAAAGACCACCTTTACGTGAACCAAAACTGGTTCGTAGTTGGAAGATTGAATCCGATGCCGCCGGTTATAACAATTTTTCAAAGGAGAATTTTAATGCAAGTAGTAAAAGCAACGACCTCTGATATGCCTCAGGTAATTGAATTACTCAAAATCATTTTGGATGAAATGGAACTACCATTTTATTTAAATAATGATCAAAACGAAGTTACAAAATTATTTACCAAGACTTTCCAAAGTAAAACTTACACAAATGACGCTGATGTACTCGTCGCCAAAGTGGACAATCAAGTAGCGGGATTAGCCTTTGGTTATCCTGGAAAAAATGAAGACGTTTTGGATGACGAATTCCAAAAGCACTTTGATCAGGTTAATATTCCTGCACAAGAAATTTATGAGGATCCCGAAGCTGACGCTGATGAGTGGTACCTTGACTCACTAGTAGTTAATCCGGAATTTCAAAATCAGGGAATTGGCACTACGCTTTTAAACGCCATTCCAAAATTTGCTAAACAACGCGGTTTAACCAAAGTTGGACTTTTAGTTGATGATTTAAACCCAAATGCCGAGCGTCTTTATCGCCGAATTGGCTTTAGAGATGACCATGAGCAAGTTGTATCAAATCATCATTACAAACATTTAAAATTAGATCTTTAGTATCTAATTAGACACTTCAGTAGCGGAAGATTCTAGTAAATTCCTTTTTCTAGAGCTTCTGCTTTTTATATGCAAAACAAAAAGGTTTAACCGTAGCGGTCAAACCTTTAAAAATATTTTAGTTAGTCTTTACGTTCCAAAACCGTCACACTCTCCACGTGAGGCGTCTGTGGGAATTGATCAACTGGGACAATTGGTTGGTTTACATCGTATCCTTGTTCTCCAAAACGTTCAATGTCACGAACCAAGGTTGCAGGATTGCAACTAACATAAACAACGCGAGTCGGTTGCATTGCAACGGTAGCATCAATAACACTTTGATCCAATCCCTTCCGTGGCGGATCAACCACGACAACGTCTGGTTTTAGTCCGTCTGCTTGCCATGTTTGCATCTGATCCTCAGCTTTACCAACAACGAATTCGGTGTTGGTTGCATTGTTTTGGAATGCGTTAATTTTGGCGTCTTGAACTGCCTCTTTAACAATCTCAACTCCATAAACTTTCTTAGCTGCCTGAGCCATCGCTAATGAAATTGTTCCAATCCCACTATAAACGTCTAAAACTGTCTCATTCCCAGTTAGACCCGCTTTTTCAATCGCAAGCTGATATAATTTTTCCGTTTGAAGTGGATTAACTTGGTAGAAAGAATGCGCTGAAATAATGAAATCTTGACCAAGCAATTCGTCGTGAATAACAGATTCACCGGCTAAAACCCGGTCTTCTTCACCCATAATTACGTTGGTCTGTTTATAGTTAATATTTTGGATAACGCTCACTACGCCGTCAATTTGCGTAATTGCAGCCGTAATTTCATCAAGATGTGGAACGTCTTTAGTTCTAGTGATTAAAACCACCATCACTTGACCGGAACGACGTCCTCGCCGCACCATAATGTTTCGGATAATCCCCTTATGATTAATTTCATCGTAAGGTTCAACCCGGTATTCTCGAAGAATATCACGTACTTTAACAATCACTTGGTCAATGATCGGATCTTGAATATAGAAATCTTCGATTGGAACTAGGTCATGACTATTGCGTTTAAAGAAACCTGTTTCCAGTTGGCCTTTAATTTTTCGAACTGGAATTTGTGCCTTATTTCGATAACCAGTCGGATCTTCCATTCCAATCGTATCGGCAACTTCAATTTTTTCCAAATGAGATTTCTTTAGAAGATTGTTAATTTGATTTTGTTTAAACTTCAACTGAGCATCATAAGTTAAATGCTGCAATGGTGCGATCCCGGTTTGTGTATATGCCGCGCCATTGCCGGCAACTCGATCGGGACTTTCTTCTAAAACCTTTTCAACACGTCCAAAGGCAAAGTTCTTTTGAACCTTGGTTATCTTAGACTCAATTTTTTCGCCAGGAATACTGTCCGCAATAAAAATTGGGAAATGCTCAATTTTGGCGACTCCCATCCCTTGATATGTCAAATCTTCAATTTTAACGGTATAGATTTTATTTTTTTCAACTGGTGCTTTAATTTTCATTTATTTCCCCTATTCATTTGCTGATAAAAACAGGCTGGCACTTCAGAATACCAACCTGTTTTTATTCTCATATAGCTACTCAAGAACTTTAACTCATTTCTACACAATTCTCAAGTTTTTAACTATTTAACATCCGTATCTTCTGGAAGATTTTCAACTTCTTCCACAAATTGTTGTTCTACTTGACGATACTGATCGTCCTCTTCCGCTAAACTAACCGGAACATCTTCTAAGTTAGTGAAAAAGTCAATGTGCCGTTTCAAATCTTTGAAGAGCATTGGGGCATCCCCACCATATTCACCATCTAAGTTAACCATTACTCGGTCATCTACTGGGCGAACCGTAACTTTTCGAGCCTTGCGATAAATAATCCGTTTATCATCGACATGCTTACCATTCAGTGCTTTAACCATCAAATGCAACAAATCTGGCAAGTTTCCAGACTTTACGATAATCATTGTAAATTTACCGTCATCTAGCGAAGCATCCGGCACAATTTGTTCAAAACCGCCAATGGAGTTGGTTAACGCTAGAAAGAACATCGAGGCTTTTCCACGGTAATGTTCGCCGTCATACTCAATATCCATTTCGACAGGTTTCACACGTGGTAACATTTCAGCACCTTTAACAATATAGGCTAAATATCCAAAAATGCTTTTTAAATTAGATGGAACATCGTAAGTCAGCTCCGTTAGTAACCCACCAGCCGCAATATTAATAAAGTAATTATCACCAGCTTTGCCAATATCAATTTTCATTCGCTGATTTTGTAAAATTACTTTTGCGGCCGCGACGGGATCCTCTCGCGGAATTCTTAAAGCTCGCGCATAATCATTCGTAGTTCCAGTTGGGATAATCGCCATTTTGGGTCGTCTTAACAATGGAGCGATTCCGTTAACTACCTCATTAATCGTTCCATCTCCGCCAGCCGCAATAATTAGATCAAATCCATCTTTTGCAGACCGTCGAGCCTCGTTTTTAGCAGAATCGGGTTCAGGTGTAGTAGCAAATGCACTAGTTTCGTATCCCGCTTTTTCGACTACTGCCAGAATCTCCACTAAGTGTTGCTTTATCATTTCCCGTCCTGAAGTTGGGTTATATATAATTCGCGCACGTTTCCGCATCGTACGTCTTCCTCCGATTCTTATCCTCTAACGAGAGTTAAGCTCTTTCATTAGGATCTGATTGACCACTTTAGGGTTGGCCTGTCCCTTTGTTTGCTTCATAATCTGACCGACTAAGAACCCAACGGCACGATCTTTACCGTTCTTAAAGTCAGCTACTGATTGTTCGTTGTCATCAACCGTTTTAACTATAATCGGCGTTAATACGGCAGGATCTGATAACTGAACGAGTCCCTTTGCTTTTACCCATGCGGTCGGTTCTTCGCCTTGCGTAATCGCCTTAAAAACTTTTTTGGCAATTTTAGATGAAATCGTCTCATCGCTGATCATTTTCACCATATTAGCCAAGTTTTCCGGGGTAATCTTGGTGTCTTGAAGATCCATTTTTTGATCGTTCAAGTACGCATTTACATCACCCATTAAATAGTTTGCTGTAAGTTTCGCATCCGCACCATAATTAATTGCCGCTTCAAAGAAGTCAGACATCTCTTTGGTTTGGGTTAGAACCATTGCATCATAGTCTGTAACGCCCAACTCGTTCACATAACGTGCCCGACGTTTTCCGGGCATTTCAGGCATTTTAGCTTCAACATCTTTAATCCATTCATCACTGATCGTAATGCTTGGTAAATCAGGTTCTGGGAAATAACGGTAATCGTCCGCGCCTTCCTTGACACGCATCAAAATTGTTTCTCCACTAGCTTCATCATAACGTCTAGTTTCAGGACGAACTTCCCCGCCCGCTAACAAAATCTTTTGCTGTCTTTTTTCTTCAAACGCGAGCCCCTTACGGACAAAATTAAACGAGTTAATATTTTTTAATTCCGCTTTAGTTCCATATTGTTCTGAACCAATCGGCCGAATTGAAATATTAACATCGACACGCATTGAACCTTCTTCCATCTTCACATCAGAAATTCCAGTAAACTGGATTCTCTGCCGTAATGCTTCCAAATAAGCATACGCCTCATCTGGCGATTCAATATCTGGTTTTGAAACAATTTCAATTAGTGGCGTACCTTGCCGGTTTAAATCAACATAAGAATAGCCATTTGGATTATGGGTATTTTTACCCGCATCCTCTTCAATATGCATTTCAGCGATACCGACTTTTTTCTTTTTTCCTTCAACTTCGATCTCAATCCAGCCATCCGTACCAATTGGAGTATCCGCCTGGGTTACTTGATATGCTTTAGGATTATCGGGATAAAAGTAATTTTTTCGATCAAAATGTTGTGTTTTAGTAATATTGGCATGCAAAGCCTTGGCAGCCATCATTCCTGCTTCAACCACCCCTTTATTAGTTTGTGGTAGAACACCAGGGTAACCCCAATCGATTACATTTGTATTTGCATTCGGTTGATCACCAAATTCAACCGGCGAAGGACTAAAAATCTTAGAATTAGTTTTTAATTCAATATGAACTTCGAGTCCGATAGTTGTTTTAAAATTCATTATTTGTCCTCCATTTCAGGATGTTTTTGATGAAAATCAGTAGCCTTTTCAAACGCAGCACCAGCTTGATACATGGTTTCTTCATCAAAAGGTTTCGCAATTATCTGTAATCCAACTGGCATGCCATCAACAAAACCGGCTGGTAGAGACATCGCTGGTAATCCCGCTAGATTAACTGGAATTGTCAAAATATCATTCATGTACATTGTTGTCGGATCGTCGACTTCCGCTCCAATTGCATAAGCTGGAGTAGGTGCCGTTGGTCCGATAATTAAATCGTAATTTTCAAAAACCTGATTAAAGTCATTAATAATTAAAGTACGTACCTGTGCGGCCTTTTTAAAGTACGCATCATACGATCCTGCCGAAAGAGAGTATGTTCCCAACATAATCCGGCGCTTAACTTCATCACCAAACCCTTCTGAACGTGTTTTAACATAAACGTCTTCTAAACTTTTCACATCATCAGCGCGGTATCCGTAACGAATCCCGTCGAAACGCTGTAAATTAGATGAAGCTTCCGAAGAGCCAATAATATAATATGCGGCAACTCCGTAGTTACTACGGGGTAAAGAAATTTCTTCAACAACCGCGCCTAAATCCGTTAAAACTTGAACGGCTTCTTGAATAACCGCTTTAACCGCTTCATCAATTCCTTCTCCGAGGTATTCTTTAGGTAAACCAATTTTCATTCCCTTAATATCTTTACCAATCTTCGACGCAAAATCGGGAACTTCTTTATCTGAACTAGTCAAATCGCGTTCATCTAATCCAGCAATTATATTAAGTAAAGCTGCATTATCCTCAACCGAGCGGGTCATTGGACCAATTTGATCAAGGCTTGAACCAAAGGCAATCAATCCATAACGTGAGATTCGACCATAAGTTGGCTTAACCCCAACAATTCCGGTATAAGAAGCCGGTTGTCTGATTGAACCACCTGTATCTGATCCTAAAGCCGCAATTGAATTGCCGGCAGAAACTGTTGTTGCTGATCCACCAGAAGATCCACCTGGAACCTTCGTATGATCCCAAGGATTATGTGTATCGCCAAAGAATGATGTTTCTGTTGAGCCTCCCATTGCAAACTCATCCATATTGGTCTTACCAATAATGATTACATCGTGAGCTTGCAACCGTTCAACCACCGTTGCATCATAAATTGGTGTAAAATTACCCAGCATTTTTGAAGCAGCCGTCGTTTTTAATCCCTTAGTAATAATATTATCCTTAACTGCAATTGGAATTCCAGCCCAAATATTATCAGGATCAATCCCCTTTTCATCAATTTCTTTGGCCTTTGACAAGGCATCCGTTCGATTAATGGTGATAAAGTCGTTTAATACTTTTTGATCGGCTTCAATTTGGTCTAAGGTTTGTGAAACTAGTTCTGTAACCGTTAATTCCTTATCAACTAATTTTTGATGGAGTTCACTAACACTAATATCAAAAAATTTCATTATGCTTCCTCACTTTCATCAAGAATTGCAGGGACTCTAATAAATCCATTTTCTGTATCTGGTGCATTAGCTAACAAAGCCTCTTTATCCCCAGAACGAACGGCAACATCTTCGCGCATTCGATTAAATTGATCCGTAACATTAAAGGTCGGTTTAACATTATCGGTATCAACCTCGTTCAAAGTATTTACCATATCAATAATATCTTCAATTTGACCGGTAAATTTTTCAAGCTCGTTATCATTAAATTTCAGTTTTGCCAATGAGGCAACATGTGCTACATCAGCTTTGGTAATATTATTTTCAGTTGTCATTGAATTCTCCTTCTAAGATTTAATAACTAGAAAAAACGTGGGAACTAAAGCTCTTTTCTTTAGCAGAACGTGATAAAAAGCTTTGTACATCATCGCTTGATCGGATTGTTATATCAATGTTAACACCACTTGGTAGATATTTTTCAGCCTGCGTCGATGCAAACTGGGTAAAGCTTTTAATCTCCGTTTCACTATAGAATTGAGTAGTGATGGTGACGCTCATCCCTTGCATTGCATCGCCTTTATAACGTGTTTTAGCCGTAATCCCACTCAAATTAGGAAAAAAGCTCTCAACCTGTGTTTTAAAATTGTCAAAGGCGGTTGAATCATTACTGTTAGGGGAACTTTCGTCATTGCCCAACGGATAAATCACATTTTTGTAATCTAAATTTTTCCATGCAGCAAGCTTTTCGCCACTATTATTGGTATATCTTATAAATGTCCCACCAGTCAAGCTGTCATTTGACGCTTGTTTATAAACCGCAATTACGATTGGAACATTTTTAAATTCAGATTTCTTTCGCAGTCGCTTTAATACTTCTTTTGCAATTTCAGTACTTTTTGCTTTAATGTCAGCGTCTGAAATCTTAGTTTCGTATTCAGCCCCATATTGTTCTTTTTGATAATAGTCAACAGAATTCATGGCTAGTCCGATCGTCACACCTTTTAGCTTTAAAGATGTTCCTGACTTTTCCATATAGTCCTGCTCTTCTAATGCTTGCAAATAAATTGGATTCCGTTTTTCCGAATCTTTTGAGCCATTATCTTCAGGATTTAATCCATCAGGATTGCTCTTGGATTTACGATCTAACCAATCCTGAACTGTATCCGTACTTAGGTACTGTCCCTCTTGAAAAATATACTTTGACGGCGAAAAAACGATTTTAGAAACATCTTGTAATCCACTTTCAAAACTCTTGGTATTATTAACATTTCCATTTTGATCGGCAGTTAAGCCTCTCGATTTACTGGTAACATATCGCCCATTTTTAATGACCCCAGCATATTCGCCTGATGCTGATCCCGTCGTTTGGTAAGTATTCTTTTTATTTTTTTCACCAGTAACATTATTAGTGGAGGAAGACATTGATGAATTATCTAGGCTACCACACGCTGCTAAGCCAATTCCAACCAATAGTATTGCAACCAGTAAACTGATTTTTTTAGTTACATTCATAAAAAAGGTTCCTCAAACTTTCATTTATCCCCTAATTATACCGCTACCTGAATAAATCATAAAATTAACTTATTAAACCACACGTTTAATCGGTGCAAAGGCAGCTAACAATCGTTTAATCCCCTGATCTTTAAAGGCAATATCTAACTCTGCATCTTCGCCTGAGCCGGATACCTTAACGACCGTTCCGGTTCCCCATGCCTTATGTTGCACCTTATCTCCGGCCGCCCACTGAACTTTATCAGCTCCGGTACCAGTTGTTGATGCGACACTTGCGGAACGCGTGTTGCCATACACACTAGTTGTCGCACGTGCATTTCGACTTCGATCAAATGGATAGCTTTTAGCGGATGTTCCCGCCGCTTTTGTATGACCATCTTCATTTTCATTCTTCAGATACTGTTGCCCAATTTCAGCTATGAAGCGTGAAGCAGGATTATTTTGCGATCGTCCATAAAGCATTCTGGAATAGGCATTTGTAATGTATAACTTTTTTTGAGCTCGAGTAATACCAACATATGCCAAACGGCGCTCTTCTTCTAGCTGATCTTGATCCATCATTGCTCTTGATAATGGAAAGATTCCGTCTTCCATTCCGACCAGAAAAACTACCGGAAATTCTAGACCTTTAGCCGCATGAAGTGTCATCAATGTCACTGCTGAAGGTTCTTCCTCCACGTCGTCTTGATCAGAAACTAATGCTAAATCGGCCAAAAAGTCAACAAGTTGAATATTATCACCATTTTCGTCGGCGATTTCATTACCTTCTGCTTCATTCTTATCGTCAAATTGCTTTGTTACCGTTAAAAATTCATCAATATTTTCTAATCGAGCTTCCGACTCCATTGTTCGCGTATTTTCAAGCGCTCGACGGTATCCTGTCTTTTCCAAGACTTCTTCTGTTAAATCCGTGATACTTAGAAATTCGCCCTCTTTGCGTAAAGCATCAATGGTTTTAGCAAAGTCTTCAATTGAATTACGTGCTCTGCTGGAAATGCCATTGGCAATTTGAACGCTTCGAGCGGCTTTTAGTAGTGACCAATTATTTTCATTAGCAAAAGCTTGTAGTTTAGCTAGCGAAGTAGCTCCAATCCCACGTTTAGGTTCGTTAATTACCCTCTCAAAACTCATTGAATCGTCTTCATTGGCGATCAAAGTAAGGTAACTCAAAACATCCCTAATTTCTTTACGATCGTAAAATTTATGCCCACCAACCATGATGTACGGGATATTGGTCTTTACAAAAGTATCTTCAATTAGACGAGATTGAGCATTTGTTCGATACAAAATTGCAAAATCACCATAGTTTAAATGATTTTCCTTAATTTGTTCACGAATTTTTTGGACAATAAAATGAACTTCGTCGTTTCCGGTTTGACCACGATAGTATGAAATTTTATCGCCCTCATTGTTATCCGTCCAAAGTTCCTTTGGCTTTCTTTCAACATTATTCTTAATTACATCATTGGCGGCATTTAAAATATTTTTTGTTGAACGATAATTTTGTTCCAACATAACCGTTTTTGAATCTGGATAGTCGGTCTCAAAATTCATAATATTTTGCATATCAGCACCACGCCAACCGTAAATACTTTGATCAGAATCACCAACCACACATATGTTTCGGAACCGTTTTGCTAACATACTTACCAACTGATACTGAGCCTGGTTAGTATCTTGGTATTCATCGACATGGATGTAATGAAATTTATTTTGATAAAACTCTAAAGTTTCAGGATTCTTTTCAAATAAACTAATTGTTTGCATGATTAAATCGTCAAAATCTAATGCTTGGTTAATCTTCAATCGTTTCTGATATTCCTCATAAATATCTGCAACCACGTTTTCATACGGCGTACTTGCCGCTTCACGATACATTAGTGGCGTCTTTAGGTCATTTTTAGCATTTGAAATTGTTCCTAATACTGAACGCGGATCAAACTTTTTCGGATCATAATTAAGATCGGCCAAAATATGCTTGATTAATGTTTTTTGTTCACTCGGATCTGCAATCGAAAAGGCCCGATTATAACCAATTTGATCAATATTTTGTCTTAAAATACGAACGCAAAGGGCATGGAAGGTTGATACCCAAATTTCAGAGGCAACTTCTCCTAACAAATTAGCAACACGTTCGCGCATTTCTCGTGCGGCTTTGTTTGTAAAGGTAATTGCCAAAACATTCCATGGATTAACGTCTTTTTCTTCAATTAAGTAGGCCACCCGATGAGTTAGCACACGTGTCTTACCACTGCCGGCCCCAGCCATGATTAAAAGCGGACCATCCGTTGTTTGGACCGCTTCTTTTTGCATGTCATTAAGCCCTTTTAATAAATTAACTTCTGGCAATTTATTCAATCCTCTCTATTCCTTGTTTGCTGATTCCTAAAATAACCACAGACCATTATAGCAAAAAAAGCCGGCTCATTTACCGACTTTAAAGACTTTTACCAAATATCAGTATTATCAATTTGTTCTTGAATCTGACCAACATTATCACCATCAGCTAGAATGTAGCCAATGTGTGCTTTGTCTTCATTTTCGTTAACCTGTGGATAAAAATGAAAATGCCAATTATCCTTAATTAACCATTGTGTTTTTATTTTCTGCATTTGGTGATCCGAAATATTTAACATAACCGTTGGAACTTGGAGCCGAATGTCACTAATGAGCATTCCACTCAAAGCTCGTAGCGTTTCCTCGTACACCGTCGTGTTGGAAGCTAAATTGAAAATATTTTGTGAACGGTGAATTCCGGGAATCAATCGTTTTAAATAAACTTCATCATTATGAATATAAAATACAATTGAAAATACCCCAACATAATCAATGAAGTTAGCAATTTTGGTTGCTGCTTCCAATAAATTATTTTGAATTCGAGGGTCGACGTCGAGTGGTACTTTCGTTTCTTTTAAATGGTGATCTTGATAGATGTTTTCGACCATCGGAAACATTTTTTGTCGGTGATTTTGATCTTTAACAACACTGACTGCGACCTCATCGCCTTCATCCATCCAGGACTGAAGTAAGTAAGTTCCTCTTTCAAGTAAAGGACTAGCCTTAGGCAAATCCATTTCGCTTTCTAGCAATAGCCCCTCTTCTGTCAATGGATCCTTTAGAATTGGTCGAAGAATTGCTGGGTAGCCAATCTCAGCGATCGACTCGTAAAGGTCATCTAAATCAACAATCGTAACGTATGGTGCCACCTTGATACCAAGTTGTTCAATCGAAGCCTTCTCGATAATTCGATCTTGGTTTAGCTCTAATAATTTTACGCCTTGTGGTATCGACACAAACTGTTGTAAGTACTGGATTGTTTTGATATCAATCATTTCAGATTCATACAAAACAATCTTACATTTTTGTGCAAAACGTTGAAGCTTTTCTCCATCATGAATACTGCCGATGAAACTTGCATCCGCATAATGACTAACTTCATTTTTTTCGGAAGTAACATACGTTGCAACCTTAAATCCCATTGATTTGGCTGTCGCCACCAGTTGTACGCTTGAACGTCCTTCACCAATGATACCAATCATATCTCCTGGATAAATAATCTTTCTAGAAGTAATTACTTCGTTTTCCACTTTAACTCATCCCGCCTGTTCATCAATCTCTTAAATCCATCTTATTCAAATTCAACTCGTCCATCGTCCGTTAACGCTTTAATTCGAGCTAACGATTCCAACTGAACACCACGATCTTTAATAATCTGATTTCCCTTTTGGAAAGTTTTTTCAATAACAATTCCAACTCCAACAACATCAATGCTAGCGGCATCAGCAATGTCAAAAAGTCCAGAAACTGCTTGCCCATTAGCTAAAAAGTCATCAATAATTAGAACCCGATCATCTTTGTCAATAAATCGCTTTGAAATTGAAATTTGATTACTAGTTTGTTTTGTATATGAATATACAGAAGCCGTGTACAAATCGTCAGTGAGCGTCAAACTCTTATGCTTTCTAGCAAATACCACCGGAACGTTCATTGCTAAACCAGTCATTACGGCGGGGGCAATCCCTGAAGATTCAACCGTTAAAATTTTAGTTACCTTTTGGTCTTTAAATAGTCGACCAAACTCTTTACCAATTTCAAACATTAGTTGTGGATCAACCTGGTGATTTAAAAAACCATCGACTTTTAAAACATTATTTGGAAGTACGATCCCTTCGGATTTAATCTTATCTTCAAGTAACTTCATAATATCCCCCTATTTATCGTAATTATCTAACCCATATTTTTGGATTAATTCAATCAGTTTTTCCGGATAATCCGGATCTGTTGCATATTGTGAATCGTACAACGCTTGAGCAGCCTGTTTGTAGTTTGTCGCCGAAACTACCGTGGCGTACTGTTGCGGATTCCAATTAGTCCCATTAACCAAAAGAAGTGAGTGGTCCCGCATTGACTCTTGCCAAGACGAATACACTCTAAAACGAGCCGAAATTGTAACCCACTTTCCATTAACAAATTCTTGAGTTTTAAAGTATTTACTATTGGAATCCGAATCACCCTTAATTCCATAGTAATTATTAAACTTTTTTGAAAGCGTGCTTTCACCCCAGTTTGACTCTAAAATTGCTTGAGCCATCGTAATACTGGATAAAACACCGTATTGTCGTTGCATTTGTTGAGCATACGGAGCAATCGTTTTAATAAACTTTTCATGCTGTCCAGCGGTGGCATCCACGGTAGTGACCGCAGTGCTATTCAGGTTACTAACCCGATTGACATAAATTCGCATGCCTACCGCAACAACAAAGCACCCTAATAAAAGAGCGCCGATTAAACTTGAAACGCGCAGTTGGCCTTGATTATAGAAAAAACCGTTTTTTCGTTTTCTTTTTTTCTTCGCCACTAGTGGTCAGGACCCTCCATTTTGGTGTACATATTTAGTGTAACTGAACCGTTTAAAAAATCATAGTCCTTCAACTATGATTCAAGGTAAAAATATAGCTTTTTTAACTATTTTTTCGGACTTTTAAATCGTTCTTGTCCAAACTTCGAAAATTTTAGCAGTGGAATTGAAATTAGTGGTGCAATTATACCAGCCGCAATTGCTTCAGGAATTCCATGCGCACCAGCAACCGTCAGCAAGTATGGCATTAATTCTTTGATATTAAGTGCTGAATAGACGTTGGAACCATTATGAAAGAAAACATAAATCATGCTTAAAACTAGAACGGTATTAACCAGTGAACCCACCACTGAACCAACAATAATCGCGGGCTGTTGCTTCATGTTCAAATTAATTAGCCAATTAATTAACGCACCCGCAACTAGTCCGATTAGAATTCGAGGAACAACTGATACCATCGGATTAACCATCACGACGTTCCCCAAGGCACTAGAGGTTACTGTGATTGCTCGCAACCAATCAACCAGTCCCCAAATTCCACCCACGATTGCTCCATCAACCGGACCTAATACAGTCGCAGCGATTATCACCGTTATGTGAATCGTCGTAATTTCTAAAGGCCCAACTGGAATATATCCAATTAACGGAACATAATTTTGAATAATTATAATTGCGGCAAATAGCGCTAAAATACTAATCTTACCGGCATTCGTTTTCCTCGTCATTATAAGCTCCTTACTGTAAAAAACATTGAACATATTATATCATGAAGTTGGTAAATCAAAGGAGGCTTACGCATGAAAATATATATATCTAACCAGATTCCCAATCAAATTCGAGAAAATTTACCACAAAATAATGTGACATACCTTAATAGTTCGTCTATTACTGAATCTGATTATTCTCAAATTGAAGTAGCTTGGGGACTTGATGCAACTGTTAAAGATATTTTGAACCAGAACGATCACCGCTTAAAGTGGATTCAGTCGTTTAGCGCCGGTGTAGATTACTTTCCAAAAGAACAAATTGCAAGTCAAAATATTATGGTAACCAATACAAGTGGCGTTCATAGCGTCGCGATAGCTAACACCACACTTTTATATGCATTATTCTTTAATCGTGATCTAAACTTGGCACTCGACATGCGTAATCAAAAGCAGTGGAACGACAAGCGTAATTATAATCAACTTGGATTATTAACAAAGAAGCGTTGGTTAATTTTTGGTACCGGTCATATTGGAAGTGAAATTGCTCGAGAAGTTCGCCTACTGGGTGGGACAACGGTCGGTGTTAACCATACTGGACATTCTGCCGAAAATTTTGATTCAACCGTTTCAGATACCAACTACGATAGTGAATTAAAAAAAGCCGATATTGTTGTTAACATATTACCTCTAACAGATGAAACGCATCATATGTTTAATGCCGACTTTTTTGAAAAATTAGATCATCTGTTTCTTTTCATTAATGTCGGCCGGGGTCCTTCCGTTAATACTGCGGATCTCATTGACGCCCTTGATTCAGGCAGAGTCGAACATGCAGCTCTAGACGTTTTCGAAGAAGAACCGCTCCCTTCTAGCAGTCCTTTATGGAATTATAAACAAGTACTAATCACACCACATAACTCGTCGGTGAGTTCAGAAATGCTTCCAGGAGTCAAAGAAGTCTTTTTGACAAACCTTAAATCATTTTTAAAAGATGGAAAGCCTTCTGAAAAAATTGTTGACCTATCAAAGGGATATTAATTTTAGGATGGAGAAAATTTACAAATGAACCTAGATTACAATGCTTTTTCAAACTCTGTATTGTCGGCCATGGTTGATGATCATTTTCCGGCACAAACGGAGTTTACACCACAATTGGTACTAAACTCTGAAGACGAGCAAGTTAAAACCCATATTGAACAAGAGTTACGAACATGTTCAGGCTTCACGTTTGCCGTCGCATTTATTTCAAATGCCGTGTTAACTGATTTAAAAGTTCAATTTGCTGATCTGGCAACTAAAAATATTCATGGGCGCATTTTAACTTCAACTTATTTAGGGTTCAACCAGCCTAAAGTTTTTCAAGAACTGCTAAAAATTCCAAACTTAGAAGTCCGCGTTTTAGATCAAAACGCGGATTTTCATGCAAAAGGATATATTTTTAATAAATCAGACTACCAAACCACCATTATTGGCAGTTCGAATTTAACCAGCAACGCTTTAATTAAAAATTACGAATGGAACATTAAATTTTCATCTTTAGAAAATGGCGCGTTAACCACTAAAATCAACCAGCAAATTGAAGCGGAGTGGCAAACAGCCCATCCCCTGACTTCAGATTGGATTGATCAATATTCTGAATACTACCAATCGATTAGCAGCCTGAAGCCTAAAAACGTTCCAGTTTTTCAAGCAGAAGCCAAAACAAATTTAAAATCTTTGCAGCCAAATAAAATGCAAAAAGACGCCTTGCAAGCTCTTCAAAGTCTTCGCCAAAGCGGTCAAAAAAAGGGACTAGTGGTTTCGGCCACGGGGACCGGTAAAACTTATTTAGGAGCCTTTGATGTACAAAATTTTGCTCCTCAAAAATTTTTATTTGTTGTTCATCGTGAACAGATTCTGAATAAAGCAATTAAAAGCTTTCAAAAAATCCTTGGCGGACCCCAGTCAGATTACGGAGTTCTTTCTGGAAATATCAAAGAAACTAATCGAAAATATTTATTTGCAACCATTCAAACCTTGTCTCAAGAAAAAACTCTTAGCCAATTTGATCCACAGGCTTTTGACTATATTCTGGTTGATGAGGCTCACAAGACGGGAGCAAAGTCTTATCGCTCGGTCATCAATTATTTCCAGCCGCAATTCATGTTGGGAATGACTGCCACTCCTGAAAGAACCGACGATTTTAATATTTATGAACTTTTTGATTACAACATTGCCTATGAAATTCGTTTGCAAGATGCCATTGAAGAAAACATGCTTAGCCAATTTCACTACATTGGAATCACAGACTACGAGTTTAATGGTGAACCCGTTATTAACGATCAAACACCGCTGAAACACCTCGTTTCTGAAGAACGAATGCAATATGTTGAACAACAATTAGATTATTACGGTCATGATGGGGACCAAATTTATGGTCTGATTTTTTGTAGTCGAAAAGATGAAGCTCGAGAAGTTGCTAAAATAATGTCAGCCAAGGGGCATCCTTCAATTGCCTTAACTGGAGATGATTCAATTCAGCAACGGGAAAAAGTTATCAATGAATTTGAACACGGAAAGTTAGATTATATTGTAACCGTTGATATCTTTAATGAAGGAATTGATATCCCCAAAGTGAATCAAGTTATTATGCTCAGAAATACAGAATCGAGTATTATTTTTATTCAACAGTTAGGACGTGGTCTTCGCAAATATCCCAACAAAGAATTCGTAACCATTATTGATTTTATTGGGAATTACCAAAATAACTACCTGATTCCAATTGCATTAACGGGAGACCAATCGATGAATAAAAATAATCTCCGCAGCCATGTATTAATTGATCAAACAATCGGACTATCTTCGATTAATTTCAGCGAAATCGCACGAGAACGTATCTATAATTCCATTAATAGTAGTAATTTAACCCTACTATCAAAGCTTCGTGATTCCTATATTAATCTTAAAAACAGACTTGGACGTCGACCGCTACTTGGTGACTTTCAGAAAATAGGTTCCCTCGATGCACAGGTACTAATTGATAAATACGGAAATTACCACCAATTTTTGTTAAAAATGCACGATGCCTTAAATCTATCCGAACTTGAGGATCATTTTTTACGGCTCGTTTCAAGAGAGTTTTCAAACGGCATGCGTATTCATGAGTTGGTGTTGCTCAAGCAACTGCTTGAACGTTCATCCCCATATCCGCAAAGTGACTACCTAAATGAATTACGGAGCCTACACACTTACACGGATCCGACAACGATTTCTTCCGTTGAAAGTCACCTCAATTTGAGTTATTTTCAACCAAATGATCAAAAAAAATATGGTAGCTTGCCTTACGTTACTGTTAAAAATCATTCATACATGTTGGACTCACGTATAGTGGATATGTATCACAAAAACTCCTACTTTAGAAGCTTAGTTGATGATGCGCTAAATATTGGTTTTTTAAACAGCCAAAAATATTTATCTAATCAAAAATTCACTATTAATAAAAAATACACACGTCGAAATGTTAATAGTCTATTAGGATGGCCAACGGATCAATCTTCCGCAATTTATGGTTATAAAGAAAAAATGGGATTCTGTCCGATGTTTGTTACGTACCAAAAGCGAGTGGATATTCCGGATGAATTGAATCATAACAATATTTTTTTCAATTCTACTACCCTCAGCTGGTACACCAAAAGTCCACGTCGACTTGATTCAAACGAAGTTGTTCGCCTATTCGATGGAAACAAAAACGATACCATCGATTTGATGCTTTTTGTTAAAAAAAATGATGATGAAGGATCTGATTTTTATTATCTAGGACAGGTTGACTTTGATTTCGACTCCATCGAGCAACAATTTCGTACTATTAAAGGCAAAGAAAAGCCTATTGTTAAGGCTAACTTGAACCTTCGAGCTCCTGTCGATTACAATTTATTTCTGAATTTAACTAACTAATCTTGTCCTATACTTTCAAAAGGACCAATGAAAGCAGGTAAGACATATCCATTCTGTCTTGCCTGCTTTTTTAACTGGCCGAGGATGATGCACGCTGCTTTTGAGAGAGCCGTGAACATTATTTCATGTAACATTTTGTGATTAACACATCCTTATCGATATGTTATAGTGTATTTAAAGTTCCTAATAAGCTAAAAATTTTAACGATTTCTTTTCGTTTTGATTTCTTGGATCTCAGTTCGTGCCAAATCGTTTAAATCGATATCTAAGTAAAGGGTCAATGCGAACATGGCCTCAATTGACATCCGTTTTGGTAGAGGTGTTAGATCATCTTCATATCTAGATAGCATACTGGTTGATATATCAATTCCATATTCATCGTGAATTTTACGAATTAATTCAATCTGTGATAGTTTCTTTTCTTTACGAGCGCTCCTTAAAATAGAACCAAAAGTCAAGGTAGGTCCTCCTATGTTGATAGATGTTTTAATTTCGATACATTAATATCAATTAAAGTACAAAACGTTGATGGATAAGCCTTTTTAGGGCTATAATCCCGTAAGAGGAATCTTTAAACGGGATAATACAAAATGACGGGATGGTGATCTTTGTGAATTATGATTACCCTACCTCACGGGAGGTACTGGGTTACTTAAAAACCAAGCAAATCAAACAAGAAGATGTCGCTAACTTTTTGGGCATTGGTCGAACTACATTAAACAGAAAGTTGAACGGTGCAAGTGAATTTAAAATTTCAGAAATAAAACAAATTCATGACCAATTTAACGTCCCCTTCGAAAAGTTTTTCAAAGATATTAACTAACATTTAAAAAGATAATTACTGTTAATTCAACCTGTAAATAATAATCTACACACAATCTTATTATAAAATTAAATTGGTATTGCAATGGCCTTGTTCGAAGTTCTAGCAGGTTTCCCCATGCTTACTATATTTGGCTGTTGCAATAAATAACCCGTACAAAGTGTTGTGCAGCACTTTGTACGGGTTTTCTTCACATATTAGGTTTATATAATTAATCTAGCGGTCCCTTACCAAGGTAAGCGCTAATCATCCAAATCCACTTGTCAACATCGGCTTTAAAGCCGTTAAGCATATCCTGAGTAGAAAAGTCTTTTTCCTCGTCTGAAACTTCCATTCCAATTCGATACTGTTTGCCTAAGTACCCAAATTGATCATCTAAACGTTGCATTAATTCTGGTAAAGAATATTGATTCCATGCAATTTTGTCATCAGGTAATCCGGTATGTTCAATGAACTCATGCGTTGTTGCATATGGCGTTCCACCTAAAGCAATCAATCGTTCCGCAATTTCATCCAATTGTTCGTCTAAATCTTCATTGTAGCTATCCATTTGTGGATGAAGTCTAAAGAATTCTGAGCCCCTCATGTACCAATGGATTTGTTGAATATTAGTTTCTAACTGACTGATATCAGCAATTAACTGATTTAGCTGTGCCATTGTCTTTGGAAATTGTAATTCGCGTTCTGCCATCCTAACAGCTCCTCTCAAAATATAAACTACTTTTATTACGCTTTTAGTATAAATGAAAAGGCTTTCTTTATCAAGAAAATCGGACTGAACCATTAAAAAAATGATCTTTCACAGTTTTAATCTGTAAAAGATCATTTTCAATCTAACCTAAAAATCAAATCAAGCGTCTGACTTCAGTGGCGTTTTGCTTGCTCGTTTCAACCCGTCGTTAACAACCTGTGCAAAAATAACATCCCCCTCATGTCGTCCAGCAAAATGGACACCATCCGTTCCCTTAAAAACATCCGGGTGTTTGGCGGCCATCTTCTGCCAATCAGCAATCGTTATGAATGAATATTTTTTAGGCAACGTTCGTTCGAAATCCGCCAACTTTGATGAATTCCAATCCGGCTCTGCTCGTTGATCATACGGGGTTACAAGAATTAGTCGATGTCCTGGCGCTAAATCATGAATCAACTTGAGTAACTGTTTATCAGTTCCATCAAGCGCGTTCGTTCCGATTGAAATCACAACATTTTGCCGAAGAACACCATTTTTTTGCTGCGCAATCATCACTTTATACGCTAAGTCCATCGTTCGCTCACCTTTAGCGTCAATTGTACTATCCTTAACATTCTTTCCAAGATAATCGCGTGTTCCCAGAGTTACACTATCTCCGATGATTGAAGCTCCCTTTGGAATTTTCCCGCTAGAAGCCGCAAAGACCTGCTTAGGTTTTGCAGATGCGAGAATCACATCTTTTGTGGTGGTCATTTGATCAACCGATTGTTTTAATCCACCAACCCACAAATTTTGCTCCAAACTGGTTAAATTCGGTGCTTTGACTGAGGTATACGTAGCAACTGCGATCAATCCAACCGTGACAATGGTTAACGGCACCGTAACCCTTGATAATTTCACATTTTTAAGGACCCGCGGATGTTTTCCTGCAATTAAGGGTTCAATTACGTAGTAGGATAAGGCGGAGAATGGAACCCCCACGATAACCGTTAGCAATGCTGCTTCAGGAACACTCATTAATTTAGAAAAAATTACGAACAAGGGCCAATGATATAAGTACATACTGTAACTAATATCAGCAATAAAGGTTGCCCACTTTGGCTCGTTTACATTAGGCGTGGCATTGTGTAAACATCTAGTGAGAAAAATAGCCAAGGCAGCCAAGACGCTGGCTTCTAATATTCCACCCGTATAAGTAGTTCTATTGGTAAATTGAAGCTGCAAGCCAAGCATTCCTAAATCAAAAAAAGTTAGTAATAATGCAATTGTAACTAACCACGCGTTGGACTTCTTTAACAACCAATCAAACGGTGCCGTAACATATTTAATACCTGTCAAACTTGCCAAAGTTGCTCCAACAAAGAACGGAAAGCTATGCGTTAAACTTGAAAAATACACTCGTGAAAAGTCGGATAAACCGGCACTGTTGCGAGCCATTAAAATACTGCTACCAATGGCCAATCCAAGCGATATAATCCCAATTGACCATCTAAAAAGATGATTTTTTGTTTTTAAATTAATATTTAGTCTGCGAATAATTCCGGTAACGATGGCAATTAATAGTCCCCATATTAAGTAAAAATGCATTTCGACGGCTAATGACCATGTATGAACAAATAAATGTGGGATAAACTTGCTCTCATAGCTCCCACCCGTTGCAATCTCGAAATAATTCGTCGTAAATCCAATTGCAGCGGCAATTTGGCGGCCCAACCCCGTAATGTAGTCGGGACTAACCAAGTAGGTTAATGGGACAACCACCAAAACGGATAAAA
Source organism: Pediococcus stilesii (assembly GCF_001437075.1). GTDB lineage: Bacteria > Bacillota > Bacilli > Lactobacillales > Lactobacillaceae > Pediococcus > Pediococcus stilesii. The sequence continues at coordinate 85,746 of NZ_JQBX01000003.1, forward strand.
CTAGTGGTGGAACAATTCGATAAAATCGACGTCGGTAAAAGGCAATTAATTTAAATTTTCCCTTACCAAAAAACTCATCAATCATTAATGCTGTAATTAAAAAACCTGAAAAAGTAAAAAATATATCAACTCCGATAAATCCACCCGGATAAGCATTTTTAAAGAAATGATACGTTAAAACCGATAGTAACCCAGCTATTCTGACAAAGCTAAACCATTTAATTCGCATGACGGAGTTCTCCTTTACTAAAAGTACCTGAATATTTTTTATGGTTTGCTGTTGTTAAAGTGCCTGATCCGTCGGGTACTCCTGCATTAAAATTACCCTTATATTGCCAATTCTGATGCGATGTAAAAGTACCCTTTCCTGAGAACTGGCCATTCTTAAAGTAACCAACGTAGCGATCATGATTTGCCAAACTCAACTTACCATAGCCGTTAAACTTACCTTTTAACATGCTACCATCATAGCTAATCTTATTATTATCTAATGTATAATGCGCATTTTTTTTACTGGGTGTTGTCAGGCTGTATGTCGCCATTAACACTAAAAACATCACCGTCAGTATTTCCAAAAAAGTTCTTCTTTTCATTATTCAGTTTCACCCGCGGTTAACATTACAGCTAGATTGACGACGCAACTTGTAATCTTTAGCATTGTAAACTCCTCCATCTTTTACTTCAAAAGTTTTTCGTATGCTAATTAAAATAAATTTACTCCGTTTTAAAAAAACACACCTATCTTAAATAGTATTTAAAAAAATAATAAGTGTCAATGTTCATTGCAATCTAAGTTTTCTTATTAACATCAATAGCTAACTTTAAATTAAAAAAATTGCATAGGTTTGATATCAACTCTTTTAAAATATATGCTTATAACTGGCTAGTCGATCAATTATTTATCCAAAATAATAATTATGAATATTCTTCCAATTCTATTGTTAACAAATGGTTTTCAGCATTATCAGTCACTTTTTTGCAAAAAAAAAACATCTACAAAAAGTAGATGTCTTTTGAACGCTGATATATTGAATATTAACGTTTTGAGAATTGAGCTGCCTTACGAGCTTTCTTAAGACCGTATTTCTTACGTTCCTTCATACGAGGGTCACGAGTAAGAAGACCAGCTTTTTTCAATGGTGCACGGAAATCAGGATCAACATCCAAAAGTGCACGAGCGATACCATGACGGATTGCTCCAGATTGTCCTGAGAATCCACCACCATTAACGTTAGCAATAACGTCATAGTTACCAGATGTTTCAGTTACACCAAATGGTTGAACAACTACTTGACGTAAGTTTGCAAATGGAATGTATTCTTCAATCGGACGATCATTTACTGTGATTTTACCGGTTCCCGGTACAAGACGTACACGAGCAACGGAGTTTTTACGACGGCCAGTGCCGCGATATTGTGCTTCAGCCAAAATTCAATTCCTCCTTAAATTAAGTTCGTGATGTCAAGCTTTTCTGGGTTTTGAGCTTGATGATTATGTTCTGAACCAGCATAAACATGCAATTTCAAAGCTTGCTTACGACCAAGAGTGTTATGTGGAAGCATACCCTTAACAGATGTTTCGATCAAACGTTCAGGGGTCTTTTCACGCATTTCACCAGCAGTCTTAGACTTAATACCACCTGGATGCAATGTATGATGGTAATAAATCTTACCAGTAGTCTTACGACCAGTTAATTTAATTTTTTCAGCATTGATAACGATAACGAAGTCACCAGTATCCACATTAGGAGTGAATGTTGGTTTATTCTTACCACGCAAAATAGATGCAACAACTGTTGAAAGACGTCCCAAAGGAATGTCTGTAGCATCAACGATATACCATTTACGTTCTACTTCACCTGGTTTAGCCAAATATGTTGTACGCACTTGAATTTCCTCCAATTTCTGTTTTGTTTAACTCAACTTTAATAAGTTTCCGGGGCCTATTTTGTGGAGGTAAACAATACCAACTTCCATTATATTAACAGTCCCGTTCAAAGTCAATCAAAAATCTAATAATCTACTTCTTTTAAATATAAACCGCTTGCGGGTGCCGTTCCGCGCGCCTGATCTCGATCTTTCACCTCTAATAACCGTGGAATATCATCAACTGGTCGACGTTCGCTTCCAATCTCTGCTAATACGGCCACCATAATTCGAACCATATTATATAGAAAGCCGTTACCGTAAAACTCAAAAATAATTTCATTTTGCGCTTTATCCTCTCGAACGGACGCCTGATATATTGTTCGAACATGACTCTTTACTGTGCTACCTGAAGCCACAAAGCTTGAAAAATCATGGGTTCCTTCTAAATCTTTAATGGCATTTTCAATTAATTCAATTTTAACCGGAAATTTCCAATGACCTGTGTAATTTCGTTTAAAAGGATCCACAAATTTCCCCAAAGCCATTCGGTATTCATATTTTTTCCCATGAGTTGTGAAACGAGCATGAAAATTTTGGTCAACAATTTCTACTTTTTTAACCACTGTATCTAGAGGTAGTATACTATTTAAAGCATTTAACATGTTTACTTCTGACATTTCAATTGGTAAGTCGAAATGCACCACCTGCCCCAAAGCATGAACTCCAGAGTCGGTTCTCCCCGAGCCATAAATTTGAATCTCAGGTGTTGGCTCTTTTGCAATTTTATTTACAGCTTTTTTTAACACACCTTCAACGGTTCGTTGATTCGGTTGCGCTTGAAATCCTGCAAATTTAGTGCCATCGTAAGCTAAAATAATTTTGTATCGCATTCCTAACTCCAATTTCTAAGTAATAGTACACTCATCGTTGCAATAATCATAAATATAGTGCCTAAAATGTCATTTTTTGTATAATTTAAGACTCGGTATTTACTGCGTCCTTCACCACCTTGATATCCTCGGGCTTCCATCGCCGTTGCGAGTTCTTCTGCTCGACTAAAAGCACTCTCGAAAAGTGGTATTAAGATTGAAACTAGTTTTTTTAACCTGGTCATTATCGATCCGGAACTAAAATTCGCTCCTCTTGAACGCTGCGCATTCAAAATTTTTTCAGTTTCATCAATGAGCGTTGGCACAAAACGTAACGCAATCGAAAGCATGAGCGCCATTTCATAGACGGGAAAATGTAATTTTTTTAACGGCATAAAAAGTGATTCAATTGCTCCAGATATCTCTAATGGAGACGTCGATAAGGTTAAGACAGTTGAAACTAAAATAATAAGAATAAACCGAATTGCAATGTAAATGGCATTCAGCAATCCATTGCTAGTAATGGATAAGATTCCCCAATGCCAATATACCTGTCCTCCCACGCCGAAGAAGACCTGTATTATCATCGTTAATAGAATCACACCAATTAAGGGTTTCACACCGTCCCAGAAGAATTTAGGGGCAATAGATGATGATCCAATAATAATGATGGCAATCAAAAAACTAGTTCCATATGCTAACCAGGAATTGGACATAAAAACCGCAATAATATACAGCAAACTTAAAACTAGTTTTGCCCTTGGGTCCATTTTATGAATAAAAGAATTTCCTGGAACATAACGTCCAAATAGAATTTTATTCATGACGATTTCCCTTCCCTTCCAGATTAATAATCTGATCTACTAATTCTCCCATATCAAGAGGGATTTTTTTAAATTGAACACCATGTGAAATTAATTTTTGAGCAAAATTTGCTGCGCTAGGAAGTCCTAGTTGGTGATTTATTAACCACTCTGTATCACTAAAAACCTCCGTAGGCGTTCCAATCTTAGCAACAGAACCGCGATCCATCACGATCACGTTGTCAGCAAAATTCGCAACATCATCCATTTGATGCGTAACCAATAAGATTGTCAATTTTTCTTTTTGATGTAATTCTGCGAAAAGTTCCATCATTTCTCGTCGACCTTGTGGATCAAGCCCCGCAGTCGGTTCATCTAAAATTAAAATCTTCGGATTAGTAGCCAAAATACCCGCAATTGCAACCCGACGCATCTGTCCTCCCGAAAGTTCAAACGGTGATTTATCCCAAAATTCTTGCGGCATTTTAACCTTTTGTAACGCAGATTCAGCACGTTTTTGTGCTTCTTCGTTAGTTACCCCAAAATTAATTGGTCCAAACTTGACGTCCTCAATGACCGACTCGGCGAAAAGCTGACTTTCTGGAAATTGGAAAACAATCCCAACATGTTGTCTAAGATGAACGAGTTCTTTATTTTTAGTAGTGCCAGTGATTGTTTGATCATCAACAACTACTTCTCCAGTAGTTGGTTTCAATAGCCCATTAACGTGTTGAATCAGTGTGGACTTTCCACTCCCTGTGTGTCCAATAATGGCGGTATAGGAGCCGTCCGGAATCGTCAGATTAATATCCTTTAAGGATAAATTTTCAAAGGGTGTATGCGCTTGATATATAAAGTCTACGCTTTTAAAAGTGATTGCCATAGCCACTCCTCCAAACCTTTTTCATTCATTTTTAGCTCTTCTGGAAGAAAGACACCCTTTTGTTTTAAATCATCAAATAATTGCGCACTAAATGGCTGTTCTAATCCAGTTATTTTTAACATTTCATTATCTTTAAACACATCTTTTGGCGCACCAGTTTCAACTACTTTGCCGTCATTGATAACAACCACGTGATCAGAAAGCATCGCCTCACTAACGTCATGTGTAATAGAAAGCACTGTTAGGTTGTTTTCACGATGAATTTCGTTAATTAATTCAATAATCTCATGACGTCCCTGTGGATCGAGCATGCTCGTTGCTTCATCTAAAATAATTATTTTAGGTTTTGATGCTAACACTCCTGCGATTGCAACTCGTTGCTTTTGTCCGCCCGAAAGTTGGTCAGGCTGTCGTTCCTTAAAATCGGTCATTCGTACTTTTTCCAATACGTCCGCAACAATGGAATGCATTTGTGCAGTTTCAACGCCCAAGTTTTCGAGTCCGAAGGCAACATCATCCTCAACGGTTGCTCCAACAAATTGATTATCCGGATTTTGAAAAATCATGCCAATTCTTTTTCGGATGTCCCATACTGTATCGTCGGATAATGTAATCCCGTCAACAGTGATTGCCCCATCGCTAAAAGTCATCAGTCCATCAATTGAACGGGCAAGGGTACTTTTACCACTACCATTGTGTCCGACGATTGACGTCCATGTACCCCTTTTAATTGATAATGAAACATTATCAAGGGCTTTTTTTTCGCCACCATTAGCATATTTATACGTTAAATTCTTTACGTTAATTATGTTATCCAAGATTCCTATCTCCCTAAACAATATGGAACTAATTTTATCATTGTATACAAAAAAAATCACTGAAGATAGTGGTAGCAAGTTAAAAACTCGCCGTGGGCTAGACTAGGATTTCTCCAACATCGTAACACCCTACCAATATCTTAAGTGATAGATTTTGTTATTATTAAAATCGTTTTAAATTAATTAATCAACTAATTCTAAAACAACCATTGGGGCACCGTCTCCGCGGCGTGGCATCGTCTTGTAGATACGAGTATATCCACCTTTACGATCAGCATAACGTGGAGCTAAATCAGCAAAAAGTTTTTGAAGTGCTGAAGAAACCTTAACGTCCTCTCCATCTTCTGTAACATCTGCAACGATATTACGAACAAATGCTGCAGCTTGACGACGGGCATGTAAGTCGCCACGCTTACCCAATGTGATCATTTTTTCAGTAGTAGAACGAACTTCCTTAGCGCGTGCTTCAGTTGTAACGATCTTTTCATTAACAATTAATTCTGTTGTGAGATCGCGAAGCAACGCTTTACGTTGGGAGCTTGTACGACCTAATTTACGATAACTCATCTATGGGAACCCTCCTTATGATTAGTCTTCTGAACGGAAACCTAAGCCCAATGCGCCAAGTTTCTCTTGGATTTCAACCAATGATTTACGACCAAGATTACGTACTTTCATCATTTGAGCTTCAGTGCGATCAGTTAATTCTTGAACACTGTTAATACCTGCTCGTTTTAAGCAATTGTATGAACGGACCGAAAGATCTAATTCCTCAATTGTCATTTCAAGCATTTTTTCCTTGTGAGTTTCTTCTTTTTCAACCATAATTTCAGTCTCTTTAGCTTGATCATTAAGGTTAACGAAGATAGCAAGGTGTTCTGTTAAAATTTTAGCAGATAAACTTGTAGCCTCACTAGGAGTGATAGAACCATCAGTCCAAATATCGAGCGTAAGTTTATCATAGTCGTCTCGTTGACCAACACGAGTATTTTCAACTTGATAATTAACACGTTCAATTGGGGTATAAATAGAATCGATTGGTAATACGCTAATTGGCATATCAACCTTTCGAGCCTTGTTTTCGTCCGCGGATGTATATCCACGTCCAGTGTCAGCAGTGAGTACCGCATGGAATGTGGTACCTTCAGCTACGGTACAAATTGGTGCTTCAGGATTAAGAATCGTCACATCTCCATCGCCCATAATATCACCAGCCGTAACATTAGCAGGTCCAACAACATTGATATCCAACGTCTTTTCATCGTCAGATTCAATCTTTAATGAAACTTTTTTAAGATTCAAAATGATTTGCGTAACATCTTCCACAACACCTTCAACGGTTGAGAATTCATGTAATACGCTATCAATCTGGACACTAGTAATAGCAGCCCCTGGTAAAGATGACAACAGGATTCGACGAAGTGAATTACCAAGTGTTGTACCATATCCCCGTTCTAAGGGTTCAATAACAAATCGGCCATAATTGTCATTTTCGTCAATTTTATGAATTTTTGGCTTCTCAAATTCGATCATTCTAATTTTTACCCCTTTCAAAACGCAGTCTGCATTTCGATTTTGAATGCATTATAAAGTTTGCCCTCAAACAGAACCGAACTCTATACACGACGGCGCTTTGGAGGACGAGATCCATTATGAGGAACTGGTGTAACATCACGAATTGCACTTACTTCAAGCCCAGTAGCTTGTAGTGCACGGATTGCAGCTTCACGACCTGAACCAGGTCCCTTAACAGCAACTTCAACATTCTTCATACCATGTTCCATTGCAGCTTTAGCAGCTGCTTCTGATGCCATTTGTGCGGCAAAAGGTGTCGACTTACGACTACCCTTAAATCCAAGAGCACCAGCAGATGACCAAGCAACAGCGTTACCTTGGGGATCTGTAATCATAACAAGAGTATTATTGAAAGTTGAGTGGATATGAGCTACTCCAGATTCAATATTCTTTTTTACTCGACGCTTACGAGTATTCTTTTTCGTTGCCATAAAAAGTTAGCCTCCTTTAATTATTTTTTTCTACCTGCGATAGAAACTTTCTTACCTTTACGAGTCCGAGCGTTATTCTTCGTATGTTGTCCACGAACTGGCAAACCACGACGATGACGCATACCACGGTATGAACCGATTTCTTGGAGACGCTTGATATTGAGACTAACTGTACGACGAAGATCACCTTCAACAAGATAGTTATCAACTTCTGCACGGATCTTGTCTTCTTGATCAGCTGTTAAATCACGAACGCGGATATCTTCTGATACTTCTGCATTCTTTAAGATTTTTTGAGCGGTAGTGTTACCAATACCGAAAATATATGTCAAACCAATGACAATTCGCTTGTCACGTGGTAAATCAACACCTGCAATACGGGCCATTAAATTTCACCTCCAAGTATATTATTATTTTCCTTGACGCTGTTTGTGCTTAGGATTTGCTGAGCAAATTACCATAACGCGCCCTTTACGTTTAATTACTTTGCAATGTTCACACATTGGCTTAACTGATGGACGTACCTTCATGAATAAATCCTCCTAAACGAATAAAACTTATTTGAAACGATAGGTAATGCGACCCTTTGATAGATCGTACGGTGACATTTCAACCGTAACTTTATCACCTGGTAAAATTTTGATATAGTGCATGCGAATCTTCCCCGAAACATGGGCAAGAATTTCATGACCATTTTCAAGTTCTACTTTAAACATCGCATTAGGCATAGTTTCTTTTACTGTGCCCTCAATTTCAATGACATTATCTTTAGCCACTAAATTTGTGCCTCCCATTTAACTTTTCTAATAGTAATAACCAACAAAAAGCTCCAAAATATGTATTTCGAAGCCAAACCTGAATTAGCTTACCATACGAAAAAACTATTTGCAAACAATGAACGTTATCTATAGTACAACAAGCACAAAATTAGAGACTCTCTAATACCTTTTTGACTTCAGAATAAACATCGTTAATATCCTGATCGCCATTAATATTGTAAAGGAGATGTTTTTCTTCATAGTAATCAATCAACGGCGTGTTAAGTTTTGTATTAACAGCAATGCGATTTTTTACTGTTTCTGGCTTGTCGTCCTCACGTTGGAAAAACTCGTGATGTCCACAAACATCACACGTTCCAGCAACCTTTGGTGGATTGTAGAGCTTATGATAAGTTGCTCCACAATTCTTACAAATAAATCTGCCAGATAGTCTTTCAACTAAAACTTCAGGATCAACATGTATATTAATCACTGCAGTTAATGGTTTATTCAAGCGTGACGTCATTTCGTCTAATGCTTCTGCTTGGACAATATTCCGCGGAAAACCGTCTAACATAAAACCATCATTGACATCATCCATTGCAAGACGATCTTCAACGATCCCGTTAGTAACACTATCGGGAACAAGTTCACCCTTATCAATGAACTTCTTAGCTTCCACTCCCATTTCGGTTTCATTCTTCATGGCATCACGGAAAATGTCGCCGGTTGAGATATGTGGAATTTTATAATCCTCAATAATTTTTTGAGCCTGCGTACCTTTACCAGCACCCGGAAGGCCCATTAAAACGAGGTTTAATTTACTCATTGTAATTCTCCTTCATTGTTAATCTGACGAATTAGTTATGAATGAATCCGATGTATTCTCGTTTCATCATTAATCCTTCAATCTGGTTAGCTAATTCAATTGCTACACCAACAACAATTAAAAGACTTGTACCACCTAATCCAATTGACTCGTCCAAACCAAAAATATTTGAAGCAAGTAATGGGATTAATGCAACTAGTCCTAAGAATAGAGCTCCAACAACACTAAGTCTGATTAATAAACCAGACATGTAATCTTGGGTCTTCTTTCCGGGCCAAACACCAGGAATATAACTGCCCTGCTTCTGTAAATTCTCAGCTAATTTCTCAGGATTAACCTGAACAAACGCGTAGAAAAATGTAAACAGAACAATTAAAACAGTGTACAAGATCGCTCCATCGGTAGTTTGCATATTAAACACATCATTCAAAACTTTATACCAAGAATCTTCAGAATGCGACGATGCAAAAGCCATTAGAATTGTTTGTGGAGTAGAAATAAAAGAACTAGCGAAAATTACTGGAATAACACCAGCAACGTTAACCTTTAAAGGTAAGTAACTACTGTCAGATGCTCCTGATGCTCTTCTAGTATATTGAATTGGAATTTTTCTACTTGCTTGTTGTACCCATGTAACAAAAATTACAATGGCTAAAATAGCAATTAAAATCAATCCAACGTACATAAAGCTCTGAGCCCATTGACTCTTCGGAGTATTAACAAACTGTTCAGTATAAATCTGGTAAATACCAGTTGGGGTTCGTGCAATAATTCCTGCAAAAATGATCATTGAGACACCTTGTCCAATGCCTCGTTCAGTAATCATGTCTCCCAACCAGGTTGTTAACATCGTTCCCGCCGTAAGAATCAAACCAATCGTTAAGAAGGTTTGTACATTAGGAGTTTTAACCAGATTCATCTGACTAAGGTAGTTAAAACCAGCTGTAATCCCGATTGATTGAGCAAAAGCAAGGACGATTGTTAGCCATCTAGTTGCTTGATTAAGCTTCCGACGCCCAACTTCACCTTGCTTACTCCATTCCACAAATTTAGGAACAATGTCCATTTGTAACAATTGAACAATAATTTGTGCCGTGATGTATGGGGAAACACCCATTGCAAAAATGGAATAGTTCGTTAACCCACCACCACTGAATGTATTCAAAATTCCAACCAAGCCTGACGATGACATGCTTTGCAAAGCTTTCGCGTTAACGCCAGGTACAGTGATATACGATCCTAACCGAAATACAATCAAAATACCAAGTGTAAAAAGAATCTTATTTCTAATATCCTTCACTTTTAGAGCATTTTTGACAGTCGTTAGCATTAAATCACCTCGGTTTTACCACCAGCAGCCTCGATTGCTTTTACAGCAGTCTCAGAGAATTTGTTAGCTTTAACAGTGAGCTTCTTAGAAATTTCACCGTTACCAAGAACTTTAACACCGCTAAGTTGCTTGCCAATAATGCCCGCCTTAAGCAATGCTTCAGGTGTTACTTCAGCACCTTCATCAAATGCGTTAAGTGCATCTAAATTAACAATAGCAAATTCTTTGCGGTTAATGTTTGTGAATCCACGTTTTGGAATTCGACGGTAAAGAGGCATTTGTCCACCTTCAAAACCTAAACGAACCTTACCACGTGCCTTTTGGCCTTTTTGTCCACGACCAGCAGTTTTACCTGTACCACTAGAAGTACCACGACCAATACGCTTACGGTTCTTACGTGAGCCTTCGCTAGGCTTTAATTCATTCAACTTCATGCAAGGAAACCTCCAATCTTACAAAATTTATTTTACTTCTTCAACTTCAATTAAATGTGCAATGTGGAAAATAGCTCCACGAGTTGCCTCATTGTTAGGTAGGACAACGGAGCTGTTTACTCGGCCAAGACCTAATTCCTTAACAATTTTGCGTTGTTTTGGGAGGCGATGTACGGCACTTTTAATTAGTGTAATCTTTAATTGTGACATCAGAATATCCTCCTTATTCAGCTAAATGATCGACTGAAACCCCACGAAGGGCAGCAACTTCTTCTGCATTACGCATGCTCTTTAAACCTTCAAAAGTAGCACGAACAACGTTAACTGGAGTGTTTGAACCCAAACGCTTACTTGTAACATCATCAACACCGGCTAATTCCATAACGGCACGAACAGCACCACCAGCAGCTACTCCGGAACCTTCAGGAGCTGGCTTCATCAGAATTCGTCCACCACCGTAAACACCGACGGCTTCGTGAGGGAGAGTTGTTCCAACAATAGGAACTTCAATCAAACTCTTACGTGCAGTTTCAACTGCTTTACGAATAGCTTCTGGAACTTCTTGAGCTTTACCTGTACCAAAACCTACATGACCGTTCTTGTCACCAACAACGACTAAAGCAGCAAAACGAAGACGACGTCCACCTTTTACAACCTTTGTAACACGGTTGATGGCAACTACGCGATCTTCAATTTCCAATTTTTCTGGATCGATAAATTTAGACATGTACGTATTTCCCTCCTATCCTTAAAATTTAAGTCCGTTTTCGCGTGCAGCTTCAGCTAAAGCTTGAACGCGACCATGATAGATGTATCCACCACGATCAAAAACGACATTTTCAATTTTCTTTTCAACAGCTCGCTTGGCTACTAGAGCACCAACTTGTGATGCTACTTCAGTCTTTGAACCACTTGAAATTTCGCTATCTAATGTTGAGGCACTAACTAGCGTTACACCCGCTACGTCATCAATTACTTGAGCGTAGATGTTTTTGTTAGAACGATATACATTTAAGCGTGGGCACTCTGCAGTACCAGAAATTTTTGAACGAACGCGTGCGTGACGACGTTGACGTTTCTTGTTCTTGTCTGGTTTAGAAATCAAAATTTTCACCTCATATTTTTAAACTCGCAGTCAATTTATCAGGCTGCTTGATTATTTACCTGTTTTACCTTCTTTGCGGCGAACATATTCACCAACATAACGAACACCTTTACCTTTATATGGTTCTGGTGAACGAACGGCACGAATTTCAGCAGCTAAATCACCAACACGTTGTTTGCTGATACCACTGATGTTAATGTGTGTGTTGTCAGGAACTTCAACCTTAAGGTCTTCTGGAGCTTCCATTTCAACAGGATTTGAATAACCAAGGTTAAGAATCAATGTCTTGCCCTTAAGTTGAGCACGGTAACCAACACCAACCAACTCAAGCTTCTTTTCAAATCCATTTGTAACACCTTCAACCATATTGTTGAAGTTAGCACGTGTTGTACCATGTAATGCACGCATCTTGTTATCGTCATTTGGACGATCAAATGTTACGACGTTTCCGTCAACACTCATAGTAATGTCAGCATTCATAGTACGTGTTAATTCACCCTTAGGTCCTTTAACAGTTACGACGTTTCCGTCTTGTTTAATTTCAACACCAGCTGGAACTTCAACTGGCTTTCTTCCGATACGGCTCATTGAACGGCACCTCCTTATCTAAAAATTACCAGATGTAAGCTAATACTTCTCCACCGATTTTCTTAGCGCGTGCTTCTTTATCTGTGATTACACCTTCAGAAGTTGAGATGATTGCGATACCCAAACCGTTCAACACCTTAGGAACTTCGTCAGATTTAACGTATGAACGTAATCCAGGTTTTGAAATACGTTTCAAACCAGAGATAACTCGTTCGTTGTTCTTTCCATATTTTAGGAATACACGAATGATGCCTTGCTTGTCATCGTCAATATATTCAACATCTTTGATAAAGCCTTCGTTCTTAAGAATTTCGGCGATATCCTTTTTAATTTTTGATGCAGGTACTTCTAAAGATTCGTGGCGAACCATGTTCGCATTACGAATACGAGTAAGAAAGTCTGCAATAGGATCTGTCATAGACATTCAGTATTACCCTCCTTTGACTCTGATTTCTTTTTTACCAACTAGCTTTCTTCATACCAGGAATTTGTCCTTCATGAGCTAATTCACGAAGGCAAATACGGCATAAATGGAATTTACGGTATACAGAGTGTGGACGACCACAACGTTCACAACGTGTGTATGCCTGTGTTGAGAACTTAGCAGGACGTTCACTCTTTACAACTAATGATTTTTTAGCCAATTTGTTTGCTCCCTTCGCTTACTTTTCAAATGGCATTCCTAATTGTGCCAATAATTCACGTGATTCTTCATCTGTATTTGCAGTTGTAACAATCACGATATCTAAACCACGAACGCGGTTAACATTATCAAAATCGATTTCTGGGAAAATCAATTGTTCGCGAACACCTAATGTGTAGTTACCACGACCATCAAATGCCTTGCGGCTAACACCACGGAAGTCACGAACACGAGGTAATGAAACATTGATTAACTTATCTAGAAAATCATACATTCTTTCCCCACGTAGTGTAACTTTAGCACCAATTGACATACCTTCACGAAGACGGAAACCAGCGATTGATTTCTTAGCCTTCGTAACAAGAGGCTTTTGACCTGAAATAAGTTCCAACTCAGCAACTGCTTCATCTAAGTTTTTAGAATTAGTAACTGCGTCACCGACACCCATGTTCAAGACAATTTTTTCAATCTTAGGTACTTGCATAACTGATGTGTAGTCAAACTTTTTAACCAAATCAGGTGTGATTTCGTTAACGAATTTTTCTTTTAAACGATTTGCCATGAATTATATTTCCTCCCTTCGCTTAGATTACTTGTCGATACTCTCGCCAGATTTTTTTGAAACTCTTACTTTCTTGCCATCAACAACTTTGAAGCCAACGCGTGTTGGTTCATTTGTAGATGGATCGATAAGCATAACATTTGAAACATCCATTGGTGCTTCAACGTCAAGAATTCCACCTTGAGGATTTGCATTGTTAGGTTTTTGATGTTTTTTAATCATGTTTAAACCTTCAACAACAACACGGTTCTTTTTAGCAAGTGTTTGTTTAATGGTACCTTCCTTGCCCTTGTCTTTTCCGCTAATTACGCGAACTTTGTCGCCAACTTTTACGAACATTTAATGGCGCACCTCCTTCGTTATGATGGTTGATTACAATACTTCAGGAGCCAAAGAAACAATCTTCATGTAATCTTTGTCACGTAGTTCACGTGCAACAGGTCCGAAGATACGTGTTCCTTGAGGGCTCTTATCATCTTTAATTAATACTGCAGCATTTTCGTCAAATTTGATGTATGAACCATCAGCACGGTGTGCACCATGTTTCGTACGAACAACAACAGCTTTAACAACGTCACCTTTTTTGACAACGCCACCTGGTGTTGCTTGTTTTACAGTAGCAACAACGATGTCACCAATGTAACCAAATTTAACACGGGAACCACCCAATACTTTAATTACCAACAGTTCACGTGCTCCAGAATTGTCAGCAACTTTTAAACGACTCTCTTGTTGGATCACAGTTAGTGTCCTCCCTTCAATTGTGTATCAGAATACGAAATATGAGTTAGATAATAACCGCTTTTTCAACAATATCAATCAAACGGAATCTCTTTGTAGCTGACAAAGGTCTTGTTTCCATGATTGTTACAATATCGCCAATCTTTGCTGTGTTATTTTCATCATGTGCTTTATATTTCTTTGAGTACTTTACACGTTTACCATAAACAGGATGTGTTTTGTAAGTATCAATTTGAACTGTAATTGTCTTGTCCATCTTGTCGGAAACAACGCGTCCTTGATAAACCTTACGTGCGTTACGTTCTTCACTCATTAACTAAGTCCTCCCTTCGTATTCTTTTACTTGTTTAATTCTTGTTGACGTAGAGCAGTTTTGATTCGAGCAATGTTCTTACGAACAGCTTTAAGGCGAGCAGTATTTTCAAGTTGGCCAGTAGCCAATTGGAAACGTAGGTTGAATAACTCGTCCTTATACTCTTTTTCCTTATTGATCATTTCGTCAGTGGTTAATTCATTAATTTCTTTAGCCTTCATCTGATTCGCCACCTACTTCCTCGCGTTCGATAATCTTTGTCTTCACAGGAAGTTTCATTGCTGCCAAACGTAGAGCTTCGCGAGCAACTTCTTCAGGAACACCTGCAACTTCAAACATAACCTTTTCGCGTTTTACTGGAGCTACCCATCCTTCTGGAGTACCTTTACCATTACCCATACGAACACCCACACCTTTAGATGTGTATGACTTATGAGGGAAAATCTTAATCCAAACTTTACCGCCACGTTTCATATAACGTGTCATAGCGATACGTGCAGCTTCGATTTGGCGGTTAGTAATCCATGATGAAGTCAAGGCTTGTAAACCATATTCACCAAAAGCAACTGTCTTACCGCCTTTAGCGGCACCACGCATACGTCCACGATGTTCGCGACGATGTTTTACTCTCTTAGGTACTAACATGCTTATTTCCCTCCTTGTTCTTTAGAGTTTTTCTTTACTTCCTTTACTTCAGGTAAAATTTCACCACGGTAGATCCATGTCTTAACACCGAGTTGTCCGTATGTAGTACGAGCTTCAACCCAAGCATAGTCCACATCAGCACGAAGTGTGTGAAGAGGAACTTTACCTTCTGAGTAGTGTTCTACACGAGACATATCAGCACCGTTTAAACGACCGGCAACCTGTGTCTTAATACCTTTAGCGCCAGAGCGCATTGTCCGTTGCATTGCTTGCTTCATAGCACGACGGAATGCAACACGACCTTCTAATTGAGCAGCAATGTTTTCACCAACAAGTTTTGCTTCAAGATCAGGTTTTTTGATCTCAACAATGTTAATGTGAACACGTTTGCCAGTTAATTGATTTAATTGATTACGCAACTTTTCAACTTCTGATCCACCTTTACCGATAACCATACCTGGTTTAGCTGTGTGAATTGAAATGTTTACACGATTTGCAGCACGTTCAATTTCAACAGTAGATACAGAAGCATCAGTGAGTTGCTTTGCGATAAATTCACGAATCTTGATATCTTCGGCTAAAAACTTTGCAAAGTCTTTATCAGCATACCATTTTGCTTGCCAATCACGAATGACACCAACACGGAATCCATTAGGATTTACTTTTTGACCCACGCGTTATCCCTCCTGTTTTTCTGATACTACAACTGTAATATGACTTGTACGTTTGTTGATTGGTGATGCAGAACCTTTCGCACGAGGACGGAAACGTTTCAACGTTGGTCCTTCGTTAACAAAAACTTTGCTAATCACTAGATCTTCACGATCCAAATCAAAGTTGTTTTCAGCATTTGCCACTGCAGACTTCAAAACCTTTTCAACAACAGGTGAAGCACTGCGTGGTGTAAATTTAAGAATTGCAAAAGCTTCAGCGACACTTTTACCTCTGATAAGATCGACTACGAGACGAACCTTACGAGCGGCAATACGAACAGTCTTTGCAGTTGCCTGTGCAGATGTTACTTGTTCAGCCATGATTCATCCTCCTTACTTTCCAGATGTCTTTTTGTCGTCGCCACCGTGACCACGGAATGTGCGAGTTGGAACAAATTCGCCAAGCTTATGACCAACCATATCGTCTTGGATATAAACTGGAACATGTTTTCTACCATCGTATACAGCGATTGTGTATCCGATGAAGCTTGGAAAAATTGTTGAACGACGTGACCATGTTTTAATAACTGACTTCTTGTCAGAATCTTTTTGAGCATCAATCTTCTTTAAAAGATGTTCATCAGCAAATGGTCCCTTTTTTAAACTACGACCCATTAATTTGACCTCCTTCGAAAACTGTTCTAGATATTACCTAAGCGACCGCGCTTACGACCGCGAACGATAAATTTGTTTGACTTGTTATGTTTGTTACGAGTCTTCTTACCGATTGTTTTCTTACCCCATGGAGAAAGTGGAGATGGACGACCGATAGGTGCTTTACCTTCACCACCACCATGTGGATGATCGTTAGGGTTCATTACAGAACCACGAACATGTGGGCGTTGACCAGCGTAACGAGTACGTCCAGCTTTACCAACATTGATAAGTTCATGTTCTTCGTTACCAACTGCACCGATTGTTGCACGGTTTGTTGCAAGAACCATACGAACTTCAGAAGAAGCAAGACGGATAAGTACATACTTACCTTCTTTACCAAGTAATTGAGCAGATGTTCCAGCGGAACGAACAAGTTGTCCACCCTTACCAGGTTTTAATTCAATATTGTGGATAACCGTACCAACAGGAATATCTGTAAGTGGTAGTGCGTTACCTACTTTAATATCAGCTTCTGGACCAGATTGAACCTTGTCGCCAACCTTTAGTCCCTTAGGAGCAATGATATATGATTTAACACCGTCAGCATAAACAAGCAAAGCAATGTTAGCTGTACGATTTGGATCATATTCAATAGCTTTTACTGTAGCTGGAACATCATCTTTAATACGTTTAAAGTCGATGATACGATATTGACGTTTATTTCCACCACCGCGATGGCGAACTGTCATACGACCGTAGTTATTACGACCAGCAGTATGGCTTTGAGATTCCAACAATGACTTTTCTGGACTCTTCTTTGTGATTTCAGAATAGTCCAATTGTGTCATGCCACGACGAGCATTCGTTGTTGGTTTAAATTTCTTAATCCCCACGTTGTTTTCCTCCTATATTTTTTTATTCTTCACCAAATAATTGGATTTCTTTTGAATCTTCAGAAAGTTGAACGATTGCCTTACGACGTTTCTTTGTGTAACCAGCGTAACGGCCTTGACGCTTTAACTTTCCTTTAACGTTCATAATATTGATTTTTGTAACCGTAACTTCAAAGATCTCTTCAATAGCTTTTTTAACTTGAGTCTTTGTAGCACGTGGATCTACATCAAATGTATAACGTTTGTCATCGATTAGCGCCATTGAAGTTTCTGTAACAACAGGGCGTAAAATAATATCACGTGATTCCATTATGCTAGAGCCTCCTCTACTTGAGAAAGAGCCTTTTGTGTAATGACAAGTTTGTCGCTATTCATAATATCTAAAACGTTGATACCTGAAGGTTCAACAATCTTTACATTAGATAAATTACGAGCAGCCAATACAGCACTTTCGTTATCTTCTTCAAGAACTAATAGAGCTTTCTTTTCAACATTAAGATTACTTAATGATTTAGCGAAGTCCTTAGTCTTTGGAGTTTCGAACTTAAATTCGTCAACGACTACTAAGCTTTCGTCCAATACCTTCTGTGAAAGTACTGACTTCAATGCTAAGCGACGCATTTTCTTTGGAATGCTGTAAGCATATGAGCGAGGAGTTGGTCCGAAGACAATTCCTCCACCACGCCATTGAGGTGAACGAATTGAACCTTGACGAGCACGTCCAGTACCCTTTTGACGCCATGGTTTTCTACCACCACCACGTACAGCACTACGATTCTTAACAGCGTGAGTTCCTTGACGCATAGATGCGCGTTGCATAACTACAGCTTCAAAAACTACGTCGTTATTAGGTTCAATACCGAAAATGTCGGCATTTAATTCAACGTCACCATTTTGAGTTCCGTCTTGTTTGAATAATGATACGTTAGCCATTTATTTGGTCCTCCTCTCTTATTTAGTGTTCTTTACAGTACTTTTAACAACTACATATGATTTCTTAGCACCAGGTACATTACCCTTAACTAATAATACGTTGTTTTCTGTATCTGCCTTAACGATTTCTAGATGTTGAATTGTAACTGTTTTGTTACCCATACGACCTGGTAATTTCTTCCCTGGGAATACGCGGTTAATAACTGCTCCAAGAGAACCAGGACGACGGTGATAACGAGAACCGTGCGCCATCGGACCACGACTTTGACCGTCTTTTTTGATAACACCTTGGAAACCATGTCCCTTAGTAGTACCAGTTACATCGACGATTTCGCCTGCTTCAAAAATGTCAGCTGCAATTGTGTCTCCGACTTTGACGTCCCCAAGCTCAACATTTCTGATTTCGTGAATGAAGCGCTTAGGATTTGTATTTGCTTTTGCTACGTGGCCTTGTTCAGGTTTGCTACTCAACACTTGACGCTTGTCGTCAAAACCTAATTGAACTGATGAATAACCATCGTTTTCAACAGTCTTAAGTTGTAAGACAACGTTAGGAGTTGTGTCGATTACTGTAACGGGAATTAATTCACCTGCTTCAGTAAAAACCTGTGTCATTCCGACCTTTTTACCTAAGATTCCTTTTGTGGTCATTAGTACACCTCCGTTTGTGATTAAATTATAGTTTGATTTCGATATCTACACCACTTGGCAAGTCAAGCTTCATCAATGAATCCACTGTCTTTGGTGTTGGGTTAACGATATCAATCAATCGTTTGTGTGTGCGCATTTCGAACTGTTCACGAGCCTTCTTGAACTTATGTGGAGAACTCAAAACAGTATATACTGTACGTTCTGTTGGCAATGGGATTGGACCCGAAATTGTTGCACCAGTACGTTTTGCTGTTTCAACAATCTTGTCAGCAGATTGATCTAAAATGCGGTGTTCGTAAGCCTTAAGGCGAATACGAATTTTTTGTTTTGCCATTGTGTTACCTCCTTCGTCTATTTTAAAAAATAAGACTTGCTCCGTGAAAATTACCGCCACACCCTGTGGCAAAGCGGCCGGGTGTGTCGCAACCTTTCACATCAACGCTATGCTTATACACCACCGTTCGGAGGGCATAATACTCCCTCTCTAAAAACGGTACTTGATAATAATACATGATAATTCCTTGTATGACAAGGGTTTTGATAAATTTATTTTAAAATAAAAAAAGAAGCCCTTTCACTAAATTTATAAATCAGTGATTAGACTTCTTAATTTTTTAGAAATTATTCGGCATGTCCGCCATTTTTCTTGATAATTTCTTCTTGAATTGATTTTGGTACAGCTTCGTAATGGTCAAAAGTCATTGTAAATGTACCACGACCTTGTGAAGCAGAACGAAGTGTTGTTGCATAACCAAACATTTCTGATAGAGGTACATATGCATGAATTTCTTCGGCTCCAGCAATTGCTTCCATACCATCAACGCGTCCACGACGAGCGGTTACTTGACCCATGATATCACCCATGTATTCTTCTGGGACACGGATTTCAACCTTCATGATTGGTTCTAGAATTACGGGAGCAGCAGTTTTAGCAGCAGCCCGCAACGCAATTGATGCGGCAACCTTAAATGCGGCTTCACTAGAATCGACATCATGATAACTACCATCATAAAGTTTAGCCTTCAAATCAACTAATGGGTATCCAGCAAGAACACCATTATTCATTGATTCTTTTAGACCTTGTTCAACTGAAGGAATGTATTCACGAGGAACGACCCCACCAACAATGGCATCTTCGAATTCAAATCCTTTACCTTCTTCATTAGGTTCGAATTCAATCCAAACATCACCATATTGACCTTTACCACCAGATTGACGAACAAACTTACCTTGAGCAGATGTCTTCTTGGTAAATGCTTCACGATATGATACTTGAGGAGCACCAATTGTTGCTTCCACATTAAATTCGCGTTTCATACGGTCAACAATGATATCAAGATGAAGTTCTCCCATTCCGGCAATGATTGTTTCCCCTGTTTCAGGGTTTGTTTCAGCACGGAATGAAGGATCTTCTTCAGCAAGTTTTTGAAGTGCAATATCCATCTTATCTTGATCAGCTTTTGACTTAGGTTCAACAGCAACTTGAATAACTGGATCTGGGAATTGCATTGATTCCAAATGTAAAGGATGATCTGGATCAGTTAATGAATCACCAGTTGTTGTGTTCTTAAGACCGATTGCCGCAGCAATATCACCAGAGAACACTTCTGAAATTTCTTGACGTTGGTTAGAATGCATTTGTAGCAAACGACCAACACGTTCACGTTTTTCTTTTGTTGCGTTAAGAACGTATGAACCTGATTCCAAAGTACCTTGGTAAACACGGATAAACGTTAGACGACCAACAAATGGGTCAGTAGCTACCTTAAATGCTAGGGCTGCGAATGTCTTATCATCGCCAGCAATTAAATCAACTTCTTCGCCAGTTTCAGGGTCAGTAGCCTTATATGGCTTAACGTCTAATGGTGATGGTAGGTAATCAACAACTGCATCAAGCATCATTTGAACACCCTTGTTCTTAAATGCTGAACCAGCAAGAACTGGGAATAATTCAAGAGCTAAGGTTCCCTTACGAATAGCAGCCTTAATTTCAGCAACTGAGATTTCTTCTCCACCAAGGTATTTTTCCATGATGTTTTCGTCAATATCAGCTAATTGTTCAAGCATTTCGTTACGACGCTTTTCAGCTTCTTCCTTGTATTCATCAGGAATATCAACTGTATCCCATTCTGTTCCAAGTTCGTCTTCGTCATACAAATCGGCCTTCATTTCAACAAGGTCAATAACACCTTCGAAGTCATCTTCGGCACCAATTGGCATTTGGATAGGTAGAGCATTTGCCTGTAAACGGTCATGAATTGATTGAACTGAAAAATCGAAGTCAGCTCCAAGTTTATCCATCTTATTAGCAAATACAATACGTGGAACACTATAATCTGAAGCTTGACGCCAAACAGTTTCTGTTTGAGGTTCAACACCAGCTTGGGCATCAAGCACTGCTACAGCACCATCAAGCACACGCAATGAACGTTCAACTTCGATTGTGAAATCAACGTGTCCTGGTGTATCGATGATATTGATTCGATGACCTTTCCAAGCGGCTGTTGTTGCTGCAGATGTGATTGTAATACCACGTTCTTGTTCTTGTTCCATCCAGTCCATTTGTGAAGCTCCATCATGGGTTTCACCAATTTTGTGAATTTTACCTGTATAGTACAAGATACGTTCGGTAGTAGTTGTTTTACCGGCATCAATGTGGGCCATGATACCGATGTTACGAGTTTTTTCTAAGGGAAACTCACGTTTGTTAGCCATTATATTAAGGGTTCTCCTTCCAATATAAAATCAATTAATAGCTTGTTAGAAAAAATGACTACTATATGCATCCATATAATAGTCATCATGGTTGCAATAATTAATTGCAACGACTGAATTTTACCAACGGTAATGTGCAAATGCACGGTTAGCTTCAGCCATCTTATGTGTATCTTCACGTTTCTTAACTGATGCACCAGTATTGTTAGCAGCATCCATAATTTCACGTGCAAGACGTTCTGGCATTGTGTGTTCACCACGGAGACGAGCGTAGTTAACTAACCAACGTAAACCAAGAGTTGTACGACGATCAGGACGTACTTCGATTGGAACTTGGTAGTTAGAACCACCAACACGACGAGCCTTAACTTCAAGGACAGGCATGATGTTGTTCATTGCTTCTTCAAATACTCCTGTAGGTTCTGAACCAGTTTCTTTTTCAATAATATCAAAAGCACTGTATAGAATCTTTGAAGCTTTACCACGCTTACCATCTAACATTAAACGGTTAATTAAGCGTGTAACAAGCTTTGAGTTATAAATTGGATCTGGTAATACTTCGCGTTTTGGTGCTGGACCTTTTCTTGGCATTTATACACGACCTCCTTACTTCTTAGGTTTCTTTGTACCGTATTTAGAACGGCTTTGTTTACGATCAGTAACACCTGCTGTATCAAGCGCACCACGGATAACGTGATAACGAACACCAGGTAAATCCTTTACACGACCACCACGAATAAGAACAACACTATGTTCTTGAAGGTTGTGACCAATACCAGGAATGTATGCTGTAACTTCGATCAAGTTTGATAGACGAACACGAGCGTATTTACGCAAAGCTGAGTTAGGCTTTTTAGGCGTCATTGTACCAACACGCGTTGCAACTCCACGTTTTTGAGGAGCTGGATTGTTAACTTGAGACTTCTTCATGCTGTTATAGCCGTAGTTCAAAGCTGGAGCTTTTGACTTCGAGCTTTGTGAACGACGACCCTTACGAACCAATTGGTTAATTGTAGGCATCGATGTTTCTCCTTCCAAATAAATGAAATAATTAAGTATTCTTTTAAGTACACATATCCAGGCGGTTCTTTTTTTGCTACAAAAAAATATGGCCCGGACAAGTACCAGGGCTAACGTTTCCAGTCAGCATGTCTGCATTCAGCAGAAAACCTGTCCACAAAAAGCACCTTAAATAGAATATCACGCAATTTTTTTTATTGCAAGTAAATTAAATAAAAAAAGTGCTCGTCTGTTGCGTATATTTCAATATCTATTCTTAAAGGGAGCGTATGAAATTATGACTTTCACATTGCTATTTTTATTCTTTTACCTCGGCACCTGCTGGGGATCTTTTTTATTTTTAGTTTATGAGCGAACAAGACTTAGTTTATCAATTGCTTTTCCGTCTTCTCACTGTGATTTTTGTAAAAATAAACTACCCTATTGGTCACTTTTTCCAATTTTTAGCTATCAAATTGGTCACCATCGTTGCTGTTTCTGTGGTAGTGTCATTTCTGCTCAATCATTACGCGTTGAATTTTTATCTGGAATCATTTTTTTATACTGTCACCAACTTTTTCTGGAAAATTTATTTTTTGCTGCCAGTTTAATGCTTGTCAGTTATCTTGCGACTGAAGATTTAGCGATCAAAAGATCCAATACCTCCTTGCTCGCCATTCCGGCGTTCTTTTACACCATTCTTAATTTTGACTTAACTAATTTTTTTGCACTTCTTTGTCTTCTATTCTTTATCTCAAATGACTTTGAAAATACATTTTTCTTTTCTAAATTTGGACAAGGTGATTTGGAAGTTATCCTGTTTTTTAATTTATTATTTACATTTAGTTTAACGGTCCGAGCTGTTTTTATTTCTTCAGGTCTAGCACTTTTTTCAATGATGATCTTTAAAAATCGCTCGGTTCCCTTTATTCCCTATTTATTGACATCATTTTTAATTTTTGTGCCAAAATAAAAAACCTTACCATTTTTAACAAATATATTTGGGAAAAATCCTCAATATATCCATCGAAATGGTAAGGTTTATTATTTATTTCGAACTATTTTTCAACAGTTTCGTTCATTTCTTTTTCAACGTCACTCAATGATTGGGGTTGTTCAACGTTACCGCCAACAATTTCGGGTTTGATTTGACGATAATCAGTCATACCAGTTCCCGCAGGAATAATCTTACCAATGATAACATTTTCCTTCAAACCAACAAGTGGATCGTTTTTACCACGAATAGCAGCATCCGTAAGGACACGTGTTGTTTCTTGGAATGAGGCTGCAGATAAGAAACTATTTGTTTCCAAAGCTGCCTTCGTGATTCCTAGAATGACAGGACGTGATGTGGCAGGAATTCCACCAGCAATCAATGTCTTGTAATTATCATTCTTGAAATCATCAATATCCATCAATGTTCCTGGAAGAATATCTGTGTCACCAGGATCCATAACACGTACTTTTCGAAGCATTTGACGAATCATAATCTCAACGTGCTTGTCACTGATTTCAATCCCTTGCATACGGTAAACTTTTTGAATTTCACTAAGCAAGTAATTCTCAGTAGAAAGCACATCACGAACCTTAATTAACTCTTTAGGATCAATTGAACCTTCGTTTAAGGCTGAACCACGATGAATATAATCACCTTCAGCAACCTTCATACGAGCAGTAATTGGCAAAGTATATGTCCGAGTATCGGTTTCACCCTTAATCGTAATATCCTTTGTTCCTTCTGCTGGGTCTTCCTCAATTGATTCAACCGCACCAGTTACTTCTGAAATCTCAGCAGGTCCCTTAGGATTACGAGATTCCACAATTTCTTGGATACGAGGGAGTCCTTGGGTAATATCAGCGTTACCAGCAACACCACCAGTATGGAAGTTACGCATTGTAAGCTGTGTACCGGGTTCACCGATTGATTGAGCAGCAACTGTACCAACTGCTTCACCAACTTCAACACGATCACCAGTAGCCATATTACGACCATAACACTTCTCACAAACACCATGAGCAGTATTACATGTAAATGCTGAACGGATCGTTACTTCTTGAACACCAGCTTCAATGATTCGTTGAGCAATTTGTTCATCGATCATCTCATTTGGTCCAATGATTGTTTCATGGTTTTCAGGATCGAAAACTGATTTCATTGTATAACGGCCAAGAATACGATCGTATAATGGTTCGATCATTTCATTTCCATCAGCGATTGCTGAAATTAACAAGCCACGATCAGTACCACAATCTTTTTCACGAACAATAACATCTTGCGCAACATCAACCAGACGACGTGTCAAGTAACCAGAGTTAGCGGTCTTCAAAGCCGTATCGGTCATACCTTTACGAGCACCATGAGTAGAGATAAACATTTCCAAAACACTAAGTCCTTCACGGAAGTTAGAAAGAATTGGAAGCTCCATGATTTTACCATTAGGGGCAGCCATCAATCCACGCATTCCAGCAAGCTGTGTAAAGTTAGAAATGTTACCACGAGCTCCGGAGTCGGACATCATAAAGATTGGATTTTGTTGATCAAATGTATCCATCAATCGTTGTTGAATCTCATCTTTGGCGTCGTTCCAAATTCCAATTACTCGTTCATAACGTTCGTCATCAGTAATTAAACCTCGACGGAACTGCTTGGTGACAGTTGCAACTTGTTTATGAGCTGCAGCAATAATTTCAGGCTTATCTGGAAGATTGGTGATATCAGCAATTCCCACCGTTAAACCAGAAAGTGTCGAACGATAGAATCCTAAGTCTTTCATACGGTCAAGTAATAATGAAGTTTCTGTAACCTTGTACTTCTTGTATACTTCGGCAATTACATCACTTAAAAATCCAGACTTAAATGGATCGATCAATGGACGTTGATTCAACTGTTCATGAATATTTTCACCATTTTCCAAGAAGAATTCATCCGGTGTTCCACCGACTAAATTTTCATTGGTTGGTGCGTTAAGATAGACAAATCCCTTTGGCAAAATGTCGTTAAATAGCATTTTACCAACCGTTGTAATCAAAACTTGCTTGCGTTGTGCATCAGTGAATGGCTTCTCAGGCATTGAACTAGCACGAACACCAATTCTTGTATGAATTGATACGTAGCCATTTTGAAGTGCTAAGCGAATTTCATCAAGATCGTTGAAGATCATTCCTTCGCCAACACTCTCAGCACGTTCCATTGTTAGCCAGTAGTTACCAATAACCATGTCTTGTGATGGCGTAACAACTGGTTTCCCGTCTTTAGGAGCAAGAATATGATGTGCAGCCAACATGAGAAGACGTGCTTCAGCTTGGGCTTCATTTGATAGTGGAACGTGAATAGCCATTTGGTCTCCATCAAAGTCAGCATTGTAAGCTTCACAAGCTAACGGATGTAGACGCATAGCTTTCCCACTAACTAATACAGGTTCGAAAGCTTGAATACCAAGTCGATGCAAGGTAGGGGCACGGTTCAAAAGAACTGGATGTTCCTTAATTACGTCTTCTAAAACGTCGTAAACGTCGTTATCTTTACGATCAATTTTACGTTTAGCATTTTTAATGTTTGAAGCTAGTCCACGACCAACCAATTCTTTCATGATAAATGGTTTAAATAATTCCATTGCCATTGGAACTGGAAGACCCATTTGATTCATCTTCAATGATGGACCAACATCAATAACTGAACGGCCAGAATAATCTACACGCTTTCCAAGTAAGTTTTGACGGAAACGCCCTTGCTTACCCTTTAACATATGTGAAAGAGATTTTAATGGACGATTACCAGGACCGGCAACCGGACGGCCTCGACGACCGTTATCAATCAAAGCATCAACGGCTTCTTGTAACATTCGTTTTTCATTTTGAACGATAATTCCAGGAGCGTTAAGGTCCAATAAGCGTTTCAAACGGTTATTACGGTTAATTACTCGACGATATAAATCATTTAAATCAGACGTTGCAAAACGTCCACCATCTAATTGAACCATTGGCCGTAAATCAGGTGGAATAACCGGGATGGCATCCATTACCATCCATTCAGGGTGATTACCTGACTTAAGGAATGCTTCAACGATATCTAAACGACGAACCGCACGAGTTCTCTTTTGACCAGATGCTTCCTTTAACTCTTCTTTTAATGAAGCAGCTTCTTTTTCTAGATCAACTGTTTCAAGAAGGGCTTGGATTGCTTCTCCACCAATTTTGGCAGTGAACTTATCGCCATATTCACTTAACTTAGAACGATATTCGCGTTCTGTTAGTAATTGCTTCTTTTCTAGTGGAGTATCTCCTGCATCTACTACTACGTATGATGCAAAGTAAATGATCTCTTCCAGTGAACGAGGACTCATATCAAGAACTAATCCCATTCGACTTGGGATTCCCTTGAAGTACCAGATGTGTGTTACTGGTGCAGCAAGTTCGATATGTCCCATGCGTTCGCGACGAACTTTAGACTTTGTAACTTCAACACCACAGCGATCACAAACGATCCCTTTATAACGAATTCGCTTGTACTTTCCACAGGCACATTCATAGTCTTTAGTTGGTCCAAAAATTCGTTCGTCGAATAATCCATCTTTTTCTGGTTTTAAAGTTCGATAGTTAATGGTTTCCGGTTTCTTAACTTCACCATAAGACCACATACGGATCTTATCAGGAGAAGCTAAACCGATTTGCATACTTTCGAATTTATTAACATCGATCAACGGGCTGACCTCCTCTTTCTTTTAAAAATTATTTTTGTTTGTTTTCAGTTTCAACAGGAGCAGATTCCGTTGACTTAGTTTCCGCTTCACTTGCATTAGCCTTTTCGTTTTGCTTTTCAGCATACTTGCTAAGTGCATCTACATTAACAACATCATCGTCGTCTTCATCCATATCACGAAGTTCAACTTCTTCGTTATCATCACCAAGCACCTTCATATCCAATCCTAGAGCCTGTAATTCTTTTACAAGCACTCGGAATGATTCCGGAACACCTGGACGAGGAATTGGTTCACCCTTAACGATGGCTTCATAAGTCTTCACACGACCAACAACGTCATCGGATTTATAAGTCAGAATTTCTTGAAGTGTGTATGCAGCTCCGTATGCTTCAAGAGCCCAAACTTCCATTTCACCAAAACGCTGCCCACCAAATTGAGCTTTACCACCAAGTGGTTGTTGTGTAACAAGTGAGTAAGGTCCAATCGAACGAGCATGGATCTTATCATCAACCATGTGAGCAAGCTTCATATAGTGCATGACACCTACGGCTACACGTTGTTCAAACGGTTCACCTGTTCGACCATCATATAAAACAGTCTTAGCATCCGAATCCATTCCAGCTTCAGCAACAGCTTCCCAAATATCCTTATCTTGAGCACCATCAAAAACCGGTGTGGTCATATGAATACCAAGATTACGAGCGGCCATTCCTAAATGAAGTTCAAGAACTTGTCCAATATTCATACGAGAAGGCACACCCATTGGGCTAAGCATGATATCGATTGGAGTTCCATCAGGCATGTATGGCATATCTTCTTGTGGGATAACAACTGATACGGTACCTTTGTTACCATGACGTCCAGCCATTTTATCACCAACTTGTAACTTACGTTTTTGAGCGATATAAACACGAACCATCATATTTACACCAGGAGATAACTCGTCACCATTTTCGCGAGTGAAAATCTTAACGTCTTGAACAATTCCGCCCCCACCATGAGGAACACGCAATGAAGTATCACGAACTTCACGAGCTTTTTCACCAAAAATTGCGTGTAGTAAACGTTCTTCTGCAGATAATTCTGTCACTCCCTTTGGAGTAACCTTACCGACAAGAATGTCACCATCTTCAACTTCGGCTCCAATTCGAATAATTCCATCTTGGTCAAGGTTATGCAAGGCATCTTCCCCAACATTAGGAATTTCACGTGTCATTTCTTCAGGTCCAAGCTTTGTATCACGAGCTTCTGATTCATATTCTTCAATATGAATTGATGTATAAACATCATCACGAACTAAACGTTCATTAATTGCAATCGCATCTTCGAAGTTATAACCTTGCCAAGTCATGAAAGCAATCAATGGGTTTTGTCCAAGAGCCAATTCACCTTGTTCCATTGATGGTCCATCAGCCAATACTTCATCAGCATCAACCTTATCATTAACGCGAACAATTGGACGTTGGTTGTAGTTCTTACCACCATTTGAACGGCGGAATTTCATTAATTTGTAGGTATCAAGTGCCCCATCGTCACGGCGAACGCGAACTTCACGAGCATCAACATATTCGACAACTCCAGCGTGTTGGCAAAGTAGTGCAACCCCTGAATCATGGGCAGCTTTGTATTCGATACCAGTTCCAATTAATGGTGAATGTGGATCTAACAAAGGAACAGCTTGACGTTGCATGTTAGCACCCATCAAAGCACGGTTAGAGTCATCATTTTCCAAGAACGGAATACATGCTGTAGCAACAGCAACAACTTGTTTTGGCGAAACGTCCATATAATCGACGTTAGAGATGTTTGTTTCAATGTTGTCACTTTCATGACGAGCCATAACAACATCATCCACAAAAGATCCATCATCGTTTAATGGTGAGTTAGCCTGAGCGATAACAAATTGGTCTTCTTCGTCAGCTGTAAGATAATCGATTCGATCAGTTACCTTATGATCATCCCATGAAACACGACGATATGGTGTTTCAATAAAGCCATAACGGTTGATCTTACCATAAGAAGCAAGGTTATTAATCAATCCGATATTAGGACCTTCAGGCGTTTCAATTGGACACATACGACCATAATGCGTATAGTGAACGTCTCGAACTTCATATCCGGCACGGTCACGAGTTAAACCACCAGGTCCAAGGGCAGACAAACGACGCTTATGTGACAATTCGCCAAGTGGGTTTGTCTGATCCATGAATTGTGACAACTGTGAAGATCCAAAGAATTCTTTAGTTGCAGCAACTACTGGACGAATATTAATCAACTGTTGCGGTGTAACGGTGTCCGCATCTTGAATTGACATTCGTTCTCGAACAACTCGTTCCATTCTAGACAAACCAATTCTAAATTGGTTTTGGAGAAGTTCACCAACCGAGCGAATTCGACGGTTACCCAAATGATCGATATCATCAGTATTACCAATTCCATCTTGAAGAAGGAAGAAATAATTCATCGAAGCGATAATATCAGCAGGTGTGATGTGTTTTAGCTTAAGGTCAATGTTTCCATTACCAATCATCTTTAATTCACGTTCTGGATCGCTAGGATCTTGAACTTTAATAACTTGAATTGTCATTGGTTCTGTAACAACCGCTTCGTCTGAAGGTTGATAAGTCACCATCTTAAAGTCTGGACGATCAAGAAATGCTGATAACTTCTTCATCACATCTTTGTTTACCATTTCGCCCTTTTGAGCAATAACTTCCCCTGTATCAGGGTCTGCTAATGTTTCTGCTAATGTTTGACCCAAAAGACGTGTCTTTAAGCTCAGCTTTTTATTAACTTTGTAACGACCAACCGGTGCCATGTCATAACGCTTAGGATCAAAGAACCGAGCCGTTAATAAACTTCTTGAACTATCCGCCGTTTTAGGTTCACCCGGACGCAAACGTTCATAAATGTCTTTCAAAGATTCAGCAACTCGTGAATCTTCCGGATTTTTATGAACATCTTTGTCTAAAGTGAAGTCTAAGCTATCTGAACCGCCAAAAATATCAATGATTTCTTCATCTGATCCAAATCCAAGTGCTCGAACCAACTCCGTCATTGGAATCTTACGTGTACGATCAATTCGTACATATGAAATATCTTTAGCATCAGTCTCGTATTCTAACCATGCTCCACGGTTAGGAATAACGGTTGTTCCCCAAATTTTACGATTATTTTTATCAACATCTAAATTGTAATAAACACCAGGTGAACGAACTAATTGTGAAACAATAACTCGTTCTGCACCATTAATGATGAAAGTTCCCTGTTCTGTCATTAATGGGAAGTCACCAAAGAACACGTCCTGTGATTTGATTTCGCCAGTTTCATGGTTTGTCAAACGTAGAGTTACGTGTAATGGTGCGGAATAGTTTGCTTCATGCTCACGAGCTTCATCGACCGTATACTTAGGTTCAAGCAATTGATAATCGACGAATTCAAGTGATAATTTACCAGCAAAATCTTCAATCGGCATAATGTCATTGAACATTTCGCGAAGACCTTCGTCTAAGAACCATTGGTACGAATCCGATTGAATCTCGATCAAATTAGGTAGATCAAGTACTTCTTTAATTCGTGCATAGCTCCGGCGCGTACGATGTTTACCATACTTAACTAAATGTCCTGCCAAGTTATTCACCTCTCCAATTTCTAAACGAGTTAAATGTTACAGTTTGATTACAATTTGTTATAATCACTGATTTTTAGCAAAAAAAAACCAAAAACAGCCTCAAAAAGAAACTATTTTTGCTTTTTTATCTAAAACACTGCGGACAATAGATCGCACTGCTTCATTTAACCCAGCTTTAACATACATATTACATTCTATGCCCTGTAATTTATTTTGTCAAATAACTTACATTGTTAAAAACACTATTTTTTTGTAGTTGCTTTTTCTCCAACCGCTTTAACCTTAAAAGTGATCTTTTTATTCCGAGCTCCAACGGTTACATCGTCGCCAACTTTTGCTTCACCAGAAAGCATCAATTCACTCAACTGGTCTTCAACTTTAGTTTGCAATGCTCTCCGAATTGGACGAGCTCCGTATTCTGGATCAAAGCCTGCCTCGGCAACAACATCAATTGCACCCGGCGTAAATTTAGTATTAATTCCCTGTTCGCTCATTCGTTGGATTACATCCTTAGTCATCAGCTTAACAATTTGATATAGCTCTGGCTTGGTTAGGGAATGGAAAACAATCGTTTCATCAATTCGGTTTAAAAATTCGGGACGGAAGCTTTGTTTGAGCACTTCTCGAACTTTGCTTGCCATGGCCCCATAATCTTCGGCAACACTTTGTGCCCCAAAACCAACCGATTTTTCATCCCTCAGAGCCGTTGCACCAAGGTTAGAGGTCATAATGATAATCGTATTTCTAAAATCAACTCGACGACCCTTTGAGTCCGTTAAAAATCCGTCATCAAAAACTTGTAAGAGTAAATTGAAAACGTCTGGATGAGCTTTTTCAACTTCATCGAAAAGAACTACGGAATACGGTTTGCGACGAACCTGTTCAGTTAGTTGGCCGCCTTCATCATAGCCAACGTACCCTGGAGCAGATCCGACAAGTCGACTAGTACTATATCTTTCCATATATTCTGACATATCAATTCGAATCATATTATCTTCCGATCCAAACATCACATCAGCCAGCGTCTTTGCCAGCTCAGTCTTTCCAACCCCTGTCGGTCCGAGGAACATAAATGAGCCAATTGGGCGCTTAGGACTCTTCAATCCTGATCGTGCCCGACGGATAGCGCGTGCAACGGATGAAACAGCCTCATCCTGTCCAATAACCCGTTCGTGTAAAATCTTTTCAAGGTTAATCAGACGCTCCGATTCAGTTTGTTTCATTTGAGTTAATGGAACTCCTGTCCAGTCTGAAACAATTTGAGCCACATCTTCGCCCGTTTCTGATAAAGCATACTCAGGCTTAGCATCATTCTGATCCTGCTTAGCCTCTGCACGCTCGATTTTACGCCGTAATTTCATCTCTTTTTGACGAATTTCAGCGGCTTTTTCAAAATCTTGATCATTAATCGCCGCTTCCTTGGCATTCTTTAGCTTTTCAAGTTTGTCTTCATTAGATTCTTTTTTAATTTGTTTCTCAGAAGCATCAATTCGAATCTTTGCTGCTGCCTCATCAATCAAATCAATCGCCTTATCTGGCAAAAAGCGATCCGAAATGTATCGTGCTGACAAACTAACAGCCTGTTCAATCGCATCATCGGTAATATTAACCTGATGATGTTCTTCATATTTCGATCGGATTCCCTTTAAAATTTGAATTGCTTCATCCTGCGTTGGTTCATTAACTTCCACCTTCGCAAAACGTCTTTCTAGGGCAGCGTCCGTTTCAATATATTTTTGATATTCGTTGAGAGTTGTCGCTCCAATTGTCTGAAGTTCACCACGAGCTAATGCCGGTTTCAAAATATTCGAAGCATCAATTGCCCCTTCAGCACCACCAGCACCAATTAGCGTATGAAGTTCATCAATGAAAAGAATGATCTTGCCGTCAGCACGGATTTCTTCGATAACTTTCTTTAATCGATCTTCAAATTCACCACGATATTTTGTTCCAGCAACTAAAGCACCCATTTCAAGCATCATTAAACGCTTGTTTTCCATATCACTAGGAACATCGCCGTCGATAATCTTTTGAGCCAATCCTTCCGCA
Source organism: Pediococcus stilesii (assembly GCF_001437075.1). Lineage (GTDB taxonomy): Bacteria > Bacillota > Bacilli > Lactobacillales > Lactobacillaceae > Pediococcus > Pediococcus stilesii. Next base: position 118,822 of record NZ_JQBX01000003.1, read on the forward strand.
ATCGCTGTCTTACCAACACCAGGTTCGCCAATTAAGACCGGATTATTTTTAGTACGACGACTTAAAATTTGAATAACTCGACGGACCTCATTTTCACGACCAACCATCGGGTCAATTTTTCCTTCAGAAGCCATTGCCGTTAGGTCACGAGCAACTGAATCTAAGGTTGGAGTGCCTTCCGAACTAGCCTGGCGTTGTTTGTTACGTCGATTTTGCGTCGATGGATTGACACCCAGCTTACGAAGAGTAACTTTCCGCACCTCTGCAACATCGGTATCTAAAGCAAGCAGGATTCTAGAGGATAAAATATCCTCACTTTGAACTAATGCTAACAACAAATGTTCAGTACCAATCTTTGTCGCATTAAGCTGCTTGGCTTGCTCACCTGCATCGGACAAAACTTCCTTAGCTTTTGGTGAGTAAGGTAGATAATCACTACGTCCAGATCTTAAGTTCCCATAACCGGTAAACTGTTCGATTTCTTCCATTATATCGACTTCTGTAACGTTAAATTGGTTTAAGACGCTTTTAGCTACGCCATTTGCTTCCAGCGATAATGCTAATAACAGGTGTTCAGTACCCACGGCAGGATGTTTAAAGCGTTTAGCCTGCTCCTGGGCAATAATTAAAACGTTTCTAGCACTAGGGGTAAATAAATTTTCCATTTTCCACCTGTCTTTCTTTAATCTACTTATTCATATCTTAAATGGTTTAAAATTCCCACCATTATTTTTGCTCTAACTTGTTCTTCTAAATTGCGGTCGCTCAAGTTAAGACTGCTTTTGGCAATCGCTGAAGCCAAAATACTGGCCTCACGTTTACTTAAAACGGCGTCTTCATACAAACTTCCCAATATTGAAATTGCATCTCGTTCACTAAGCGAATCGCCAATAACTCTAATCAAAGAATCAAGAACGTCAATATCGTCAAGCAGTTTAACCTTCTCAATCCTAATATAACCGCCACCGCCACGTTTACTTTCAACTAGGTACCCATTTTGAATGGTAAAACGAGTCTTTATAACGTAGTTAATTTGTGATGGTACTACGTCAAATTGATCGGCAATCTCAGAACGGCGAATTTCAATCTCCTCTGAATCAGCCAAGATTTCCTTTAAATATCGCTCAATTATGTCTGAAATATTCTGTCCTTGCATAACGACCACCTTTCTCTACTTTGACTAATGTTGACTATTATTATACGAGAATGAAAAAAAAATGCAAAACATATTGTTTTAAACCCATCGACACACCATAAAAACTTAATAATTCAGCAAGGAACAAAAAACCACAACGAAGTTTAAGATACGTTTTCGTCATGGCCACTAAATTATTAAATTAATCGGGAAAACCGGATTCGAACCAGCGACCCCCACGTCCCGAACGTGGTGCTCTACCAAGCTGAGCTATTTCCCGCTACACTTATATCCTATCACAAAGTCGTTTGAGTGACTAAAAAATTAAAGGCAAATTACGATAACCCTTGATTGCTCGAGATTTTGGCGCATTACCAACAAAATTATTGTTCGTTAGGTTGAACCTACGCCAGACGTGTCGTCATTTAGAGTGTGTAAAAAGAGGTTGTAACAAAATCACTTCTGTTACAACCTCTTTTGATGATGCACCCAGTAGGAGTCGAACCTACAACCTTCTGATTCGTAGTCAGACACTCTATCCAGTTGCGCTATGGGTGCAATATATTAAAATGACACAAAGCGGAAGACGGGATTCGAACCCG
>NZ_JQBX01000030.1 GCF_001437075.1 Pediococcus stilesii
CTTTAACTTCTGGGGTACAGGTCATAGCTATAGTTCCATTTATATGGCCAAGCCAAGTCCATCATGGTGTAACTTTAAAAAATCAAATTTTTCTAATAATAGTAGGCTGTATCTGCTTAGTAGTTTATGGAGTCATTTTAAAAAGTTATTTCAAAAAAAATGATAGTAAAGTAGTCGTAAATCAATGGTTACAGCGACATCGAATCTGGGTATTTACATTTTTAATTTTGATATACATTTCCAGTGTATTTATTTCAATGAAATTGAGCAAGGTGAGTGCTAATCAAGCCAGATTAAATAATATTCAAATGAATGCGCCATGGACGGCGTTTATTAGCTTGGGACTTGCGGCGCCGATTTTCGAAGAATTACTTTTTAGAAAAATGTTTTTTGGAATGTTTTTTAAAAGTTTGGAGAAACAGTCAACTCTTATTATGGGAGTTTTACTATCCAGTAGTTTATTTGCATTGGCGCATAATCCGGCGTTTGAACTTACGACAATTCCGTACTTTTTAGCCGGTATAATTCTTTCGCTGTTATACGCAACCACCGGTAAACTCCGATACAGTATTATAATTCATGCAATCAATAATATTATTGGCTTAATTTAGAGTGCCGATGATTTAAAAAGTATATTAAAAGTCTCCTTCAATATTGAAGTTAATTTCAGTATCGGGAGACTTTTGTGTAGGGATAATTCACGTGAACTTTAGTTACATATGCTGAGGACAAAATGGACTATAATACTGTCAAAAGGTTTTTATGGCAGAAGCGCGGAGGCGAAAGTATGGCAATCAAAAAGTATTTCGAAATATTCAGTCCCAAAAGAGAAAAGTTAGGTCTAGACTACATTTTTAACGTTAAGGCGAAACAATTCGATCGTGCAGATTTAGAAAAAACGCTTAAAGAAATTGGCGTGTATTTACGAGCGTATGGTGAAACGGGGTACCGGTTTAATTCGAAACTAGCACCAGAAAAAATCATCGATTACGTGATAGACCATACAAATTTAAAACGTGATGAAATAGATATCATTAATACAATTGCGATGCATTCGCTACGAATTTAATGATGTATACCAGAGTGAACAGTGAAGTAACACCATTAGTGCAAATTATTACCTTTTATTGTCCTAATTTTCTATACTGTATATGAAATGTACAAAATGGTGTTTATTCCTGGGAGGTATTTTATGGCTAAAAAGATTGGAATTATCGTCGGAAGTTTACGTAAAGATTCATTCAATAAAATTATTGCAGAGACATTTGAAGGGCTTTTGCCGGATGGGTACGAAGTAGTTTGGATTGAGATCGGTGATTTACCATTATACAACGAAGATTTGGATCACGATGATGTGCCAGCTGCATGGCAAAGACTACGTGATACTGCTAAAACAGTTGACGGAGTGATGTTCTTCACTCCTGAGTATAATCGTTCGGTTCCAGCTGCAATTAAAAATGCAATTGATGTCGGCTCAAGACCAATGGGACAAAATGTTTGGGGTGGCAAGCCAGCTGTAGTTGTAACAGCGTCTCCAGGTGCAATTGGTGGATTTGGCGCAAATCATCATCTTCGTCAATCGTTAACATTTGTGGATATGCCAACCCTTCAGCAACCAGAAGCGTATATTGGTAACATTCCGCAACACATGGATGGTAACCATTTTGACGAACCAACAACCGGCTTTTTCGAAATCATTTTAAATGCGTATCTTAAGTTCTTAAATCGTTTTGTTGACTAGATGGTGATTGACTATATTAAACGCTTTTTGATATAGTAGTCGTGAATAAGATCTAGAGATAAATAAGGGGTTTTTATGAGCGCGGTAAGTATCTAATTGTAAGTTGAATATCCAAATGAACGATGGTTTATTTGGTGTGCTTATTAAGTGATACCTATCGATTAATATGAGATATTAATTTTGAGCGATAGTCGTATGACGATCGCTTTTTTATGTTCCTTTAGATTTTATTCAGGTGGGTATCTCTTGGAAGGAAAAAGAGATAGTGAATCAAGAAACTTTACAAAAATTACAATTTGACCGAATCATTAACGATATTAGCAAACGCGTGATTGGAGAACATACAAAAGAACGGTTAAGGCAGATGAAGATTGCGACTTCAATCGACATTGTGAAAGTAAGACAGCAAGAAACGAGCGAAGCACGATTGATTGTTGATAGTGGGCAGCACGTTCCATTTATGGGTCTGATTCAAATTAACCGGCTGATGATACAAGTTGAAAAAGGTATCATACTAGCGCCAGATGAATTGATTGAGTTTGCTGATTTTTTAAGAAGCAATCGAATGATTCAGAATTTTTTTGAAAAAAATAAATTTCAAGCGCCGTTGTTGTCTAAATACGGACAGGCGTTGCCAAATTTTCTGACTGTTGAGGATAACATTTACGAAAAAATTCAAAAGAACCAGGTTGCTGATTCTGCTTCTAAAAAGCTACGCCGCTTTCGCCAAAAATTAAAAGAAGTTGAAGCTGAAATTGAAGTTAAATTGCAAAAGTTTTTACGAAACTCCAGTAATCAAACAATGATCCAAGAGCGATTGATCGTTCAAAAAGAGGGACGCTTAACAGTTCCAATCAAGTCTTCATTTAAAAATAAGATTGATGGTGCTGTTATTGATCAGTCGCGAAATGGCCAAACGGTTTTCGTAGAGCCCCAAATGGTCAATCGCCTAAATGAACAAATTGAAAATTTAAAATATCAAATTGAAGCTGAAGAGTATCAAGTATTGGCTGAACTAACGGGTTCTTTGAGCGAACAAGCGGTAAGTATAAAAAATAGTATTGATGCAATTACAATGATGGATCTTATTTTTGCTAGAGCTAAGTATGGGCGTGAATACGACGGCATCACGCCGCGAGTCAACAAAGATGAGCAAATTAATATCATTAAGGGGCGACATCCATTTTTAGGGAAAAAGGCCGTTCCGCTGAACTTCAATTTAGGAAAAGATTATCGGGGATTAGTAATCACCGGGGCGAACGCGGGTGGAAAGACGGTCGTGTTAAAAACTGTAGGATTACTGACTTTGATGATGATGTTTGGATTGCAGATTCCAGCAGATAGCGAAAGCGAGTTAGCCGTTTTTGACGATATTTTTGTCGATATGGGTGACCAACAAAATTTGGATAATGCATTAAGTACATTTTCTGGTCATATGCAAAATATAGCTTCAATTCTAAGAAAAGTTAATCGAAATACCCTTATTTTGTTAGATGAGATTGGAAGCGGAACAGAGCCTAATGAGGGAGCTGGGCTGGCGATTGCGATCATGGAAAGTTTATATCAAAAAGGTGGCCTACTTGTTGCAACCACGCATTATGGTGAAATAAAGAATTTTGCTAAACAACACGAAGACTTTATGCCAGCCTTGATGAAATTCGATCAAAAGACATTAACACCCAAATATCAGCTTCAAATCGGCCAATCGGGTGACAGTCAGGCACTGTGGATTGCAAGGAAGATGAAAATGTCAAAGGCTTTAATTCAAACGGCCTCTAAATATATTGATACTAAAAACTATGCAAACAAGAAAACGATTTTTAGTCATCAAGAGGGACTTGAGAATGATAAATTAACTTCAAATGAAGTTCAATATCAAAAGGGTGATCGAGTCCAGTTAACATTTAATGGAAAGACGGGATTAGTATTTGAAGATGATGGTCAAAGTAGGGTTCAAGTTTACGTTGATCGAAATATTCAAAGTATTATTCGCCGACGAATTAAGTTAGTTAATTCTGCAACGGAGTTGTATCCAAATGGTTATGACTTAGATCAGTTATTTAGTGACTTTCACGAGCGAAAGGAAATTAGAGATTTAGAGCGAGGATCTAAAATCGCACAAAAAAAATTAGATCAATCTGCCAGAGAACGGCGCAACAAAAAAGGTAATTTTTAACTAAGGAATAAAAATCAGTAAACAAATCCGCATGAGATTTGTTTACTGATTTTTTTGATTTAAAGCATGGTTGAACGCTTTTTTAGTATTTTAGAAAGCTCCCGAGATTTTCTAAACGAAATTTCGGCGGTACTTTTATTGCTAAAGATGATTAAATGCTTTTTTTGATCGTACTGAGTAATGTTGTCTAGATTAATTAGAAAACTACGATCACTACGAAAAAGCATGGGATAATGTTTCTCAATCGCGCTTAGGTTGCCTGGGAATTCGTCTTGCCGGCTGTTGGCCATCACTAGATGAACGTGACCAGGAGTTGATTTAGACGTGTACAGATACATGACCTCTTGCATTGGAATCGAAAAAAAGTAGTTGCCAATGCTGTAATTAAATATATCGGGACGCTGATACTTGGTCAGTTGCAACTGATGATAGGTTAGTAAAATGTCATCGATAATTTGATTTTTTAGTTCAAGAGGATTTGGTCTTTTTAGGATGTAGTCTAAAGGCGCAATTTTGTGTTCCAAGGTTAAAAAAGCGAGTTCGGCATGAGAAGTAATGAATACTATTTTGGCCATTGGAATCAAACGCCTAATTTCTGATGCAATTTGCAACCCAGATTGGACATCACCCTCAATTTCCATATCGATAAAAAACAAACCTTGGTTAGTGTCTTTTAAGTGAGCACGAAATAAATCGAGTGAACCCGTTGCACAGACAGTTTTCATTTTAATTTCATTAATCATGATTGTATTTTCAACGGTTTTCAAATAGTTGGCTCGAGCGTTTTCGTTGCCTTCCAAAATAAATACAGGGAACATCTAACTTTCCTCCAAATAATAAATAAAAGCTTGAAAAGAGTTTTAAAAATTAGGTTTATTGGTGACCAAGCATTAAACATTTGATGTTTACAACTAGGAATTTATACCGATTTGGGTGGCCCAAGCTGGTACGACTCCTGATTAGGAATTTTTGACCTCAATGTTAGGTGACTGTAAAATCAAGCGAAAATAGTTGATAGCCATTAGATATACCAATTATGATAATTCAAGTAAATATTATAAACGTTAATGATTCTCATATAAACAGTTTGTTGAAAAATATAACGTTAATCATGAAAAAGTTAACGTTTAAATGGGAAATCTAATTTTTGAAAGGTTTTTACTATAATTAAAGAGGGGGAAAAAGAATGAATAAAAAGCAGACAGAGCTATTTCAACTAATTCAAAACGCAACCTTGGATTTTGAAGTTCAAAAAGATCCTAAACTGATAGAACTTTTAGAGGGTTTCATGAAAGATTTGCAAAGAGGAATCGGACCTAGAATGGTTAGTGTCAAACTTAGTAACGCCATTTCCTGCTATTTGGTACTACATCACTTTAAAGCTCCAAACGCACTTAAGGTATTGTTTTCAAGAATTGAGGAAAAAATTAAGAGCCGTGAAGTAATGACATCATCGTACGTGCTTGAAGCTAGTCGACGATCTAAAAGTTAATAAGTTAAGTGAAGTTTATGAAAAATGTAACGAATGAGGAATCTGCCATTTTCGGAAGTCAGTGAACTTGTTCAATGCGATTAAAGAATCAGATACTAAATTGATAGTGTTTAATCGGGTAATTATGTGTTAAAAAGTATAGACCAATTAACGTTTATTCGACCAAAATGTACGTTTATAGAAAAAATAAAGTATTCGGCCAAACTAGGTTCATAATATGCGTGTGAAATCGAACTTATTTCACAAACTAAAGAGGGAATGAGGGAAAGTTATGAAGATGAGTGAATACCGTAAAGCGACGGACTTATTGAATTCACTGAAGTTAGCATTTATCTATAAAAATGGCGATGGTCAAGGGGTTGGCGATATTTCTTTAATTTTAGATAAGGCGCTTGTTCGAGTGGCGAAGAGATCGACGGCACCGAAATCGATAGCTTTAGAAACATTCCAAAAGGTAAGTATGCTTTGTATGACTCATAATATGATGTTGAATCCTAGACAAACGCTAGTTCTACAGCAACTGTATGACTTTTCATGCTCCAAAGGATCTTTCGGTAAGATCGATGATAGTAAGGTTATTCAATTGTGGGAGAGCGCAATAGTACGGTGAGTTAAGGCTAATGATGGTCTGATTAAAATAAGGGTAATAGGAGTTGGAGCAAATAATTTGCTTCCAGCTCCTTTCTTATCTTTGGAGTTGTGTTTCAATGCTAAAGCTGAAATATGCAAGATTAACTACCTATTCATCGTGTTTTTTTCCGTGTAAAACATGGTTGGCATGTTCAAGTGTTTCGTTAACAATGTCTAAAATATGGGGATCATCTAGTTCGTAATAGATTGACTTTCCGTCACGCTTGGCCGAAACTAACTGATATTTTCGAAGTTCAGAAAGGTGATGCGAAATTAAAGATTGATCTAAATTCAAGAGCTCGACAATATCTGAAACGCGTAAACTTTTCTGCGATAAGATATGCAGAATTTGTAAACGAACGGGATTTTTTAATAGACTGAGAATTTTTTGAGTTTCTAAGAGCATTTTTTGATCAATTAATTTAATATTTTTAGAGTTCATATTAACTTCCTTTCATATGAATATGTTATCATATAAGTATTAAAGATGGCAGGAGGAAAATCTTATGTTAACAGATATCGTAACCGGTATAACCGCTTATATATCAACTAGTATAGACTATTTGATCGTTTTGATGGTTATTTTTGCGACTGTAAGTAAAAATAATCGTATTCTAGTATACCTAGGGGACATTCTAGGAACTATTGTGTTAGTGGCAGCAAGTTTAATAGTTGCATTTGTCCTAAAGGCCGTTCCAAGCGGATGGATGCTCGGATTACTAGGATTGATCCCGGTCGGAATGGGAATCAAATTGCTAATTGCCGGCCAATCGGATGACGGTGACGTAATCGAACGACAAATTACAAACAAACGAGGCGTTATTTTGAACGTTGCCTTTATTACAATTGCTACATGTGGTGCCGACAACATCGGAATTTACGTGCCCTTGTTCACCCAAATGAACGTTTCAAGCATCATTACGGTACTATTTACATTTGCGGTAATGCTAACAATTTTTGCGCTCATTGGATATCTACTAGTGAAACTACCACTGGTTGCTAAAATCTTTGACCGCTGGGGCGGATTAGTAACGGCGATCGTTTATATCGGACTGGGCGGTTATATTCTACTAGAAAGTGGAACCATCCAACATTTCATTCAAATATAATCTTTTTTCGATTAAAAGAAGATTTTGAAAACTAAAATTGTAACAAATAAAGTAAACTCCTAATGTCGGACTAATAATCTGCCGTTAGGAGTTTTAATTTGGCCATTTATTAGAATTTTAGCGTATATTTATCGTTCAAACCGTTGAGTATTTGAAACAAAAAGATTACCATGAGAAGTGTAGAGGATTGGTAAACTTATCATTACAACGGAGGACATTTTTATGAATAAGAAAAGAATCGCCGGTGCAGCGTTAGCGAGTGCATTATTGTTTGCACCATTATCAGTACAAACGGTAACTGCAATGGCGGATAGTTTTTATACTAACCAAACAAACGCGGAACGTGCGGATATTACTAATTGGGTGGCTAATACCACGCAAGAAATTAGTAATAATATTAGCTCGCAACATATTGACACAAACAATCTGCACGGCGATAAATATGTTATTCAATGGGGAGATACTTTATCTGGGATTTCTTCGGCGACCGGAATTTCTGTCGCAAAATTAGCGTATGACAACCATATCCAAAATATTGATTTGATTTACGCTGGTGATATTCTGATCTTAAATCGTGACGGTGAAGTGCCAACTAGCTGGCACTATTATGGTGCAGGCGTGTTTGTGGCCAAAACAAAGGTAACGATTAATAACTTTATTGATAATAGCCAAACGACGGTTAACATCAACGTCTCACCAGTTGAAAAGGAGTCAAGTTCATCTAGCCACTCATCAAGTAGTGATGGTACGAAAGATGATCCAAACTCGGACTTTGTCGCTAATGATACCAAGAGTTCAAAAGCAGCCGATTCAAAGTCAGATGATAAGACAGCAAAATCAAACGATAAAAAGGCAGCTTCCGAAACTAGCGAAATGGACGAAAGTGAATTTTCCGATGCAGTTAAAGACGAAGTGAGCGATGGATTAGATCTCGATAGCGACAAATTAAACATCGACTTCACGGCAAAGGACGATGCTAATAGTGGTTCGGAAGAAGAATCTAGTTCAGAAGAAGTTAATACTGACGAAGATTCAAGTTCTAGTTCAGAAACGAAGGATGTTTATAGCAGTGATCAAAGTGTATCAACTGGTAGCGATAAGTTCACAGAAAAGAATGCAAAGGCGTTAGCCGATAAAATTGTCAAACAACTAAAAGAAGACGATAAAGCTGGTGACATTGAAAAAGCTGATGAAGTTGAATTAACAATTACAGCGGACGGCGACGACTTTAAGTTCAATGTTACTTTAACAACCGAAAATGATTCCGATCAAGACTCAGATTCGAACTCCGAAGATTCCGATAGCAGTTCGTCAGATGAAGAAAGTGATTCTGAATCAAGTTCTGAAGATACAAATGACGATGAATCAAGCAGCGAATCCGAATCTGATCAAGATACTGCGGAGGATCAGGATAGTTCATCAACTGAAAATGCTAGTTCAGACGAGAATAGTAATGATCAAGCTAATACAAATAGCGCCACCGAAACAGATAGTGAAGAATAATTAGTCGAGGAGAATGATTGGACCAATGAATAAAAAAAGATGGACAATTTTAGGAATAATCGTACTAGTCATCGTAGCTATTGGCGGTGGAGTATATTGGAACATGAGCCATTCAGTGGCCAAAAAGGTCCCAGGGAACACGTATCTTTATCAGAGTGCTTCAAAAGATAAATCACTCTATGTTACTTTCGCCAAAAGTGGAAGCCAGGTGGTAGTTAATTCTGATAAAAATACAGCAATGAATGCTGGAAAGAGTCAAGCAGCATTCGATAAAGAATACAAGGCTCAATCAAAACAAGCATCTTGGAATTATAAAGCCGAAGGTGGAACATTGACACTGGCCGAAGAAACGAGCGACGGGAAGGTTTCCCAATGGCAATATAACGGAATCTTAGCCACAAACAGTAAATTTACAGCGCACGGCTTTACGTACCAAATTGCCAAAGCTGGTCAAGGACAGGTTAAGAGTAAGACAGTTTTCGAAAAGATTAGTTAAAACTAAATAATCATATAGATTGAGTTAATTTCAATCAAGTATTAAAGGCTGTCCGTCAATTGGTGTGATG
>NZ_JQBX01000031.1 GCF_001437075.1 Pediococcus stilesii
CATCTGATGTAGATAATTCATCAGCAATATGTTTTGAAGAAACCGGTTCTTCAAGCTTAATCAAGCACGCCTTGCGAATCTGATTGGAAATGGAACAGTTTTTAGGAACCAAATCGGTTTGAGCTAAGAAGTTAGATTGACATTCTTTACAACGAAAGTTTCGCCGCGTTAACTGTAAAATAACTGTATTTTCGAGGATCTTGGTGAAACGAACGATTGTTTTTCGCCAACCATAATTAATAATTTGTCCCTCATTGATAATTCCGCAATGATGACAAGCCTCCGGCTGGTAGTCTAAAATGCCGGTCAATCTAATGACACCATCGACAATTTCAGCTTCATCGGCAATTTTAATATGTTCATCGTCTATACCTAGTAACGACTTAGTAGTATTATTAATCATAAGGATATTTCCTTCTTTCTGAAAAATCTTCGTAGTGGTTGACTTGAGGAACGGATGGGGAATATCCGTTTTTTATTTTCTTTAATAATAACCAAAAAATCTGTCATTGATAATAGACAAAGTCTATTACCAACAACAGATATTGTAGAACCTTTATTTTTGAGCGGGGTTTATTTTTTGATGAATTTTCGAATTAATACAACAACTATTCCGAATAAAGTGATAATACTTCCAAGTAAGAAGAATGGTGGAATATAGTACAACTCAACTTTATGTTTACCTGCTTTAAGGGGCGTAGAACTTCCAAGGAAATAATTTCCTGTTTGCACGCTCTTAACTTTTTTTCCGTCAACCTTGATTGTCCAGCCTGAGCTGTAAGGGATGGATGTGAAAAGATAAGGCTTTTGCTTGTTAACCGTTAAATTCGCTGTAATGGAGTTTCCCGAGGATTTAACGTTGTTGAAGCTACTTACCTTAGATAGAGCATAATCACGCTCAAAACGCTTAAAATTCAAGGATACAACGCTGAAATCCGATAGCAATAGACTTTGCTTCTTTAAAACAATTTGAATTCGAACCTTTTTATTTTTTGCTTGATCTGCAATGGATAATACAATCGGATGCTCATAGTCAATATCTTCAGTGATACGCTGGTTATTAACAAAAATATCGGCATTGTCATGTGCCATTTGCGAGCCAGCTGTTATATAAATTGGATCATTATTTTTAGGCTGAAATTCAAAAGTAACGGAGGCCGATTTGTTTAACTTTTTTTTCGTGAGAAGGCCATTTTTAATGTTAGGAGTAGTCGTTACATTCGAAAAATAAATCTGGGCCTGGTCCGTGATATCAGAAAAAAGTGATGCGGTATTACCGCTGATGTTTTGCAGTAGTTGCTCTTGGTAACTTAAAGGATGCGAACCATCTAACTTATTACCAATATTTTTGGCGGTTGTTAATCCTAATGGAAGTGAAAAAGGATTTAGATAACTATTTGAATATGGAGTACTATCTAAGCGTTGGTACCTCTCCAAAACATCGTGACGCACGCTACGTGTTAAGAAGGGACTGTGTTCGGCTTGTTCATCAACGAACGACCAATACTTAAATGACAACAAAGAATCGGTAATCAACGTTCCATTCATGTATGATACGTTTCCAGAGGTGGTTGGTTGACCCAAGGCACTCATCGCATTTAACATGTTGGTCTCTAAGTTGGAATTAAAACTGGAACCACCATTATAATTCATCTGAATTGGATCATTTTTAGTCCTCGAAAAATTAGTACCAATTCGGGTAAATTGATTGCTTTTTTCCTGTAGCTGACCAACTGCAGCACGAGCTGCGGCACTGTATGTTGAAAATTCTGTTTGACTCACATAACTGATTCGGTTAAGAGACCAAATTACATTTACAGTTAGTTCTAAAATCATAAAAATTGCTAGAATTGGCGTTAAAATTTTATTAAAACTTGACGTTTGAAATCCAACCCAAAAAATAAGGGCGGCAATAAAAGTTATAACCCCAAATTGAATTTGATTATTAGTCATGTAATCTGAAATTTTAGGCAGATTAGTAACCGACGCGTAGATGGTGAAGAGCATAACAATTAAACTAACAATGATCGGCTTAATTAGATTGTTTTTTATTGGTGATAATAATCCTCTGAAAGCTAGTATTATTACCCAAAAACTAAAAATAAAACTAAAACGATATGGATACCACCAAGGAAACTGCATTGCATGCCAAATTAAATCCAGTGGTGAAAAGCAAAATGATAGCAAGAAAACGAACGTAATTAATAACGCTTTTATACGTGATTTAAAGTTAATATTTTGATTAAAAAAGTAAGCAATGAACGCCACTAAAACAAACATTCCAACATATATATTGGGCAAGCCATCAGACATTTGCTTGAAACTGAAAGTACCAGGGATTAATTTTGTAAGCATCTTAATTGGAGAATACTCAAAAGACCATTGGACGTTATTTTCGGTGTATTTAGCCTTTCCGTGGAGTAAAGCCCACAGGGTTGGCATCCAGGCGATTGCTGAATAAATTAAAATAAAAATCCAGGATTTAATAAATAATAATATTTTTTTTATCGAAAAGTGCTGATTTTTCCAAATGAAATAGAGTAATGTGAAAATTCCAATCATGTAGGCAAAATAGTAGTTAATAATTACCATAAAACTCATGGAAAGTATAAAAATTACAGTTTGATTTTTTTCAATTAGGTAATCCAAGCCTAAAATGATAATTGGTAAAAGGATTGTGGCGTCTAACCAAAAAAGGTTGAGCTGATTGGCAATTGAGAATGCCATTAGGCTATACGCCGTCGAGAAACCAATAACGCTTACTCTGGGGTGTTGGAGGTGATGGTCTTGAATCATATGTTTTAAAAATATTGCCGAAGTAAGTCCAGAGAGTGCATATTTTAAAATGGTTACAATTAGGATTCCAGTTGTAATGCTTTCTTTTTTAAAGAGGAGCAAAATTAGATTGACAGGGCTTAAAAGATAATATGTCCAGGTGCCAAACATATCACCACCAAGTCCGTTCGAAAAGGAATAAAAAAACTGCCCAGGATGTTTTAACAATGTGTCGCGAAAATATTCATAAAATGCAACGTATTGTTGACCCATATCGACGGTTAATAAACTTGAAGTTCCAAAGGGCGCAAACCCGCGATAAATAAAATACCCAAGAAGAATTAGTGCAGGAACCAATCCACTTATTAATAGCTCTTGATTTTTTTTAATAAAATTCATGAGAAACCCAACCTTTAAATTGATAGTACTAGGATAGCACAAAACATGATTAAGACTTCTTTAATAGTATTAGTACACTTATATATTTTCTGGTAGAATGAACGAAGTGATTCAAAAGGAGCAAGTATAAACAATGAAAAGTCCTAAAAAATTCCGTCGGCAAAAAAGTGAATTACCTTTTCGCTTAAATTTAATCTTTTTTGTCGTTAGTGCACTATTACTTCTATTGGTTGGCCAATTGGGGTATTTGCAAATATTATATGGATCAAAGTTACAGGCAGAGGTAAATCGAACTGATAACACGGTTGAAACTAGCAATGTTCAGCGTGGAATGATTTATGATTCGACTGGAAAGGTGTTGGTGGGAAACAAAGCCCATCAGGCAATCTCTTATACTAAGGGCGTTAATGTTTTAGCTCAGGATATGTATGATGTTTCTAACAATTTGGGAAAGTATCTAACAATGGATAATGAAACGACACTTAGCAGTACTAACGTGGCAGAATATCTGTTGGCCGATTCCAAAAGAAGCAAATATTATCAAGAAAAGGTTGCCGGTCCGGATAATCAAAAAAATTTATCTAGTAAAGCTATTCGTTCTAAAGAACTGGACTATATAAAAGAAAAGAATGTAAAACTATCAGATAAAGAAACAAACGCGGCTAAGATTTTTAAGATTATAAATGGTGCTTACCAGCTTTCAACGGTATATATTAAAGAATCCGGAATTTCCAGCGAAGAGTTGTCGGAAATTGGGGAACATTTATCGGACATGCCAGGGGTTAAAATTTCGACTAGTTGGACGCGAAGTTATCCAGAAGGTGATAACATAAAAACACTGACAGGAACGGTAAGTAGTACTAAAACAGGACTACCAAGCGACGAAGTTAATACACTTTTGGCAGAGGGCTACGCACGAAACGACAGCGTGGGACAAAGCTATCTTGAAAAACAATATGAACCAGTTTTAAAGGGCTCAAAGTCGCAAACGGCAGTTGAAGTTAGTTCCGGAAATCAAATTGTCAAAAAGGTTCAAAAATATGCTGGTAAAAAGGGTGATAACTTAGTTTTAACCGTTAATTCAAAATTTCAAGAAGAAGTTCAAAAAATTATGACGGAAGCCTCTCAGAGTGCCGGAGGAGAATCGACCGGAGGATACGCGGTGGTCATGAATCCAAAGACTGGAGCAGTAATTGCTTTAGCGGGTGCAGATCGAGATCCATCGACGGGTAAGATGACGGCCAATGCTCTAGGCACAATTAATGAACCAATTGTCATGGGATCGGTTGTAAAAGGTGCAATGATTTCAGGAGCATTAATGGATGGCGTTATTTCAACCAATAATAATACCTTGATCGATGAACCAATCAAAGTTGCCGGAACAAATTCTAAAAGCTCGTGGTTTAATAGCTCCGGGAGTGCCAACATGTCAGTCGATGCTTCTAAAGCTCTAGAAGTATCATCTAACTCCTATATGATGCAGCTTGCAATGAAAGAGGGCGGACTAAAGTACAGTTCGGGAGTTTCATTAGCAGGAATGAATCCAGACGTTTTCAGTAAAATGCGCGGATATTTCGAACAATTCGGATTGGGGACCAAGACCGGAATCGATATTCCAGGAGAGTCTTCGGGATATAAAGGTCCTTCGGGTGCAGCAAATATTGGTAAGGCTCTCGATTTATCATTTGGTAATTACGACGCTTATACGACATTGCAAGTCGCTCAATACATGTCAACGATTGCAAATGGGGGCTACCGTGTGGCCCCACATGTTGTTGAACAAATTCGTAGTAGCCAAAAAAATGGTAAACTAGGAAAAGTCCAAAGTGCCACGTCACCGCAGGTTTTAAACTACATTGGATTAAGTAGTAGTCAGAAAAAATTGATTACGGATGGATTATATGATGTGGTTCATGGTGATAGTAAATATAAGACTGGTGGACCATTGGCTGGGATTTCTCCAGGAATTTCGGCTAAAACTGGTACAGCACAAACAACGACTAATGGTAAGTCAACGGTAACTCTATCTCTGGCATCTTTTGCTCCGTCAAATGATCCTCAAGTTGTAGTTGCCCTAGCACTGCCTGGATTAGGAACGAATGCGGAATCGAATAATATGGAAGCAGCAAAGAAAATTTATTCTGCATATTGGAAGTATGTTCAGTCCAAAACAACTTTGACAAATCCAACTAAAGCAACGGCTGAAACGGCCGCTCAAAACCTTAATGCCAATTAAAAAGTAATTGGCTCTGGAAATAAAGTTAAATTAGTGGTAGTATATACGGTGCTAGTGGATTTTAGAATTCAAATATATATATTAATGGAGGTCATTCCAATGCGTGTACACATTACTTTAGAATGTACTGAATGCCATAATCGTCAATACTTATCAAGCAAAAACAAACGTAACAATCCGGATCGTTTGGAATTAAACAAGTATTGCCCACGTGAACGCAAGGTTACATTACACAAAGAAACAAAATAATCGTAATTAAGACTGGGAGACCGCAACTGTGGATGCTTCTGGTCTTTTTTATATTTAAAACCCCTAGGAGGCTACGTGGATGGAAAAAGCGGCTTTTAGAGAAAAACAAATTAAGTTATTGAGTACAATCGATGAGGTTTCAAAGGCAAACAAAGAGACGGCGATTGCCAGAGTTCTTTTTCAACAAAATGAGTTTATTGGCGCAAAAAACATTGCCATTACTCTAAGTCATGGTTTTGAATTAAACACGAATGATATAATCGAAAAAATGCGTCAAATGGGTAAAAATGTGTTTATTCCGAGAACGTTACCGAAACGTCAGATGGAATTCGTTGAATTTACGAGTGAAACAAAGCTTGAACCAAAAGTTTTTGGAATTCTTGAACCACAAAATGGTCGGGTAATCCAACCGGAAAAACTAGATTTGATTATTGTACCGGGATTAGCTTATGAAACAACCTCAGGATACCGTTTAGGATTCGGTGGCGGATATTATGATCGTTTTCTCTTAAAGACACAGGCTCCTAAAATTGTTCTAGCGTTTTCCGAACAGATTTATTCTGCGCCACAATGGTCGGTGGAACGGTTTGATATACCATTGGATAAAATTATTTCAGAAAACGGCATTCAATTTGATGGTTCGAAAGGACTGGAAAGTTAGGTGGGGTCTTTTGGATAAGTTAAGACAAAGTTTTAAGTCACGGTTGAATGGCCCATTTATAACTGAATTGCTTGTTGGAATTAACGTTTTAGTTTTTATATGGTTAACATTAGTCGGTGGAAGTACCAATATTATGGTGCTAGTTACTCATGGTGCGATGGTTCCAGAATTAGTTAAAAATGGTAACGCACTTTTAACGATTTTTACCTCAATGTTTGTTCATATTGGCATCGAACACATTTTATTTAATATGATTACTCTGTACTTCATTGGCCGATTGCTAGAAGGAATCATTGGACACTGGAAGTTTCTAACCATTTATGTTCTTTCTGGTATTTTTGCGAATGTGGTTACCTTAGCATTCTCTAGTCCTAATACGGTTTCCGCTGGGGCGAGTGGAGCAATTTTTGGAATAATCGGTGTTTGGTTAATGATGGCTGAGCAATATCGGGATTATCCTTTTTTGGCGGGAATGGGACGTCAGATGTTAATTTTTAGTGTTCTAGGTATTCTCGGGGGATTTATTGGAACAAATATTAATATTATTGCCCATGTTGGAGGTTTGGTCGCCGGTTTCTTACTGGCGTATATTATTAGTTTCCCTAATTTAGGAAAAGTTCCAACTTGGAAACGTAGTAGTGGCGCGGTGTTACTCCTTTTTATGATGGCAACGTTTCTTAAATTAGCGTTTACATTGTAGAAATAATCTGGTAAATTAGTTGAGATGGTATTATGAAAACACTTTATGATGTGCAGCAGCTTTTAAAGCAGTTTAACGTGTTTGTTTACGTTGGAAAACGTGAATGGGATATTGAGTTAATGAGTATTGAATTGAAAAACTTATATAAAGCAGGGGTTGTTGACAAAGCAACTTTTGTGAAAGCTCAGCTCGTTTTACGACGTGAACATCACATCGAAGAGGTTAAAAATAACCAACAAAAATAATGGAGGGTTTCAAGGGAATGGAACGTAAGTTAATCGGCGTCGATCTTGGCGGAACAACAATTAAATTTGCTATCTTAACGGAAGATGGTGAAGTTCAACAAAAATGGAGTGTTGAGACTAATATTCTCGACGAAGGATCACATATTGTTCCGGATATTATTGACTCTATTAATCATCATTTAGATTTATATAAAATGACCAAAGAACAATTCATTGGCATTGGAATGGGTACACCAGGTACTGTAAATCGTCAAAATGGAACGGTTGTTGGTGCTTTTAATCTAAATTGGAAAGAAACCCAATACGTAAAAGATGCAATCGAAAATGGAACGGGAATGAAGTTTGCTATTGATAACGATGCTAACGTTGCCGGACTGGGCGAACGCTGGAAAGGTGCCGGAGAAAACGGTGAAGACGTATCATTTGTGACATTAGGAACTGGTATTGGTGGAGGTTTAATTGCCGGTGGACAATTACTTCATGGTAAAGCCGGTGCTGCCGGAGAAGTCGGCCACGTTACGGTTGAACCTAATGGCTACCTTTGTACATGTGGTAAGCGAGGATGCCTTGAACAATATGCTAGTGCAACTGGTGTAGTTCATGTTGCTCGCGATATGGCTGAAGAATTCTCTGGCGATTCAGAGCTTAAACGTCAGGCGGATGACGGACAAGACATCACTTCTAAATTAGTTTTTGACTTGGCTAAAAAGGGTGACGCTTTAGCACTTCGAGTGGTTGATCGAGTTTGCTACTTATTAGGTTTAGCGCTTGGTAATGTGGCAAATACTTTGAACCCTGAAAGTATTGTAATCGGTGGTGGTGTTTCCGCTGCAGGTGAATTCTTATTAGATCGTGTTCGTAATTACTTTGAAGAATTTGCTTTTTCAACCGTTCGTTCATCAACACAACTTAAGTTAGCACGTCTTGGAAATGATGCTGGTGTCATTGGAGCAGCATCATTAGCTCGTGTATTTGCATAAAAAATAAATTTTTTGGAGATGAGAGAACATGGTTGCTGCTGCCGCAAGTAATTCAGCAAGTTTTTGGATAAATACAGTATTAATTATTTTAATTATTGCGTATCTGGTATATCAACTATACCTCTATTGGAAACGTGGAAAGATTTCAACGTTGTTAGACGATGACGAATTTCGTGCTGGAATGCGAAAGGCCCAAATCATCGATGTTCGTGAAAAGAAAGAATTCGATGCGGGACATATTTTGGGAGCAAGAAATATTCCTTATTCGCAAATGAAGACAAGAACACAAGAGCTTCGTTCAGATTTACCGGTTTATTTATACGACCAGGGGCGTACTTTTAGCGGTCGCGCAGCAATGCTCTTGTCGAAGAAAGGCTTTGATAAGCTTTATATCTTAAAAAATGGTTATCAACGTTGGACTGGCAAAACAAAAAAAACTAAATATTAAAAAAGATTGGGTTAAAATATAATTGTGAGGTATACCCAAAAAGTTAAAGT
>NZ_JQBX01000032.1 GCF_001437075.1 Pediococcus stilesii
TCACGCGAATTTAGAGCCCTCAAACACTATTGGAAACTATTACTAGTACCTGCTGAACAATTAGATTTTAAGAGTTATCATAAGTGGACTAATTCCCCTTATTGGATGAGCGCAACGGAAGTTGTCGATCAGCTTTTATCACTTGATTCTGAACTTAAACAAACGTATCAGTTATTGAATCAAATCCGAACCGCGATTCAACANAGAAATACAATTAAGACACTTCAGGCTCATTTCCTTATATATCTGTGTCAAATTATAACTTCAGTTCCTTATAACCTAGTGAGGTATCTTTCTAATTTACTCTAAAAATAGATTATCGCTCATCGCCAATAATTATTCGCAGCGGCAATTGTTTGAAATTCTAATGCAACAACTTTAGCAGCTTCTGTTAATAAATGAGGACTTGTCGCGTATTCTTTACGTCCTTCTTTAAGCACATCCAGATCAGGCTGAATTTGATGTATTGTATGACGAGCAATCATCATTGCTAACTGGCGCCCTTCTTCGGGAGTTTCAGTTAATAAGGAATTATTAGGAATCCCTACTCGTTCTGAATTAGGTAAGATATTAGCCATTATTTATACGCTCCTTTAAATTGATTTTAATGTTATTAAAAATTTGAATCTAACCAACTTTTCAAGACAATTGCTTGATTGTATTTTTCATTTTTTGCACCATAAATTAAAACAATATCTTCATTTTGAATAATATTTTTTAAAAAGGATAAGACTGAATCGCTCAACGGATTATTTTCAATTTCATTAAGGTATTCCGTTTTAAATTTTGGATAATGTTTATCTTGATGATCAAACCATGAACGTAACTCATTGCTTGGTGCTAATTCTTTCAGCCACCATTCATATGGTAATTCTGACTTAGACACACCTCTCGGCCAAAGTCGATCAACCAATATTTTATAACCTTTATAATGGCTCACCTCTTGATGGTCGTATGCACGTAGTAACTTTACTTGTGGCATTTAGCTCATCCTTTCTCTAAAAACTATAATTTAAATCTCTGCCAGATTGCGACCCGCATCTTCAAATAATGCTTGATCAATTGCCTTACCTTTCGTCATTAATTCGGTAACATCTTCACGTTGATCATTACCATTAGCAAACAAAATTGCTAGCGGCACATTATCCTTATCAACGTAAGCAATCGTATATCTGCGTGTTGTTAAATCACCTCTAACGAAGGTATGGTCCCAATTAACAGCATGACCCAAATATTCAAAAGTTTGATCATATTGATCAGTCCAAAAGTAAGGTATGGTTTCGTAGGGAACACTATGTGTCGCTAGTAAGTTAGTTGCTAGATTCTTACCCTGATTCTGAGCGTTTTCCCAATGCTCAACATGGACCATTTCATCGCGAAAAGGCCAAATCGTACAGTCACCTACGGCATAAATATCTTTAACATCAGTCTCGTTAAATTTATTAACTGTAATATTTTTAGAAAATTCAAAAGGACTGCTGGTAATTGACTCATTAGGTACTGCGCCGACGCCAATAATGATCATCTCACAAGCGATTGTCTCGCCTGAATCAGTAACAACACTTTTAACTTCATTTTGATCATTAACTTGAATATTTTTCACGCTAGTTCCTAGTCTGAATTCGACATTATGATCTTGGTGCATGTCAACAAAATATTGAGAAACGTCAGCGCCCACCACCCTTCCTAGTGGGTGATTTGAATATTCAACAACAGTTACATTCAATCCACGTTTTCTTAATGAACTCGTTAATTCTAAGCCAATAAAGCCAGCTCCAATTAAGACAACATTCTTAACTCTTTTGCTCCACTCTTTAATTGCTAAAGCATCATGATAGTTTCTTAGATAAAAAACGCCTTCAGCTTCATCATGATTAATTTTTAAGTGTCGTGGTTCTGAGCCGATAGCAATTACTAACTTACCATACTCAATTTCTTTACGGCTCGCTGTCACTACTTTCTTTTGATCCTTGAGTATCGAAGTTACCTCAGTGTTCAGCATTATCTTGATTTTGTTGTTCATAAAGAATAATTCAGGTTTAAAGACAGGAGCGTTTAAATCATCACTTAACATCCAATCTTTCGATAGCTTATAACGATTGTACGGGAGTGAGTCTTCTTTCTCGATCAAACCGATACTCCCAGAAAAGCCTTCAGATCTCAACTCTTTTACCAAATAGAATCCTGCGGTTGAACCACCCACAACAACAATGTCGAAATACATAAACATTCTCCTTTCTACCAACACATAAACTGAATCATCGTACCTTTAGTCTAATATACTAGCAATAAAGCATCAAAGTATTAGCTTAGACAACAGAAATTACATCTGAACGCTTTCAGTTTCGTTGACAATGCCATAATGACACTTCTGTTTTAGACGTAATTATTTAATTTTTTTGTGTTTAAAGTAATAACTTTTCGTTCTCGTTATAAACGCCTACCAAGGTTAATTATCATTCGAAAATACATTTAACCTCATCAACAACCTTTCATTTCCGCCCCGATATGCAGTTAAATTTCGTTAACTACATATAGTCCTTTTGATTAGCTTATGCTGTAATCCAACTTTTTAAACTTTTCCAGTTATTTTCATTAACTAATATTCGTGAAATTTCATAGCCTTGTTGATCAGAATTCCCTATTATTTCTTGAGATAAATTGAAATACCCCTTCACTGGAGTATGATTCTCTAAATAACTTGCATTTTGCTTGTTTATATTCCCATACGGAGCAGCAAAATACTGTGGCTCTACCTTCAAATGTTCTGTAATTTGGTTATACGACTTTATATAATCTTTCCTAAAATTTTTATTATAACTTTGAATTTTACCAGCAGCTATATTATTCTCCAAAAAATGCATATCATGTGTATGCAATGACAATGTTACCAAACCACTTTTCTGCATCTCTCTTAAATGACTCCAACTAGCCATTTTGGAATCGGTTACATATTTTCCCGGTCTACTTGTAATAATGAAACTTGCAAAGGGTATTTTATTTTGCCTTAAAATGGGATACGCATTTTTATACGCGCTTTCTGCCATATCGTCAAAAGTTATAGAAACATATTTCCCTTTAATTTTCTTAGGATTTCTGGCTAATTTTTCAGCAGTTTTTAAGTCAATAAATTTAACACGTGCCTTTTTTAAATCTCGTATCTGTTTTTCAAAGTTTGATGTAGTAACGTTATAATCATGCAATTGATTATTATTTGTTAATAATTTAACCGTTTTCAAAGCAAACGAATCATCTATAATTCTATGATAACTTAAGATTGCAACCCCGTTGTCCTTTTTTAATTGTGCAGTATTAATTTCAAACTTAGGATCATTGGCCGATTGTCTGTATAAATCATTTTTTCCAACTATTAAGATCATGGCTCCCAAAACTAATGAAAAAGTTATGGCAACTACTATACGTTTTAATTTATGCATTTTTTTTCTCCTTTATAAAGAAAATTCTAACCACAGCAACTCCTAAAATTATAGGAAACGCAATTAATATGTTTAAAAAAATGGTATTTTGCATCGTATATTCAATATTTAATAAGTTATATAATGGTGCTAAATAATCGTTTATAATCCCCCTATCGAATAATAATTTAAGCCAGATAAATAGAAAAATTAGCCCCCATAGAATGGAAAGTATAATAGTTTGATATATTTTTGAATAAATCGACATATGGTAGTCCACTTTAATTTTCATTGAACCCTCTCCTCCTTTCAATCTACTATTCTTTTTGGTGAAGCCCATCTTCCGTTATTTTTTGGTGCGTATACTAGCTTGAATACTGCAGTTACTATTGCATATAGATTTACTAACCAATAGAAAAAAAGATACAACGGCACATATAGAAATACAAACCACCGAATTTTAGAGGTGCTTTTATTTATAAACAAACCAACAATAAATTGTGCTAACCCTGTAAGTATAATTATCAAAATTATATTTCCATCCAAGTGCAGTTCATTTGATAAATAAATATTTATAAAGAAAAACAAACTAGAAATTAGTGTTATAAAAGACCAGAAAATACTTACAATCATTTCATAAAGCAACCAAGTTTCGGCTTTAAAAGGTAATAACAAGCGTTTTCGATTTTTAATTAACATTTGTAGTCCGCCATAAGCCCAACGTAACCGTTGTTTTAATAGTGATCTAAAATTATGAGGCACTAAAATCCAAGTTAACGCCTCAGGGTTATACCCTGTATAAAAAGATTTTTCTGATAATCGCCAAGTTATATCGATATCTTCAGTTTGTACATTTGGATCCCATCCACTAACTGATTCGATCGCTTCCTTACGAAATAATGCAATAACTCCTGAAAGAGTTAAAATTCTCCCTGTAAAAAAGAATTGAGATCGCTTAATTAAATCAATGATAGCGGTATATTCCATGGCTTGCATTTTTTCAATCATTGTATTTCGATTAATTGTTTGTGGCTTACCAGTAACTGCTCCCAATTGTGGATTTTTATTTAATGTGCTTACAAGTTGATCTATTGCATACGTATTAATCAAGGAATCAGCGTCGATGCATAATACATATTTATAATTTATAAATTTAATTCCCTCATTCATAGCCGCGGCTTTTCCAGAATTCTTTTGAAGTTTAACCACTTCTATTTTTATATCCTTATATATTTTTTTCAATTTATTCATAACATCTAGCGTATTATCTACTGAAGCATCATCGATTAGAACTATTTCAATTTTCCTATGCTGCTGTTCCACCAATGAACGAACAGTTTTTTCTAAATGATCCTGTTCATTAAAACATGGTATTAGTATACTTACCCCTTCAATTTGCTCAGTTATCGAAATATCCGTATTTTTTCTAAATTGATACATTAACGATCCTATAATCCAAATCATAGTCATAACCAATGGATATAGAATAATAAAATTTGTAAACATAATTTGTCCTCCTTATTATATATATCAGCAAATATTTTATCTTTTATTGGTTACAATAAATCTATTATGTTCTAATCTATACTGTTAGTATCATTGTTGTTTCTACTATCTTGATATACTTGCTAATTAGTTTGTGATTAAATTAACATTTATTATTATGAAGCTTATCATAGTATATTACTTCTAGTAAAGATATTTGACTCGGTTTTCTTTTTTTATTTTAATTAAATGTATAATAAAAAAATTATAGAAAACAAAGCTTGTTTTTATCGCATAAAAATATAAATCCAATAACAAATGCTCCTATCCTAGTATTTGGTACATCTAATTTTAGACAGATGTGTCATAATTATATTACCTAGGATGGGAGTTTTTTTAATGAAACGATATACCAACGAATTTAAAGAAAGTATTATCAAGATGCATCATGGGGAGAAACGTTCTGTACGTTCGCTTTCAGAAGAATATGGTGTCTCTCCAGCAACCATTCATAACTGGATTAAGGCTGCTAAATCAGTTGAATTAGCTGACGGATCTGAAATGACAGCTAAGGAGTTTAAAAAACTTCAAAGGGAAAATCAGCGTCCCAAAGAGGAATTAGAAATTTTAAAAGCCGTGGCGGTGTTACTGGGAAAGCGTTAGGCCGAATAAGTGCGCTTATCTTTATTAAAGATCAACTAGTTAAACACCGCTTATCCATTATTTTAACTGCTTTAAGATTGCCACGAAGTACTTATTATCACTGGAAAAAGCATCAGCCTAGCCAGCACGAATGTGCTGACAAAAAATTAAAAAGACAAACTAGGTTGGTTTAGCAAAACAACTATCGGGCTTACAGTCATCCACGAATAACATTAGTATTACAAAATTTAGGTGTTAAGATTGGCTCTAAGCGCGTTTTTCGCTTGATGAGAGAAATGGGAATTCATTCATTAATGAATCGTAGATTCAAGAAACCAAGTACTCATGTCGATTACTCACAACGTCCTAACTTTATCAAACGTCATCCCGAGGCAAGTGTATGGCGTACCGATATCACTTATCTAGAATTACGACCAGGAACTTGGGTTTATCTTGGTTCTGTTTATGAGCCGAAGGTTCATCGTGTTCTTGCTTTTAAGATTAGCCGTCAAATGGATGCAACATTAGTCGTTAATACGCTTAACCAAGCACTTGAAGATTTTAAAAAACCTGTCTTCGTTCATTCGGATATGGGATCACAGTACACAAGCATCGAGGTCGAAACATTGCTTGAACGTCATCAAATCACCCACTCATATATTTAAAGCAAGGCTACCCTTACGACAATAGTCAAATTGAATCTTTTCATTCATTATTAAAACGAGAATTTGTATTCCAAACACATTTTTCAAGTTTTGAAGATTTGGTCATCAGAACATCAAATTATATTGATTAGTTCAATACGAAAAGAATTAGAACAGCTGTCTAATAAAAAATGTACCAAATATTGACTTAGGAGCACCCAACTTACTTTTCAAAATTATTTTAATTACTTCGATATTACTGCAATCAATAACCCCCAATTGTTGTTGTGCAGCGGCAATTGAGGGTTTTCTTGTATCAAGAATCAAACATATTTACATTTATATTGCAAATTGAACTTTTTACAGTGTAATGGCTTCTTAAGTGGTATCATTTTGTATGAAGACTCTTTGCAAGAAACTATTAACTACCCCTTTATTACTTAAACTTTTTGAAGAATATAAAATTGAAAAAAAGTCGCTATTCGCAGAAATCGAAGTAATTACAATTACTTTAACTGTGGCTATAACCACTCTGATACCCATGCTGATGCATTGAACGATGTTACTAATCAATCTATCATCCGCTCAAAATTTTTAAAAGAATTAAACAATTACAATAGGAGAACAGTTCAATGAAAAAATTAATTTTCTCGACCGCCCTACTGACCATTATTCCACTAATGCTCGCTGGATGTACAATTGATAATAATTTGGGGCACTCAAAACCAACGGCAACCTCCAAACAAAGCAATGTCAGTTCCAGCAGCGCTTCAAGTACTAGTAGCTCTAATTCTGTAAGAGCTTCTTCAATTTGGAACAAAAGTAAAGACAATCAGCTTGCTAACTTTATGGTAAGCTTCGGTAATGCTATGAAACAGAGTTATACACAATGTACTCCCCAAAGAAACACAACATATGCTGGTATGCACTATCCCGATGACTTTTCTCAAAATAAAACGGCATTCAATGACAAACAACTTTCTGCAGGCTGGACAAGCAATGGTTCAGATAAGTACGATGTAAACGTTGTTGCAATATATGAAGATACTAATGGTGGTTCAACCATTGGTGGCCGTATTTACCTATTTACAATTCAAGATGGTGCCCCAATTGTATATTACACAGAGCAAAATCAGGGAATGCCTGATGGACTAACACACTTTGAAGAAACGAAAAACGTTGATTTATCTGATGCATTTAAAGAAATTGTTGATAACCAACATTCAAATACCTCAAGTAGTAGCAACCAATCCAAAGCTGATAATAAGGCCTCTAATTCTTTAACCTTTAATGAAGGAATGGAGATTTTGCGGCAGAGTATTTACAAAGATTACTTGCAAGAAAGTCCTCAATTAGTCAGCAATGATAAACAAAAATTAGTTATCTCATCGCTTTCTGGTGCTAAAGGAATTAACTATTTCACGCTAACTTTAGAGGATAATAACCAAGTTAAAATTCATGCTGAAATGGGCTCAATTCAAGGTGGACCACGTAACCAATTTAACGCTACTGACAATATTCCCGAATATCAAACGGTAAAACGCTTAAACTCATAAAAGGTTCAGTTTATCGAAGAATGGCTTATATTGAATTACAACTCACCCTGAATGAAAATACAATTGTAGTAGAAAAAAACTAGGTTTCTGATTGATTTCAGAAATCTAGTCTTTTTTAGGCTGTACAATATTTGGTGTGA
>NZ_JQBX01000033.1 GCF_001437075.1 Pediococcus stilesii
TCGTGTTTTGATGGGTGGTCAGGGGTTTGAGTACCAACTTTTCAAAACCGCTTAACACCAGTAATTACGGGCTATTCTATTGTGTGTATATGGTAGTTGGCTACCCCTTTGGCTTCCCTTTACTAGAAATTTAGGTAGTTGGCCAACTTCTGAACAGCTTCTTTATTCTGTTCTTTTGTGACGTGCGTATAGATGTTCAAAGTGGTCTGTACATCGCTATGACCTAATCTTGTTTGAACTTCTTTAATACTTGCACCGGCAGAGAACAGAGCAGAAGCATGTGTATGCCTAAAGCCATGAATCGTAATCGGTTTTAAGTCATGATCCTTAATTATTTTAGATAGCCATTTAGCAGGCGTATTTAATGACTTATATTTGTTTTTGCTGTTAGCAAAGATTAATTGTTCTTCATGCAGAGTATTAAATCCTAGCATCAAATAATATTGTCGCTGATGTTTACGCCACTCTTTTAGAAAAGAAAGTGTTTCAGGGTCTAAGTCAATTGTTCTACGTCCATGGGCAGTCTTGGGAGCTTGTATAATCTGTTTGCCATTCTTACCTTGTGTGAGTGTCTTATTAATACGCATGGTGGAGTTACTGAAATCAATATCATTCCACGTAAGAGCAAGGCATTCGCCACGTCTAATCCCCGTAAATGCTAGAACTCTAAATAAAGTAAACTTTTCAAGTTCTTGTTTAGCATCCACGCAATTAAAAAAGTGTTGTAGTTCATCCCTAGACCAGAAGTTTAAAGGTTTATCACCACTTTGCTCGGCTTTCTTAGGCATCGTAACTAATTTAGCCACGTTGCGCTCGATATATCCACGTTTTAAGGCGAAATCAAATACTTGAATAACATAGTTATACCAGCGTTTATAATTGCGAGAAACGGCTTTGAACCACTTGTTAAGAGCCTTTTGACATTGAGCTATTGTGATAGTTCTAATACGTTTATTGCCAAACTCTGGTAAAATATGGTTATTAAACATTCCTGCGGTTCTATTCCAAGTACTTTCACGGACAGTATTAGTATATTGTTCGTACCACTCGGAATAAACTTCACTAAATAAAATATTGTTTTCAGTAGGCAAGCTACTTTTGTTCTCTAATTCCAACGTCAAGCGGGATAGAGCAAGAGTAGCTTCTTTTTTTGTCTTAAAACCACGTCTACGAGTTCGTTTCTTTTTCCCAGTCTGTGGATCAATACCCATATATAGTTGAAACATGTACTTAGTGTTGCCATCTTTATCAAGATACTTTTGTACTTTTGCCATTTTAATCACTCCATAACATGGAAGCTTGCGGAGGCTTTAAACTATGATAGTGATTTAGCAATGATTAGGGATGAATGAACAGCATCCCTTACTCCCACTCTCTGAATCGAACAGAGACGTGCTAACCATAGGTGAGATAGACTTGATCGACTTAGGAATTCTTGTAAAGACGATCAAGGCTTCGAAAGTATTACTAGTATTAGACCAATGCACATGAAGATAACACCCCAAAAAATGCGAAAACCTATACTATCGTTTTTTAAAAAAGGACGAGTAATTATCAAAGTTTGGCCTAATATTATTATGTAAGGCCCAATAAGAAAAATAATTGCTCCAATAAGAAAAAGAATTTTTGATAGCATAATTGCCTCGAATAATTATTTGTTAGGTTCCTCGTTGTTAAAAGTTGAAGAATCTGATTTATTAACTAATGCATCTCTTATTTCTTTCAAATACAGCTCGGTATTATCAGGGATGACCTCTTCTTCTTCTTCCTTTTTAGGCATTAATTTATTTACGAATTTCACAATTAAGAATACAACGAATGCAATAATTAAAAAGTTGATGACAGAATTAATAAAACTTCCAATTTTAAATGTTGCATCAAACACTTTGAAACTCCAATCGGAAAAATCAATACCACCAACACATAAGCCAATAAGAGGATTGATTAAATAGTTAACTAGAGCTTTTACGATTGATGTAAAAGCACCACCGATAATAACACCAACAGCTAAATCTAGAACGTTACCACGAGAAATAAATTCTTTAAACTCTTTTATCACTTAAAAACAACTCCTAATAAAATATGTACAGCTTTTAAAGTCTTCAGATTTTGGACTTTTTCCCAATTTCGGGAGAAAGTAATAGTAAATGTTATTCGCCAATTTCGGCGAAAAGTAATGGTGGCCGAAAATTCGGCAGACCTTGTTATAACACTTGCTAAGCGGAGAAATCCGTTCAGTACATCCCTTGATAAGTACGATAATTAAGATCTATGTATTAATCACTCAACCGAAAATTCGGCTCAGCACAATTAAAATATTACGTTTCGTAGTCGAAAATTTGACAGTGAAAAATATATTTAGCGGATGAGATTGTCCAAGGCTCGATATCCATTTGAGGGATAACGGAATTACATAAAAACTGATTGAAGATTTATCCAGAATTGGATAGGTCTTTTTCAATATGCTCAAAATTGAGCTGATCTAACATCTCGTTAAAATTAACAGCATCTTTCTAATCGGCTGAACATTCAGCTTAATTAACACATTTGCGCAAAATTACGCACGTCTAACATCTCCCCAAAATTGGGGACATCTTTCAAAAAGATACATTTCCACCCTTCACAATTTTCCCCGAAATTGGGGAATAATCTTACATGAATGACATCCCTTAATTAATTTAGCATAGCTTTCAAAGGATGAAGCGTTTGTGCATTACGTCATAGCCATTAGAATCTAAGCCATCAATAGAAATTTTAAAAGTGTCCCCCTTTTTAAATCCATGAACGTTTTTTGTTGTAATGAATTTTTTAGCCCCGTCTATAATCTGATTAATAACGTGGGTTTTAAACGATAAGGGAAGTGTATCGTAAATTTTTTTAAAATAACCATCCCCCTCAGTAGCAAGAATATTTGAGTCATCAGAAGGATCAAATTCGTAAATAAAATCGCAAGTTAGTTCACTGGCTCCAGAAGTGATATTCAGCCGTATCAGGGGGTATGAATTATTGGAATAAGAACTTATTGGAACGGTTACTTTATACTCAAAGTCGATAAGAAAAGGTGCGTATTCAAAAAAATCAGAAGGGCTTATTTCTAGATAATTACATAAAACGTCTATTGTTTCATTTGAAATATTTGCATTTGGATTATTAACAATATTGGAAATTGTGTTTCTTGAGATACCAGTATCGTTAACCACCTGCTTATTAGTTAGTTGTCGCTCAGCTAAAAGGATATTTAGTCTATTTGCTAACATACAAAGTTCATCTCCTCAATATGAAGTGATTATAGCATTTTAAAATATTATTGTGCAACTGCCTATTGACATATAAAAAATCACGATATATTATTATCGATGTGCTATAACTAATATAAATGTGCTGATGCATATCAACATAGAAAACGGAGGTAATGTATGAATAATTTATCAACTATTTTGGGAGCACGATTAATCACGATTGGAGAAGTATCGGAAGGTACAGGAGTCCACAGAAATACTATTTCAAAAATTTATCATAGGCAAGATGAAAACGTGGGAATGAAAGTATACAAAGCAATTTGCGATTATTTACAGATACCATTAAGCGACTTAATTGAGTATGTACCAGATCCTAAAGAAGAGTCCAAGAACTCATAAGGAGGCAGAGGGGATGAAACAAACAGAAGTAGTATTTACGGAATCAATGAACTTGTATGATGAACCATTTACAACAAGTGATGTTATTGCTGAATATGCGAACGTTAATCGTCACACGATTCAACAACTAGTCAAAACGCACAAGCATAGATTAGAAAAATTTGGAGTAATTGCATTTGAAATGCGTAAACCTCCTAAAAATTCTAAAGGTGGACGACCTAAGAAAGTTTATTTATTTAATGAAGAACAAGCGACCCTGTTAATTACTTTCTTAGATAACACGGAAACTGTAGCAGATTTTAAAGTTGAGTTAGTTCGTCAGTTCTACGCTATGAAAACAGAGTTATTACAACGTCAGTTAATACGTACAAGCGGTAAAGTTGGCAGACGTGAAATGACAGACGCCATTAAAGAAAGCTCTGTAATCGGTGGAGAATGGTACGTATACAGTAACTTCACAAAGCTGTTATACAAAACGGCTTTAGGCTTTGATGTTAGTAAGTTAAGGCAGGCTAGAGGAGTGGATAAAAAAGCTACTCCTTTGGACTTCCTGAATGAGAAAGAGTTATCAGCATTGAATAAACGACAAAATCAACTAACAACTTTAATCGATTTAGGGATGACGTATCAAGAAATTAAAGAGGTTCTCAATAATAAAGGTGTGATCTATCAAACCACGCTAACCATTCCAGAGAAAGTAGGTAAAGCATAATGGCAGTAATTCCCATGGAGATTGACGACCAAGCAATGAACCAGATTAAGGCTACTTTTCTACAGAGTGCACAGGAGGCATTTAAAGACGTTTCTAAGCGTCAAACGTTCGGTCGGTATATGAATATCAAAACGGCTTCAAAGTACGCAAACGTGGCCGAAAATACGTTTAAAAAGAAGTTTATCAATGCAGGACTAAAAGTGATTGATTTAGATGGCTTACAGAGGATTGATAAACAAGATTTAGATAAGTTTATGGACGAAAATAAAATTTAGGAAAGCTTGCGGAGGCGGAACTAATGTTGTTTTTAAAAATAGTAGTGACAGCACTCGTGTTTTGTTGGGTCGGCGTTAATAGCAAAGATTTATTTGAATAAATAGGAAATGTAACTAATGAAAATTGAAGACAAAAAAACCACTCATCACGGCAATAATGAGTGGAGGAATAATAACGTTTGAACAGCGTTTTTATTGTCTTCAATTCTAACATAATTGGAGGAATTGGAAAAATGGAAAACGAAAGCATGATGGACTTTGATGATTTAACGTATGAATTAAATGTATCTAAGTCGCTATTAGAAACTAACACGGAATATTTAGATAATATTTCAAAAACAGAAAATGATTCTTCCAGATTATGGGAGTTTGACCGACTTCAACAGCGAATGACTTATTTATCATACATTTTAATGGATAAGCTAGAAAAAGTTTCGGATGGTGTGACACAAATGCAAACAGTTGAATTAAAGAGTAATCAAGAGTCAAAAGGAAAGGGATGAGAATGTGCGGAGGTAGCTAATGACTATAAAACGTGATGCGCATGATGAAAAGCATCCCTATACCATGATCAGTAATTTGACAATAAGGAGTGGCCTTTCTATGAATGCTTTGGGACTATTAGTAGTACTGCTATCCAATCAAGATAATTGGAAATTCAACAGAAAAGAAATAATGAAACGATCCGGATTATCTAAAACCTATTACAACAACGCTATTAATGAATTGAAAGAGAAAGGTTATCTCTCCATTAAGACAATTAAGGTTGGTAAGGGTGCAGATAGTGAGTGGACTATAAATGAAACGCCAGTAAAAAGCAGTGATACGGGATCAACGGACGGCGGGGGCGGAATGGTTTTTGAACTTTCTCCTTTACTCCAGTCTGATCTAACTTCTTTTATTGAGGCATCCCCTTATATCTCTTTAGGTGGTTCAGGGGTTCAAGAACTTTTTAATATATCTGGTAAGTACGAACATGCTTCGAATGAACAACGTGGATATGATACTAAAGATATTTCAAGGATTATCAAAGTAGCCTTAATTAAGTCGGTTCACAAGAAACCTAATCCAGTTAAGTATTTTAGTAATGTTATTGATGATTGGATATCTAAACAACTATTTACACTAGACGATATTAATAGTAATCAACTTAGTAATAATGGATCATCTATCTACGATACTTTGGGGTTTCATGATGAAGAAGAATTTTTAGAAGATGATTTAGATAACAATAGCTATGTTTGGAATTGATAAAAAAGTGTCGGTGGATGCAATCCACCTTTTCTCTTTTATTCTTTATTTATATTATTATTAGTTTAAATTATTACTTATTATGCGGTCCACAGTATGGATATCCATAATATGGACATCCATATCACGGCCTTGTTAAAACAGAAAGAGGTCATATAAATGGCATTAATAAAAACAACAAATATTACTAATTCAGAAAGTTTAATTAAAGACGTTGCCAAAAGTGGCAATGTGTCAGCTACGGCAGTTGGATTACTAACTTTAATATTAGTAAATGATGGAATGAACGTTAAACAAGACAAGTTAATGCAGAGAGCACAACTTAAACGAGTCAGGTTTATTAAAGCCAGAAGAGAGCTACAAGAAGCGGGTTATTTAACTGTTAACAAGGTGCCTAGTCGAGTTAATTATGAATGGGTTGTTAAAGGCTTAAATAGAAAAGAGGAAAAGTGATGACATTTGATAATGAAACTCTAGCAATATTTAACTACGCAGATCAGAAAGCTTATAAGATGGCTTGTCAGATTAATAGCCTGAATTTAATGAATGACGTAGCGATCAAAGAATGTAAGAAAGCACGGGATGAATATGATCGGTGGGAGGAACTGTATTATAATTCCACCAGTGAATGGCAATTAAAGCGGTCAGCAGACGAAGGACGTAAACTTAATGACCAGATCAATCACTATGTAGCGATAGTTGAAAGTAATTGTAAAACTATAAAAAGTAATTTAAGAAAGGTGGAATTAAGATGTAAAATTATAGGACTTAAACAACGCTTTAAGAAGCCCTAAAAACATGTTAGGATTCATGACCGCCAGAACTATCAAAGCATGAATACAAACAAAGAACATACCTTATAACCGACCAAAAGTAATAGCTATGAGATATGGTCAAACCAGAATAACGAAGTAGGCTCATTTAAACGGTACGGAATAGAATTTGAGCATTAAGGGAACGGTAAATAAACAGGTGAGTGAACACCTAATTTATAGGATAAGTACAACAGACGGGACAACGGATAAACTTAGGTATATCAAACGTTTAACGTCTGTTTCCTTGTTTTGATGAATAATACTCTGAACAACGATTTGAACATCAAAGTGAACAGCATATTTTAGTTTAAGTGAACACCTAAAATTAAAAATAACGCACCAGCTTCAAAGCTACATCATTGAGACGTACAGGGATGGTTTTTGTTGAATATTGCACCACGGAATACACCACGGTCTTATTAATTGTTGAAAACTGTCAATCAAAATAGACCCCTCTAATTGCCTCATATCAGCGTTTAAAAGATATCAGTATAAAGAGACTGACAAGTTCATGACAATCGACTGACAACCAAGTAAGTAACCATGAACGATCTAAGTTTAACTTAGGACGTCAATGCGAT
This sequence comes from Pediococcus stilesii, assembly GCF_001437075.1. Lineage (GTDB taxonomy): Bacteria > Bacillota > Bacilli > Lactobacillales > Lactobacillaceae > Pediococcus > Pediococcus stilesii. Next base: position 7,273 of record NZ_JQBX01000033.1, read on the forward strand.
TGCAGTGTTTGGATTATGTCAGGGCAACCAACTATTCAACCAAGATGAAAGCATAGAAAAAAGCATCCCTCATCAAATGAGAGACACCCGTAATATTATGTATTCGAATAATACCATTATACTACGGGAGTTG
>NZ_JQBX01000034.1 GCF_001437075.1 Pediococcus stilesii
TTAACTTTTTGGGTATACCTCATTTTTAAGTCGCTTTTATTTAAAAAAACGCATTTGAATCATTTTCAGTACATTTGTTTCATTTTTCTGAAATAAAAATAAACACCCTAAACAACGTATAAAAATTTTATCAATTTTCTTCATCAATAATATCTTCAAAACTCTTTTTACAGAGTATACTTTAGGTGTACACCAATAAAGGAGAATTCACCATGGACCCGAAACTATTAATGGACAAAAGGGATCAGCTATCTTTTGAGATCCTCTCGGAATTAAATAAATCATCCAACCAACCCGTTGATGTTAATGAGATTGCGGCGAATTTAGGGCTAAGCGCTTATAAGCTTAATAGCTCTTTGGAGTATATTAATAATGATTTAGTCGAACTGGCTGATACTCAAAATGCCCACGTAATAGTTATCAGTAAGGGAATTTGGCAATCAGAAAACTTGTCTAACCTCATTGTTCAAAAAATAAAGTTAGCATACTTTAATCGTTCTCAACTTTTCCCGGCGTTTGAGTACCTCATGTTTTATGATGAAGTATTAACGCCTAATCAATTTTTAAATCAAAGCTATTTAAGTCGTGCTGCACTTTATCGCAACATTAAATCAGCCAAATCTATTATTAAAAAGCATTTAAACCTAAAAGAATTCGGTTCAGCAGCTAACCTCGAATTTCGTTATCGGTTGGTTTTATTTCAACTTTACTACAACGTCTATAGTGGTCTTGAGGTTCCATTTCCAAAGCTCAACGACCTCATCAATGACTTGATTAGCGATTGCGAGCCGTACTTTGACCGGCCGTTACGCTTAAGTCAGGAGTTCAAGCTCTCCGTTTTTCTGCGGATTTGGATCATGCGGCATCGCAATCAAAAAATCAACACGGATTCCGTCGTTGTCATTGATAAAGAAGATGCAAAGTATCCTGAACTTTTTCAAAAAATAAAGAAAACCCTCGGTCGAAAATTTGCGCTCGATCACGCTGAGATGGGTTATTTATACGGATTTTTACTTGCCAAGCAGTATATAAAACAGAGTAATGATCATGAAATTAATACCAATTTCCCACTAGCTTCGAAGCTGTCCGATCATTTTATTGATTTCATCGAAAAGCATCATATTATTGACGCGCCAATGGGTCCAAATCTTAAAGATGGACTTCGTGCCGATTTGTTAAACGTTAATTTACAACTAACTTCGTTTTATATTGAGCCAACTACCTTCGTCCGTGAAAACTCCGTTAAGTTTTTCAAGAAGTCATATCCATCGTTTGATATTGTCATCAATCGCTTTCTTAAGACCTTTGAAAAGAATGAGGGCTTTACTTTAGATAGATCAAATCAGATTAATCTTTATTACGGCTACGTTTTCGCGTTAATCAATAACATTCCCGCACATTCGCTAACAGAGCGAGTTTACATTGCCGTTGATTTTTCGCAAGGTGATTTATACACCGATTACGTCATTAGTTCGCTAGATGCCTTTCACCATGCCAATATTATTATTGAAGAGAAAGCGTCTGCTAACACCGATATTTATATTTCGGATGTTTTTGCCCAAAAGCTTCACTTACCACAGCTAACTTGGGAGGATCCACCTACTCCATCCGACTGGGAAGATCTCGGCGCAATGATTGAAAGTATTCGCGCAAGTAAAGCTTCCGCCCTTTTCAAAACATATAGATAAAGAATAGCAAAACCCCTCGCGTCGGATAAATCTAACACGAGGGGCTTTTTGATGTAATGGTTTTCTAATTTTTTATTTTAACTGGTTTTTGTCCAAGGCATTTAAATGATTTGTCTACTTCTAATGCCATGTCTGCAGGACGCCGTTAGTCCTCGGAATTTTCAATCACCATCAACGCCTTGCAACCAACCTGACGTCGCAATCGAGAAACTCGTTGTCGACTGATATTTTCCTTTTGTGCAATTTCAGCGTTCGATAGCTGGGACACGTAACTATCGGTTAAAAAGCGGCGTTCCGCGGGCGTACATTTTTCGTAAAGTCGCCGAAATAACTCGTCGCTCATCATCCGTTCCACCAGTTTGGGATTACAGATTAAAGTTGGAATCGTTAATTCTTCTTTGGTAAATTCTTCCAGATTGTTCTCTTCCATTTTTTGACTAACCCGAATTAAATCAAGGGTTCGCCAGTAAACGGCTTGGTAAGCATAGACTCGAAACTTTTCATCCTCGAGCACTGGATCACCGGGAAAACTAACGTACGCTTTGGCATAAGTTAGACGAGCTTCCTGTAAAAAATCTTCAAATTCTTCCCTAAATGGGCGAACATGGAGTTGTTTAAGCGCACCAAAAATAATCCTTTGGTGTCCTGATTTCATCATGTGTTCAAATCCTTTTCTCATACTTCTGTTTTTATTTTCCATTTTTTGAATCTCCTACGGGTAAGATCCAAGGGCCCCTGGTCAATTATTTATAATACAGAAGTCGAAAAGCAGTTTTAACATGTAGTTTTAAGCCAAAATCGTGTAGTTTTGGCCCAAAAAGGTGTAGTTTTGAGATAAATCGCTTTCTTGATTAAAATTTTTAAAATTAGATGAGGAATTTTGATCAAAAATGAGAAAATATTTTTGGAGACTAATTTATAAGAATCATTAACCGGTGACTAACGGCGTTCCATCACCAAAAAACGCCCGAAATGAACCAATCAAAAAGACGGTTCACCCCGAGCGTTATCATTCAATTTTTAATTTAATTTTGAAATAAATTTTTGCAGTCCTTCGCGACCAGCGGAATCCCACTTAAAGACCCCGGCATCCTCTAAAACGCGCTTGAATGTCGCCCCAATTCCATCTTGAATCACTTCTTCAACGTTATCGGCTGTAATGCTATTATGCTGGCGAAGCTCCTCCGCCCACTGCCGATGATAATCGGCAATGGCGTTCGGTTGATTTAATAGGAAGCTTTTAACCTCTTCCATTTCCGGAATCAGCCGTGGCGGAAAGATTGCCCGCCCCATTACTTCAATTAAACCAATGTTTTCCTTTTTAATATGCTGAACATCCTGATGCGGATGAAAAATGCCGTCCGGATATTGAGCCGAAGTTTGATTATCGCGGAGGACAATATCAATAATAAAGTCTGCGCCCTTGCGATAGGCAATTGGAGTTACCGTATGATGTTTTTGGCCGTTAGAAGTCGCTCGAATATCAAGCGTCGCATCTGAATAACCCTGCCATTTTTCACGAATGGTTTCCGCGGCATCAACAATGGCTTCCCGATTGGTACTTTTTAGACGAATTGCCGTCATTGGCCATTGAATTATTCCGGCCGTAACGTCCGCAATCTGATTCAAACGAACATTTTGCACAATTGGCGCCTTCATCATTGGAAAGACGTGGCGCCCGCCTTGATAGTGCTCGTGGCTCAACATTGACCCACCAACAATCGGTAAATCCGCATTACTTCCAACAAAATAATGCGGAAATTTTTCGACAATTTCGATTAAATTTTCAAAAGTCTGTCGATTAATTTTCATTGGTCGGTGAATTTGATCAATAAAAATCGCGTGTTCTTGAAAATAGGCGTATGGCGAATACTGAAATCCCCACGGCTCTGAGTTAACCTGCATTTTTATAATCCGATGATTGCTGCGCGCCGGATACCCCACTCGTCCCAGATAACCTTCATTTTCCAAGCAAAGCTGACATTGAGGATACGTGGCCGAAGCCGTCTTAGCCGCCTGAGCAATCGCTTTCGGATCTTTTTCCGGTTTAGAAAGGTTAATCGTCACTTCCAGACCCGCCGCCGTATACTCGATATTTTTAGCGATTGCGGCGGTCTGAATATCATTATCTAGCCGACACAATTCATAAAAGTAGTCGGTTGCTGCTCGACTGCCATTTTCTTCATTAATTCGATTAAAGCGCTGATTAATTGAACTTGGCCGCGGCGTAATTAGATCCATCAACTGGCCCGCCAAAATTTCACGGTCGGTAATTGTATTGTCGATTTTTTGGTTTCGAATTGCGACCTGTGTTAATTGTTCAATAATCGTGCTTGCTTGAACGGGCGTATCGGGTGAATCGGCCTGATCGCCAATCAAGGCCAGCACCCGATTTGTCACATACCGCTCGTCCCCCGTTTGAACTGCTCTTGTTTTATGCCCTAGTTCTAATAGGGCTTGGATTGCATTACTACTCATCAGTTCTCTATTACCTCTCACTTTTAAATTTGATGGGGTCCATCGACAATTTCAGCTTCATAAAAGTCGGCCGCGTAACCGATTTTTTCTTGGTATTTGGCACCCAGTGTCTCAATCAAATCATCGACCTGGTCTTTTTCAACTAGCGCAATTGCACATCCACCAAATCCGCCGCCAATCATCCGTGCTCCAAGGACGCCGTCGTGTTTCCATGCTTCATTAACCAGCAGATCCAGTTCAGGAGCACTTACTTCATAGTCATATTGCAGTGAAATATGTGAAGCACTAACGAGCCGACCGAAAAGATTGAGATCGCCTTTGTTGAGTGCCGCTTTCGCTGCGATTGTCCGTTGATTTTCGAATACCGCATGGCGCACCCGTTTGATGAGCGTTTCATCATGAATCAAGTACGTATACTGGTCAAAGGCATCGTTGGAAAGTTCGCCAAGTGCCTTAATGTTAAGCTTAGTCTGTAGTAACGACAGCGCTTGCTCACACTCGGAACGCCGCGTGTTGTATTCCGAATTGACAAGTTCGTGCGGCTTATTGGTATTCATGATTAAAATAATATGTTTTCCGAGATCCAATGGTGAATAATCGTATTCCATCGTATTTGTGTCGAGGAAGGTTGCTTCATTTCGCTTTCCCATTTCGACCGCAAATTGATCCATGATTCCGGAATTAACCCCAATGTAATTATTTTCAACTCGTTGCCCGGCCTTCACAATCTCAATTGGATCAATATGCAACTCAAATTGTTCGTTCAATATCGTTCCCATCAGCATTTCAATGGATGCCGACGATGATAGGCCCGCTCCATCTGGTAAATCCCCCTCCAGATACAGCTCAAAGCCGTGCTCATAATCCTGGGTTAATTTTCGTAACTCCAGCATCATTCCGCGCAAATAGTTGCTCCATTGATATTTTTTGTCAAAATCTAAATCATTAACATCAAATTCAATTACACCCGTATCAGCCAAATTGCCGGAAAACATTTTAACTACCGAATCTTCCCGATTGCGATACCCTCCGTAAGTTCCCAAGCTAATCGCACAAGGGAAGACGTGTCCCCCATTATAGTCGGTATGTTCCCCAATCAAATTAATTCGACCGGGAGAGAAATAGACTTCTTCTGCTTCCGTATTAAAAATTTGATTGAATTTCGCTGAAATTGCTTCCTTATCCATATTGCCATCCTCCAGACCAAATATTCCGTAAACGGTTTCATAATTTATTTTACAATAATCCTGCAATTCGTAGAATGCTTTGTTGAATTAAACCGGATAATTTTATATTTTTGAATAATTTCTTCCTATTATATAGGCTTAAATGGGAAATTAATTTTTTGATTAATTTTTGGTTGAATTATTTTATCTAAAAGTGGTTAGTCATACTTTAACCCAGTTTTCAGTTTAAAACTTATTATTAGTTCCAATTTTTTCGTTTATAATTCAATTATTGAGTTACGTAACCAGACCATTGATTTAACTAAATGAAAATCAATATGATGCTTTTAAACGTAGCGGACTTAAAGCCCATGATTTTGTTAATCAATGTATCACCACAATGCCTAAAGGCAGTATTAAAACTTACGATTATGTAATCTCATATTGGGAGTCCCAATTAGGGAACCTAGTTAACACTATTCAGGAGTATGCTAGCAAAACAACCGACCCATTTTCTAACACTCTTGCTTCACTACTGGTCCAGTAATCTCGAAAAAAAGACCGTTGATCGGTCTTTTTTTGATCACTATTTGAGATGGTTCGTCTTAAAAGAAATTTTTCCACAAAAAAAGAGCCTTCCATTCGGAAGACCCTTAACTTGCATGGCAACGTCCTACCCTCGCAGGGGGCGATCCCCCAACTACTCTTGGCGTTAAGAAGCTTGACTTCTGTGTTCGACATGGGAACAGGTATATCCTTCTCACTATCGTCACCACACTCTGTGCTAACTTGCGTTATCACTTGAGAAAACTTTTGTTCTCTCAAAACTGAATAATATCTATTCTTTCTTCCGAGTTTCAACCACTTCTACTTGGTTAAGTCCTCGACCGAT
>NZ_JQBX01000035.1 GCF_001437075.1 Pediococcus stilesii
GCCAACCATAATTAATAATTTGTCCTTCATTGATAACCCCACAATGATGACAAGTCTCCGGCTAATAGTCTAAAATGCCAGTTAATCTAATGACACCATCGACAATTTCAGCTTCATCGTCAATTTTAATGTGTTTATCTTCTATACCTAGTAATGACTTAGCAGTATTATTAATCATAAGGATATCTCCTTCTTTCTAAAAATCTTCGTAGTGGTTGACTTGAGGAACGGATGGGAATATCCGTTTTTTTGTTTTCTTTAATAATAACCAAAAAATCTGTCATTGATAATAGACAAAGTCTATTACCAACAACAGATATTGTAGAATCCAAATATTCAATGGTGTTAGAATCAGTTAGCCATAATTAATGACTATTATTTAAATTGCTTTCGCGCAATGATATTCTCACCGCCAGAGAGGTTAATGATATTGCCTGTAAGGTAGTCTGAATCAACGGAACATAAGAAAGTAACAACACGTGCAATATCTTCACCAGTTGCTTTTCTTTTTTCAGTATCCGAGGTTTGTTGACGAGCTGTTTTAATTGTAGCCTCTTTTTCGTTGGCTTTGATATCGCCTGGACAAACCATATTCACCGTGATATTGTAGGACTTCTCCTCTGTAGCTAAACTTCGCATGGCAGCAGCGACACCTGTTTTAGCAGCGGCGTAGGCACCTCTTAGTGGCCAGCCGGAGATGTTCTCAATTTGATCATAGCCAAAGGTAATAATCCGACCCCAGTTTTGTTGTTCCATTCTTGGTAAGAACTCCTTAACAAGGTAAAAGAAACTGTTCAAATTAGTGGCAATCATATTATGCCATTGTGATACAGTGTAATCCTTTATCTTAATTTCTTCATGGATAAAGGGACCGGCGTTCAATATAAGAATATCTAAACGGCCAAAATCTTCTTTAATACCAGTTACAATTCTTTTAACGTCATTTTCTGAACTGATATCACCTTGATAGAGCTGAACTTTGATCTGATAAGTCATAGTTAATTCTTGTTTTAATGTAAGCGCCTTTTCTTCGTTGTGGCGATAATTTAATGCCAGTTGGTATCCTGCTTTGGCAAGTGTTCGCGCCGTCTGCGCACCAATTCCTTGGGAGCCTCCCGTGATTAAGACAACCTTATCTATTTTCATGGTAAACACCTCACTTGATGGCCATCATAAATTCAGAACGTAATTGTGGATTATCAGAATAGACGCCGTGACTGACAACGGTGAAAGTTTTAGCCTCTTCCTTTTTAACGCCACGACTAGAAACACATAAGTGTTTGGCCTCTATAGCAACGATAACGCCTTTTGGTTTTAATACAGATTGGACGGCATCGGCAATTTGATTGGTCAACCTTTCTTGTACTTGAAAACGGCGAGCATAACCTTCAACAACACGGGCAATTTTTGATAAACCCGTTACCTTTTTGTCAGGAATATAGGAAACATGTGCTACCCCAAAAAAGGGAGCAAAGTGATGCTCGCACATTGAATAAAACTCAATATCTTTTACAATAATTGGGTCATTTTGACTAATATCAAAAGTTTTTTCTAAGTGTTCTGTGGGATTTTCACGGTAGCCAACTGTATATTCTAAGAAGGCCTTAATAACTCGAAAAGGAGTTTCGTTTAAGTCGGGAATACCATCTTGTTGACCACATAGAGTCATCAGCGTTTGTAAAGAATGCTCAATTTCATAGACTTTTGTTAACTTTTGTTCCAGCTCCATAGGGTTATTAATAATGTCAGGAAAGAAATTTTTTAATAATTTTTCTTCACTATAGTGATCGTTATTGATTGTCATAGTAAGCACCTTCTATATTAAAGATAATTCAAGCTTACTACACTAGAGAACTTTTAGAAAATTTTTTGCACTAGAAAGAAAAGAACTATTTCAAGTATTCAACGTTATGAAAATAATCCCAACACACCTTTTCTAAATGTATTTGCTTTAAACAATCTATTACCAGGTATGAAGTTAAAGTTCCCGTGATTGAAGAATGCTGAAAGTACAAGCTTATAAGTAACTAATCATGATTTAATTGAAGTCTACAAAAAAATTTTCAAACATCATACATCATTTTTACTCTTTTCAATGTTTTTGTGGTGAATTCATTGTAGCAAAAAAGACGATGTCCTTTTTGTTTTGTCCAAAATAAAAATGGTGCAATAGAATTTCTTCTATCACACCAAATATTGTACAGGTACAAAAACGTGCTTTTTCGTCTAAATTTCATGAAAATTAGCAATTTTTTATTTTAATTATTGTGAGTTAATTCCATTAATAAAACCCAACCATTTTTTTGTTACATTAGTTCTTGAATAATCTGACAGTGTTTGTTTTGTATTAAGTCCATAGTATTTCAATGTATCACGATTACTTAGTAGATGGAGTAATGTCTTTTGTAATGACCAAGCGTCTCCAGCTGGAATGAGGTTTCCTGTTTTGTTATTTTTAATAAGTTCCTTAGGCCCGTAATTAATATCGTAACTAACTACGGGGCAACCATATCCTAGTGCTTCTAAAACGGCCATTGAAAATCCTTCGTAGGCACTTGTTAAAATTTCAATATCTGCTGTCTGGTATATGGTTGATAGATTTGCTCGATAACCACAGAAATGAATGTATTTATTAGCATTACAATCTTTAACCAGTTTATGCAGTCTAGTGGATGTTTCATAATTTTGCCAATTATCATTGTATCCATAAATCTTTAAATCTACAAAAGGTATTTTTTGGTGAACTAGAACCACAGCATTAATTAAGTGGTCCAGTTGCTTAACAGAGGTTAGTCGTGCTACTGCAATTAGTTGTCCTGGGATCCTGTTTTGAAACGAATTTTCTTGCATCAATAATTCATTCTCTAAATAACTAACTGGAATCGTATAACAAGGAACCTTCATTTCAGGTCGCTTCTGAAGATCCAAGGTTTCTTGTTGGGTTGAGCATATTACCCCATCAATTTTCTTACCTAAAGTGAACATTTTTTTTATATATGGAAAAGGTTTTCCATGTGCTTGTGAGTTTTCGGTAAATGCTGAATGTAAAATAACGTATCGTTTTGCTGGTAGTTTCATTAGTTCAAAAGGTTCAAGTGCATAGTCTTCTCGATCTGAATAAAAAACTATGTCTGGATCCTTTTGGGATAAATAATCTAAGAAGTAAGCTCTAAAGTCTACTTCTTGGTCAAATTGATACCAATGATCCAGATGATTTAGTTGAATTAAGGTCAAAACTGGAACGTTACCTGCACCACCACGATAGTGGTAAATCAGAAATGGAATTTCCTTACAATTATAATAAGTTCGGGTAACTAGCTTACCTCCATCATCAAAATATTCAGTATAACTTAAGCGATTACTGACATAGAAGTCTCGGCGGTCTGTAAACCCCCAACGATCAAAATAAGTTACATAATCAATTTCATTTTTGTATTCTACGATTTTAATTCGAATTTTTTGGTCAATAAATCCTTCATTTTCTTTAATAGTTAGTTTGTCATCACTTAATATTTTTTTGATCACATCATTCTTGTCAAGTTTTTTAAGACATAATTTTTGTAAGTAAGCTATAGGATTAAGGACCGCACCATCGATATTCAAGTCTTTCCATATTATCTGTTGATAGCGAGAATATTCAAGAGTAAGAATTTTAGCTGAAATATTCAATGATTTAAAAATATTTAATCGTTTGATTTCAGCTAATTCAATGGCTGAGGTTAAGCTATCAATCCTAGAAGTTACAAAATAATGCATTATTGGTACCTCCTATTTGCAAGCTTTTTTACTATGAATAGTATCAATTTTGTCTATTTTTATTGAAAAATCCCCAACCCATAAAAAAGCTTAAAACTAATGATAGAATACCAAGAATTGAAATAGAATTTTTCGACTTTTCATCAGTTTGTGGCAAAGTTTTTTTACGTTTAGAATGTTCAATATTTTTGGATACTTGTTTTTTTGATTCAGAATGGTTTGATGATTCTTTTTGGCTCCAATTATTATCAAACTTAAATTTAGTTATCTTTAGTTGCGTCGGCTGCGTTGGTTGCGTCGGCTGTGTTGGCTGCGTCGGCTGCGTCGGCTGTGTTG
>NZ_JQBX01000036.1 GCF_001437075.1 Pediococcus stilesii
ACGGTTCGAGTCCGCCTGCCGGAGTCAGGCTGTATGGATGTTAACTGCATGTTAGCATCCTTTTGTGCTATATGCCGGCTTAGCTCAGTTGGTAGAGCGACGGTATCGTAAACCGTAGGTCAGGTGTTCGACTCACCTAGCCGGCATTTTGGAATGCGCCTTAATGTTAAGTTAAGGCGTGTTTTTTCATATACAGTCTTGGTAAAGACGAAGGTTATGGAGGAAAAATAAAATTGAATACGCAAGATAAAGATACAGCATTTCTTGGTCAACCTCGTGGTTTATCGACGTTGTTCTTTACAGAAATGTGGGAACGTTTTAGTTACTATGGAATGCGTGCTATATTAATTTACTACATGTACTACGCGGTGACTAAGGGTGGTCTAGGATATAGTCAGGCTACCGCTGCATCTGTTATGGCAATTTATGGATCATTGGTTTACTTAGCCAGTGTCGTGGGTGGATTTATTAGTGATCGAATCTTAGGTAGTCGGAAAACCGTATTTTACGGTGGTGTTCTGATTATGTTTGGTCATATCGCTCTCTCGCTTCCTTTTGGGAGTGCGGCGTTATTAATTTCGATTGGATTAATCGTTGCAGGTACAGGAATGCTGAAACCAAACGTTTCCGAAATGGTTGGTTCTCTATATTCTGTTGAAGATACTAGGCGAGATGCTGGATTCAGTATTTTCGTATTTGGTATTAACTTAGGTGCATTGCTTGCTCCACTTATCGTTTCATGGGTTGGCTTTCAAATTAACTTTCATGCCGGATTCTCACTTGCCGCAATTGGAATGTTCTTTGGATTAATTCAATATTATTTAGGCGGTAAAAAGTACCTTAATAAAGATAGCTTATACCCATCAGATCCAATTCAACCTGAAGAAGTTAAAAAGTTTGGACTTCGTACTTTAGTTGGAGTTATTGTTTTAGCCTTAATTTTAATTGTAATGTATTTTGCAAACGCTCTGAATGTTGATAACGTTGTTCTATTAATTAGTGTGTTCGCAATTATTACACCAATTGTTTACTTCATTATTATGTTTACAAGTAGTAAGGTTTCAAAGACAGAACGTTCACGTTTGTGGGCATATGTACCGCTATTTATTGCCGCAACTATTTTTTGGGCAATCGAAGAACAAGGATCAGTTGTTTTAGCATTATTCGCCGCTGATCGGACACAATTAAGCTATGGCTGGTTCCATATTACGGCTGCTAACTTCCAATCACTTAACCCGTTCTTCATTATGTTATACACACCATTGTTTGCGTGGTTGTGGACTAAGTTGGGTAAGAAGCAACCATCTTCACCTAAGAAGTTCGTTTATGGATTAATCTTTACTGGTTTATCGTACTTATTTATTGCTTTACCAGGAATGATGTTTGGTACTGATGGTAAGGTGAACGCACTTTGGTTGGTTGGTAGTTGGGCAATTGTGGAAGTTGGTGAAATGCTGATTTCTCCAATTGGACTCTCAGTTACAACGAAATTGGCTCCAACCGCTTTTGCATCGCAGATGATGAGTATGTGGTTCCTGGCGGACGCAGCGGGACAAGCTGTTAACGCACAAATTGTTAAGTTATATCCGGGACATGAAGTAGCATACTTTATCTGGATTGGAATAGTAACGATTGTTTTTGCAATCGCGCTCTTCGCAATGGCACCTTGGATTAGTAAGAAAATGCAAGGAATTAAATAATCTAACAACTAAATATTTGAATTTATAAGATGAACTGAGGTATGCTTAGTTCATCTTTTTTATTACGGTGATTCGGAGGAGTGGCATGAGTCGAAAAATTATCCTATTTATTGCAACAAGTATTGATGGTTATATTGCCGATGCCAATGGGGGTGTCAAATGGCTCGATGAAAATGTACATGGCTCAGAGCGAGATGATAGTTATACGAAAATGTATAGTCAAATCGATACGGTTGTTTTAGGCAGAAAAACTTATGATCAGGTTGTGAACGAACTCTTTCCGGAGAGGTATATTTACGAAGATAAAATGACGTATGTAGTTACTTCGCAGAAAAGGAAAGATCTTAGTGAAGTGAATTTCGTTGATGAGTCACCGATAGAATTGATTAAATCTTTAAAAAATAAGAGTGGAAGAGATATCTGGATTGTCGGCGGACAACGATTGATTGATCCATTGGTGAAGAATAATTTGATTGATCAATACATTTTAACAACGATGCCAATCTTTCTAGGGGAAGGGATCCGCTTATTCGACCACCTTGGTAGTACCGTTCCAGTACGATTGATAGAAACATACGCAAAAAATGAGTTAGTTTATTCAATTTATGAAAGAGGTGAGTAGTTTGAGAATAGCTGCGACAAGTGATAATCACTTTGATGTTAACAAGATTGACGAAAATCAAATGGTTAAACAACAGGCAAAATTTCTTTTAGAAAATAAAATTGACGTTTATTTAATCGCGGGGGATTTATTTAATAAATTTAATCGTACATTAGATTATGTCGAAACACTTCAAAAACTAGTGGCTCCTCAAATTAAAGTTTTTTTCATTGCAGGAAATCATGACATGCTAAATGATATAAGTTATGAGGGGCTTGAAACTGATATAAATTCCAATTATTTGCATAATAAATTCTATGATGTTCCAGATACAAATTGGCGTATTGTGGGCAACAATGGATGGTATGACTATACATTCGCCGATAACGTCGATAAAACCAATGATCAATTTTGGCGCTGGAAGAAATCGTTTTGGATTGACACTGGAATAGATCAGCCGGTATCTGATATTGAAAGAATGGATAATGTGCTGAAACAGACCGAAGCGTTGTTTAAGAATGCAAAAGGAAAAAATGTCGTGTTCATGACACATTTTGCCGTCAGTCAAAGTTATATTCATTACACGAATGATGGCCGTTTTTGGAATATGGCAAATGGTATGATGGGAAGTAAACGAATGGAAAAACTACTTGATCAATATCAACCGCAGGTAGTTATTTCTGGACATTTGCATCATCACTTTAAACCCCTTGCAAAGTCTGGTGGAATATATTATAATAATTCAGTCGGATATCATAATAATCGAATTAATGAGTGGAGCACGGATGATTTTTTCACCGAGTGGACACAGCGGTTATTGGTATTAGACCTTGGATAGCTTTTGATATTCAATGTTTATATATGGAAGGGTAGCGAAGTC
>NZ_JQBX01000037.1 GCF_001437075.1 Pediococcus stilesii
CTACTTGGTTAAGTCCTCGACCGATTAGTACTAGTCCGCTCCATGTATCACTACACTTCCACTTCTAGCCTATCTACCTGATCATCTTTCAGGGGTCTTACTTGCCCGAAGGCAATGGGAAATCTAATCTTGAGGTGAGTTTCACACTTAGATGCTTTCAGCGTTTATCTCATCCACACATAGCTACCCAGCGATGCTCCTGGCGGAACAACTGGTACACCAGCGGTGTGTCCATCCCGGTCCTCTCGTACTAAGGACAGCGCCTCTCAAATTTCCTACGCCCGCGACGGATAGGGACCGAACTGTCTCACGACGTTCTGAACCCAGCTCGCGTACCGCTTTAATGGGCGAACAGCCCAACCCTTGGGACCGACTACAGCCCCAGGATGCGATGAGCCGACATCGAGGTGCCAAACCTCCCCGTCGATGTGAACTCTTGGGGGAGATAAGCCTGTTATCCCCAGGGTAGCTTTTATCCGTTGAGCGATGGCCCTTCCATACGGTACCACCGGATCACTAAGCCCGACTTTCGTCCCTGCTCGACCTGTCTGTCTCGCAGTCAAGCTCCCTTCTGCCTTTACACTCTACGAATGATTTCCAACCATTCTGAGGGAACCTTTGGGCGCCTCCGTTACTCTTTAGGAGGCGACCGCCCCAGTCAAACTGCCCACCAGACACTGTCTCCCGCCACGCTTAGTGGCGCGGGTTAGAGGGTTCATACAACGAGGGTAGTATCCCACCATTGCCTCCTCCGAAACTAGCGTTCCGGATTCTACGGCTCCTACCTATCCTGTACAAGCTGTACAAACACTCAATATCAAGTTACAGTAAAGCTCCATGGGGTCTTTCCGTCCTGTCGCGGGTAACCCGCATCTTCACGGGTATTATAATTTCACCGAGTCTCTCGTTGAGACAGTGCCCAGATCGTTACGCCTTTCGTGCGGGTCGGAACTTACCCGACAAGGAATTTCGCTACCTTAGGACCGTTATAGTTACGGCCGCCGTTTACTGGGGCTTCAGTTCAGAGCTTCGCTTACGCTAACTCATTCCCTTAACCTTCCAGCACCGGGCAGGCGTCAGCCCCTATACGTCATCTTACGATTTTGCAGAAACCTGTGTTTTTGATAAACAGTCGCCTGGGCCTTTTCACTGCGGCTGATCTTGCGATCAGCACCCCTTCTCCCGAAGTTACGGGGTCATTTTGCCGAGTTCCTTAACGAGAGTTCTCTCGCTCACCTTAGGATACTCTCCTCGACTACCTGTGTCGGTTTGCGGTACGGGTAGCTAAACTCTAACTAGAAGCTTTTCTCGGCAGTGTGACGTCAGGAACTTCGTTACTTAAATTTCACTCCCCATCACAGCTTGTCCTTAAGAAGAAAAGCATTTGACTCTTCTTCAGACTTACTGCTTGGACACCCGTTTCCAGCTGGGTGCTTTCCTTAGCCTACTGCGTCCCTCCATTGTTCAAACAAGTTTAACTAGTACAGGAATATCAACCTGTTATCCATCGCCTACGCCTCTCGGCCTCGGCTTAGGTCCCGACTAACCCTGGGAGGACGAGCCTTCCCCAGGAAACCTTAGTCATACGGTGGATAGGATTCTCACCTATCTTTCGCTACTCATACCGGCATTCTCACTTCTAAGCGCTCCAACAGTCCTCACGGTCTGCCTTCATCGCCCTTAGAACGCTCTCCTATCACGCCACCTAATGGTGGCATCCACAGTCTCGGTAATATGTTTAAGCCCCGGTACATTTTCGGCGCAGGATCACTCGACTAGTGAGCTATTACGCACTCTTTAAATGGTGGCTGCTTCTGAGCCAACATCCTAGTTGTCTATGCAACTCCACATCCTTTTCCACTTAACATATATTTAGGGACCTTAACTGGTGGTCTGGGCTGTTCCCCTTTCGACGATGGATCTTATCACTCACCGTCTGACTCCCGGACATAAATCGATGGCATTCGGAGTTTATCTGAATTCGGTAACCCATGACGGGCCCCTAGTCCAAACAGTGGCTCTACCTCCACGATCCTAATTCCGAGGCTAGCCCTAAAGCTATTTCGGAGAGAACCAGCTATCTCCAAGTTCGTTTGGAATTTCACCGCTACCCACACCTCATCTCAGCACTTTTCAACGTACACGAGTTCGGTCCTCCAGTGCGTTTTACCGCACCTTCAACCTGGACATGGGTAGGTCACTTGGTTTCGGGTCTACATCCGCATACTTAAGTCGCCCTCTTCAGACTCGCTTTCGCTTCGGCTCCGTCTCTTCAACTTAACCTGGCATACGAACGTAACTCGCCGGTTCATTCTACAAAAGGCACGCCATCACCCATTAACGGGCTCTGACTTTTTGTAGGCACATGGTTTCAAGAACTGTTTCACTCCCCTTCCGGGGTGCTTTTCACCTTTCCCTCACGGTACTGGTTCACTATCGGTCACTAGGTAGTATTTAGCCTTGGGAGATGGTCCTCCCGGATTCCGACGGAATTTCACGTGCTCCGCCGTACTCAGGATCCTGAACTGAGGGAGTTTGATTTAACTTACGGGGCTATCACCCACTCTGGCTGACCTTCCCAGGTCATTCAGCTATCAAACTCTTTGGTAACTCAAATGTTCAGTCCTACAACCCCAAGAAGCAAGCTTCTTGGTTTGGGCTGTTCCCGTTTCGCTCGCCGCTACTCAGGGAATCGAATTTTCTTTCTGTTCCTATGGGTACTGAGATGTTTCAGTTCCCCACGTTTACCTTCACATAGCCTATGAATTCAGCTACGGATAATAGTCGATTAAAACTATTGGGTTGCCCCATTCGGAAATCCCCGGATCAAAGCTTACTTACAGCTCCCCGAGGCATATCGGTGTTAGTCCCGTCCTTCATCGGCTCCTAGTACCAAGGCATTCACCATGCGCCCTTCCTAACTTAACCTATCTTTACCTACGGTAAAGTGATTAATTGAGTTTAGCGATTAATATTAGAACTAATCTTGTTTTATAACTCTTTAAATTACGCGGTTTTCTCTCGGTTTAATTATGATTAACAATTAAAATTAGAAAATTATAGATATTATTCAGTTTTCAAAGA
This sequence comes from Pediococcus stilesii, assembly GCF_001437075.1. GTDB lineage: Bacteria > Bacillota > Bacilli > Lactobacillales > Lactobacillaceae > Pediococcus > Pediococcus stilesii. Next base: position 3,085 of record NZ_JQBX01000037.1, read on the forward strand.
ACAAAA
>NZ_JQBX01000038.1 GCF_001437075.1 Pediococcus stilesii
AAAACACGACACACTAATCAGTAATTACGCTGCGAACGCCGTAAATACTGATTTTTTTGTACATTCAGAAAAATATCAAACATCAAGAAAACTCATATAATATCATCAAGGGGAAGCCAAAAGGGAAGCCAAAAACTGGAGTGATTTAAGCAATGAATATCAAACGAAGCTTGTGGAGACGCACGTAGACCAATTATCTTTAGTTAGATGGTTGGTCTTTTATTTTGGTCAAGGGGGAGCCAAATTGTAGTTTTACTATGTAATTCCTGTTTTAGATGTCGTATTTGCCCTAAAATAAGCCTGATTCGGGGATGCCAAGTTGCTTCTTGGATAATTACACTCGCATCCCTTTTGATATGTCCATTGAGCTTGATATACGCTTAGAATAAATCGCCTTAATTATTTGGTAACTTTTGGCACAATATTCAATTGAATAATTGGAGTTCTTCACACTATTTACAATCTTTATAACCACCTACATATCAACGATCACATCATCATTATTTCACTTAAAAAAGGAGCCTAAAACTCTGATTTTTTGTAATTATAAAGCATTCCACATTAATAACGCTTTTGTAATACTCTTCTAAAATTTCTAAGTCGTTCTGAATGACCTAGAAGCGATTATTATGTTGTTTAAATTAATTTAAGGCTTGTTTGGGGTATCATTTGGGACGGTTTAGGATAGTATTATTTAATGCTTGTTTACTTATACAGCAACGTTTATCAGTATTACCCCCCTATCGTTCAAAACGATAGCCAACTTTTTGCTTAGTCGACCACTCCCACCGGTTCTCATTTTCAAAATATTCAGATACATTTTGTACCCCGGGGGTAACGATTCGTTCTTCCCTTTTTAACATTGAAATTAATTAAGTCTCTTCACACCGCCTCTATACCTTGTCACTACCTATGTACCAGTGTTTAAGTCTTATCTCTTATACTTTAAAAAAGTGCCTAATCTTTCGATTTTTTACGGTTTATTATTAAATTAATTAATCTCGTATGAATTCGTTATCCCTCAGAAGGATATCAAAGGCTTTTTTATATTAGGTTTTATTAGGTTTTTATGTAGGTGGACAAGGGTTTACAACCAGTAGCGCCGTTATTGGCTACAAACGTTGATACATAAGTAATTAAGCTATAAATTAAAAGTCTTAAATTGTCCAATTTTGTGTAGTTTTGTAAACATGTTCTTGATATATAAAGGACAGGTTTTCAGGCCACTATTTATATTCGCTTCTAAGTCGTTCTAAACGACCTAAAAAATAAATGATATATGCCCGTCACTCAAAACATTCCACTGTTTTATATTACTTTCCTTAATTGCTAAACGGTACATTTGCGGTTCAGTTATGGAATCGCCCGATTTAACCTTTCTGCCATTTTTGGCAGAATTAATATATTCACTAACTCTATTTCACCTAACATTTATATATCCGCTTTGGACACTGCTGCTCGAATATCGTTCTGAATTTTATGTTCTGGTGTCATAATTGTTAAAAGTTTACAGTTGGTTTACACTAGTAAAATCGTTATAATCCTTACTCCCATAAGGATTTAGGCTAAGGTTTACAGGTTTACACTTGTTTTAAACTTTTTGTTCTCTGTGCTATATACCTACTACTACTAAAGATTCTCTAGTAAAGTAGTAGTAGTGTAAACTAAGCCTTCATAACGGTTGATATAACAACTGTTTCAACGGTTTACACTAATTCATTTTTAGTCGCAACTTCTGTAAACCTAGTTCCTCCTATATCCTCTTTTTGATATTCCATGAGTCTTTTGATTCCCCATCCGCCAATCCGTCTGATTGTCCATGACATATAAAAAAGATCCACTCAAAATTGAGCCGATCTACTCATATGTTCAAATCTACATAGTTTACTTAAAATATTTCAAAAACGAATTTGTTATACAAAAGCGAGTAACGCCGTTCTTTTCCCGTTTATATTAAATTTTATTCGGATAGGGGGGTATACTACAATGTCACCCAGTCTTTTATTTAAGGTTTACTATACTCTATCAAAAATATAACCTTAGCAAATTATACAAATATTATTCTAAAACATGCGTACCTTTAAACCCCTCCACTTAATCAAACTGCTATAAATTAAGCCTTATTCATTACACCCCCCCTACCCTAAAAATTTCAAAATTGGCAAATTTTGAGAGAGCACTATTGCGTTGCGCTCTTTCACACACATTCATAGGGCGGGGCTATCGTTTGTTACTGGTTCATTTAAACACCCTCAAATCTTCCGTATCAGCAAATGCCCACGCAAATTCAATCAAAGCGTCATTTAATATTTTTGAGCCTTGAGTCCTACTATAACCAGTTAAGTCGGTGATTTCATACCACGTTAAATGATTAAAGTAGCGTGCTTCAATGAACCTTCGCTTTTTCTCACTCACTCCATCAAAAGCTTTAACAACTTTATTTAAAATATCAATCGCATAATTATGCCAATTCATTTTATTATCCATGTTATTTTCATTAGTGGATGCTTTAGGTACATTACTTAACGTTGGTGATTTAACATCTAAATACGAAATATGAGCCATATTCAATAATTTAGGGAAGTCTTTTTCAAAAAATGTTCTAACTTTCTTAATGGTTACCTTGTCATCTAATTCATGTACTAACACGCCCTCAACTCCCGTAGTATA
>NZ_JQBX01000039.1 GCF_001437075.1 Pediococcus stilesii
CGGTTCGATTCCGCTCGTGGGAATTTAAAAGGAGGAAAAGTATGCATAATTTAAATTATAAAGAAATAATCTATTTAGATTCTATCGAATTAAACTCATATTTGTCACAATTAGATCAAGGACTTATTGATTCAAAACAATCAAGTACATCTTCAGGAGAAGCAACTTCCGAAGAAAATAAAACTAATGGGCAAATTGGCGCATCTTTTGGAATAAAGTTTGGCGTCAACTCCGAACTGAAAAATTCAGAAACCCAAACAGAAGCTGTAAACGAATCTATTAACATTTATTTTAAAGATTATCAGTTACAAAGATTATTAGATAAGGCAGAGCATGATAATTTATTCCCAGAAAAGCCTTCTGAAGGTGATCTAATAAAAATAACTGGTGAATTTGACATATTTTCTCCCTCATTACTCGCACATATTAGTCCCAAAAAGATTGATGATATTGGAAAGCATATGGCATCAAAAAAGAATGGAGTTGGAAATGGGCTAAAAAATTTAATTGCAATAGGTAGTTTATTAGAAAACTTACTCCCTGAAACAACAATTCTTAAAGTTGGAAATAACGCTACCGCAATTTTAGAAAATAATAATATTAGATCAAACCTTGGCCAACTTAGTACATTTTTTGGTACATCACGCAAAATAACATTGTTCGGTATAGTCGATTCAATCGCTCTAAACGGCAAGAGAAATATGAATGTTTTAAGCGATAGCATTTCCCCAACTTTAAATACTGTGGCCTATCTAAATTCAGCTCTAGTAGATTCGTTTTTAAGTTTAATCGACCTAATAAAAAAAGACGACTTGGTAGTTAAACCAATCGCCATTTATTTTGAATAATCAAATTTTATCAAATTCTTTTTTCACTCTATTTACTTGTTTAGTGTGAGAAGCACTAGCTTTTTTATGTTTCAAATCAATTTTCTTCTGATTTTGGTTAACTTTTTTTTGAATATTAATTACATCAGAATATATTTTTTTTAGCATAGACTTTCCCTCCTAGTTGAGATTATACCATATGAATATTTAACAATTAAGGAATCATCTCCCACTCCGGTGATTTAATGCAGTTCGACTCTGTATGTGGGAATAGTGGTTACTACAATATATGTAATAACCACAAAATAAAAAAGCCACATCCCCCACTGACCAAAGTTTAGGATGTGACTTAACCAGAATAACCACATTAAGTGGCCTCTTTAATATTGTCTATTTTAGCACGAGAGGCTACTTCCGAAAAGAGAACGGAGGTTTGCCATTATGGCATCATTTGAAAAACGAGGTAAAAGAACTAGAGTTGTCGTATCCGTCATGCAAGACGGTGTGCGACGTAAGGTGTCTAAAACGTTCGACACAAAGAAAGCTGCTACTGATTGGGCTATCTTGATGGAAGCTGACAAGTTGCAGGATAAGAGCATTATATCGTCTAGAATGACGTTTGCTGATTATTTCAAAATGTGGATGGAAACCCATAAGAAAAATGACGTTCGACAATCAACTTATAAATCGTATATCTATATCCATAAAATCATAAAAGAAGAATTTAACGGCCTAACCCTTGGTGATCTATCTTATACTAGTTTGCAAAATAGATTGGACAAACTAGGTGGAAAGATTCAACAGTCCACATTGGTTGAAATTGTTTCAAGAATTAAAGCATCCCTTTCTGATGCGAAGTACGATCAATATATTACTAAAGATATTTATTCAAGGCTAAAACCGCATGGCCTAAAAGTTGAAAAGACGCCTAATGTTTTATCAGCAACTAATTTTGAAATATTGCAGCGATATCTTTATACCATTTATCAGAAAGAATCCAGTTATGCCATCATATTGATCGGACTTGAAACCGGATTAAGGATTGGTGAAATATTGGCATTAACTGGTAAGGATTTTTCCGAATATTTTGACACTATCAAAATCGATAAATCATATTCACATATTGCTGGTAAAGTAACACCCCCAAAAAGTAAACACTCTTATCGCACAATCAAAGTAACCGATCAATTGATTCAAGTTTTAAAGTTCTATAAAAAAGAACCCAATCAACGAATGTTTGTTGTGACTGGTGCAACAGTCGCTGCTCATCTTAGAAAGTTATTGAAGAAGTTAGATATTCCAAAAGTTACGGTACACGGGTTACGTCATTCTCATGCTTCTTATCTCCTGTACAAAGGTGTATCGATCAATTACGTATCAGCAAGATTAGGGCATGCTGATGTATCAATAACTCAAAAAGTGTATGCCCATATGTTAAAGGAAGAAAAAAATCGTGAACAAGATAGGACTATTGAACTATTGTCTATGTCCCCAAATGTCCCCACAGCAAAAATAAATGCTGATATATAGGCGTTTGAAGCACATTTTAATATTCTAATATAA